>NZ_SIZZ01000001.1:1802237-2402983 GCF_004322705.1 Dyella terrae | reverse complement strand
GGTACCACCCGATCCCATCCCGAACTCGGAAGTGAAACGCAGCCGCGCCGATGGTAGTGTAGCTTGCTATGCAAGAGTAGGTCATCGCCAGGGGCTTTATCCTAAAACGCCTTCCCTCCAGGGAAGGCGTTTTTCTTTGCCTGAAAATCAGAACGCGAACGCGGCCAAGCGCACGAACCAAGCGCGAAGAACAGCGAAAGAGCAGGCCGAAAAGCTCGCCATACCTGCGTGGAAGATGCGAATCGTGTGCAATGCTCAGGTACCGCGCGGGTAAAGCACGGCACTTATCCCGAAGCACATGGGCGACATCTGCAGAAGGGGCGTGCAGACATCAAGTACACCTCCGAACGCCTTCCTCCTGGAAGGCGTTTTCGTTTCAAGCGGCAGGTGAGCGGAAAGTCGAAGCCTGTTCGAAGCACCCAGCTTGCCTCATGGGCAATCTCTACCCAGGACGCGGGCACAACTTTGCTAGTCTTCCGATCGACACCACGCTGACTGGCGAACTCTCCTTGGATAAGCGCTACATCCTCGCCCTCGATCAAGGCACGACCAGTTCCCGTGCGTTGCTCTTTGATCGGCATGGCGCGCTCAAGGGCATGGCCCAGCGCGAATTCCCACAGCATTTCCCCCAGCCTGGCTGGGTGGAACATCATCCGCGCGACATCCTGACCAGCATTCTCGTCTCTGTCACGGAAGTACTCACGACGGCGCAAGTCGACATCCGCGATGTGGCCGCGATCGGCATCACGAATCAACGCGAAACCACCGTGGTGTGGGATCGCTTGACGGGACAACCGATCTACAACGCCATCGTCTGGCAATCCCGTCAAAGCCTCTCCATTTGCGAGCGGCTCCAGGGCGAGGGATTCGGTGAGCTCGTGCGCAAGAAGACCGGCCTCCTCATCGATGCCTATTTTTCCGCGACCAAGCTGCGCTGGATCCTCGATCATGTCGATGGTGCACAAGCACGTGCAGAGCGTGGCGAGCTGCTCTTCGGTACGATCGAGACCTGGCTTATCTGGAACCTCAGTGGCGGTGAGGCCCATGTCACCGATGCGAGCAATGCCGCGCGTACGCTCCTCTACGACATCCATGCACGACGGTGGGATGACGAACTGCTCGCGATGCTCGACATTCCACAAGCTATGCTCCCCGAAGTGCGCAGCTGCAGCGAGATCTATGCGCATACCGATCCCGCGAACTTCTTCGGCCAGGCCATACCCATCGCAGGTGCGGCAGGTGATCAGCAGGCAGCCCTGTTCGGCCAGGCATGCTTCAAGCCCGGCATGGCGAAGAATACCTACGGGACCGGCTGCTTCATGCTGATGCACACGGGAGCCAGGCCCGTCCCTTCGCATCACGGGCTGCTGACCACGATCGCCTGGCAACTTGGTGGTGAGGTGGAGTACGCCCTGGAAGGCAGCATCTTCGTCGCGGGCGCCGTCGTGCAATGGCTTCGCGACGGATTGCGCATGCTGGCCAGCGCCGAAGAATCCCGGATGCTCGCCGAAGCGGTGGCCTCCACGGATGGCGTCTATGTGGTTCCGGCGTTCGTCGGCCTCGGCGCACCCTATTGGCGCAGCGATGTAAGAGGTGCCATGTTCGGCCTCACGCGCGGCACGGAGAAGGAGCATCTTGTTCGTGCCGCGCTCGAGTCGATGGCCTATCAAACACGCGACGTATTCAAGGCCATGGAAGCCGATGCAGGCATCGCACTGGCCGAGCTGCGGGCCGACGGCGGCGCCATCGCCAACGACTTCATCGCCCAGTTTCAGTGCGACATCCTCAACGTGCCCCTGTTGCGACCGCGCGTTGCCGAAACGACGGCGCTTGGTGCCGCATATCTTGCCGGGCTGGCTGTCGGTTTCTGGCGCGATCGCGATGAATTGGCTCAGCTGCATCAGCCTGAGCGACGATTCGATCCCGTGATGGAGCCGGAAGAACGGGACCGCCTATGCCGCGGTTGGCACCGTGCCGTCGAAGCGACCCTGGGTTACCGGGTCGCCGAATGACAACAACTCATTGGCTCATCTGACGATGTCGTCTTGTCGTCCTTTCGGCCCGCGACACATGATGTGAACTCGGCCCCGGGGGAGGGCGTTCCGTGCACGTTACTCACAAGGGCATCGCGGCCACGCCGCTGCTCGGAATTTTGATCGCAACATCCATCATCGTCGCCAGCGGTTCTGCGTGGGCCTTTGCGCAAGGCCATCCACCTGGAGCGGCTTTCTGGACCCTCTGGGGCCTGGTCTTCGTCACCATCACGGTGATGTGGATACTCGCCGACGCGAAGTCACAGCCGAAAGCCAAGGCGCACGAATCCGGCGCCGTGATCTTCATCTTCTGGTTCGTGTATTTGCCTTACTACCTCTTCCGCACACGTAAGTTGCGGGGACTGCTCTGGCTGCTGGGATTCGCGCTGCTGTTCTATCTGGGGGCTGCCGCTCAATGGATGACCTACGCCGTCATGGGTAAGTCATGAAGTTCGGGTGCCCTGTCGAAACGACGCATGGTGCCGGCGTGTCAAAGCAACATTCCGTAACGCGCGGCTTCCGTGCCGCGATGATTCTCGTGATCTGCGCCATGAGTGCCGCCGGTCATGCACAAGGCCTCAACCTTGGTTCGCTGAAGATGGGTGCCCCCGTTCCGCGCGCAATCTTGAAAGACGGATTCACCCAGTACGTGCCGTCGTATGACCAGTACCAGACGATTCACGCACTGGTGGGTTACGGACAACGCGCAGCCTGGGCCGAAATCGTTGCGTCCCACGGCATCGTCTTCAACATCACCTTCAAGCGACCGGCCGGCGAGTACGCGTCCACGTGCGCGTACTTCTCGACGGTGCTGGGTCCTCTCCCCCCACAGTACGTCAAGGGCAGCTGCATCTGGGAGTCGCAGTTCTACGAGACGGCTGTGGTGGTCTCTCGAAGCATTCATCGATGGCAGACCATGGTCGCGTTCGTATGGATGGGACCACAGGCGAACATGCATCACTTCGACCAGACAATCGCTCCGGGAGTCAGACGTCCAGACGTCTGAACACGGCTACAAAAAAAGGGCCTCCCATTAGGAGGCCCTTTTGCTTTTGAAGCGATCGAACGCGATCAATCCAGCGAGTAACCAAACTGCTCGTTGAAGGCAGACGAGAACGTCGCGTAATCGAAATGCTGGTTCTGGGTGCCAGGGTATTCAACCTTCAGCGCGCCCATCAGCGAAGCCATGCGACCGACCGTCGGCCAGTCCTTGCCACGCATGATGCCGAAGATCAGGCCTGCGCGGTAAGCGTCGCCGCAGCCCGTCGGATCGACCACCTTGCGCTCGCGCGCCGGCGGAATTTCGTGCGTCGTGCCATCGGTGTGGATCAGCGAACCGCGCGGGCCAAGCGTCACGATGTACGCCTTCACGCGCTCCGCGATTTCTTCGGCGCTCCAGCCCGTGCGCGACTGCAGCAGCTGCGACTCGTAGTCGTTAACGATCACGTACGTGGCCTTCTCGATCATGGCGCGGAACTCGTCGCCATTGAACAGCGGCATCGCCTGACCCGGATCGAAGATGAAAGGCACGCCGCGCGTGTGGAATTCATCCACGTGCTGCAGCATGGCATCGCGGCTGTCCGGTGCAACGATCGCGAACGAAATGTCCGGGATGTCACGCACGTGGTTTTCGTGCGCGCTCAGCATCGCACCCGGGTGGAACGCCGTGATCTGGTTGTTGTCCAGGTCGGTGGTGATGAAGCACTGCGGCGTGAACTGCTCATCGAACACGCGCACATAGTCCAGGCGGATGCCGCACTGTTCCATGTGCGTGCGGTACGGACCGAAGTCCTGGCCGACGGCTGCCACCGGCACCGGATCGGCGCCGAGCAGCTTCAGGTTGTAGGCAATGTTGCCGGCGCAGCCGCCGAACTCGCGACGCATGCGCGGCACCAGGAATGACACGTTCAGAATGTGCATCTGATCCGGCAGGATGTGATTCTTGAACTGGTCCTGGAAGACCATGATGGTGTCGTAAGCCAACGAACCGCAGATAACGGCTGACATGATGCGTAAAGGTCCCGAAAGTTGAACTGGCCGCAAAGGGGCGGAAAAAAGCCGGTCCCCAATGTCCCGGCCAAACCCTGAAATCTTACCTCGAACCGTCGACGAGGGCGAACACCCTGTCCCGGGCCCGCCACGCCGCTGCCCCCAAAAACGCCGATATGACTCGGTTTCGCAAGGCATTTTTAACATCTATGTCCTTGCGTGAAAGGGCTTTCATCTTTAGACTGGCGCGTTCAAATTTTAGCCAAAGCGGCCCACGGCGAGCCCATGTTCAAGAAGTTTCGCGGCATCTTCTCCAACGACATCTCCATCGATCTCGGCACGGCGAACACCCTCATTTACGTGAGGGGGCAGGGCATTGTCCTCAATGAACCGTCAGTCGTGGCCATCCGCCAGGATCGCGGCCCGGGCGGCCCCCGCGCTGTCGCGGCCGTTGGCAGCGATGCCAAGAAGATGCTGGGTCGTACCCCGGGTAATATCGCCACCGTGCGCCCGATGAAGGACGGCGTGATCGCCAACTTCTCGATGACCGAGGCGATGTTGCAGCACTTCATCAAGCAGGTGCACCGCTCGCGCCTCCTGCGCCCGAGCCCGCGCGTGCTGGTCTGCGTCCCCTGCGGTTCGACCCAGGTTGAGCGCCGTGCCATCAAGGAATCGGCCGAAGGCGCCGGCGCCCGTGACGTGTTCCTCATCGAAGAGCCCATGGCCGCCGCGATCGGCGCCGGCATTCCGGTGCACGAGGCTCGCGGTTCCATGGTGCTGGATATCGGCGGCGGTACGTCCGAAGTGGCCGTCATCTCGCTGAACGGCATCGTCTACTCGCAGTCCGTCCGCGTCGGCGGCGACCGTTTCGACGAGGCCATCATCAATTATGTTCGCCGCAACCACGGCACGCTGATCGGCGAATCCACCGCCGAGCGCATCAAGATGGAAATCGGCTGCGCCTTCCCGCAGACGGACGTGCGCGAGATTGAAATCTCCGGCCGTAACCTGGCCGAAGGCGTGCCGCGCATGTTCACCATCAACTCCAACGAAGTGCTGGAAGCCCTCCATGAGCCCCTGTCGGGCATCGTGGCCGCGGTGAAGTCGGCGCTGGAACAGACCCCGCCGGAACTGTGCTCCGACGTCGCCGAGCGCGGCATCGTACTCACCGGTGGCGGTGCGCTGCTGCGCGACCTGGACCGTCTCATCTCCGAGGAAACCGGTCTGCACGTGCAGGTGGCCGATGAGCCGCTGACCTGCGTGGCCCGTGGTGGTGGCAAGGCGCTGGAGCTGATCGACCAGCACGGCAGCGATTTCTTCGCTGCTGAATAAGCCACATTCGGGGGATTAGGCGATGGCGCTAGCGCGCGAGGATTCCTCGCCATTGTTTGCCGGCACCGTCGCCGGCACGCTGCGCCTCATGTTTTATCTGGCGCTGGCCATGGTGCTGATGGTCCTTGACCATCGCAATGGCTGGATGTGGCGTGTCCGCTACGCCACTTCGGTTGTCGTCGAGCCCATTTACCGCCTTGCCGGGCTGCCGGCGGCCGGCATGCGCACCCTCAGCGTCGCCTTTGCCGACCGCAAGATGCTTACCGAGCAGAACCAGCGCCTGCGCGAAGACCTCCTGCTGGCCAATGCCAAGCTCAATCGCATGGCATCGGTGGCCGAACAGAACGAGCGTCTCAAGGAATTGCTCGCCACCCAGCGCAGCCTCGAACTGAACGTCCAGCTGGCTCGCGTCATTGGCGTTGACCTGGGCGGCTCGCCGCATCGTCTCATGCTCAACCTCGGCGCCCGCGAAGGCGTGCACCAGGGCCAGGCCGTGATCGACGCGCACGGGGTGATGGGGCAGGTGATCGAAGTCCTTCCGACCACCTCCGTCGTCATGCTGGTGACCGACCCGAACCATGCCGTACCGGTGACCGTCGAGCGCACCGGCCTGCGCACCGTGGCGTTTGGCTCGCGCGATGGCGGCATGCTCAGTCTGCCCAACGTTCCCATGGCAGCGGATGTTCGCGCCGGCGACAAGCTGCTGACTTCGGGTCTGGGTGGTCGCTTCCCGCCAGGTTTTCCCGTGGGTGAGGTGCGCGAAGTAGGGCAGTCGCCGTCGGGCATGTTCCTGGAAGCGCATGCGCGTCCCACCGCCGACCTGGATCGCAGTGAGTACGTGCTGCTGCTGCATGACCAGCCCGAACCGGCCGGTCCGCCGGAGCCGGCCACGCCCGTCGGGCCGCCGGCGGATATGGCGTCGCCCGCCGATGCCGCGGCATCGCCTGCCGCTGGAAGTGCCGCGCTGGCCCCCCAGCGCACTGCTCCCGTGACCCATTCCGCCTCAGCCAATCCTGCCTCAGCCAACCCGTCGGCGTCCGCCCCGGCTACCCCAGGGGCGCACCCATGAACAAGCAGCGCGTCGCCTCCCTCTGGTTCGTCGGCACGTTGCTGTTCGCGCTGCTGTCCATGCTCGTGCCGCTGCCGGGCGTCCTGCAGCCGTTCAAGCCGTACTGGCCGGCACTGTTCCTGCTGTACTGGTCGCTGGAGTCCAACGACCGCGTCAGCCTGGGCCTCGCCTTCATCATCGGCTTGTTTGCCGACCTGCTCGATGGCGTCGTCCTGGGTGAGCAGGCGCTTCGCCTGTGCGCCATCGTCTTCATCGCGCTGCGTTTCCGCTCACGGCTGCGCTTCTTCCCGATGTGGCAGCTGACCCTGGCCGTGCTGGCCCTGCTGCTGAACGACCGGGTCCTGCTGCTGATTGTGCGCACGTTCGCCGGTGAACCGCTGCCGCCGGCCAGCTGGTGGATCTCGCCGTTCGTTGGTGCCGCACTGTGGCCGTTCCTGTTCCTGCTCATGGACGACCTGCGCATGCGCCTGCGCATCCAGTAGCGCGCCATGATGCGCAAACGCCGCTCGATCAAAGATGCCCGCAGTGAAGTCTCGCTGTTTCGGGTGCGCGCGCTCGTGGGATTCGTGCTGATCCTGATCGGCCTGTCGGTCATGGTCAGCCGCTACGTCTACCTGCAGGTCCAGCGGAACGACGAGTTCGTGACGCGTTCGGACAACAATCGCGTGAAACCGCGCGCGATCCCGCCCGCTCGCGGCCTCATCTTCGATCGCAACGGCGTGCTGCTGGCCGACAACGTGCCGGCGTTCCGCCTTGAAGTGGTGCCCGAGCAGGTCCCCGACATGAAGGCCATGCTGGCCAGCATCGGCTCGGTGATTCCGGTCGGCGAGGACGACATCGATGCCTTCAAGAAGCAGCTCAAGCAAAGCCGTCGCTTCGAGAGCGTGCCGCTCAAGCTGCGCCTCACCGAAGACGAGATCGACCGCTTCGCCGTCAATCGCTGGCGATTCCCGGGTCTGGACGTGGTGCCTTACCTCACCCGTCGTTATCCGTATGGCGCGCTGTTCGCGCACGTGATCGGCTATGTCGGCCGCATCGACGCCGACGACCTCAATCGCCTCGATCCGGTGCGCTACAAAGGCACCACGCATGTGGGCCGCAGCGGCCTGGAGCGTTCGTACGAAGACATGCTGCACGGCACGCCAGGCTACGAACTGGTGGAGGTCAATGCCGACGGCCGCACTCAGCGTGTGCTCGAAACGCATCCTCCCGTGCCCGGCAAGAACGTCTACCTGAGCATCGATGTGCGCGTGCAGCGCGCCGCCACGGAGGCCTTCGACGGTCGCCCCGGTGCCGCCGTGGCCATCGATCCGCGCAATGGCCAGGTGCTGGCCATGGTCAGCGTGCCCAGCTTCGATCCGAACCTCTTCGTCAATGGCATCGGCCACGCTGATTACCAGTCGCTGACCGAAGCCGTCGATCGCCCGCTTTACAACCGCGCGCTGCGCGGCGTGTATCCGCCGGGCTCCACGGTGAAACCTTTCCTGGCGCTCGGCGGCCTCGAATACGGCCTGCGTCGCCCTGAAGACACCGTGCTCTCGACGGGCGAGTTCTGCATTCCCGGCCAGTCGCGCTGCTATCGCGACGACAAGCGCGGCGGCGATGGCACGGTCAACATGGTGCGCGCCATCCAGCTGTCGACCAATACCTACTTTTACAAGCTCGCGATCGACATGGGCATCGATCGCCTGAGTGGTTGGATGTCCCGCCTTGGCTTCGGCAGCAAGACCGGCATCGACCTGCTGGGCGAAGCCGAAGGCATCCTGCCGTCGCGCGAGTGGAAGGCCACGCGCAGCAAGTCGGGCTGGTTCCCGGGCGAGACCATCATCGCCGGCATCGGCCAGGGCTACTGGGCCGTCACGCCACTGCAGCTCGCCCATGCGACGGCCACGCTTGCCGGGCGCGGTACGCCGTATGCACCGCGACTGGTGATGGCCACGCAGGCGAGCGTGAAGGATCCCAAGGATCCCTTGCCCAACCCGGCGGGCCAGAGCCTCATCCACAAGCCCTCCGACTGGAACGTGATCAACCAGGGCATGGAAGCGGTGATCACCGGTGGTACGGGCCAGAAGCAGTTCATCGGCTTCCCGCTGGTCGTCGCGGGCAAGAGCGGCACGGCCGAGCGCTTCTCGCGTCGTACCAACGACTACGACAACAACAAGAACACCGCATACCTCGCGGCGCGCCACCGCGCCTGGTTCATCGCCTACACGCCCACCGACGCCCCGCGCATTGCCGTTTCGGCCCTGCTTGAAGCCGGTGCCTGGGGTGCGCAGGATTCGGGCCCGATCGTGCGCCGCATTCTCGAAGCCTGGATGGCAAGCGAGGGTGGGGCCGTACCGGCTCGCCCGACGGAAGAGCCGCCGACCAGCGTGCCACGCGCAGCACCCGTGCCCGAACCTGAGCCCGATGACATCGAAGATCAGCCCGTCGCGACGCCAGCTGACATGCCTGCGGCGCGCCCGTCCGACACCAGCAACAACCCATCGGACGACGGAGGCTCACCGTGATCGATACCCTGCAGGTCCGCCTCGGCCGCACGCTCCGCCGCATCATGACGCGGCCGCGCATCGATCTTCCCCTCGCGGGCGGGTTGTTCCTGCTTGCGATGGTGGGGCTGGTCACGCTGTACAGCGCTGGTGGCGGCAACATGTCGCTTGTCGGCGGCCAGGCAGGACGCTTCGTGCTGGGCGCCGGTCTGTTGCTGCTGATTTCGCGCATCCCGCCGACCGTACTGCGCAGTTGGACGCCATGGCTCTATGTCGCCAGCACCGGCCTGCTGGTTGTCGTAGCCCTGCTCGGTGAAGGTCGAGGCGCGTATCGCTGGCTTGATCTTGGCGTGATGCGCTTCCAGCCATCGGAACTCCTCAAGCTCACCATGCCGATGATGGTGGCCTGGTACCTGCATCCGCGCCAGTTGCCGCCGAGTTGGAAAGACATCATCGTCGTCGGCATCCTCATCGCGATTCCCGCCGGCCTGATCGCCGAGCAGCCCGACCTCGGTACGGCATTGCTCGTCGCCGGCGCCGGTGCCTTCGCGCTGTTCCTGTCGGGCATGGCGTGGTGGAAGATCGGCAGCCTGCTCGCCGTTGTCGGCGGCATGATTCCCGTTGCCTGGCACTTCCTGCACGAATACCAGCGCAATCGCGTGCGCACTTTGCTCGATCCCGAATCCGATCCGCTTGGCAACGGCTGGCACATCATCCAGTCGCAGATCGCCGTCGGTTCCGGCGGCATGTTCGGCAAGGGCTGGCAGCACGGCACGCAGTCGCGCCTGGACTTCCTGCCTGAGCACACCACGGACTTCGTGTTCGCCGTGTTCTCCGAGGAGTTCGGCCTGGTCGGCGTCATCGCCATCGTCTTGCTGTACGCCTTCATCATCGGCCGTTGCCTGTGGATCGCGATGGAAGCGCGCGATACGTACTCGCGTTTGCTCGCCGGCGCGATCGGCATGAGTTTCTTCGTCTACGTTTTCGTAAACGGCGGCATGGTCGCCGGTATGTTGCCGGTCGTCGGCGTGCCGATGCCGCTGGTGAGTTATGGCGGTACCTCGGCGGTGTCGTTGCTTACCGGCTTCGGCGTGCTGATGTCGATCCACGCCAACCGCAAAGTTCATTAGTAAGGCCGCTCACTTCGTTCGCTGTGAGGCCGGCCGCTGCGCGGCCTGTGAACAGTAAACGGAGTAAAGCGCGCGAGGTATCAGGGTACGGGTTTTTCTCTGTTCACTGTTTACCGCTTACAGGCCACGCAGTGGCCGGCCTCACAGCGAACGCAGCGGTCGACTTCACCCGTTCTTCTCCCCGCATCCGCTATCCAACGGCCTCCGGCCCGAGGAGAGCGAGATGCCATCCAAGCCAGAGTCCCCTTCGCGTCGTGTGTTCTTGCGACAGTCGCTGACGGCCGTACCTGCTGTCACATTACTTGGACCAGGTGCGCTCGCTGCACCAACGGCTGCCGCGGCACCGACCGCCGCAGCTGCCGACTACGCGCCGCGCTATTTCACGCAGCCCGAGTGGGACTTCATCAAGGCCGCCGTCGATCGACTGATTCCTTCCGATGCCGACGGCCCGGGTGCCGTTGAGCTGGGTGTGCCGGAATTCCTCGATCGCGAAATGGAAGGTGCCTATGGCCATGGCGGCTACTGGTACATGCAAGGCCCCTTCGTTCCGGATACGCCGCCGACGCTGGGTTATCAATTGCGCTACACGCCGCGCGAGTTTTATCGCGCCGGCATCGCCGCCGTTGACGCGTGGTGCAAGGGCCAGCACGGCAAGCACTTCGCCGAACTCACGCCGGAGCAACGCGACGATGTCTTGCATCAACTGGAGAAAAACCAGATCCAGCTGAAGGACGTTCCCGCTGGCATGTTCTTTTCACAACTGCTGACCAACACCAAGGAAGGCTATTTCTCCGACCCCATGTACGGCGGCAACAAGCAAATGGGTTCATGGAAACTCATCGGCTTCCCCGGTGCGCGCGCTGATTTCGCGGACTGGAGCGAGCAACCCGGCAAGCCCTATCCCTTTGGCCCGGCTTCGATTCGCGGGGACAAGACATGACGCGCATGAAACCCGTCGATGTAGTGATCGTCGGCTTCGGCTGGACTGGCGCGATCCTTGGCATGGAGCTGGCCGAAGAGGGCGTCAACGTGCTCGCGCTGGAACGCGGCAGTTACCAGGACACCTCGCCCGACTGGATCTACCCAAATATCGCCGATGAGCTGGCGTATGGCATTCGCGGCAAACTATTCCAGCCACTCTCGCGCGAAACCGTCACCATCCGCCACGCCTTGAGCGAAACGGCGGTGCCCTATCGTCAGTACGGCTCCTTTCTTTTCGGCAACAACGTCGGCGGCGCGGGTACGCACTGGAACGGCCAGCACTACCGGCCGTCACCCGAAGACATGGCCTTCGAAAGCCATATCCGCCAACGCTACGGCGCGAAGTTCATGCCGTCGGACATGCAGATCCAGGATTACGGCGTCAGCTACGACGAGCTGGAGCCTTTCCTCGATCAGTTCGAATACCTCTGCGGGACGTCGGGCCAGGCGGGTAATTTGAACGGCACCATCCAGGACGGCGGCAATCCCTTCGAAGGCGTGCGCAAGCGCGCATACCCCAATCCGCCCGTCGCCACGACCTACGGCGCGCAGCTGTTCGCCGATGCCGCCAAAAGCCTGGGCCATCATCCTTTTCCGCAGCCGGCGTCCAATGCGTCGCGGCCTTATACCAATCCGTACGGTGTGCGCCTGGGGCCATGCAATCTATGCGGCTATTGCGAGCGCTTCGGTTGCTACATGTACTCCAAAGCCTCGCCGCAAACGACGATCCTTCCCGTGCTGATGCGTCGCTCCAACTTCGAGCTGCGCACCAACAGCCACGTCATCAAGGTGAACCTCGACAGCACGGGAAAGAAAGCTACCGGTGTGACCTACATCGACGCGCAGGGCAGGGAAGTCGAACAGCCCGCCGACCTGGTCATCGTCGCCGCGTTCCAGATGCACAACGTGCGCCTGATGCTGCTGTCGGGCATTGGCACGCCGTACGACCCGAACACCGGCAAGGGCGTCATCGGCAAGAACTACGCGTACCAGATGATGAGCAGCATGTCGTTGTTCTTCGATCAGGACACGCACATCAATCCGTTCATCGGCGCGGGTGCGGGCGGTTCGCAGATCGTGGATGAGTTCAACTCCGATCACTTCGATCATGGCCCGTACGGATTCGTCGGCGGCGCCTACATCCTTGGCGGACAAACCGGTGGGCGTCCCATCCAGCAACTCGCGGTGCCACCCGGTACGCCCGGCTGGGGCTCGGCCTGGAAACGCGCCGCGCGCGACAGTTATCGACACACGCTGAGCATGCAGACGCATGGCTCCGTCATGGCCTATCGCGATCGCTATCTGGATCTCGATCCGACTTACAAAGATGCCTACGGCCAGCCCCTGCTGCGCATCACCTTCGACTGGCACGACAACGAATACAAAATGTCGCGCTACGTCACCGATCGCATGCTTGAGATCGCTGGCGCGCTGAACCCGAAACCCAAACAGCAATCGGTCACCATCCGCCAGTCCGGCGATCACTACGACATCCGTCAATACCAGACCACGCACACCACCGGCGGCGTGATCATGGGCAAGGATCCCCAGACCAGCGCACTCAACCGCTTCCAGCAAAGCTGGGACGTGCCGAACGTGTTTGTGACCGGCGCTTCCGCGTTCCCGCAGAACCTGGGCTACAACCCCACCGGCTTGATTGGCGGTCTCACCTACTGGGCGGCCAAAGCCATCCGTGAGACCTACCTGAAGAACCCCGGCCCGATGGTGCAGTCATGAACACGCAACGGCGTTCCCGCGGCGGTCGCGGCTGGCTGACCGCGTTGATCGTGATCATCGTGCTGGTGCTGCTGGCATGGCTCGCTACCAAGGTTTTCCGGGGCGGCGGCGATCCCGGCGCGAACCTGCCCACACCCGTCACCGATGCCATGGTGAAACAAGGCGAATACCTCGCCCGCGCCGGCGACTGCGCGGCCTGCCACACCGCGCCCGGCGGCAAGCCCTTCGCTGGCGGCCTGCCCATGGCCTCGCCGGTCGGCACCATCTACAGCAGCAACATCACGCCCGATCCGACAACGGGCATTGGCGACTACACCTATGGCGACTTCGAGCGTGCCGTGCGTCGCGGCATCTCGCGCGAAGGCCGCACGCTCTATCCGGCCATGCCGTATCCGTCGTACTCGCGGGTCAGCGACCAGGACATCCAGGCGCTGTATGCCTACTTCACCAAGGCCGTAGCGCCGGTCCAGCAGGCCAATCGCAAGACGGACATCCCCTGGCCGCTGTCGATGCACTGGCCGCTCACCTACTGGCGCTGGTTCTTCGCCCCGAAGGTCGAGCCGGCCACGACGCCCGCGCCGGATGCGGTGGTCGCCCGTGGCGCCTATCTCGTCGAAGGCCTCGGCCATTGCGGTGCCTGCCACACGCCGCGCGCGATCACGCTGCAGGAAAAGGCGCTCAGCGATCACAACGGCAAGGTCTATCTGAGCGGCGGCGAGAGCGATAACTGGATCGTCCCCAGTCTGCGCGGTGAGCCCGCCACGGGCCTGGGCAGCGTCAGCGAGAAGGAGCTGGTCACCTTGCTGCGCGACGGGCGCGGCGAGCGTTCGGCGACGTTTGGCGGCATGGCCGACGTCGTCGAACACAGCACGCGTTTCATGAATGACGACGACCTGACTGCCATCGCCCGCTATCTGAAGGCCCTCACACCCGCCCGGGAAGAGACGGCGATTACCTACGATGACGCCGCGCACCAGGCGCTCAAGCAGGGCAACGTGGCCGCCACGGGCGCGCAGCTCTACGTCGACAACTGCGCCGCCTGCCATCGCACCGACGGCAACGGCTACGGCGAGGTCTATCCGGCCCTGGCCGGCAATCCGGTGGTCAATGGCGACCGTCCTGGCTCGCTGATCCGCATGGTCCTCCACGGCGGCACCATGCCGATCGGGCGCGAAGCCCCCGCGCAGTTCACGATGCCGCCCTTCGACCATCGCCTCACTGACGAGCAGGTGGCGCAGGTGGTGACCTTCATCCGCACGAGCTGGGGCAATCGTGGTGCGGCGGTGACCGCGGCGCAGGTGCACGAGATGCGCGGCAAAGTGGGCGAGGGCAAGGCCGGCATGACGGCTTACGATCCGCGACGATCCGCCGAATGACGCGCGACGCAGGGATGCGTCGCCTTCGCCGCACTGCATTTTTCGCGGGAACCGTGCATTTTTCCGCCATCTTCCCGCCCTGACATGGCAAGCGATTTCATCGCGACACCGTGCTAGGCTTGCTCGCGGCAATCCGCAGGCGTGTTTCCCTACATGAAGTTGACCCGTTCGCGTACGTTCCGCATCTTCGCGGCCCTCTTTTTGAGCGCGCTCGGTTCCCCGTCCTTCGCCGAAACCCACCCTGGCCAAGCCCAGTTGGTGAACGAAGTGGCGCGCGAGACCGGCAAAAATCCGCAGCAGCTCAATGCGCTGCTGGATGGCGCGAGCAAGCAGCAAAGCATCCTCGATGCGATCAGCCGACCGGCCGAAGCCAAGCCGTGGAAGGACTATCGCCCGATCTTCCTCACCGACAAGCGCATCAACGACGGCGTCGCCTTCTATCGCGAACACCGCGAGCTGCTTGAGCGCATCGGCCAGGAATACGGCGTCCCGCCGGAATACATCGTCGCCATCGTCGGCGTGGAAACCTTCTACGGCCGCAACACCGGCAAGTACAAGGTGCTCGACGCACTGGTGACGCTGGGCCTGTACTACCCGCCGCGCGCCACGTTCTTCCGCGAACAGCTCAAGGTGCTGCTCAGCCTGCCCGACACGCAGTTGGGCGGCCCGCTCGACACGCTGACCGGCTCCTACGCCGGTGCGCAGGGCTGGGGCCAGTTCATGCCGTCCAGCATCCGCGATTTCGCGGTGGACGAAGACCACGACGGCCACATCGACCTGCACGATTCGCTGCCGGACATCTTCGCCAGCGTCGCCAACTACTTCGCCAAGCATGGCTGGGTCACCGGTGGCCCCGTCGCGGCACGCGCGCAGCCCGATGGCGCCGCCAAGCCGATCAGCGTGAAGGATTCCAAACCGCAGTGGGCACTGGAGCAGCTCGAAGCCTGGGGCTATGCGCCGCTGCAGTCCTTCAATCCGGGCATCGACACCAGTCTGCAGACGCTGGAGGGCCCCAATGGCCCGGAATACTGGTTCACCTTCCAGAATTTCTATGTAATTACCCGCTACAACCGCAGCCCGCTTTACGCTTTGGCCGTGCATCAGCTGGCCGAAGCCATCGCCAAGGGCGTGCGTGAAGGATCCAACCCGTGAAGAGGGCCCTTCAGGGGGTGGTCCTCAGCATGGCCGTGTTGGCGTTGGTGGGATGCGGAGGGAACAAGACGCGGGCCGGAAAATCCGGCAGCAGCTATCCGTCCAGCGGTTCGCGCACAAGTGGCGGTAGCAGCAGCGGCGGCAGCACGGCGCGCGGCGGCGTCAACGACGATATTTCCCGCTCGCAGAGCACGCGCTACCGCGACAACAACGACAGCGTGCCTTCGGGCCCGCCGCCGGACATCAGCAAGCTGATCGAACCGGTACCCAAGGTCGAGCCGCGCGCGCTGTACGGCAACAAGTCGCCCTATACGGTGCTGGGCCAGACCTACTCCGTCATGTCCAGCCCGACGGGTTACGTCGAGCGCGGTATCGCGTCGTTCTATGGCAACAAATTCCACGGGTACAAGACGTCGTCCCTTGAGGAATACGACATGTACCAGTTCTCCGCCGCTCACAAGACGCTGCCGCTGCCCAGCTATGCGCGCGTGACCAATCTGGAGAACGGCAAGAGCGTGATCGTGCGCGTCAACGACCGCGGCCCCTTCCACGACAACCGTCTGATCGACCTGTCGTTCGCGGCGGCCGTGAAGATCGGCGTGTGGCCCAAGGGCACCGGCCTGGTCGAAGTCCGCGCCATCACGCCGGGCGAGCCGCTGCAGGACCTGCCGCCGCCCCCGCCGCCGGTGGCCGCAGGCGGGCCCAAACCGGGCATCTACCTCCAGGTGGGCGCCTTCGCCGATGTGAGCAACGCCGAGCGCGTCGCACAGCAGCTGCGATCCGCGAATTTCGCGCCGGTACAGGTGGTGGATGCCCAAATTAACGGTCGTACCGTCCGCCGCGTGCGCGTTGGCCCCCTCGCCGACGTCGATCGCGCGGATGAAGTGACCACACGCATTGAAAATATGGGGCTGCCGCGCCCGCAGGTCGCGGTAGACTGAGACTTTTCGCACATACGGCGCCCGGGCGCCGGAAACACAAGACCGGATTGAAGAGAACGATGACCCTGATGCGCCGTACCCTGTCCACGTTTGCCGTCGCCGCCCTGGTGATCGGCACCGCCTTCGCCCAGCAGACCCCGCCCAAGCCTTCTCCGGTCCCGCGTCCGGTCGTGCCGGAAGCGCCGGTGCCGCCGCCGCCGGATGTGGACGGCAAGAGCTGGGTACTGATGGATTACGCCACCGGCCAGATCCTCGCCTCGAAGGATCCGGACGTGCGCCTGGAGCCGGCCTCCATCACCAAGGTGATGACCGACTACGTCGTCTCGGCCGAAATCGCCAACGGCAAGATCCACATGACCGATCCGGTCACGATCAGCGAAAACGCCTGGCGCGGCGGCGGTGCGGGCACCGACGGCTCCACCAGCTTCCTCAAGCTCAACAGCCAGGTGCCGCTCAAGGACCTGCTGTTCGGCATGATCATCCAGTCCGGCAACGACGCCGCCATCGCGCTGGCTGAGCACACCGCCGGCTCCGAGCCCGCGTTCGCCAACCTGATGAACGCCTACGCCAAGCAGCTGGGCATGGTGAACTCGAACTTCGAGAACGCCTCGGGCTACCCGATCAACAACCACTACACCACCGCCCGCGACATCGCGATCCTGTCGCGCGCGCTGATCCATGACTTCCCCGAGGACTACGCCATCTCGGCGGTGAAGGACTTCGAGTGGAACGGCATCAAGCAGCACAACCGCAACCTGCTGCTGTGGCGCGACCAGACCGTCGACGGCATCAAGACCGGCCACACCGCCGCCGCCGGCTACTGCCTGGCCGCCTCGGCCAAGCAGGGCGACTCGCGCATGATCGCCATCGTCATGGGCGCCGGCAGCGAGAAGGCCCGCGCCGATGCCGCGCTGGCGCTGATGAATTACGGTTTCCGTTTCTACGAAAGCCACAAGCTGTACGACGCCAACCAGCCGCTGGCCACGCCGCGTCTGTGGAAGGGCGCCACGAACACCTTGCCGCTGGGCGTGACCGAGAACGTGCTGGTGACCGTCAAGCGCGGTGACTACGACAAGCTCAAGGCCACCATGGACGTGCCGGCCACGCTGATCGCGCCGTTCACCAAGGGCCAGCAGGTGGGCATGCTGCGCATCACCCTTGACGGCCAGTCGGTGCAGAACGTGCCGCTCGTGGCCTTGAATGATGCGCCGCAGGGCGGCTTCTTCTCCCGCCTGTGGGACAGCATCATGCTGTGGTTCCACAGCGACAAGAAGCCTGACGAAGAAAAGAAGTAAGCGGAGGTTTCACTATGGATCTCGAAGCCATCAAGGCGGCCGACAAGGACAAGGGTTTCCAGTTTCCCGGCGAATTCGAAATCACCGCGATGGGCAACTCCAGCGCGGACCTGCCCAAGCGCGTGCCGCAGATTCTCGAAAGCATCGGCCTGCACGTGCTGCATGAGACGGTGAAGCACCGGCATTCACGCGAAGGCAACTTCCTGTCAGTCACGGTGAGTTTCCGTTGCGACAACCGTGAACAGTACGATCTGGCGCACAGCACCCTGCGCGCCGATCCGGACATCAAGTTCACGCTTTGAGCGATCAGGACAGGGGCGGGCATACCGCCCCTGCTTGTTGATGGCCCGGATTCAACCGGAGCCTTGCAACCGCAGCTGCCGCCCCCTACGTAGATTCGGTTCCCCAGCGATTACGTCCCCATGTCTCTCCCCCTTAAAGTCCGCCGCCTCGGTCGCCAGCCCTACGAGGTGACCTGGAAGGCCATGAGCGCGTTCACCGACGCGCGCGGCCCCGATACGCCCGACGAGCTATGGCTGCTCGAGCACGATCCGGTGTTTACCCTCGGCCAGGCCGGCAAGATGGAGCACGTGCTGGCGCCCGGCGATATCCCGGTCGTGCCGGTGGATCGCGGCGGGCAGGTGACCTATCACGGCCCCGGCCAGATCGTCGGATACCCCCTGATCGACCTGCGCCGCGCCGGCGTGGGCGTCCGCGAGCTGGTGACGAAGATCGAGCAGGCCATCATCGATACGCTGGGGCACTGGAACATCGGCGCAGAGCGCCTCGAGGGCGCCCCGGGCGTCTACGTGGCGGGCGCCAAGGTGGCGGCGCTGGGCCTGCGCGTGCGTCGCGGCTGCAGCTTCCACGGCCTGGCCTTCAACGTGGACATGGACCTGGAGCCCTATCACCGCATCAACCCCTGTGGCTACAAGGGTTTGGCGGTCACTCAAGTGCTAGACTTGGGCGGTCCGTCGCGGGTTTCGGACGTCGAGGACGCGCTGGTGGAGGAGTTCGCCCGCCAGTTCGACTTCGCGATCGAAGCCGCTGACCCGGTCATCCCCGTTCTTTCCCCCGAACTCCGCGCTCGCGCAGCGGTCTGAGCTTGTCTACATGAGCGAAATTTCCACCACCAAGGCCATCCCGATCAGCGTCGTCAGCGGCGCGCCTGCGGGTGAAAAACAGTTGGGCAACGACAAGATCGCGCTCAATCGCGCCGGTTTCGATGCCTCGACCCCCGCCTTGCGCAAACCCAGCTGGATCCGCGTGCGCCTGCCGCAGGGCAACGCTGTGCAGCAGCTCAAGGCGCGTCTGCGCGAAAACGCGCTGGTGACGGTGTGCGAGGAAGCCTCGTGCCCGAACATCCACGAGTGCTTCAGCAAGGGCACCGCCACCTTCATGATCCTGGGCGAAGTCTGCACGCGTCGCTGCTCGTTCTGCGACGTGGCTCATGGCCGTCCGGCCCCGCCCGACCCGATGGAGCCGGCGCGCCTGGCCGAGACGATCCGCGACATGCGCCTGCGCTACGTGGTGATCACCTCGGTCGATCGCGACGATCTGCGCGACGGCGGCGCCGAGCATTTCGCCTCGTGCATCCGCGCCGTGCGTCATGCCAGCCCGAACATCAAGATCGAAATTCTCACGCCCGACTTCCGTGGCAAGGGTCGCATGGAGCGTGCGCTGGAAGTCCTCAAGGATTTCCCGCCGGATGTGTTCAACCACAACCTGGAAACCGTGCCGCACCTGTACCGCGAAGTGCGCCCGGGCGCGGATTACCAGTGGTCGCTGGATCTGCTCAAGCGCTTCAAGGCGCAGCATCCGGACGTCCCGACCAAGTCCGGCATCATGCTTGGCCTCGGCGAGACGATGGACCAGGTGCTCGAAACCATGCGCGACCTTCGCGCGCACGACGTCGACATGATCACCATCGGCCAGTACCTGCAGCCCACGCCGCATCATCACCCGGTCGTGCGCTACTGGACACCGGACGAATTCGAAGCGCTGCGCGAAGCCGGTGAGGCGATGGGCTTCGGCCACGTCGCATCCGGCCCGCTCGTGCGCTCGTCGTATCACGCAGACCTGCAGGCCCACGCGGCCGGCGTCACCGAACACGCTTGATCCTCAAGAGTACCTTCATGAAACTGCGCCCAACGCTTGCCCTGCTGCTCGCCTTTACCCTGACCGGTGCGTACGCCCAATCGGCGGCCGACCTGGGCGCCGGCAACGGCGCGCGCAAAGTTTCCTCGCTGCCGTTGAAGCCCACGCCGGATCAGGCCACCGCCGCCAAGCTGTCGGCCGGTTTCCTCACGCGCTTCCATTACGCCGCGCAGCCGCTCGACGACGCGATGTCGGCCAAGATCTACAAGGCCTACTTCGACGCCCTCGACGGCGAGAAGGTGTTCTTCACCCAGGCCGACATGGCCCGTTTCGCGCCGCTGAAGGGTCAGTTCGACGACGCGATCTGGAACCAGGACCTCTCCGGTCCGTTCTCGGTGTTCAACCTGTATGTGCAGCGCGCCGTCGACCGCATGTCCTACGCGCGCAGCCTGCTCAAGGACGGTTTCGATTTCTCGGGCAACGAGAGCTACAACTACGATCGCAAGAAGGCCGACTGGCCGAAGGATCGCGCTGAGCTCGACACCCTGTGGCGCCAGCGCACCATGAACGACTGGCTGCGCCTGAAGCTCGCCGGCAAGACCGACGACGACATCCGCAAGACGCTGGACAAGCGTTACTCCAGCTACATCGATCGCGTGCGACAGCTGGACGGTGAAGACGCCTTCCAGGCCTTCATGAACGCCTACGCCGAATCCACCGATCCGCACACCGATTACCTCGGCCCGCGCGCGGCGGAAAACTTCGACATCTCGATGAAGCTCTCGCTTGAGGGCATCGGCGCCGTGCTGCAGCCGCGCGACGAATACACCCAGGTGCGCGAAGTGGTGCCGGCCGGTCCGGCCGCCAAGTCGGGCAAGGTGCACGTCGGCGACCGCATCGTCGCCATCGGCCAGGGCGACACCGGCCCCATGGTCGATGTCATCGGCTGGCGCCTGGACGACGTGGTCAACCGCATCCGCGGCAAGAAGGACACCACCGTCCGCCTGGAAATCCTGCCCGCCGACGCCGGCCTGGATGGCAAGCACGAGATCGTCACCCTGGTGCGCCAGAAGGTGAGCATCGAAGAGCAGGCGGCCAAGAAGAAGATCCTCGACATCAAGGAAGGCAACGTCACCCGCAAGATCGGCGTGATCGAGCTGCCCACCTTCTACTCGGACTTCGGCGCCCGTCGCGACGGCGACAAGAACTTCAAGAGCGCCACCCGTGACGTCGCCAAGCTGCTGGGTGAGCTCAAGGCCGCTGGCGTCGAAGGCGTGGTCATGGACCTGCGCAACAACGGCGGTGGTTCGCTGACGGAAGCCAACGAACTCACCGGTCTGTTCATCGACAAGGGTCCGGTGGTGCAGGTGCGCGATGCGCGCGGCGCCGTGGACGTGCAGGGCGATGACGAACCGGGCATGTCCTGGAGCGGCCCGATGGCAGTGCTCGTCAATCGTGGTTCGGCCTCAGCGTCGGAGATTTTTGCCGCTGCCATCCAGGATTACGGTCGCGGCCTGATTGTCGGCCAGCCGACCTTCGGCAAGGGCACCGTGCAGAACCTGGTCGACCTCGACCGCTTCGGCAACGGCAACAAGGAAAAGCCGCAGTTCGGCGAGCTGAAGATGACCATCGCGGAGTTCTTCCGCATCAACGGTGGCTCGACCCAGCTCAAGGGCGTCACGCCTGACATCGCGTTCCCCAAGAGCGGCGATGAAAAGGACTTCGGCGAATCCACCTACGACAACGCGCTGCCGTGGACCCAGATCCCGCCGGCCGACTACAAGCCTGTTGCCGATCTCAAGGCCTACCTCGGCCAGCTGCAGAGTAAGCACGACACTCGCGTCGCCAAGGCACCGGGCTGGAAGCTGATGCTCGACGAGCTGGCGCAGTACCGGAAGATGCGCGACAAGACCAGCATCTCCCTCAACCTCGCCCAGCGTCAGGCCGAGCGCAAGGACCAGGATGCCCTCCAGGCTGACTTCCGCGCGCGCCACAAGGCCATCGACGGCGACACCGGCAACGACGATGACCGTGCCTCGCTCGACGACGGCCTCAACGCCAACGAGCGCAGCCTGAAGTCCGAACTCAAGGCCGAGAAGGAAGCCAAGAAGGCGGCCGACCCGCAGCTCGACGAAACCGCGCGCATCCTGTTCGACGCCGTGGGCCTGATCAAGGGTGACTCGAAGCTCGCCGCGGAAGTACTCCCGTACGGCGGCCGCTACTCGGATTCGGCCGTGGCTTCGGGCTCGCCGGAAAAGCCGGCCACGCCTGTCAGCCACTGACCGGACCCCCGGCAGCAAACAAAAAGGGCGGCCCATGGGCCGCCCTTTTTTTTGTGCCTCGCTTCTCTCCGGCAGAGAGAAGCGAGGCACGACGCAAGCCTTACGACTTCTTCGCGTCCTTCATCTTCTTGAGCATCTGCTCTTTCTTCCAGTCCTGGAATTCCTTGAAGTGCGGCATCTCACGCAGCACCTTGCTGCGCGGATCGACGATCACCAACGCACCGGCCGGCGCTTCGATACTGCCTTCGCCGTTGGTCATCGGCACAGTAACGATCTTGTTGTCCACCTGCACGTCGATCGGCATGGGGAACGGCTTGTTCTTGGCCACTTCCCAATGCAGCTTCAGCGTATTGCCCTCGTGCTTCACGTCGAGCTTCGGCAGCGCGGCTTCATACAGGTACACATTGAAGAACCAGCTCAGGTCCTTGCCCGTCACCTTGTTGACGATGTCGATGTAGTCGCGCGTGGTGGCGTAATGCGGCTTGAAGTTGCCCGGCTTCGGATCAGGGCGGCCATAAACCAGGCGACGCACGGTGTCGAAGAACTGCTCGTCGCCGATCATCTGACGCAGCGTGTGCAGCATCAGCGAGCCCTTGTAGTAGATGTCGTTGCCCGGACCATGGTCCGCGTCGTACACCTCGTGCTCGAACTGGCTCTTGCCGGCGACGATCGGGAAGGCGTTCTTCACCATCGTGCGTTCGGTCTGCAGCATGGCGAAGTAGGGCATGTCGCCATAGATGTACTGGCCGTACAGCGGCTGCATGTAGGTGCCGAAGCCCTCATGGATCCACATGTCGTCCCAGTCGGCGTTGGTGACCTGGTTGCCGAACCACTCGTGCGCAAACTCATGCTGCAGCAGCCAGTCGAAATCGAACTCGCTGCGTGGGTAGCCATTGCCGTAGGCATTGAGGGTCTGGTGCTCCATGCCCAGGTGCGGCGTTTCCACCACGCCCATCTTCTCGTCGCCAAACGGATACGGGCCGATCTGCTGCTCGAAGAAATCGATCATGCGCGGGAACTCCGCGAACAGCTTCTTCGCCTGTGCTTCGTGGCCGCGCAGGTACCACATCTGCATCGGGAAGCTGTTGCCGTAGCGGCTCTTGTAATCGGCCTTCAGCACATCGAACGGACCAATATTGATCGAGATCGCGTAGGTGGTCGGGTGCTTGGCGCGCCAGTGATAGGTGTGGTTCGCGCCAGCGTCCTTGATGTCCACCAGAACGCCATTGCCCGGCGCGGCGAGATTCTTCGGCACGGTGATGTAGGTGTCCACCACATCCGGCTTGCCCATCGGCTGATCGATGCACGGCCAGAACAGGTCGCAGCCTTCGCCTTCCACCGCCGTGGCGATCCACGGCTGGCCGTCTTCGGTCTTGGTCCACACGAAGCCGCCATCCCACGGCGCGCGCTGCGCCACGTGCGGCTTGCCGCCGTACTGGATTTCCACCGTCGTCTTGCCACCCTTGGCCAGCGGCTTGGGCAGCGCAATGCGCAGGCGACCTTCCGGATTGCTCCACGCCGACGCCGCGACCGCCTTGCCGTCGAGCTTGATGCTGCCGATCGTCAGGTTGCGGTCCAGGTCCAGCACCAGGGCGTCCGTCGCTTCGCGCGCGGTGAAGGTCAGGCGGGCGGTGGCGTCGATCGTCTGCTTCGGGATATCGAAACCGAAATGCAGTTCCGCATGATCGAAATTCACGCGCTGCTGCTCCACCGGCATCGTGCCGCCGGAGTGCTGCGTCATCTCGGTGATCGGGGGCTGCGCAGGCGCCTTGGTGGCAGTGTCCTGGGCCCATGCGGCAGAGGTGCCAAGCACGGCGGCCAGGCCAAGGGCGAGAAGACGGGGACGCGGTTTCGTCATGGTGGGGACCAGTTGTCGGGACAAACCCGCAGGATGGCAGTGAAGCGGGGCGGGGCGACTGCGCCGAAAGTCATGGGTGCCTGCCATGGCAGTTTTTGGACGCCCCGGCAAATACCATGAAACGTCTGATGCACCCGCGTCCCATGCAGTCCTTTCGCATTGACGCTTCCTCACCCCGGCGCTACGCTCCCCTTGCCAACGGTGTGCATCCTTCTATCGCGATAGAGAGATGCAATTAAAAGGGAAGCCGGTACGGCCCTCGGGCCAACTCCGGCGCTGCCCCGCAGCGGTGTGTGGAAACGATCCTCGTCACAAGCACTGGCCCAAGAGGGGCTGGGAAGCGACGAGCCTTAGGCGAGGCCACCTGCCTCACGTCCACGAGCCCGAAGACCTGCCCTGGCCGGGAAGCCCTTGGCTTCCTGTCTGACCTGGAGCTTCCGAGGGGGAGCGGCTGGGGCGCGACGCCACCTTTCGTGGCGGCCGCCTCCGTGCGCGTCCTCGCAAGCCCGGTTCGCCCGCGGGGGCGAAGGTCGCTTGCGTGGCTGTCGTTCCTGGCGAAACAGCGCGCAGTTCCTTCGTTCCTCATTCACCACGAATCGAGGAATTGCAGTCATGACGCTTGTTACCAACCTCGGCTTCCCACGCATGGGAGCCCGCCGCGAACTCAAGCAGGCGCTGGAAACTTTCTGGCGCGATCCATCCACGCGTGAGTCGCTGCTCGCCACCGCGCGCGACTTGCGCATCCGCCACTGGCGACTGCAACAGGACGCTGGCGCCAACGTCGTTCCTTCCAACGACTTCTCGCTCTACGACCATGTACTCGACACCGCCTTCCTGGTCGATGCCATCCCCGAACGCTACCGCTCGCTGGCCGACGCCGATGCGCTGGACGGCTACTTCGCCATGGCTCGCGGCGTGCAGCGCGATGGCGTCGACGTGCACGCGATGGAGATGACCAAGTGGTTCGACACCAACTACCACTACATCGTCCCCGAGCTGCACGCCGGCCAGGACTTCCGCCTGCGTCACGAAGGGCCCGTCGACACCTTCCTTGAAGCGAAGGCGCATGGCTTCGACGCGCGGCCCGTCCTGCTGGGCCCCGTGAGTTTTCTTCTGCTGGCCAAGACCACCGATGGCAGTGACACCCTGGACCTGCTTGAGCGCCTCCTTCCCGCTTACGCCAGGCTCCTTGCCCGTCTCGCCGAGGCGGGTGCCGAGTGGGTGCAGATCGACGAGCCCTGTCTGGTGCTCGACCTGCCTGCCGGCGCCGATGAGGCCTACCGGCAAGCCTACGCACGACTCGCCGCCGGCACGCACCCGAAGATCCTGCTCGCTACGTACTTCGGCGCGCCAGGCGACAACCTGGCACTGACGCACGAACTGCCCGTCGATGGCCTCCATGTCGATCTCGTGCGCGCGCCCGGGCAGCTGGATCACGTTCTCGCAGCGCTTCCGGCAGATCGCATCCTGTCACTCGGCCTCGTCGACGGCCGCAACGTGTGGCGCGCCGACCTCGACATCGCCCTCAAGCACGCGCGACACGCCTGGGAAGTGCTCGGCAAACATCGCGTCTGGCTGGCGCCGTCGTGTTCGCTGCTGCATGTCCCTGTCGATGCCTCACTCGAAAAGTCGCTGCCCGGTGACGTCGGTTCCTGGCTCGCCTTCGCACGCCAGAAGATCGAAGAGCTTCGTGTCGTCATGGACGTATGCAAGGGCCTGGTCACGGCATGCCCCGCGCTCGACGATGCCCGCGAACGTATCGCTGCGCGTCGCGCATCGCTGCGGGTGCACCGCCCCGAGGTCGCCTCGCGCCTCAAGGCCGTCACGGCAAAGAATGCCCAACGCGAAAGCGCGTTCCCCGCGCGCCAGTCGGCGCAGCAAGCTCGCCTGCGCCTGCCGCTCTATCCCACCACCACCATCGGCTCCTTCCCGCAGACCCATGAAGTGCGCGAGGCCCGCGCCATGGTCAAGTCCGGCAAGCTCAGCCAAGCGGACTACGACACCTTCCTCGCCGAGCAAACCGCCCACTGCGTGCGCTTCCAGGAAGAGATCGGCATCGATGTGCTCGTGCACGGCGAGTTCGAGCGCAACGACATGGTCGAGTACTTCGGGGAGCAACTGGACGGCTTCGTCTTCACGCGCCACGGCTGGGTGCAAAGCTACGGCTCGCGCTGCGTCAAGCCGCCCATCATCTACGGCGACGTGCAGCGTCCGGCACCCATGACCGTGCGCTGGTCGTCCTACGCGCAGTCGCTCACGTCGCGCCCGATGAAGGGCATGCTCACCGGCCCCGTGACCGTGTTGCAGTGGTCGTTCGTGCGTGATGACCAGCCGCGCGAAGCCACCTGCCGACAGCTGGCGCTGGCGCTGCGTGACGAAGTGCTGGATCTCGAAGCCGCTGGCATCGGCGTCATCCAGATCGACGAGCCCGCCTTGCGCGAAGGCCTGCCACTACGCCGCAAGGACTGGGCCTCGTACCTGGCGTGGGCCGTCGAGAGCTTCCGCCTCACCGCCGCAGGCGTGGCCGACGCGACGCAGATCCACACCCACATGTGCTACTCGGAATTCAACGACATCATCGAGGCCGTCGCCGCCATGGACGCGGACGTCATCTCCATCGAGACCTCGCGCTCGCGCATGGAACTGCTCGATGCCTTCGTGAAGTTCCGGTACCCCAACGACATCGGCCCGGGCGTCTATGACATCCACTCGCCGCGCGTGCCGGATGTCGCCGAAATGGTCGGCTTGCTGGAGAAGGCCAGCGACGTGCTGAAACCCGAACAGATCTGGGTGAATCCCGATTGCGGCCTGAAGACCCGCGGCTGGCCGGAAACACGTGCCGCGCTGGTGGCTCTGGTGGAAGCCGCCCGTCACCTGCGCGCGCAGGCTGGCGAGGGCGCCGAAGCCACCGAAGAAAAACGCGCCTGAGCACCCTCAGTCGCCCTGAAACACGAAGCGGTCCCCTTCAGGGGGACCGCTCCGCCAAACATGCTCAGCGGGCGTAACGCTGCTGCAGGAACGTGAAGAAGGCACGCACGCCCATCGCTTCGCCACCACGCGGGCGGCCCGGGCGATCGGCATCGTTCCATGCGTACGTATCCAGGTGCATCCACGCCTGGTCTTCCGGCACGAAACGCTCCAGGTACAAGGCCGCCGTAATCGCACCGGCATGACGCGACGGGCCGGCATTGGCGAAGTCCGCCAGGTATGACTCCAGCATCTTCCGGTACGGACGCCACAACGGCAGCTGCCACAGCGGATCGTTGACCTTGCGGCCGTCGGCCAGCACGGCATCGACCAGGTCCTGGCGATTGGCGAACAGCGCCGGCAGATCCGGGCCGAGCGCCACGCGCGCGGCACCCGTCAGCGTGGCGAAGTCGACGATCAGATCGGGCTTGTGCTCGCTCGCGTAAGCCAGCGCATCGCACAACACCAGGCGACCTTCGGCGTCGGTGTTGTCGATCTCCACGCTGTGACCGGCGCGCGTGATCACCACTTCACCCGGGCGCAGCGCGTTGCCGCTCACCGCGTTCTCCACCGCCGGGATCAGCAGCGTCAGCCGCACCGGCAACTTCGCTTCCATCACCAGCTGCGCCAGCGCGATCGCATGCGCGGCACCGCCCATGTCCTTCTTCATCCAGCGCATGCCGTCGGCCGGCTTCAGATCCAGGCCGCCGGTGTCGAAACACACGCCCTTGCCAATGATCGCCAGCTTCGGATCGCTGGCCTTGCCCCAGCTCAGCTCGATCAGGCGCGGTGCGCGATGGCTGGCGCGGCCCACGGCGTGGATGGTGGGGAAATTGTGCTTGAGCAGGTCATCGCCCACCCATTCGCGCACCTTGCCCTTGAAGCGCTTGCCCAGCTGCGCGACAGCATCGGCCAGCTGCTTCGGGCCCATGTCTTCGGTGGGCGTGTTGACCAGGTCGCGCACGTGAGCGGTGGCGTCGATCAGCGGCGTCAGCAGCTTCAGGTCGGCGGCCGATACCGCCAGCTTTGCCGGCGCGCGGCGCGGCTTGCGGTAGCGCGTGAACTCGTAGGCGCCGAAAGCCCAGCCCAGGGCGGCCTGCGTGGTGTCGGCCAGCACGCCCTCGTTGGCCAGCGCATACGTGCCTTCCGGCAACACGCGCGGCAGATGCGCGATCGCGTTGAGGACATCACTGCCATCCACACCGGCCAGCACGCGCACCAGCTTGCCGTTCTCATCGGCGACCAGGGCAAAGCTGCCCGGCGCGGCCACGAAGCCGGAGTCGGCCAGCAGGCGCCGCTGCGGCGCGCTCAGGCGGCGCTTGCAGGCAGCGAGATGGTTGCTGTCGACGGTTTCGAGAAGGACGGTCTGGCGGTCACCGGACTTGCGTTCGATCAGGGCGGACATGGCACTCCAACGGCTCAGTTGCAACGGAAACATTCGTGGAGCGAATGATGCGCGCTTTTGACTGGGAACGGGAGAACGGGGAACCGAGAACTGTGAACGGAAGAGCGGGGAATGGGGAATGGTGAATGGGGTAGAGCGGAGTGCTGACTTTAGTGATTGGTTTTTACGTGGGTGTCCAGCCAGTCGGCCAGGGCGGACATGTCGGGCAGGTCGAGGTCGGGGGCGGGGCCGAGGGCGCCGGGCCAGGGGTGGCGAGAGCGGTTGATCCAGGCGGTGCGGAGGCCGGCGTCGCGTGCACCGACGACGTCCAGTTCCGGATCGTCACCCACGTGCAGGATGTTCGACGGGGCGATGCCCAGCATCTCGGCGGCGGCCGTAAAAATGCGCGGATCGGGCTTGGCGACACCCGTATCCCGCGCGCAGACGTGATGCGCGAAATGCGTGTGGATGCCAATCATCTGCAGGTCGGCGTTGCCGTTGGTCAGGCTGGCAATCGGCCGCAGTGCGGTGATGCGCTCCAGCGCCGGCAGGCTGTCGACGTAAAGCTCCACGCTGTTGCGCGCGGCGAAGTAGATGTTCCACAGCGCCTCGATGGGCGCCTCTTCGATGCCGCAGGCAAGGAACGCGCGCCGCATGGTGAGGTGGCGCTGGGCGGTGAAATCGTGGGCGAGGTCGACGCGCTCGGCGGCGACCTCGGTCCGCAGCGCGCGCATGGCCGGAATGGGCCAGGCGCGCGCCACAGCGGGATAGTGCTGACGCAGATACGCATCCACGTCGCGATCGGCCTTCTCGAGGGCCGGCAGCACCGGCCACAAGGTGTCATCGAGATCCAGCGTCAGCGCGCGGATGCGCATCGATTCATGCATCAGTTCGGGCTCACCTTCAGTACCTGGTCCACCTTCACGCTATCACCCTTGAGGTCATTCCACGACTTCAGGTCCGACACGCTCACCGAATACTTCTTGGCGATGGTGGACAGCGTCTCGCCCTTGGCGACGGTGTGCGTGCCACCGGCGGCCTCGGCCTTCTTGGCGGCGCTTTCGGCGTTACGCGCGTCGAGCGACTGGCGGGCCTGCTGGGTCAGCTCCGAGGTCGGGGCGACGGCAGCGCGAGCGGCGTAGGACGCACCCGGGGCGGACACCTTGGTGGTATCGGCCGTCATCTTCGAGCCCACTTCGGCCAGGATCTTGGCGCGACGCTCCACGTCCATGTCCACCAGCTGCGGTGCATCGGAGAACGGCACCAGCTGGTGCTTCTTGGCGATGTCACGCACGGCGTCGGACTGCACGAATTCCATGAAGGTCTGGATCTGCGCGCCCTTCGGGTTGTTCTGGTTGGTCACCAGGTAGATCGGCATGTACAGCGGGTAGCTGCCATCCGTGACGGTGCCCGTGTTGGCCGGGACGCCGTTGATGGTGACCAGCTTCACCTTGGTGTTGCCGGCGATACCGGCCAGCGTGGTCACGCCCATCGCCTTCGGATCGAGTGTCACGGCCTCTTCGAGCTTGGCGGTGTTCACGTACAGGCGCGGGGCGGCGACCGGCTGGTTGCCGCGGCCGAACACCAGCTTGCGGAAGCTGTACTCGACGCCGTCACCGGGGCTGGCCACGGCGTACAGGTTGATCGGCTCGTCGCGACCACCCACGTCCTTCCAGTTGGTGATCTTGCCGTAGTAGATGTCGTGCACCTGCTTGAGCGTCAGGTTGTTGACCGGGTTGGACGGGTAGGTAATCAGCACCAGCGCGTCCCACGCCACCGGCGTGAAGACCAGGTTGCTCTCGGCGGCCGTATCGGCGCCGCGGGCGCTGCCGGCGAAATCGGCGGTGCCGATGGCCACGGCGTCCAGGCCCGAGGCGGTGTTGAACGGCTGGACTTCGATCTTGCCCTTGCCGGCCTTCTCGTAGGCCTTGGCCACGTCAATCACGATGCCGCGGGCGGTAGCGACGTCACCGCGCCACACCAGGGTGGGAACGGCCGGCGCAGCGGCCTTCTTGGTTTTGGCCTTGGGGGCCGGGTCGGCGTGCAGCGCGGTGGCCGCGCAGACGCCCAGGAGCGCCACCGAAAGGATACGAGCGAGACGGAAGGACATGATGGTTGGAAACCTCGGTTCGACTAGTGAGATTCGCGTACTGCCGTCAATGGGCGCATGCGTAGGAAAAAGCCCCGGTATTTCAGCCGCACGTGTAGGAAACATCAAGCGCGAACACCAGCTTGTACTAGGGAAATGTCCGACATGTGCGAAGCATCGCATCCTTAATTCAGGTTGCTGCGCTGCAACCTGAGTCTGCGCTGTACATATCAGGGCGTTTGCGACGCCATTAGCAGACGCGAAAGCCTTCATCGCGATACCTCCCCCGCCCAGGACGACACCAATGTCAGGGGGAGATGACACAACTCAGTAAGTCGCCCCGCACATCATGAGGCGATAACTGACAGACCGGCCATCGGACGACGGCTCAAGTTGCGGCCCGTGATTTCCGAACCTCCCCGGCAGCATCGGCCGGGGAGGCCGCGAAACGTCCTAGCGAATATCGACGTAACGGACGCCGTCGTCACCCGAAACGATCAGCACCAGCTGGCGCGGATTGATGCCCGCCAGCCGCTTGAGCGTGCTGAGATTGGGAATGCGGGCATTGCCCACGCCAATCACCACGTCGTTGGCACTGAGACCGGCCAGTGCCGCGCGACTCCCGCTGCGCACGTGGCTCACCGCCACGCCCGCCACGCCCTGGCTGCGCAGGTTCTGCGACAACTCGCTGAAGGTCACGCCAGCCAGGCGTGCATCGAGCGTCGCGCCATCCACCGTGGCGAGCTTCTCCGGCGCAAGCGTCGCGGTGATATCGCGGGTCGCGCCGGCCCGTTGGACCGTCAGCTTCACGGTGCTGCCCACCGGCATCAGGCCCTCGGCATTGCGCAGCTCCTGTGCGTTGCGCAGTGGCTTGCCGTCGATGGCGGTGATGACATCGCCGATCTGCAGGTCGGCGCTGTCGGCCGGCGAGCCGGAGCTGACGCGCGTGACCACCGCACCCGACGTGCCCTTAAGCCCCAGCACCTGCGCGATGCGCGGCGTGATGTCCTGCGTCTCCACGCCCAGGTTGCCGCGACTCACCTTGCCGTGGGCGATCAGCTGCTCCATCACATCGCGGCTGAGATTGGTGGGAATGGCGAAGCCGATGCCGACGTTGCCGCCCGACGGCGAGAAAATCATGGTGTTGATGCCGATCAGCTCGCCGCGCAGGTTCACCAGCGCGCCGCCGGAGTTACCCGGATTGATCGAGGCATCGGTCTGGATGAAATTCTGGTACCCCGTGCCGCCCAGCCCCGAACGGCCGAGCGCCGAGACGATGCCTGACGTCACTGTCTGACCCAGCCCGAAGGGATCGCCGACAGCCACTACGAAATCGCCCACACGCAACTTGGCCGAATCCGCCAGGGGCAAGGCCTGCAGATTCGTCGCCTGGATCTGCACCACGGCCACGTCCGTATCCGGGTCGGTGCCGATCAGCTTGCCCTTGAAGTCGCGCCCGTCCTGCAAGGTCACCGTAATGTCGTCGGCGCCGCCGACCACATGGTTATTGGTCAGGATGTAACCCTTGGCCGCATCCACGATCACGCCCGAACCCAGGCTTTGCGCGATGCGCTGGCGCTGGTTGCCGGGCAGGCCGAAGAATTGCCGGAACATGGGGTCGTCGAAGAACGGATCGCGCACCTGCACGCGCGTCTTGGTCGAGATGTTCACCACAGCGGGGGTGACCTTTTCGATCATCGGCGCGAGCGAGGGCAGGGGTTGCCCGTCCACCGACGGCGGCAGGCCCGCCTGGCTGGTCACCGGCACGCCTACGCCCAGCACGAGGGCGAGCAGGGCAGCGAGGGAACGGAAGGTGCGTCGGAACATGCTGACTCCTCAACAATCTGAAACGGCCGGCGTTCGACTCCTCACCGGCACGGACGGTTCCGTCACCTATGGTGTCGGCGCCTCATTTCTCCAAGGCAACGCGCTCAATCAAAACCTCCACCGCACACTCCCCGCGCCGTCATGCCGGCGAAAGCCGGCATCCATAGGCCGCCACATCGTGCACCCACCAGCACGTGTCCGAGCGCGCTCCGCTTCGATCGAACCCAAAGCCCGCCACACACGCCACGCGCCGTCATGCCGGCGAAAGCCGGCATCCACGGACCGCCACATCGTGCACTCACCAGCACGTGTCCGAGCGCGCTCCGCTTCGATCGAACCAAAAGCCCGCCACACACCCCACGCGCCGTCATGCCGGCGAAAGCCGGCATCCATGGACCGCCACATCCTGCACTCATCAGCAGGTGTCCGAGCGCGCTCCCCTTCGATCGAACAAAAAGTCAGCCACACACCCCACGTGCCGTCATGCCGGCGAAAGCCGGCATCCACAGGCCGCCACATCGTGCACTCACCAGCACCTGTCCGAGCGCGCTCGGCTACGACCGATCAAAGTGCCCGCCACACCCCCCACGCCACACGCCCCACGTGCCGTCATGCCGGCGAAAGCCGGCATCCACGGACCGCCACATCGTGCGCTCACCAGCACGTTTCCGAGCGCGCTCTGCTACGACCGATCAAAACGCCCGCCACACACACCACGCGCCGTCATGCCGGCGAAAGCCGGCATCCACAGGCCGCCACGTTATGCACTCACCGGGCATGTGTCCGAGCGTCCTCAACTACGACTTCCGATATAGCAAGCCGGCGTGAATACCTCCGTCACGTCATCGACTCTTTACATCGGCCAGTCGCAGGGGTAATTTCCACTCCGTTGCAACCACAACATGTTGTGTATCGATGCCAAGCCTTTAACAAGTGCTGGTGTCACAAAGACAGCTCTGGGGGGAGTTGTCGAATACCAAGGCAGGGAAAAGTCCAGGCGCTTAGGCAGTGCTTAGGACTGAGCCATACAACAAGAACCGAAAGCTCCGCGAGGTCAGGAAGCCGATGAGCACACTGCGTGCACCAGCCGTGGGTAAGACAATCAACCGAGATGGCAACGCCGTGATACCGCTGCAACCTGCGTCCTACGACATCTGGGACAAGAAATACCGCCTGAAATCGAAAACGGGCGCGCCGGTCGACGGCAGCGTCGACGAGACTTACCAGCGCGTCGCGCGCGCTTTGTCCGACGTCGAAGCCACGCCGGAACTTCGCGAACACTGGAACGAACGCTTCCTCTGGGCCCTGCGCCGCGGTGCCATTCCCGCCGGCCGCATCACGTCCAACGCGGGCGCGCTGGAACACAAGCCCGCCACCTCCACGATCAACTGCACCGTGTCCGGCACGATCCGCGACTCCATGGACGACATCCTGGAGAAGGTGCACGAGGCCGGCCTCACGCTGAAAGCCGGCTGCGGCATCGGCTACGAATTCTCGACGCTGCGTCCGCGCGGCGCCTACGTCTCCGGTGCCGGCGCCTACACCAGCGGCCCGCTGTCCTTCATGGATATCTACGACAAGATGTGCTTCACCGTGTCCTCGGCCGGTGGCCGTCGTGGCGCGCAGATGGGCACGTTCGACGTCAGCCATCCGGACGTGAAGGAATTCATCCGCGCCAAGCGCGAAGACGGTCGCCTGCGCCAGTTCAACCTGTCGCTGCTGGTCACCGACGGCTTCATGCAGGCCGTCGAGCACGACCAGGACTGGCCGCTGGTCTTCCCGGTGCACGTCAAGGAGCAGGACGAGGTCGACCTCACCGACGCCGCCAAGGTGGTGTGGCGCGAGTGGCCGACCCACGAAAACTACGTCGAGCGCGAAGACGGCCTGGTCGCCTGCAAGATCTACGGCCACATCCGCGCGCGGCACCTGTGGGACATGATCATGGTGTCCACGTATGACTTCGCCGAGCCGGGTTTCATCCTGATCGACAAGGTCAACGAGATGAACAACAACTGGTGGTGCGAGCACATCCGCGCCACCAACCCCTGCGGCGAGCAGCCGTTGCCGCCCTACGGCTCCTGCCTCCTGGGCTCGATCAACCTCACCACCTTCGTGCGCGATCCCTTCGGCCCCAAGGCCCGTTTCGACTGGGACGAATACCGCGAGGTGGTGAAGATCTTCACCCGCATGCTCGACAACGTGGTGGAGATCAACGGCCTGCCGCTGGAACAGCAGCGCAACGAAATCCTCTCCAAGCGCCGTCACGGCATGGGCTTCCTGGGCCTGGGTTCGACCCTCACCATGCTCAAGTTGCGCTACGGCAACGCCGACGCGGTGTCCTTCACCGAAGACGTGTCCCGCGAAATGGCGGTCGCCGGCTGGGAAGTCGCGCTTGAGCTTGCCCGGGAAAAGGGCCCGGCCCCGATCCTGCTCAAGGACTTCACCGTCACCGGCGACATGCTGCGCAAGCGCCCGGAAATGGTCGCCGACGGCTACAAGGCCGGCGACACGATCCCCGGCCGCATCCTGCACGCCAAGTACAGCCGCTACATGCAGCGCGTGGCCGAGGTGGCCCCGAACCTGGTGGCGGACCTGGCCGAAACCGGCGCGCGCTTCACCCACCACAGCTCGATCGCGCCCACCGGCACCATTTCCCTGTCGCTGGCCAACAACGCCAGCAACGGCATCGAGCCGAGCTTCGCCCACCACTATTCGCGCAACGTGATCCGCGAGGGTCGCAAGACGAAAGAGAAGGTCGAGGTGTACAGCTACGAGCTGCTGGCCTACCGCGCCCTGATCAATGCGCAGGCCATGCCGTTCACCGATGACGCCCAGGCCAAGCTGCCCGAATACTTCGTTTCGGCCGACGACATCAGCCCCAAAGAGCACGTCGACATCCAGGCGGCCTCGCAAAAATGGATCGACTCGTCGATTTCCAAGACAGCGAATGTCCCGACCGATTATCCTTACGAAGATTTCAAAGACATCTATTTTTACGCTTATAAACAGGGCCTCAAGGGTTGCACGACGTTCCGATTCAACCCCGCCGCGTTCCAGGGCGTGCTGGTCAAAGAGGCCGATCTTGAGAGCACCCTCTACCGCTTCGAATTAGAAGACGGTAGCGTTATCGAACTGAAAGGCAATGAAGAGGTGGAGTACGACGGTGAAATGCACACCGCGGCCAACCTCTTTGATGCTTTGAAGGAAGGCTATTACGGTAAGTTCTGAGCACAGGCCGGCAGCTTGACTGAAAGCTGCCGGCCTGTTCCCGGAACCACGTTCGAAGCCTTGTTGATAACTACCCGTAGGCCCACGCCAAGTACTGAACCAACGTCGGAGGGGAAACCCACATGTCCATCGATACCGAAATGAACGCTGTTGAAAACACCGCCGCTGCCGAAGCTCCGGCCGCTGCTGCCCCGGCCAAGAAGGCCCGTCGCAAGCCGGCCAAGAAGGCCGCAGGTGCCAAGAAGGCTGCTGGCGCCAAGAAGACCGCCAAGAAGGCCGTGAAGAAGGCTTCCGCCAAGAAGACGGCGAAGAAGGCTTCGACCAAGAAGGCTGCTGGCGCCAAGAAGGCCGTCAAGAAGACCGCGAAGAAGGCTGCCAAGAAGGCCGTGAAGAAGACGGCCCGCAAGGCAGCTGCCAAGAAGGCCGTGAAGAAGGCCGTCAAGAAGACCGGCGCCCGCAAGGCCGCTGCAAAGAAAGTCGCCAAGAAGGCCGTGAAGAAGACGGCCCGCAAGGCTGCAAAGAAGGTCAGCAGCAAGAAGACGGCCAAGAAGGCCGCAACCCGTAAGGCAGCCCCCAAGAAGGCTGCAGGCAAGAAGAAGACGGCCGCCAAGGCCGTCAAGCGGTCCACTGCCAGCAAGAAGGCAACCAAGGCTGCGCGCAAGCCGGCCCGCAAGGTCGCCCGCAAGAAGAAGTAAGTTGCTTTAAAACGCCCGGCCCGGCCTTTGCGCCGGGCCGGCGCGTCTCCGGCCCACGCCGCTCCTCGCGCCAACGCATCCAGACAAGAAGCACACGACCATGGCGATCAAGATCGAAAAGAAGATCAAGGGCTACAACGTCGTCAAGCCCGAGGACAAGGCAGCCACCCCCGCCGCACCGGCACCCTCCGCCACGCCGGCCGCTTCCCGCGAAGCGCCCATGGCCGAGGTGATCCAGATGCACGAGAGCCTTGAGCGTCCCGAGATGCTCGTCGGCTCCACCTACAAGATCAAATCACCGCTGTTCGAGCACGCGTTGTACGTCACCGTCAACGACATCGTCCTCAACGCCGGCACCCCCCATGAGCAGCGCCGCCCCTTCGAGATCTTCATCAACTCGAAGAACATGGACCACTTCCAGTGGATCGTGGCCCTCACCCGCATCATCTCCGCCGTCTTCCGCAAAGGCGGCGACGTCACCTTCCTGGTAGAGGAGATGAAGGCCGTCTTCGACCCCCGCGGCGGCTACTTCAAAGCCGGCGGCATCTACATGCCCAGCATCGTCGCCGAGATCGGCGCGGTGATCGAGCAGCACATGAAAACCATCGGGCTCATCCATGATCCCGATATGGACGAATCCACCAAGAAGTTGATCGCTGAGAAGCGGGCGGCTTATGAAGGCAAGAAGGCAGAGGCTGGCGCTGCTGAGAGCGCGTCGGAAAATGGCTTCCCGGCCGGGGCGACCCTTTGCGCCAAGTGCAATACGAAGGCGCTGGTGCTGATGGATGGGTGTCAGACTTGTTTGAATTGTGGGTATTCGAAGTGCGGTTAAGCCGGACATCGCAATTAAGTTACTAAGAAAGGGGTGGCAGTGATGCCGCCCCTTCTTGTGACTGAGTCCGGAATGAGCGACCTCCATGCGCGCGGATGCCAGCTTCACGCCCAAGGCAAGCCGGCTGACGCTCAGAATATCGCGGTAGTTCTGAAGCCGATTTCTCGGGGGTAAGGATGAGCTGGTCTCGAATCCTATCGCCAATCGCGGCCGCAAGTGCGATGTCAGTGAGCGCCCATGCCTCTGGTAAGGAACAACCCATGCTGAAAAGCGTTACCTACATGAGTGCATGGGGGCCACGCCCACGAGGCAGAAGTTGCGGCTCAGTACGGTTTTTGGATCGCACTACGCAGAGTATCGAGCGGAAGGGTTTGAAAGCCTCGCCGTCGCGAAAGCTGTCAAGTGAGGAGTGGCGCAACGTGGAAAACCTTGTGAGCCGAGCCGTTCGACAGGCTTCTGATTGCGCGTCTTCGCCTACGGATGTTTTCGAAACGCTGAAGATCGTGAATGGTGACGACACTCAGATCTCAGTTGAACTCACTGGATGCGTATTCGATCAGGGCGCCAACCCTGCAAAGAGGCTGGTAGGTTGGCTTGAACGGCACGAATAAAGCCTCCCGCATCTGGAAGATAAGCCACAGGAAGCCGACCAGTGATTACTCATCCCGAGCTTGCTCTTCTGTTCTGCATACTGGTGCTTCCAGCGGCACTGGTTGGCCTGGCGATTAGTCTCTTCCTTTGGAAAAAGGCCGGATTGGACATCGTATCCATGCGCGTCGCCCTGCTGGCGCTATTTGCGGTTGCTTGCACTACCGTGGTTACATTCTTTCTGTGGGTGGGCGTTCCAGCGCTCTCAGATGGGATTGTCTTTAAATCCATCCTCCGGCAGATGATCTTCGTCCCGGCGATCATCGCAGCTCTTGTTTCGTATCCGATCGTTACGTGGATTGCATTCAAAACGCGCAGAACTTAGAAGATCGGGACTTCGAAAGGACGATGGTGAAACCAGACCTGGAAGTGTCTGTTGTAGACCCTTGGCGGACATCAGTGACAAAGGAACATCTAGGGGCGCAGATGTATTGATCTCTGCCAGCGATGTGGCCTTTGCCAGGCTCAGTGATGTCGGCGGAAATTTGTGGAGTCGCAAAATAACTTTGCCGAGGGGCACCATGGACCTGGTCCAGACAATCACCGAAAACGAACTCGGGTTCATTGCCGGCCTCGACTACGGCCAGGACCGAGACCGCCATGAGGCGGCACTGCGTCTCGTAATCAACCAGCAGGGAGGTCAGCTGAAGAAAGCCCAGCAATGGTTCCCTTATGAAGTGATTGAGCTGGGGGCACATCATCTGCAGGTTGGTCACGAGCGGGAGTTTGCGATCTGCACGCTTCTTGTGATCCGCTCGGTCAGGTCGGGGTTCGACAAGGCAACCGACCTGGCTGAAAAGCGGGCCGCTAGGGATGATGACTATCGGCTTCTTCCTGCCAACCTACGGGACGCGATTGATGTGGAATTCTCCGATGCAATCCGTGCAGGGCCCAAACATTGAGAGCACCGAAATGTTCGCCATTAGGTCAGCTTCATCTGACAGTGAGGTTCGATTCCTGGATCGCCTTGGCGACGAGTTCGTCGTAGAGCTCCAGGGCCATGGCGTGACTGCGACGCAATGGGTGTCTGCGTTCACTGATCCCCAGGGCCTTCCCGGATGGTTTAAAGATCTGGCGTCGTGTGCGCTTCCCTGGAAGGGAGTGAAGTCCTGGGCGACGCTTGAAGGCGAGTTCGATATCTCTGCGACTTGTTCCCCTGGCGGGAGCGTGACTTTCACGGTGTCTCTTAAGGGGCTTCCCGGTAGTGCCGAAGAGTGGTGTGTTACGGCGGGAACTAGCAGCGAGCTGGGGCGTTTGACGGTCATTGCCGGCGAGGCTCAGAAATTCTTTGAGAGTGTTGCGTGCTGAATGGGCGCCCTCTCATGGAGCGTGCGTCTACGAAGTACAGGCGCGTAAGGAGCGCGCGGTTAGGCATGGACATTTTAAAAGTATGGAACACACTTGAAATGTTTCGAATGATGGTTGCGGATATGCCTTCATCAGACCCAAAGTTTCGGGCATGGCTGGGGATCTATCCGATCAATCCCAATTCCGTGGCCGGTTGTCAGTTCCTCACCAGACAGGGTGTCGCGAAGTTTACGGGGCAGTCATTTTTTCATGTCAGGTTCTTGGAGCTGGACGTGAAGTTTCTTAGCGACAACTATCATCCATGCGAATCCGACTTTGCGACGATTACTAGCCAGCTGGTCAGGGGGAGGCTTGGTCTTGCCACAGCGTTGCACGAATTCGGTGTTGCAGTTGTTGATCTAAAGATGCCTTACGAGTCCGACTATCCCATCTGAACGTCGAAGATTGCTTTAAGGCGAGTGGAAAATGAACCCGCCGCCATTAGGTGCTGGCGTTGCCGATGATTTGGGGCGGATCGTCGTATTGAGAGCTTTGGGAAGCGCTGTGGAGAAGGCCGTCTCAGGAGCCAGGCGACGTGAGAAGCCTCAAGTCGACCGCCCTTCAAAGCCAGAAACACCGAGGAGATCGCGGTGCTTGATGTTTTCGTTACATGGGTAAATAGCATCAGGTCCCGTCATCCGTGCAATCGACGGGATGTGCGAATTTGGATGGCTGTACCGAGTTCCAATCCTTCCGCTTATGTGGATATTGACGCGCCGAATGTAGTTGCTCGAATTACCTTCTGGAATAGTGGTGACTATCACGCCGAGGTCCTTTCTAAGGGCACCGGCGACAACATTTATGCATCGCTCGGGCACTTTGAGAGCAACGTGTCGTTGGATGATGAGTTCGCGGAGTTCTTCGAATCGTTGAATCAAGCCAGGAAGTGACTCGCATGGGCAACAACATTGAAGAGCCCCTTGAGCGAGCTTGCCTTTATGGGCATGAAGGTGCGGTCGTGACAATCAAGATGGACGGAGCGCGCCTCCTGACCGGCATTCGAGCGATCTATACGGACGTCATATCTGGTGGAAGGTTGGCGGTCGATGATTTATTTCGTCAGAAAGGCGAGAACCTCGCCGAACTGGTTCATGAGACCTAAGGGGTCAGAATACTTTTCCTGGAGACCTAAGGGGTCAAACACATTTCCTGCAGCAACGTGCTCTGATGTCGAGTCGAATTCACGCAGCCATCGAGGCCGAGCTGCAATGCGCTTCCCAGATTCAGCTCCGAGTGCGGACGCCTTAAAGCTTTCTGACGCCTTAGATGTTGTCAGGGCCGGCTTCGACACGGCAACCGACTTGGCCGAGAAGCGGGTGGCCAGGGAAGTTGAGTATCGGCTTCTTCCGGCCATCCTCCGGAATGCGATTGATGCGGAATTTCGCGATGATATCCGTGCGGAACCTGGATACTGAGAGCGCTGAAATGTTCGCCATTGGGTATTACCCCAAAGCGGATGCGGTCATTAGACAAGGTGCCGGCAACTCAAGGAAATTTATCCGGATTTTCCGAGCAGCGTCCAAGGAATAGACACAGCATGGCTGATCGAATCATTCTGGCCGACTATGTCCGGCCCGACCGCCGTTACGCTATTGATGTTGATACCGGTCTGTACACCCGCGACCAATCCAGCGCATACAAGCTCTCGCGCAAGGGGGCGTCAGGCTTTGGCTCAGAGAAACGCTTGTTGATCAACGGGAGGCGTAGGGTCGCGCTGGTCAGTGCTTACGTCAGAGATGACCGTTGGATCGTTCGAATCGACGGTGCCACGTTCGTGTTTCCAGACCCAGATAAGTCCGTCCTGCTCAAGAGGAGGGGGCTCTTCACCTGGCTGTTTCAAGTTGAAGATGCCCGCGGAAAAGTCCTGGAGGGGGCGTACAGACATATTGGTCTGGGAGACTGGCCTGATCATGGAGACATCTTTCAGTTCATTCAAAGGAGCACTTCAAGCAAGGCATCGACCGTTGGTTTTTGTAAGGTTTGGCATCGAGTTCAGAGCGGACTGAGCATCACAGACCCTGAGTTCATTTCTTCCCTCACAAGCATCCCATAGCCAGGCCAAGTTCCACTTGGGTGTGCCCGCTCTTCTTGACCAAGGTAAATTGAATTGTCGAGATCACAATCCAAAAGGGACGTTGGATTTCATGGGATGTTCCTTGAGGTAAAAGAGAAGGCTGATCGGATGCTATCGGCTCGTGGATTCCTTGCGCTTCCGATTGATCCAAATGAACCTGAAATGGCTCTTTGGCAAAAAGAGATCTTTTCTGGATATGACTTCTTCGTCATGTTTTCCATCAGCAGACGGGACGCAGAGAAAGGCTTGCTGAGTTTGTCCGTGCATCTCGGCGTGGACTCTCGCTGGCAGTTTGAATTTGAGTCAAACGCGGGTGTTCGTACCAAGTTTCATCCTGGTGACGAAAAGGCATACGTAGGGAACGTGGTCGTCCCCCTTCAATGGCTAACGGCGATCTGGCCGCCGGCGCTTCCGTCATTCACCGATTCCATGCTTCGATGGAGGGATGTGCCTGTGGCGAACGCCCTCAATACCATGGATGACGTCTTTTACTATTTTGACCGTCAAGGTTTGGCCTTTCTTGAGATGGTGGGCACCGAAGAGGGGTTGATTTCCACGCTGCTTAATCTCGAGAATTTTCCGGGAAGGCGCGGTAGCGGTGGTCCAGTTGGGCCTCGGCCATTGCTTTCCGCGGCTGCTTTATTGTGCAGGCGCAGGCAGTTCGATGAGGCCATTGGTGCGGTTGGCAAAGCTGAGGCAAAAGCTGAGAACGACCTGCGCTCCGACAATATCAGCCAGGCCTCTTTCGAGGAGATCAAGTCGCTATATGGCTTGTATCGTGGCGCCATCATTGACCAATCCCTGCAGGCACTTCACTAAGCGATCGTTCGCATTTCGGTCTGGGGCCAGGGCGTGCTTTTCCAGTTGGCGACATGCCTGGCGAAGTGGGAAGTCGATCCATAGGTCTCAGCCGTTCGACGGGCCGCCTTTGTACAAATAGTCTGAACGTGCTCTCCCAGCAATTGCAGACCCCGAATGCAGCGTAGATTGAGTCAGCGTTGGTTGAGGCGCCCGTTGCACGCATGGGGCGAGAGCAGGCCAAGGAGGAGTCATGACAACTCTTGGATACACCCTGGTGACAACATTTGCCGCCCTATGCATCGTAGGCGCGGGAGCACTCATCTGGGCGCTCTTCTTCTCAATCCGAATGACTTTCCAGTTCGAACAGCGAGGCGTCGCCTATTCCCGCGCCACGCTCTGGAATCCCATGAACGCCATACTGCGCCCGGCGCTGCTCAGTGATGCTGGACGCCAGTCGCGACGACTCGCCCTGAAAGGGCTTCTAGTGTTCGCGGCAGCCTATGTATGCGCAGGCGCACTTGGACTGGCAATCAAATGGATGGCCTGAGGGATTTTTCTCTTGCAAAAGCCAGCTCAACAGTTGCGTTGCACATTCGCGAATGACCAGCAAAACAAGGCATTTTCGCAACGCCCACCAAGCCATTCCCTAAAGACACTCATCCCCAACTTTTGTTAGTGTCCCTCCCGCTGCGTGTCATCACCGTTCAAACGTCGACACGCAGCACATCGCCCAAACACATGAAGCGATGGAAGCGCGGGCCAAGGGTGCTGTAACACCACAAGGCCCGCTGACCACCACCAATACGGATGGTATTGAAGATGGCTAAGCCGAATTCTACGGCATTCCCCTACGCGTCGCGTTCACTGAGCGACCCTCTCACCGATCCCCGGGACGTCAGCACTCTCCGCAGACGCGGTTGACGACCTGCGGCTGCTCGCCGCGCGCGGGTCGTTACGAGCGAATTCGAGCAAGTCAGTCCTATTAGCGGAGGACTGACGGCGGTCGGCCGTTCCCACTCGACAACCAAGCCTTCCGGTGCCCGGTCTCGGGCAGGCCGGTGAGCCTTCATGGTTTGAACGATGTTGCGCGGCACGTCGTGCGTGCATGGCGTGTCGCGCGCTTGAGGGAGAGGTAACCCATGCATATGCACGTCGGCGCGTTCGTGTGCCATGCGCTTCGCAATCCTCATTGCGAACCAACGCAGCAACTAAGAGATATCCAAAACAATCGGAAGGCACTTCTTAAAGAGCAGGGCGCTCGCTCGCACCACGCCAGGGGCGGCGCATGACGCCGTCGTCCCGACCCACCATCCGCACCGACTTGACGGACAACCTCGCCACCCTCTGGCAGGACCCGATCTGGGACATCCTGATCCCCGCCGTTCTGCTCACCATCTCCGCCATGGTCGTCGTCGGCCTCATGCTTTGGTGTGAGGCACTAAACGCGATGGAAAGACGCTCCCTCTGCTCTGCCATTACCTCCTGGACGCCTGACAGGCTGCCCACACAAGTCGTCCACTCCAAACGCGCCCTGTCCATCGAAGAGGACGGCATCGCGTGTCCCACCTACGTCATCGAATGCGACGACGGTCGTCTCCTGTGCCTGCGCGGCATGTACCTGCGACAACTGGTAAGACCCCACTTCCGCACCTTCCCCTCAACCCAGTTCAGGCTGATCCGCTACACCGACGACGCGAGGCAATTCGTCGTCCGGCCCATGGGCGACGTTTACCTGCCCGAGGTGATCCGGGTGTCTATGGGGCGGGCGAGTGGTCTGGGTATCGATCTTGTCGACGGGACCTTTCTGTCACGCTGGACTTATGAGTGGTTGAGGAACGTGCTCTTGGCGGACGATCGGGGAGCGTGACGGCGGGTCCGCCGCATTGCTGGGTCGGGTTCAGGCAGTCACAGGATCAGAGTGCACTTCTTCGGCAGAACGCTTGCCAGCCTTAGCCAAAGGGCAACGCACAAACATGACTCTGCCAATCGAAGGAATTTTCGAACTCGCGTTGAAGGCTTATCGTCGCTCTGAGCCGAGCTATCCGAGAACCGCCAGGTTCAAGCCACACTCATGCTGAGTGACAACGTGCAATGCGCTTCGCTCCGCACTGCTTGATGCACAACAATCAGCCGACAGATTGCCGTCAGCCAAACGAAAGGCGCCCCATAAGTATTCCGAAAGGAGCCTCAGGAAATACTTAAGTGACTGAAGGACACAGCCAAGCCAGGGGTCATGCTGGTACACCGCATGAAGCGATGGTCACTTGTGACAGATGCCTGATATCGGTGCTTCGTGAAAAAAACCACGGCTCATGCTTTACCGCAGCCTTTGCCGCGCCGCGGCATCTACAGAATCCTTGTTTGCCGACCTAATCATCGGTTGGGCAACACCATCTTGCTTACGCCGCTTATTCAGGAGCTGGAGCAGCTCTATCCCGGCGCGGAGATTGATGTTCTTGCGGAAGGCGACATCGCCGAAGAAGTGTTCTCCCATTTCTTCAGCATCAAGAACGTGTTCTGCCTTCCCAGGCGTGGATTCAAGCATCCCGTAGCGTTTCTTTCGCTGCTGCACAGCGTGCGGCAAACGTACTACGACCTGATTATTGATCCGTGTCTCGGCTCCGGCTTCAGTCGCGCCATGACGCTGCATATGCGTGGTCGGTTCACGCTTGGTTTTAGTGATGACCGCCGTGGGTCAGGCCTGACGCACGCCGTGCCAACGGATGTTGCGGGCAAGCACATGGCTCGCAGGGCCATCCATCTGGTTCGCTGGGCCTGCACGGAACACACAGGCCAGGTGCAGGCATCGGCATCGTATCCTTCACTCGACATCCGCCTGTCGAGCGAAGAGCGGGTACAGGGTTTGGCCGCATTACGACAAGTCCTCGATGAGGGTGAGCGCGCGGCAGATCATCCTGTCGTCGGCATATTTGCGAACGCAACGGGCGCGAAGCGCTATTCGTCGGAGTGGTGGGCGCAGTTCATTCAGAGCTTCAAGAGCAATTGCGCTGCCTCAAGCATCGTCGAGCTGATTCCGGCGCATGGTCATTCGATGCTGGGCGAGACGTGCGGGGGCTACTACTCATCCGACATACGCCGGATGGGCGCGGTCATGGCGAACGTCGACCTGATGATCTCAGCCGACTGTGGCGTGATGCATCTGGCCGTGGCATCGAAGGTGCCGACCGTGGGCTTGTTCAGTGTGACGGACGCTTCGGTCTACGCACCGTACGGGTCCGGCTGCTGTTCACTGCTAACAACGGGACGCTCACCGCAGGATGCCGCGTCACAGGTGGTGCTTTCGTTTGCCTCGATTCTGGGTAGCCCAAGACAAGGCGGAAGCCGGCGCGACGCACCGTCCAACGAGCTCGGCGCTGGCGCGCATCGGCAAAGCCATTTCGACCAGCTTGGACTTTCTATTTGATGGTGCGGCGCGTCTCATGGGAGCAGGCGGCCATCGGCGCGCAAGCGCCCGCAAAGGCGAAGGGTCCCTACGAGCTACTTGAACGATGGCTGCTCATGCTCGCTGCCGTGGTGCTGTTGGCGGCGGGCATCGGCATGCGTACGCCGACCCCATCCGACGAACCCCGCTTTGCACTTGTCGCACACCAGATGGTGGCGTCGGGCAACTGGCTCATTCCTCATCGAGGAACCGATTGGTACTCTGACAAGCCGCCGCTGTTCATGGCGCTGCAAGCGGCATCCTTCAAGGTGACGGGAGACTGGGAGATTGCTTTCCTGCTCCCCTCATTACTCGCATCGCTCGGCACGCTGTGGCTTGTCTATGACCTGGGGCGGCGGTGGTGGGGTCATCGCGCGGGGCTGATGGCCGCGCTTGCACTCCTTTGCACGGTGCAGTTTGTCTTTCAGGCCAAGCGCGGCCAGATAGATCCCACGGTGACGTTCCTGATCACTGCTGCCAATGCTGGCTTGTTGCGGCACCTCGTGCTTGGCCCCAGCCGACTGGCTCTATGGGCAGGGTGCTTTGCCGCAGGTTTGGCGGTGATCACCAAAGGGGTTGGCTTTCTGCCCTTTTTGATACTCGTGCCATGGTGGTTCGCCAGGCGGCTTCGCTGGAACGGGCTTGCTCCGACCGGCGACGGCGCCAAGGCGTGGGCCGGAGGCATCGTCGCGTTTTTCGCGGCGATGGCGCTTTGGCTGGTGCCCCTTGCGCTCTACCTCAATACGCACCGGTCACCCGCTGCGCAAGCGTACCTGGACGACATTCTTTTCAATCAGACATTCCATCGGTACGTGCACCCGTGGAATAGCTTTCAGCCGCCCTGGTTTTACCTGGAAGTGATAGCTACTTCGTGGCTGCCGCCCGCACTGGCACTGCCATGGCTGGTCCCTGCATGGCGAACGGCGTTGAAGGGCAAGGACGCGCGCTTGCTGTTGCCCCTGGCCTGGGTCGTGATCGTCATCCTGTTCTTCAGTTTGACTCGCGCCAAGCGCGACGTGTACATCATGCCCGCGCTGCCCATGTTTGCGCTTTGCAGCGGGCCATGGCTGGCCGGGATCCTTGAACGGAAAGGGGCGCAATGGGTTGCCATTGGGTTCCTTCTGGCGCTCGCGTCCGTGACTTTGACGATCGGAACGCAGGGCCTGATTCACCCCTCTGCGTGGATCAACCGATTTGTCACGGCGCGTCAGTTGGAACCGTCACAGGCGCGCGTCATCTGGTGGAGTCTGACTGTCGTCGGCGCGTGGCTGGCGGGGTGTGCGGCGATACTCCGGCTGCGCAACGCGGGCCTGGCCGTATTGGTCGGTCTGGGCGGCATGTGGATCGCGTGGGGAGTGGTCATGGCGCCCGTGCTCGCTCGTGCCAGCTCGCCTGCACGACTGGTCGATCGCGTTGAGCAGGTCGTGGGTCCCGATAGCCTGGCGTTAGTGGCATGGAAAGAAGAGATTCCACTCGGGTTTGACCGACAGCTGACCGATTTTGGATTTGTCACGCCGTGGCATGAGCAACTCGCTGATGCCATTCGTTGGCTGGAGCAGGCGCCGCAAGATCGGTGGGTACTTGTCCAGGCGGCGGTGATGTCGCCCTGTGTGCGCGAGGACATGACGACGGATGTCGGGGTGACCAGTGGCCGCCACTGGCGGCTGTTTCGTCTGGACGCGGTGCGTCCCGAGTGTCACGGCGGTGAGGTGCCGACGGGGCGTGCTGAGTCATGGGGCGACATCGATCGCTTGCCATAGATGTTGCCAATCCCACCACCGTGAAACCTGTCCTCCCATCACCCGACCGATACCCGCATCACGTGACTACGACTGATCCAGAACGCCCCATGACGTCGGTCGTTCTCCGCAATCCCATCAAGTACGTTCAGGCTGCGCCCTGGCTATGGTGCTGGTTGCTCGCTGCACTCGTCGCCATCTTTCAGCACGGCCCGATGCCGATGTACTCGACGCGCACCTTATCCGTCGCGTGGGAGATGTGGATTCGGGACAGCTTCCTCGTTCCCTATCTCAACGGCATCCCGTATAGCGACAAGCCGCCGTTGTTGCTGTGGCTGATTCACCTGGGTTGGGCCGTGGGCGGAGTGGGGGATGTATGGCCGCGTCTCCTTGAAGTCGCCCTTGGGGCCGTTCAACTTTTACTCGTCCATCATTTGGCCAGGCGCCTGTTTCCGGAGCGGCCAGCGCTGGCGCACGCGGCGCCATGGATGCTCGCGGCATTCTCGTTTGCGTTCCTGTTTGGCTTGCAGGTGATGTACGAGGTGTTGCTCGCGGATGGTGTGTTGTTGGCGTTCCTCTGCCTCGTGCCCACATCGAAGCGCCAGTCGCCCCGGTTGACCTGGTTCGCGCTGGCGGTGGGCCTCGGCTTGCTGAGCAAAGGGCCGGTGATGTTTCTCCACGTCGTGCCCCCTTTGCTGCTCGGGCCATGGTGGAACGAGTGGGCTCGCGCCAATAAAACCCGCTGGTATCTCGGCGGCATGGGTGCGCTGGTCGCCGGATCGTCGATCTTGCTCGCCTGGGTGCTGTTGGCAACGTCGTCAGGGGGCGAGGCCTACAGTCAGAAGCTTGTGGTGCATCAAACCGCTGGGCGCGTGGTTGATGCCTTTGCACACGCGCAACCGTTCTGGTGGTACTTGCCGCTGGTGCCGGTGCTGCTGCTTCCTTTCGCCTTGTGGCCGAGAATGTGGCTGTCCATGGTCACGCTAAGGCGCCCATGGGACATGGGGGTGCGCTTCCTGGCCGCCTGGATCGTTCCCGCGTTCATCGGCTTTTCGATCGTGAGCGGCAAGCAGCCGTATTACCTGCTGCCCGAGCTTGGTGGGTTGGCGCTTCTGGTCACGTACGGTCTTGACCGCGCCGCGAACCGGTTTGACTCGCCGTGGCTGGGCCCATGGCCCGTCGCTCTTGCCAGCGCCGCGGTGGGTGTCACGTTGATCGCCTTGGGTCCACTCGTGCGTAGTGGCTATGTGACCGATCACACGTACACCATGCTGGTGCCTTACAGCGTTGCGTTCGGCATGCTGTTTGTTCTGCTTGCCATCCCGTTGGCACGGTCCAGGCGTGGGCAGGTGCAGGGCATCGCCGTGGTGGGGCTCATCGCGCTCGTCGCGGCCCATGGCATGTTTTCGCTCACGCTATGGCCCGCGTACGACTTCACGCCGGTGGCGAAAATGATTGCCAAAGCAGAGAGCGCAGGCGAACCGATCGCCAACCTGGAATCCAATGACGGGCAGTACACCTTCCTCGGGCGCCTGCAGAAGCCTGTCACCCAGCTGCATGGCATGGATGAAGTGAAGCGATGGGCTGATACGCATCCGAACGGACTCATCATCACGTACCCGCGGCGGCTTTCGGATTCGGACCGGGAAGATGCGGTTTATATCCAGCCGTTCCGTGGCATCTGGCTGGCTATCTTGCCTGTACGCGCTTTCGAAAACGCGCAAGCGAAACAGTGACTGGATGATTCACTGGTTTGAATGCGATCGCGCGGCACGTCGTGTCGTGGTCTTTAGCGAGTGAAAGACCGCGGTGGAGCACGTCGATTGGGTCGACGTGCTCCACCGTATCACTTCACGTCTTCAGCATTCCCCTGAGCCACGCCCGATATCTCGAACGGGGCCATCACAACACCGGTCGACCTTGAGCTTCCCGAGTGTGCTCAGTGGGCGAGCGCACCCTCATCTCCCGGTCTAACCATCCGCTTGGTCATCCAATGACCGCGGCGGTGTGCGATCACGAGCAGCATGACCGCTGCGATGGTCCACGTGATGCCGGTGACGACTGAGCCTTCGACACCGTAAGCGCCTCCGGAAAGCCATTCGGGGCCGCTCGTGGTTATCTGCACCCAGCCACGCGCCGGATGTCCAGAGACGGGCACCGCGAAGACCGCGTCGTTCAAGAAATTCCAGGCGAAATGCATGCCGATCGGCAGCCACAGGCGGTTGGTGGCCAGGTAGGCGCCGGACAGCGCCAGCGATGCCGCTGCGGTCATCAAGGCTCCCAGCACACTGAAGCCTTCGTTCGGCATATGCGAAGCCACGAAGATCACGGTGGAAACGACCAGGGCGATCTTCGTGCCCCACGATTTCTGAAGCAGGCCGAAGACGATGGCGCGGAACACGATTTCCTCGAAGCAGGCCACCATCACTTGCTCGGGCAGTGGCTTCAACAGAACGATCGGATCGGCCGTGCCGGTCACGGCAAAGGCGCCGCAGGCGAGCAGCACGGAAGACGTCGCCACCACCAGCAGTGCGCCGATGCCGAGGCCGTGCAGCAGTTCGCGACCCGCGCCATCCACGGCCAGTTCCGATATAGGACGGCGCTCCAGGTGCGTCACGTACAGTCGATAGCCGGCGACCGCAAAGCCCGCCGCCAACAACATCGGCCAGCCGACACGCAGCGCTTTGGGAACGAGTTCAGTGAGGCCCAGCGTCACGAACATCGGCACAATCGTTGCGAGGATGCCCAGGATCGCCAGGGTTAACGGGTAGCGCAGGATACGAGTGCGCAGCGGCAGCGATGCGGTCACGGTGTACGGCTGGGTACTCATGTGGGCTCCTTGTTGTGGGTCCGCTCTCGCGCGTCACGAATCCTTGCGCCGAACGGTTGTTGCTCCAGCGCGGCGATGGCCTGCGCCAGTACTTCCGAAAGCGGGTACGGCAGGTCAGCATCCAGGCTCGCCGCGGCCGCCGTCGTCGCCGCCCAGCAGCGATGGAGTTGCGGCAACAGCGCGCGTCCCCGGTCGGACAGTCCAATCAGCCGCTGCCGCCCATCGGCGGCGGACGAGACACTGTTGAGCAGGTCCTTTTTCAGCATCAACGCAACCGTCTGCGTTGCCGCCGGCTGGGTGATGCCGGCCGCCGTGGCGATGTCCCCGATGGTTCGTGGTTCCTTCGCCGCCAGGGCGCGGATCACAGGGGTAAAGCGCGGGCGATAGTCGAGGCCGGCTTCCGCGTACGAGGTGGCCACCGCGCTATCGAGCAGTTCGATCAGATGGCGTAACTGGGTGCCGAGTCCTTGTTTCATGGTTGAGATGCTATCTCATTTACATAAGGGCTTATATAAACTTATGGCATGCCTGATCGACCCCGCCTGCACGGCAAATCGCCCATCGGTTCTGGCGACTTAAGTGCACTCTGACCCCGGTTTGCCGTTTGGCCTCACATCGGATGGATGAACCACCTCGCGGCCCGCGTCGCGTGTCCGGTGGCATCAGTCACGCGCACGCGGGGCTTGTCGAGGGAAAGGCCGAGTGCGACCCGGTGATCGCTTAGCCACCTGCCAAAGGCGGCGTTGCGCGACCGACGGGCTGGTGTGTCTCGCTCGGATACAAAGGCGCCCGTGAGGTCTTTGATGATGTCACTTGTATGGATGAGGGCAGATCCGCTGGCCAGACGCCGGGCAAGGACACGCCTCACGTCCTCGCCCCACTCGCTGAAGCTTGCCGGCCAGGGACGACGCCCATGGCCCGTATCCTGGCCAATCAGTCCTGCGATCATGCCGAGAGCTTGAGAAAGCATCGATGTAACGGCCTGTAATGGTTCGATGGGATGGTTCATGGTTTCCTCGCGTCAAAAGGGGTTCTCTCCATAGCGCGTGGCCATAACGTGTTAAACACTTCTGATCCTGTCTTGGTCCGCCGGGAGCCGTATGAATTCGGATATTGAAAGGCAGCTCCAAGCCAGCTATCCCGCCCTTTACAGCCACCTCGCACCGCGCTGGGAGGGAGCGCCCCTCTTCGAGTGCGAAGACGGCTGGCGCGCCATCGTCGAGGCCCTGTCGCTGCGGCTCATGCCGTACGCCGACCTGGGGCTGTCCGTGACGACGGTCAAGCAGAAGCTCGGTGCCTTGCGTATTGGGATTGAGCTTGTACCGGGCGACCGTCGAATCGAAGACTGGACGAGAGTCGATCGATGGATCCACGAGGCGACCGAACAGAGCCGCGTGACATGCGAACGATGCGGTGACGTTGGTTGTATGCGGACCGAGCAGGGCCGCAGGCACCCGCAGGTGCTTTGCACCCAGTGCGCCAAGGCGCGGGGGTGTGCCGCTCCCTGATAAGTATCGGGGATGCCGTTGAGTTTCCCGGACGCATCCCATAGTGCAAACTGGAACGGTTCTTCGTCAGGGGCCAGCAGGCCCGGACGACAGCCGACAGGGGGCCATGAGAAGGAACATCTCCACACACTCACAGAGGCGACCGGTCACTGACCGCACTCGACCCCGGGCCAACAACGCAAACAGGGAGAGGGATATGTATCGGACATTTGCGCGATGGACCATGGGCGTGATCGCCGCGCTGGGTGCCACGGTGTCAGCGGCGCAGGCGCCACCCGCCGGAGGATTGCCGCCGTGGCGTTTCCAGATGACGCGGGAACAGGTCATGGCCTTCACGGACTACGGTCCCTACAAATCCTTCAGCAATGGGGATCTCGAAACCTATGCCGGGCTGTTCAATGGCCACAGGCAGAACGTCCAGTTCTTCTTCAGGGACGGCAAGCTGGCGAGAATCGGTATCTATCTCTATGAAGGCCAGGATGCCAAGGCGGGAGCCAAAGTCTGGGGCGAGGCGTACGCCGCCCTGAAAGCGAACTTCGGCGCTATGGAACTCCCCAACGTGCAGGTTGAGCCGGGCACCGACAAGGATCTTCCGCCCGAGGCGGTAGGCGTCGCAGGTGGCGTCAACGTAACGACCACGGGCAAGGATCAGATGGCTCCGCTCAAGCAGCCGTCCGACAAATTGGTCTTCGCCAGCTTCAGGAGCGCACTCGTGCGAGGCGAAACCTTCTATTACGTCGTTGTCTACTACGACCCACCGCACAGCTGAGCCTGAGGGCGAGTGCTTTCGGCGGTTGCTCCTTTTTCAGGGCAGCCATGGGGATTCAGCGCGGAACACACGAGATCAACCTCAGGGGGCGATGGTCATGCAACTAAAGTACGAAACTCACTACATACCAGCGCTCTACACGATCGTTGGGATACTTCTGGTGGTCAACCTTCTGGCCCTGATGAGTGGCGCCTGGCTAGCGCTCATAGCCATCGGCATACAAGTCGTCATCATCGCGTCAGTCTACGCGCGCAAGACGTGGGCCTATCTTGTCGTCAGAGTCTGGTCGGCGATCTGCATCCTCGCTGGTGTGCTGATTTGGTTGGCGGTGCTTCTGCGTGGCTTCGAGTTTTCACACTCCGCCGGATACATGATCTTCCAGACGTTGCTTTTGCTCGTGGGTCTCTATTTCTTCAAGGGCGCCAAGGTGGCGCTAATGGCGCGAGGCCCTGCGGAATCGACGCCTCCGGAGATGCATCAAGAGGACATTTGATGTCCGCTTTCAACCTGTGTCGGGCATGCACCATCGTGGCGGGGCAGGGGTGTGCGACACGCCGTCTGGAAACGTCGGCTTTCGCGGATATCAAACATGTCAGGGCGTTGCGGGGGATAAGCGTATGAGCTGGACGTCCTGGGGTACGCGTCTGGCCATCGAGGGTTCTCCGTCGAGACTGGTCAGGAGAGCGGGCCTTTTCTGGTCCAGGTGGATTGAACTGGATCGCGTGACTCAGGTGGTGGCGAACAATACGGACGCATGGACGCACGACTGCATCTGGCTGACCTTGACATCGGATGACAGACGCATGCTCCAGATATCGGAGTTTGATTCGAACTTTAAGCGCGTCATTGAGCAACTGGCTACGCAGTTTCCGGGGATTGAACGATATGCCGAAGCAGTGCCCGCCGTTCCGCTTGAATACACCCGGCTGGTGCTTTGGGTGGCGCCGGGACTGTCGCAGTCGGTGTGACGGGACATCGCCACTGGCATTCCCGTTTGCCGTTTGGACGATTCTTTTGGTGCTCGCCTGCATACGCGAGGAAGCAGTCAAACCCGAGGCTGTGTTTGCAGCCATGTTGGTGGCCACTTCATGAAGACCCTTCGCTCCATCCTGATAGCACTGACGATCACGTTTCTCTGCACCGCGTGCGCTTACTCGCGCGATTTTCCAAAGCGGGATCGTTCGTCGGGTTTGGATCTGTCATCCACTGCCAAGCGATTTAGCGTGCCTCATTGCGAGGTATCGGTGCCACTAACCCAGGAAGAGGTGCTCCGCGCGGTCGAGCTGCAGGGCGTCCCGCATCCGGAAGACAGGCCGGACTGGCAGGCAATGATTAAGGATCTCAAGCCGAACGATCAACTTCGTCAGGTTACTTGCCTCACGACGGGCAGCAGCGGATTGGCCGCAGGAGACGTCTTCTACGGCCTGTTTCGGGATGGAGAGATGGTCGCTGAGATGCACACGATCATCATCAATTAGGCAACTCAATGTCGCCCGACCCATCCGTTGAGGTGGAGTCCGCAGGCGAATGAACCAACGGGACCGGACGTGACCGATCCCGTTGGTGCGAACCGCTGGCAGTTACTTGATCTGCGGCAACGTGAAGTCGCCGCCATAGACGATACCCACCACCGTTTCCAGAAACGCATTGGTCGGGATGCGCTCACCGTTGGTTGAGTACGCGATCGCCACGCCATCCTTCGGGTTATAGATGACCCGCGAATGAGAGCCCAGTACGTCTCCGCCGTGACCAAGGAAGCGATTCTCTCCGTACGGGAACTCCGCCAATCCTCTGCCCCAGCCATCGTGGCCCGGAATGGGCTTCATCTGCTCCAGCGTTGCCTTGTTCAGAATCTTGTGCTGAAACAGGCTGACGATCAGCGTATTCAGATCCCGTGTGGTGCTTGCGATATCGCCAACGCCGATCACATTGGAGTAATTGATGTCCTTGATCTCCACCCAATGCCCCGCGAACGTATACGACTTGAAGGTATTGGAGGGATGCGACTTTGTTGACGCAAAATTCTGAAGCCCCAGCGGTTCTGCAATCTCCTGCGCGACGATCTGATGGTACTCACGCCCATATTTTTTCTCGAGGATCATCCTCAGCAGAAAGTAGGCGGAGTTGGAGTAGGCGACGCGCTCACCGGGCTCGAATGCAACTCCCTGGCTTTTGATCTCGTCCAGGATGTCCCCCTGGCTCACTTCGTCAACGACCCAAACCGAGCCGTCCTTGATCGCGAAGTTCTTCAGGCCACTTGTATGTTCCAGCAAGTGCCTGATGGTGATCTTTTGCGCGGATGGCATGTCGGGGAAAAAGTCCGATAGCTTGTCATCCAGGCTCAATCGCCCGGCTTCAACCAGCTTGAACGTGAGGATCGCCGTGACCATCTTGGTGACTGACGCGATCTGATACTTGCTGTATTCATCATGGGCAACGTCAGGCAGGTTTTTCTGTCCGAAGCTTCTGGCATAAACCTCGCGGCCGCCTTTGAAAATGGACACGCTGCCGACGCCACCATCGTTGGCTTCGACATCGTTGAGAAAGTCATCCAGCCTTTTCTCGTGCACGCCTTGTTGTGAGGAAGGGGCCGCGTGCACCGCTTGCGAAAGCGCGAACACCGGAAGGAACAACAGCAGTGCAGCCAATCTCGTCATATCGCCCGATTCGATTCAATGGTTTCCGTTGCGTCCATGGCGTCATTTCCCTGCAACAAGCAACATCCTCGCGCGGGACTGGCGTCCCTTTGCATGATGAGCAGGGCAGCGCGGATCGCGCAGTGTCTTGATGAAAGGTCAAGTGAGCGGGCCGTCCCTTTACCCGGATGATCCCGTGATTCCATCAGGGTAAAGGCTAGCCTTGTTGGGATGGATTTCAGAATGGGTCATTGGTCACTGTGTTGCCAGATGCGCTTCGGTCCCTTTGCGTTGCTTCTGGAGTTACCGGTCCGTCCCGATTTCCCCGGTTGTGAGCCCGATATAGCAACGATAAGCTTTGGTAGGACCCGTGTACGGCGCGGGATCTTCTCTCGCGTTTGGGACGTATCGCCGGACGACGTGTCCGGGTATTCAGCCTGAAGGTGTCTGGCCTGCCCCATGCAAATTCGTCAAGCAACGGATGCGGATCTCGAAGCCATGTGGCGCATCTGCCAGGCAGTGATTGCCGCAGGGGATGGCCTGCCATTCTCGGGTGACTTCGACCGGGAGACTTTCCGGTCCCACTGGTTCGGGCCGCACACGCCATTCGTTGCCGTTTCGGGCACGGACATTCTGGGCATGTACAAATTTGGCGCCAACTATCCCGGGCACGGTGCGCACGTGGCGAGCGCCACCTATCTGGTCAGCCCGGAAGCCCAGGGCCAGGGGATCGGGCGCGCGCTCGTCCAGCACAGCCTTGCCCAGGCGCAGGACGCGGGCTATATGGCGATGCAGTTCAACTACGTGGTGAGTACGAATGCACCGGCGGTGGAGCTGTACAAGAAACTGGGATTCGCCATCGTCGGAAACTTGCCCAAGGCTTTTCGCCATCAACAGCTGGGCCTGGTGGATGCCTATGTCATGTTCCGGTTCCTGGCATCGCCAGACAGCTGAGCATTGGCACAGACCCGTGACCCCAAATCGGGGCCAGGTTCACTTCATGCGATAGGTGAAGGTCGCCAGCGCGGAGCCACGGGAGGTGCCTGCCGTCGACGCTGGCGCGCGGATAGCGCGACGTTGCGACCCGCGACCCATGCCTTGGGTTGGCCACCCCGCCAATCGCGAGCGCTGGTGCAGCCACCTTTAGCCGACAGTCTGCCCGTGGCCCGCCAACGCATCGGCAGCGATAGCCCCGTTCAATATGTCTTTCACGGCCACCAGCGCATTGCGCACGGCCGCCCCGCCTGCGTAGAAAAGCAACTGCAGGATGGCCTCGATGATTTGCTCCCGCGTTGCGCCCGCTTGCAGTGCCGCCTGGGTATGGGCGCGCAGCTGGACCACCGGATGCCCCAGCGTGACGCAGGAGGCGATGACCACCAGTTCCCGCGTCACCTTGTCGAGGCCCGGGCGACACGCCACGCCGCCCAATGCCCACTCGATCGACATATCGGCGAAGTCCGGGCACAGGTCGGCCATGTCGCTGATCAGCGCATCCGCCGCACCACCACCGAACGCTTGCTCCAGATAGGCCATGCCGCGTGGACGTAGTTCCTGGTTGGGAATCAAGGCACATCTCCTTAATCAAGTGGTTTGCGATGACCGGGTCGGCCATGGGTCAAACCTTAATTCCGCATACACGATCGATAAATGGCGATATATTTCATTCTTCCGATAATGGCATTTAATAATCATGGACAAACTGGAGAACATGGCCGTCTTTGTCCGTGTGGTCGAGCGCGGAAGCTTCGCCGCCGCTGCCGAGGATTTCCGCATCTCGCCCGCCATGGCCGGCGTCCATGTGCGTACCCTGGAGGAGCGCCTGGGAGCGCGCCTGATCCACCGCACCACGCGCAGGCACAGCACGACTGAAATCGGGCGGCTCTATTACGAGCGCTGCAAGCAGATCCTGGCCGACGTCTCCGATGCGGACGCCTGCGCCGCCCAACTCAAGTCGCGACCGCAGGGCCGGCTCAGGGTGGCCTCGCCCGTCTCCTTCAGCGTGCACGCGCTGGCACCGTCCTGCCGTGATTACATCGCCGAGAACCCCGAGGTATCCATTGATCTGGTGGTCAGCGATCGCCCGGTCGACATGCTGGAAGAGGCGATTGATGTCGCTGTACGCATCGGCGAACTGGAAGACTCCTCCATGATCGCCAGGTCTCTGAGGCCTTACCGATCCCTGATCTGTGCCGCGCCGGACTATCTGGACCGATACGGCCACCCGGAGAAACCGTCGGACTTGTCGAGCCATCGTTGCTTGGGCTTCGCCCACCCGGTGGCTTCCAGCGAGTGGACGTTGAGTGGGCCCCAGGGCACGATCCGCGTTCCCGTTACGCTCGCTTTGACGGCCAATAACGGGGAGGCTTTGCGCATGGCTGCACTGAGCGGGCTTGGCATCATCATGCAGCCCGAGATCCTGCTTGGCGACGACGTTCGAGCTGGGCGGCTCGTGCCGCTACTCGCGAAATTCCTGGTACGCCCCAAGCCGATGCATGTCCTTACTTTTCCCGATCGAAAGCCGACACCGAAGATCCGTAGTTTCGTCGATTTCCTGGTGGCCCGTTTTGGCGAGTCCGATCGAGCTTCATCGTTGAAAGACGTCCCGTAGATCAAGCTGGAGTCCGCACCAAAAGAGGGATCAGCCGAAGACGGTTACTTCCTTGACCGTAAGGGGGTCGGGTGTAGTTCGCCGGCGATATTGCGTCGACCGTAAGGGGGTCAGGTGTAGTTCGCAGGCGATATTGCGTCGAGTGCGATCTTCGGCCGCCGAACTGCTGGCGCATCCAGCCCTGGGAAGTAAAGCTGGCCCCGTTGATTGCCCCGTTGATTGGGAAGTAAGCCTGGCCCCGTTGTTGCAAAGTAGCCATGGTCGGCATCAGATCGCCGAGACGAGTGTCAGGCGCAGATTTCATTCAGGAGTATGGGTATGCGAAACGTGGATGCGGCCATGCGAAAGCTCGTCACATGCGGCCTTGTGGGCGCGGCCATGTGGATTGCCGTGGCGGCGGAAGCTCAGACCGCCCCGGGAGATGTCAGCGATCTGGTGGGGGCCCGGGCTGCCGGCGGGGAAACGCAGCTCACGGCGCGTGGGTATGTAAACGTGGGTGGTAGTGAGGGGGATGGTCGCAAGTGGACGTACTGGTGGAACGAGCGGCACGGCACCTGTTTGTCCGTCACCACCAAGGACGGGCGCTACGCATCCATCCTCGCAACGCCGCCCACGGATTGCCAAAATGGCCCGCGATCACAAAGTGACGGTCCGGCCGATGCCGGGGGCCATGCCGACCACTTGTCATTGATTTGCTATGGCAAGGGGCAACACCAAACCAGCCAGTCAAAATCCGGCTACGAGTGGGACGACGATAAGCACAAGTACGTGCCTCGCAGTGGCATGGAGGTCACCCAGCAGGAGTTCGATACGTCGATGGCGGTAGCGATCGACGGGGATCAGGGGCGAGTTCGGCTCGCCAAGGACATGGTGCCGGCGATCCATGCCGGTGACGATGCCGGCTGGTTCACCCTGACCAACCTCTCGGTCTCCGGCGACTTCATCCGCGGCGAATTCAGGATCAACGGATTGAACCACCCAAAGCTGACGATCGATCGCCGGGCCGGGCACATTGCCCTGGAGGGTTTGACGAAGTTCAGTGGCACATGCAATCGGACCGACAGCGATCGTAAATTCTAGGCATCGAACGTACGACGCCGTCGGAGAGGCAAATGCGTGGAACCGTCGCGATCTTCGGTGCAACGCTCATTGCGCCGCTCGTGCCAACCTGTACCTGCGCACACTAAGTTCCACGGGGTTTTTGGGGCCGCTACCGCAGTCGCTTTCTGGTCGATTTGGCGGGCGGTAGTCAGAACTGGCAAGCCTTAGAGGCGTGCGTTCGCGGCGGTGCACGCTGGGCCGACTCAAGCCAAAGCGGTCCTGTCAGTAAGCAGTTCTCCATCAGGGTCTTGCACGGGAGAGGGGCGATGTCGATCGATATCATAGTTTTCCTGGCGCTGGATCGCGCCCCAAATTTCGACGCCTGGCAACTTGCCCTGGGGGCAAGGCACCCTGAGATGCATTTTGCCGTTCCCGCGAACCTGGCCAGGGATTCTGGCTTTCTTCCCATGATCGTGAATGGCCAGACGTCCGGTTTCTACCTCTTCAGAAATGACCCGAAGGAGGTCGCCGCAGACTATCCCGCGGCAGCCATCGCTGGAGGGAATTTCGGCGTTGCCTATCAGCTGTCATTCGGTGCCCATGCCAACGAATGCGTCGCGGCCAGTCTCTCTGCTGAGGTGCTCGTGACGAACTTTGGCGGCGTTGCGTTTGACCCTCAGGGTGGCAAGGTCATGTCGATCAAAGAGCTGCAAGACTTTGCGGCATTCTGTCGGAATTCGCTGGACCCTTAGCATCAGATCCATCCAGGATGCGCAGGCGACTCCAGTCGGGCTTTGGAGTCGGCTGGCCATAACCATTCCATACACGTTTCGATGGCAGCGGTGATCCATGAAGAAGGCGGATAAGCCGGTCGACCAGCTTGCGATGGTTTCTTCGGAGTTGAGGTCCGGAGAGTGGCTTGCCCATGCCCAGCGTCGATCGTCTCGACGAAAGAGCGCCTGGAATCTTCTTCTTCTTCCGCTCTTTGCCATCCCCTTGTGTGTCACGCTCATGAGCGTATGGCTAAAGCTCGCCGCGATGGCCTTTGACGCGTTTCATCCGTTGCATGTTTCAACGTTCAGTCATCTGCGCGGACCCCTGATGGCGCTCGTTGTCTTTCCCATCTTCGTGAGTTCACTTCTGTGCTCGATGATTGGAGCCAACTTTCTCGCCTATCGCATCCCGGCTGCGCGTCGTGCCATGGACCAGGAGGACAGCACATGTCCCGGGGTGGCTTATGCTTCGTCGCAGCGCGCACTCATCAAAGTCGTCACTTATGTTTTCAGCGTGGGCCTCGTGTTAGTACTCCTGACGTTATGGTTGGCCTAGCCAGGGGTGGATGCATGGGCCACCACATGAGTCGCGGCCGCCGTCCCAGGCAGCAACAGCAGGTTGCAGAGTGGCATTTCAACGACTCGCGCGCGCGCGAGTGGCTTGTTCAATGCGGCTCATCTCAAGGGCGATGCGGAGTCGTTTGGGGCCCCTGCCGGAGCCGTCCATGCTGTCTTCGATCTGCCCCGCACGGTCGCCTTGACTTACATCGGCGGCATTCCTGCAGGCGTGCCATCTGACCACGTGGCGACTCCGACCAGGAAGACGGACAGTGGCGGAAACGCAGCCGCGTCAGCCTGATGTTCGGGCGAAAAATACCAATAATTGCCGCCGAAGATGGGCGAGCCCGTCGCGTTGGCGCCCCAGTTGGCGCCATCCTTGAACGGCACGTAGAACATCACGTGCGCCATGTCGTGCTCGCCGTCCGCCGTCAGATACGCGGACTTGGACATCATGTAGCACATCGCGCCCGGCTGCAGCGGCGGAATGTCCTTGCTGCGCATGGCTGCCTGGATGCGATGGGCGATGTCCGTGTCTGATTTGCCGGCCAGCGTCATTGCCGTGCGAAGCTTGGCGATTTCGGTGACCGTGCGCGCGGCCTGCGGGTTGTCACATCCGGCGGCGCGTATCTTCGGGTTCCATCGCTCCGGCCAGTCGGGCGCGCCGCTGAAGCCCCGCGCCACCCAGCAGACAAAGCCGTTGGTGCCCGTTGCGGCGGTTTCATAGCCGGTGCGCGTCAGCACGAGGATGGTCGCATCGTTTGAAATGGACGCTGGCGCGGCACTTCTTGCCAGGGAGATCTCCTGGGTGCGGTCCATGAGGTAGGCGTCGACCGGAGCCATGCGGGGATAGGTTTCCGCCGCGTTCGCCGCCGCGGCGATGACGGCAAACAAAGCGAGTACGACACGCGCTGGTCGCTTGCCCGTGGATGTCCTGCCCCGCATTCCCCAGATCGTCGTGGGCATGGTTACGCCCTCCCGGTTGAGTCGTTCACGCGACCCCGGTCGGGGCGCATGCTGGACGCGCCTCACGGGCGCTTATTCAAATGACGAACGAGACTCACCGAAATCGACATCCACGGCAGAGGCAGGGGTCCCTGACGGGTGTCGGCGAGCGGTATGGCCCACGCAGCGCAGCTGGAGTAGCTTTGAGCCCCGACTCAGCGCCCTGTTGAACACGGGGTGTTGCGTACCGGGACTGAAGCCCGGACCCCAGCACGTTCCGGACAACCTTCATGGCATCCGATCGAGGCATCGACATGGGCGACATGCATCAAGATGTGTCTGCACTGAAGCAAAGGCTGGAAAGCCTGGCCGGCGCCAACGCGGTTGAGACGGTATTGGTAAACGGGTTCGCGAAGTTGGCAAGTCAACTGGAGCCGCTGGCTGAATTGGCGCCGCCGCGGACCGCATGGAAAGCGTCGGAAAAACGATGGCTTTCCGATCTTGCCAGCCATCTTGTCCTGCTGCGGTCGCATCTGGAACGAGCCGACACGAGCCATGCTGCCGAGGTCGCAGAAGCGCTCCATCTGGTGGCTCATATCCAGATGAGGATTGACGCGGTCCGGGGTCCATAGCGGAGCAGCGTTTCGCCTCCATGGTTCATGCAGGTACCTCAGAAGAGATACGCTTCACCGTTGAGCCGGTCGCGATGTTGGGTCCGTCCGACACCCCGCCGAGACGAATCAATCGAAGTTGGGCCAATGGATCGATGGAGGGGTGATGCGCCCATGGAAACGATATGCCGGATTCAGCCTTTGGCTGGCCCTGGCCACCCTGTCGTCGGCGGGCCACGCCACGTGCTGGGAATCCGGTGAGGGGGCGACGGCGGTCTATCGCGACCCAACGGTTGCGACTGAATTCAAAGACGCGCCCTATGTGTTGACCGGGCGGGTCCTGAGTGCACGCCATATCGCCACGCCGGACGATCCGGAAGGCGTCGAGTGGACCGTCTATACCATCCGGGTCCTTGAGACGTTCAAAGGGAAAGCGCAACCAACGATCCGCCTGGTGTCAGAAAATACGTCCGCCCGGTTCGATATGGACATCGGAGCAAGCTATCTCCTGTTTGTCCGCCATGTCGACACGCGCGAAATGGCCGGGAAGGAGCGCCTTCCGGCTGATTTCGTCGACAACTGCGGTAACTCGGCGTTGGTCAAAGATGCCGGGCAGGCCATCAGGACCGTAAGGCGTCTGTCGACGGGACCGTAAGGAGGTCAGGACCGTAAGGGGGTCAGGTGTAGTTCGCCGGCGATACTGCGTCGAGGCGATCTTCGGCCGCCGAACTGCTGGCGCATCCAGTCCCGGGAAGTAAAGCTGGCCCCGTTGTTGGGGAAGTAAGCCTGGCCCCGTTGTTGCCCCGTTGTTGAGGCTCGTCATCATGAGACTCGGCGTCGAGGCCATGCTGGGCCGCGGCTCCCGCGATTGCCGGCACCGCGATGGCCTGCATCATCCGGAGGTTGGCTCTGGATGCTTGGCCAGGTACGCACGCAATTCCTTCGCTGATCCTGCCCAGCGAGGCTCGTCGCCAAAACGGTTAAGGACGTAGTGAATTGCTTCATAACGTTCAGGTGAGTTCGCGTTCATCAGATAGCAGGCCCGCACGATGTAACCGGCTGGATGGTCGGGGTGAAGCTCGATTAGGCGACGTGCTACTTCAGCTGCTTTCTCAGGTTGATGGGCTTGGTGGTTATAGAGATCGCCAAGAAATCCCAGGGCCAGCACGTCGTAGGGATCGCGTGCAACGATGGCAAGGAACGTTTCCTCCGCTTCCTTGATGTGACCGGTCTGGCGGTAGATTACCGCCAACTGTCGAGCGACCTGATTATCGGCAGGAAAGCGCCTTGCCATGGTAAGCATCACATCAAGCGCGCCTTTTGAATCACCCGCATCGATCATTACCTCCGATCGCCAGCGTAAGATCTCTTCATTGCGCGGGTCGAAGCGCAGGGCTTCGGTGTACAACATGATCGCAAGATGGCGGTTGGAGTCGTAAATGACGCTTGCGAGCTTGGTCAGCTGAACCGGCGCCAGGTCAGCGTCCGATGCTTCGAGTACGAGCTGCAGGGTATAGGCGTCTGGATAGTTGCAGTCACAGAACGCTTTGTAGACAAGCGGCAACTGGGTCACCATTCGCAATAGTGGATTACGCGACACCAGCGCCGCGCTTTCGTCGCGTTGATTCTCCACACCACCGAATGCGCTGCCCCACATCGGTTGCGACTGGTTCATCAGTTGCGAGCGAATGACAAGATTTGAAGGGTCGACATCCAGGGCCAGGTTCGCGTTGTGTTCCATCGCGTCGCCATCGCCGTCCATGGCGGATGCATAAATCAGCGGTGGATAGGCCGAAGTAACCCGTGGATCTATTTCAACGGCGCGATGCAGATCGGTATTTGCAAGCCGAATCTGTTCACGCATGCGGTTCCACTGGCCTTCCGTCACGCGCGAACCAGATGCGCCACCGCGCGCTTCATGGGCTGCGTCAACGTATTGGAGTCCGCTGGCGGTCAGTGCGAACGCGCTGGCAGGTGCCTGTCGTTTCCATTCGTCTATGATCTTGCGGGTGCGTGCGTCAGCCTTGCCAAGACGTGCATTTTGAAACGCTATATCGATCAACCCTTTTGGCCCTTCCTCGCTTTCCTGGGCCGTGAGATAGCTGGCAAAGGCGCGATCGATTGCGTCGGCCTTCTTGTCTCGCAGTAATGCTTCGATATCGGCAAGCTCAAGCGTCTTGAATGTGCGCATTCTGCAATGGGCGACTGTCGTCTCCCGGTTCCAGTGCGCGTGGGGGAGATCCGGCGATTCCAGGCACCGCTGCAACGGATCCTCTATGGCATCGGCCTTCATGGCATTCGCCATGAAGACCGTGTAGTCATTCTGAGTCACCGACGCCACATTGGCGGCGCGGGACTGCATGATCAGTCGAGCCCCCACTGAAATGACAAGCCCCACGAGAATGGTAGTCAGCCAGATGGTGCGTGCAGGTAGGCCGGGCCGCGTCATTTCGCTGGTGTCACCAAGGCATGGTGATTCCGCAGGCAGCATGTCGAACCTGACTCGATCGCTTGCCGATTCGATTGAATCATCTTCATTTGCAACGTCGTGATTCGTGTCACCCCGTGCGCGGCGGCGGGCCAGAGTAAGCGCAGCCCAGATCATCAAGCTCAACGCGGCAAGCGAGCCGGCGTTGAGCTGCCAGCTTCTTGACCTGAAGCTCATGACGAGGGCAGCGATCAAGATGAGCCCATACGCACAGACAATGATCTTCATTGCCGTGGGGCCAATGAGTCCCTTGGGTCGGTCACGGCCGAACAGCAGATCCGCCCCCTTAACGAAGGTCCAAAGTGCACCTGCCTCAATAACGAAGCCGGTGATCAGCCAGGAAAGTTCGAATCCGTTGGGCGGGCCAAGAAACATCGCGATACCGCACACCATCGTCAGTACGCTGTACGCGGCGATGAAAAGGCCACCCAAAATCTGCGTCGGACGATTGAGTGACATGTGGAATCCATTCCCCCGTTAAGCGTTGACTTGAACAGCACGCGTGCCCCAGTCGCCGCATCGGCGAACGACGAAGTTCGGCTGCCCGCGAGCGATGCGGCAGGTACTAGCGAAGTGAGTGGTTGTCCCCTGCCATTTGCCCCCCTCCCGAGGGTGCCCATGGCTTGCTCAAGCGTAGCGCAGCCGGAAGACGAGCGGCATCCCTTGCCGACCTCGGGGCTTCATATCGTTACCACAATCTTTCCAAACTGCTCATTGGACTCCAGGAATCGATGTGCCTCGACGATCTGATCGAATGGAAAGCTTCTGGCGATGATCGGTAGAAGTGTTCCGGATGTGAGCCCCTCGAGAATGAAGGTCCTGGCCTCTTCCAGCCGCACCGGATCGACGAGGATTTCATGAACAAGGTATCCGCGTAGCGTGAGTGTCTTTGCGAGCACGCTGGATAATGGAAAGGGCGTCGCCTCGGGGCTCAGTCCACCGTATTCGATCAGAATGCCGCCGCGGGCCATGGCTGCCGTCAGCGTCTGGAAAATAGGCCCGCCGATGGGATCCAGGACAACGCGCACACCTCGATGCGATGTGATCTCCCTGAGTCGGTCGGCCAGATCCTCTTCGGCGAGGGCTATGACATGTGAGGCACCAGCAGCCAACAGGGCCTCTCTTTTAGCCGACGTTCTTGTGACGGCAATCGGCGTTGCGCCTATCTTGTTGGCTATCTGAATGGCGGCAAGGCCCACGCTGCTGGAGGCTGCCGTGATGACGACGAAGTCGTTCCTCTCCAGTCTGGCGATGTCTATCAGGGCGCCGTAAGCGGTGAGGTAGGCCATCCACACGCCCGCAGCCGCTTCCCAGCTCAGAGACGTCGGATGTGCGACGACAAGTTCCGCAGGGAAGTTGATGAGTTCTCCGTAAGCGGGCCATCGGACCATTGAGACCGGCGGGATCAAGCTCACGGCGTCCCCTGGAGAGAACCCACTCACGTCGTCGCCAACGGCCTCCACCCGGCCAGACGCTTCCAGTCCAAGTCCCGAGGGCAGGGGCGGATTCTCGATATACGCACCCGCGCGCAGCAGGGCCTCGGCCCGATTCAACCCCAGTGCTTTGACGCGAATCTGTACCTCCCCGCGCGACGGTGGCGGGACATCCACATGCTCGATGCGCAGCATCTCGGGGCCACCGTGTTCGTAAAAGCGGACTACGCGTGCCATATCGCCTCACTCGAAAGCCGTTGAATTGAATACACTGTAGAAATCCGCTGGGCGCGGATAAATGGCGAAAAGCGGAACCCATTAGAAATTGGGAGTTTCTAATATGGATCGTCTTACCAGCATGGCGGTTTTCGTCAGGGCCGTTGAACTGGGCTCTTTTGCCGCCGCCGCGGACGCGCTTGAGCTGTCCGGGCCGATGGTGGGCAAACACGTCCGATGTCTTGAGGAGCGCCTTGGCGTGCGTCTCCTTACCCGTACCACGCGCCGCCAGCACCTGACGGACATCGGACGTGCCTATTACGAACGTTGTCGGGTCGTTCTGGCCGAAGCGGAGGCGTCGGACGCGCTGGCGGCCGACAAGCTGGCCGAGCCGCGCGGGAAGCTGCGCGTCACCATGCCCGTCCACTTCGGTCGACACTGCGTGGTGCCGGTCTTGCTGAAACTTGCCCGGCAATGGCCTGCGCTTGAATTCGATCTGTCGCTCAGCGACCGTTTCGCGGATCTCGCGGAGGACGAATACGATCTGGCCATCCGGACGGGCGACCTCGAAAGCAAGACGGACCTTGTCGCGCGTCGGGTCGCGCGTCAGCGCATGGTGGTCTGCGCGTCACCCTCTTACTTGAGGAAGCACGGCAAGCCACGGCAGTACGAGGATCTGACCCAGCACAACGCCGTCGTCTACCGGCGATCGGGGCGCGTTCGTCCGTGGCTGTTTCCGCGTGACGGCCAGCTCCCACAGGAAGTGTTGCCTCGAACCCGCCTCCGGCTTGACGATCTCGATGCCATTGCCGATGCCACGGTTGCGGGCCTGGGACTGGCGTGGCTGCCGTCCTGGCTGGTGCGCGACCGCATTCAATCGGGCGCGCTTGTTCACGTGCTGCCGAAGCAGCCGGAGTTTCTTTACGACGTTCACGCGGTCTGGTTGCAGACACCCAACCTTGCACGGAAGATTCGAGTTGCTGTTGATGCTTTGGCTGAGGCGTTGCCGAGTTTGACTGGCTGAAAGAGATGGACCAGCTCGTTTGCATTCAGGATTTTGGTTTGTCACGTTGTCGTCAGGCAGCCGATACGATCCTCCGAATGGCAGGCTTGCCTACGGCGAGCTAGAGGCTGCACCTGGTGTACACGGACCCGAATCTTGGAGCTCCGTGTCGATCTCGAAGTGGTCGTTCGTCGCCTTTGTGAAGGGGGCCATTTCGGCCACCCATCATGCCAAGGAGCCAACCATGTCCTATGTCGATGGATTCGTGATCGCCGTACCCAACGCCAACCGCGAGAAGTTCATCGCCCACGCGCGCACCTTTGACGCCCTGTTCGTGGAGTTTGGCGCCATCCGGGTGGTGGAGTGCTGGGGCGACGATGTGCCGGACGGAAAGGTCACCGATTTTCGCCGCGCCGTGCAGGCGCAGCAGGATGAGTCGGTGGTGTTTTCCTGGGTGGAATGGCCGGACAAGGCCACGCGTGATGCCGGCATGGCCAAGTTCATGGCTGACCCGCGCATGGAGGCCGCCAGTGATTGTCCGTTCGATGGAAAGCGAATGATCTTTGGCGGATTCAACGCGGTGGTCAGTCTGCCGGGTTAGTCGTGCCCGGCAGGTTTTCCATGCAAGATCCGGGGCGGGGACAGGCATCCGGCCCGCACCCTTCGATCCCGCCAGCGCGAATGGCGGACGAGGGTGTCGGGACGGCATACTTTTCGCAACGAACGACCCGTGCCAGGTGCAAGCAACATGCAATTCAGTGATCTTGAGAAGTCAGCGCTGCAGCTAAACGATCTCTACGAAAAGCTTGAAGTCAAAAGGTGGGGGCGCGCGTGGAGCACGACGGAACTTGCGCTCGGATTTGTGGGCGACGTCGGCGATCTGGCAAAACTGGTCCAGGCACATGCAGGCATCCGTGACATCGATGACTGCCACGCCAAACTTGGCCATGAGCTGTCGGATTGTCTGTGGTCCATCATGGTGCTTGCGGGCAAATGCGGCATCGACCTGGAAGCGGAGTTCCTCAGGAATACCAGGGAGCTTTCGGAATATGTTTCCGGTGAGCTGGATGCTTGAGATCAGCTTGAACGGCGCCGAATGCCGTGCATCTTCGTGAGGCCGGCGCCTCCGTTCGAGCGCTCGGCAGGATGAGGATCCATATGAGCATCGAAAAGCAGATCGAAGCCTATTTCCTCACGCAGCCTGAGCCCAAGCGCTCGGACTTGAAAGAGCTGCACCGCATCATCCTGGATGTGATGCCCCAATGCCGGTTGTGGTTCCTGGATGGCAAAGACGAATCGGGGAAAATCGTTTCCAACCCCAACGTGGGGTACGGTACCCATAAAATGAGGCACGCCAGGGGAGGCGCAAGGGAGTTCTACCAGGTCGGTATCAGCGCCAATACCGCGGGAATCTCGGTTTACATCCTGGGCATCGAGGACAAGAACTACCTGGCGCAGGCGTTTGGCAAGGATTTGGGCAAAGCCAAGGTGACAGGCTATTGCATCAAGTTCAAAACGCTGGGCGATATAAGCGTCGAGACGCTGAAGCACGCCATACAGTGTGGCGTTGAGCAGACGTCAGGATAGCGTCGTCAGTCAACGGGGCGAGATCGTGCATGCCGCTCGCGCTTCAGGTCACTTCGTGAACTGAAGTCGCGTTTCTTCGAATCCCTGAAAGCGAAGGGACGCCTCGGCCCGCCGAGCCTGGAAGATCGGTGGTGCGGGCGTCGCTATAAAACATGGCGACGTGCGCGTTTGCACCGCTGATCTCCGGCGCCGCACCTAATCGAAAAGCTCGAATCCCAGGCCATCCAAAAGCCGAATTGCTTCGTGACGCGTAAATTTTGCCCCGTTGAGCTGATTGTCGCGAATATCGATGCTGTAATTCGTTGCCTCTCTGAAGTCGGCGCCGCTTAGCAGGGTGTTGCCAAACATGCTTTCAGCAAGGTCGGAATAGGTGAAGTTCGCGCGACTGAAATCACCGCCCCGAAAATCGACGGATCGTGCTTTGCACTCCTCCAGTACGAGCTCCGGTAGCTTCATGCCAAAGAACGAAGAATCGCTCAGCACTGACTTCTTGAATGCCATTTGCCCCGGGCCAGCAAATCTCGGCCACTCGGCTTTGTTCCAGTCAACGCCGATAATTTTGCATTCCTCAAAAAGAACCGTCAGAAACTTGCTTGACGTGACATCCAGATTGCTCAGGTCGCAGGACCGAAACGTGCAATCGATGAACTTGCATCGCTCGAAGCGCGCGCCATTGAACGAGCACTGAGTGAAATCACATTCCTCGAACACCTTGGCAGCGACATGGGCGCCCGAGTGCCTGAGTTCCCGAAAATGCTGCTGATAGAAATCGGTTGCATCTTCGCCAAGGATGTCAGTCATGGATGGTCAACTCATGCTGGGGCCAGGAAGGCCGCCGTCGAGTGGATAGCATAGCGGGGCGAGGCCTTCCTCATGATGGGACGCCGGATCGTCAATGGCTTGCATGGACATAAGTCGTTCGTTGTCGCGGTGACGAGGCCAGACCTATCCCATTTCCGAATCTTCCATGCGTACAATCATTCGAGTCGGGGCCGGGGACTTTCTGATTCAGGGCGCTCCATGCCCTGTTGGTGTCAACCTCGACGACGGTGCGGGAAGGCCAGCGTTGCGTCATGCCAAACATCAGGGGAACTGACATGGGATGGGCTTTCTGGGTTAGGCGATTCATGGGGGTGGGGCTCGGTACGCTGGTCATCCTGACGCTCGCGCAGTGCATCAAGGGGCACGACCTCGCTGAATCGCTGATGCACGGGGTGATCTGGGCGCCCATCACGGCGGCGGTCTTCGTGGGCGGGAGGATTTACCAGTCACGTCGAGGCATGCATTGCGCCATTTGCAGGGACACGCCTGAAACGCGGTAGGTCGACGTGCGCATGGCCATGTGTGGACCGGGCTCGGGTGCAGGAGATCCGGTCGCCGCCCCAATGTGTTCAGTTGTCCACCAGAGGCGCGGCCAGATGGGTTTTAGTCATGAAGTCCATCATCCGATCCCAATGACTGGTGGGTATGTTGATGATCTTTGGCCGTGGGTGCACAGGATGGCCTTGGGGTTAGAGCGATGAATCACAAAACATCGAAGTGGATCGTCCTGGCGCTGATAGGAGGGTGCTACCTGGCCTCGCTCGCATTACCTGCGTTCAGTTACATGTCCCACGTTCCACCCGATCACGTGGAGGGAAAAATCGAGATCGTGCCGGGCTGGTTCGCCGTGTGTTTCGGACCGATGGGATTGCTCTCCCTGAGCGCCACGGCGCTTCCCTTTTTCGCGAACTACACCTTCCTGGGCGGCGCTCAACTGTACGCACTTGAGCACTATCGGAAGGCTGCCGTGTTGGCCGTCCTGTCCGCTGGGCTGGGTGCCAGCTTTTTCTGGATGTCCGGATCGCATCCCATGCCCGTCCTTTTCTCTGGGCAAGATGATTACATGAACCATCCAGTACCCATGCTCGGCTTCTACGTCTGGATGGCCTCGTTTGCGCTTCTCCTTCTTGGCGCCTTCTTCGGCAAGCTGATGGCCAGGGCCCGAAACTGACTGGCCCATCGCTCCGGTTTCAAAGCTGGACTCAATGGCAATTAAAAAGGACTTCCTCCATGCGCCAACTCATTCCCGCACTCGCAACGCTCGGCTTGCTCCTCGGCGCCAGTCCGGTCCTGGCACAGGGCAACCCAGGCCCGGTAGCAAGCGCGGTGCTTCCCGATGTGGCGTTGCCGCCCGAGCTTGATCGGGTACTGCGCGACTACGAGCGTGCATGGAATGCGGCCGACGCTTCGGCACTGGCGGCGCTGTTTGCCGACGATGGCATCGTGCTGCAGAGCCAGCACCTGCCGGCGCGCGGGCGCGCGGCCATCACGGCTGCCTATGCCCATCAGGGTGGTGGTGGGCTGCGTCTGCGCGCTTTCGCGTATGCAACCAGTGACACCGTGGGCTTTATTACCGGGGGCTATGGTTTCGGCGACAAGCCTGGGGATGCGGGCAAGTTCACCCTGACGCTGCGGCGGACATCGGGTGGGCGTTGGTTGATTTTCTCGGACATGGACAACCTGAACGCGTCGCCGCGGGTGCTCAATGCGGCGGGAGGGTCGTGATGTCCGGACGACGCGCCGTCAATATCAGGAACAGAAGTCAGTGCCAGTGATGGCACTTCCCAAGTCCGGCCACGCCAACGCGCACGTGTTGACGCATCTCTGTGAGGCCATCGAAGCCGTCCTGACGAGGAAGGTGTGTCTGACGTACGGCGTTCGTGACATCCTTCGGTGGCGGTGGTCGAGCCATGGCCTGGATCGCGAGTTGTTTGATCCCTTCGTGGCCATGGATTCGGAGACGGATGGGTTTCCACTTGGTACGGTGCGCGACCACTGGAGCGAGAGCGCGCTTTCAAAAGCAGATGCCGAGCGGCTTGCGCTTGAGGCGGAGAGGCAGCCGTGGATGGTGTGGCATGCGCAGGCGCTGCTCAGCGCGACGGTCGCTGCCTTGGCTGATGTGACGAACACTGACACGACATGCGAATGACGCACGACGACCAGGCCCAATGGGTGCATGGCCGCACGCCCGAGGCGGCGAAGATGGTGGCCAACGTCAGGCGCGCGGGCCGGCTCACGGCGGCGCTCAATCGCCTGACGTTCGATGACATGGGCGAGGTCCGCGCGCTTTTCAGTGAACTCATCGGACAGCCTCTGGATGAGAGCTTCATCCTGATCCCGCCGTTCTTCACCGCCGGTGGCGATGAAATCCGACTCGGGCGGAACGTTTTCATCAATCAGAATTGCACTTTCTACGATCTGGGCGGGTTGCACATCGGCGACGACGTGATGATCGGGCCGAATGTCACCCTGATGACGACGGGGCATCCGCTGGATCCATCGCAGCGCCGTTCGGTCACCACGGGCAGGCGCATCGTCATCGAACGCAACGTGTGGATTGCGGCCGGCGCAACGATCATCGGCGGCGTGACCGTGGGCGAGAACGCGGTGGTTGCGGCCGGATCGGTGGTGACGAAGGATGTTCCGCCCAACAGTCTTGTGGGCGGCAATCCGGCGAGGTTCATCCGTTCCGTCGTTGATGAGGCCAGCGCATCTTCCGGTTGATGTCCGGTCTACATCTTCAGTGACTTCCCCGCTTGCACCCCAGGACTGTCGAGCAGTGCATCGCGCAGCAAAGTCTCAAGCCTGAGCACCTGCGTCGATGCATCGCTCGCGGGACGTAGCAGCTGCAATCCCAGCGCCGACAGCTTCGGCAACCTTGCATCGCCGGGTGCCAGTGGCCTGACCGACGCAGGCAAGCCAAGCCCCGTACGCACGGTGACGCCCAGGCCCGCCGATACGGCCGCCCAGATTCCCGCGAGGCTTGCGCTCGTATAGGCCACGCGCCAACGGCGGCCCGCGCGGTCCAGTGCATTCGTCGCCGCGGTGCGCATCAGGCACGGCGCTTCCAACATCACGAGCGGCAAAGGTTCGTCCTCGCTCCACGCCATGGCCGTACTGGCGCTGCCGATCCATCGCATGGGTGTCCTTCCCAGCTTCTCCGCATGGGGGGTGGTCGCACCCGCGTCCCAGGCGAGCGCAAGGTCGAGCTGCCCGGTGGCGATCCGGTCCAGCAGCTCGCTGTTGCGGGCGATGCGCACTTCGATCAGGACGTTGGGGTGTGCGCGGGCGAACTGGCCAAGCAGGTGGGGCAACAGGCTCTCGCCAAAATCTTCCTGCAAGCCCAGCCGGATGGTGCCGGCGAGGGCGGCTCCGCGCAGTGCGGTGGCCGCTTCGTCGTTAAGGTCGAGCAGGCGTCGGCCGTAGGCAAGCAGGGTTTCGCCGGCGTCTGTGAGGGTAAGCCCTCGGCCCAGGCGGCGGACCAGGGGCTGGCCGGCCTGCTCTTCGAGGCGCTTGAGCTGGGCGCTCACCGCCGAGGTCGAGCGTGACAGGCGTTCGGAGGCCTTGGCGAAGCTACCGAGTTCGGCGCCCAGGACGAAACTGCGCAGGGCGTCCAGATCGAAGGTGGGTCGCAGCATGGTCAATCCCTCAAGACGGGATATATCGTCCATTAAATCCCGATTTTCAGGAAGGCATTGTCGCGCTAACGTGGAGCTCGTCAAGCACCGGAGCCCGCCATGCTGGCCATGCATTACCGCTACGTCCTGCCCGCCGATTACGACATGGGCATCATCCGGCGTCGGATTCAGGAGCGGGGCGCTCAGCTGGACGATCACCCCGGTTTGGCCTTCAAGGCCTGGCTGAGCGCCGACCGGGGAGCGGGGCGATTGCCGACACCGTGCAACGCCTACGCCCCGTTCTACGTTTGGCAGGAGGCCGACGCGATGAGTCGGTTCCTTACCAGTCCCGCGATCGATGGACTGGCTCGTTCTTTTGGCTGGCCGGCGGTCATGTGGTGGCAGGTGTGGTCGTCGATGTCGGGTGCGCTCGCTGAGTCCGTTTGCGCCAGCGTGGAGCATGTGCCGGTGGCGCCATGGACGGATCTTGGCGGGCTCCGCGAGCAGGAAATCGCCACGGCCGGACGCATGGCCGCGCAAGGTGCACTCGCCAGCATCGTTGCCTTGGACGCATCGCGCTGGTCGCTGGTGCGCATGCAGTTGTGGCCGGAGCTTCGTCCCGATCTCGCCAGCCAGCAACGCCAGCTAATACGACGTCGGCCACGTCTCCATCGGCCGCCCCATCCCTTCTCATTGAGGAAACCACCATGCCACTGGTTCGCATCGCCCTGCGTCGCGGCAAATCCCCCGACTACCTCGCCGCCTTGCGCAACGGCATCTATCGCGCGATGACCGAAGCATTCAGCGTGCCGGAGAACGACCGCTTCATCCTGGTCAGCCAACACGACGCGGAGGAGTTCGACGCCGACCGGACGTACCTTGGCATGGAGCGCAGCGACGACCTGGTGATCGTGCAGATCGCCTGCAACAACACGCGCGGCGTCGAGCAGAAGCAGGCGTTCTATCGACGCTTGTGCGAGCTGCTGGGCGAATCACCGGGCCTGCGGCCCGATGACCTCTTCATCAATCTGCTCGAAACGGGCAAGGAAAACTGGTCCTTCGGGCGTGGGATCGCGCAGTACGTGTGAGGCGTCAGGCTGGCCGGTAGACGTGCGCTGCCGAACCCAGCGGGAACGCCCTGGCGCTGACCAGCGTGAGCGGCCGGCGTGCGGCGAGATCAGAGAAGATCGGCATGCCTTGACCCAGCGCGATGGGGTGCATCATCAGTGCGAATTCATCCACCAGGTTCCGGGCGATGAGGCTGCGCGCGAATCCCGCGCCGCCTAAGGCAATGATGGGCTTCCCCCCTTGTGCCTTGAGCCGGGAGACTTCTTCGGTGAGGTCGCCGTCGATGACCTCGGCCTGGGCCCAGCTTTCCCCGCCAGGCTGCAACGGCCCCGCCTTGGCATGCCCCGCCTGGGCGGCCTTGATGGCTGCCGCCGCCGGTTCCAGTACGGACGCCCCTTGCTTGGAAAACACGGCCTTGGGCGCGCGGTTCATGGGCAGCGCAAAGGGCGAGGCAGCGGTTGGCCAATAGGGCGACATGTCCCGGAACGCGCGGCTCCCCATGATGATGAGGCCGGCGTCTGACAACTGCTCCAGCTTCCACCCGATGGCTTCCTGATCGCCGCTGAACACCCAGCTGGCGTCGCCTTCAGGGGTACAGACAAACGCGTCGAGCGACATGGACATGGTCAAGATCAGCTTTCTCATCGTGATCTCCCTGGATCGGCGTGATATCGGGGCAGCCCTTGTGGGACACGCGAGCCCTTTGTCCGGGCTCTTACGATGACGACGAACGGCATCCCCCCAAATCGACAGGCCGCGCTGACCCGATGACGCATTCGCCACCGGGTCGCGACCGGATGTCGGGTGGTCCACCCGCTGGAACGTTCTTTATTCGTCGCCGAAGGACATGCAGCGCATCCGTCATCGAGGCATGCTGGAGCAACCCTGCGAAGCATGGCGATCGGCCGGGGTGCCACGCATGATCGGCCCTCTGGCATGGTTCGATCGGCAAGGTGCCAACCACGGTTTCGTTCAGTACCTCGGCGCCAAGGGCTACAAGGCGTCTGACGCAGGGCCCCGAGGGGAAGGTCTCCAGGCGGTAGCATTCAGCCGGGTGGACCCGCCAGCCGGGATCGACGACATGACAACCGATCCGGATGCGTCTTCGCGAGCCCATGACGGGGAGTACGACGGCTGGGGTTGTTCTGTCGTTTGAGGGTTGGAAGTCGATGCGTTTTGGTTGCGATGCAGTCCCTGCAGAATCCGTCAACGATGACACCAAGGTAGGGCCATGACTGAAAACCTCTCATGCAACTGATACAGGCTGTAGGGTCGCTCGGCCTGGTGGTGCTGTGCGCACTATCGTCAGCGCATGCTGTCGGCTCGGGCCGGGAGGCTTCGGCATGTCGTCCCGTGCAAAGCTCTGCGGATGCATGGCGTCGCGCGAGGGAACGCGTTCGCCAACTTCCCGAGCTGGCCAGCTGGGGCGGAGAAAAGCTCGTGCTGGACACCGGCAAGCGCGAACGCATCGGTGGCCAGTGCTATGACATGGTTTACGTCTATGCGGTGAATCCTGGCAAGGATCTGGATTTGCTCCAGGTGTTTGCGGTGAACCTTGCTTCGCAAATCATCAGGGTCGAGGACATACCTTCGGCCGAATTCATATCGCTTGAAACATGGCGAAGTCGTCGCGCTTCGGGTGAGAGTACTTCACACACTTCGCATTGATACGAGGTTGCCGTGTACGTCAATCAGATCACCTTTACCCGGACAAGGCCGTGCAAGCCCGACGATGAGGCGGTTACCGATACCATTCAATGGTTGCTCGGAGTTTGGCGAAACAACGGCCAGGTCTGCGGGCGGGAGTGGCCCATGCTTGGCCATGCCGATGTGGTCACGGCGACTGTACTCACTCCTGAGGCGCAGTCGCTCGACGCCGGCTTCCATAGCCAATACGCGCGCGAAGCCCTCGCACGTTGCGAGGCGGAAGGATGGCTCGTGGCGTGTGACGTCTTGGGCAAGGACGTCGACGCCATGGCGACCTGCTCCTGCAAGACGCCGAGTGCCTGGCTGCTGTTCACCACCTACGAGAGCATCGGGACCCCGGTCCGGTGCATGGACTGCTTCAAGCCCTCGGCGCTGTATCGCTTTGAGGCCATGGCCAGTGGAGACTTCTACGAGCTCATGTCGTGGCAAACCGAGTACCAGTGCTTCGACACCCTGCAGATGACGTGCACTGTGCTCGAAAAGGAGGCAACGCGCGAGCTGTCCAAGTTGGGAAGCAGCTTGACGAAGAAGGGCTTGGCGCACTGCAAGACACTTGCGGCTTCCAGCCAGAAACCCTTCTATTACTACCTCTATCGCGGTCATGGACGAAGCCACCAGGCCGAGATGAAGCGGCGGTGTCCTGGTTGTGGGGATGCCTGGGCACTGGAGACGCCCATTCACTCTATCTTCGACTTCAAGTGCGATCGCTGTTGCCTGGTTTCGAACATCGCTTTTGACGTCAAGTGAGTGACTGTGTGGCGAGTCGTGGGTCAGGGGGGGAGGGTGATGTCGGGTCGCTGGATGCAAGGTGGATCGGTATCTATAACGGGGGGATTCATGCCGAAGCGTAAAGGGCCATGGTTGGTCAGCCTGGGTTTGCTTCTGATGGTTGGGCCTGCATTTGCCGGGGCATCCGAGTGCGCGCTATCGAACCTGTCGGGTGAGGGTGACCTGCACTCATTCCTCAGCCGTCGTGCCGTGGAAGTCATCAAGCTGGCGGCGAAAGGCGATCAAAAGCTCTCCGCGCTCATTGATCCATCGGCGAGCTTCGATCTGGGTTCGGGCGACGTGGGGCGGCCGCTGGGTATAGGCGTTGACGGCGCTCGCGCGCTCGCACACGAAATGAATGCGGACACTTACCGTTTTGTTGGCTGGGACGCTATGAGCATGCCTGTCGATCCCTGCTCGCGTCAGAAGGTCGAAGTGGAGTTCATTTACAGTCCGGGCAAGCAAGTGTCGATCGTGGAGTTCACCTTCGAGGCGGGGCGCGTGGTGAGCGCGAAGGGTTGGATGAGGTCGTTTGAAACCGGCGGTCTGTAATGAACGGAACGTTCGTGTCGCTCTGTGCCTGCCCTGTATCTTCGCAACGAAGTGGAACCTGGAATGTCCCACATGAAAGCAAAAGCATGGCGTTCGCTGTTGATGTCGATGATGGGTGGATGGGCGATCGCCAGTACGGTAGTTGCCGGGCCGGGATCGCCGGATCAGGAGACGGGCCAAAGCTTTGTCGACCTCCGTGCATTCGAAGCCGCGTTGACGCACGAGGGGCATCGGATGGGGCCCGTGAGCTCCGGAAACCTGGAAGGGTTTGGCCAGGTGAGTGTTGTCGTGGTCAAAGGTTCCGTTGACTCGCAGGCTCAGCAAATCGTGGTGTTGGCCGAGGAAGCGGGCGGCTTGAGGATCGCCGCGCAGACGCCTTTCGCCGATTCGAGTGACGTGGACACCTCGTTGCGGGTCGAGCGCGGAAGCCTGTTTGTCCAGTTGGAAGGATTGAAAGGTGTATGGGGCACTTACCAGTTCAAGCGGCAGACGGACGGAACATTTCGCCTCATCGGCATTCGCCTGCACCGGGCGGAAGACAGCGGCGAGCCTGATCACGATATCAAGTCCGTCGTCGACACCGATTTCAATGTGGTGACCGGGATGATGCGCTTCAAACGCGTGGGCGACACGCGTCCGCTAACGGCCAGGGTCCATGGAGCCGCGTGCTATTTCCAGCAGTTCGATTTCGATTACTACACGTGCGCCAAAGGCATGAAGACCGACGACGGCAAGGCGGCCGATGTTTTGATGAATGCTCCTTGATGGGGCCGCCTGATCCGTCCGGGTGGGGCATCCGGATGTCTTCGTCACATACGGGGGGAAGTCATGGTTTGGCGAACGCTCGCGATGCTTGTTCTCGGCTACGTTCTGACCACAACAACAGCGCAGGCGTGCAGGCCCTTGCCGCCGGAGTACTGGCTGGATCAGTTCGTGCTGGCCCGGTCGCCGCTGGGACTGGCGTTCAGAGGCAAAGTCACGTCGGTCAGTGAACGTCCTGGTCCGGACGGTACCGTCATCAGGGACACGATGTTCCTTCCCATGGAATGGTGGCGGGGGTTTCGCGCCGGCGAAGTCGACATTCGAACTGTCAGCACAACGCAAGGGCCTTGCCCCGGCCTCTACGACTTTCATCCAGCCGTGGGAGAGGAATGGCTCATTGCAGGGCTGGCGCACAAGAACCTTGTTGAATCGTGGATTCAGCCTGAGGCACAGATGACCTGGACTGAAGCGAGCGCTTCCGGGCACGTCAAGGAAACGATCAGGAAGTTGAAGGCGACTCCGTGAAATCGGCGCTCGCGTCATGTCCATGATGACCGACAGGTCGGGCGGAGTTTGGCAACGTCGCTGACGAGCGGCACCTGCACGTGAGAGTCTCACGCTTCCCCATTTTCCCGGGCGCGTCCTAACAAACACACAGCAGCGTCCTAAAGACACGTCCAATCCAAACTGTTACGTTGGACTCCGCTGCCCGGCCCCGTGTGCGTGGACCGTGTCGGGCAGCGCATCGCTCTTACCATGAGGCGATGGAATCGCAGGCCAGGGGTGCGCTAACACCACCAGGCCCGCTAACCGCAACCAACTTATCCAGGAGTTGATTATGGCTAAGCCGAATTCTACGGCATTCCCTCCCGCGTCGCCTGCCCATGGCGACCTGCCCATCGGCTATCGGAAGCGCGTCCGCACCCACTGCCGACGCGGTTGATGAACTGCGGCTGCTCGCCGCTTCCGTAGCGTGTGCGCCTTATCCCCCTTGCGCGCTGGTCCTTCGTGGTTGAAGTGCCAGTGGCGAGCGGCTGCACCTTTCATCCGATCTGAGCTTCCGGCGCCCGAGACGAGGCGTGCCGGTGGGGCTTCATGGTTCGATCGATGTTTTGGCAACAAGCGCGGCACGTTCGTGCGTGCACGACGTGCCGCGTCCACCAGGAGATGTCTTACATGGATGCATTACCCGCTCCTGACGAGGGCGACGAGATCATTCGGGAAGAACTGGCGTCTTGCCCCAAGAAACTTCTCATCGATGCCGTGGTTTGGCTTATGCGCGCCGGAACCATCGCGACCGAGGCCTGCGAACACGTGCAACACATGGATTGCCCGCACGCCGAGAAATTCAGACATGCCGTAGGCGTCTGGAAGATTCATGCGCACCTGGGTACGGAGACCGTGAAGCGGGCGCTCGAGCGAATGGATGCATCCGCCGCACTATGACCGTTCCGGGCGACTGCATCCACGCTGTCATTCCCTTTCACCACACCGCGCCCTTGGGGTTTCCCACCTTGGGGTCACGCCATTCTCGCCATCGTCATCACGCGTGTTTGCTGACGGTGGTCGCGGGCAGCCTCGTCATCCGCCAGTACCTGAGCACCATGAAAGGAAAACCCGCCTTGCCGCCGTCGCTGTCCGCACAGATGCGCAGCCGCTCGCCCACCGAAATCATCCGGTCCCGGCGCGCGATCTACTTCGAGGAAGAGAACACGCGCTGTCCCATCTACCTGATCGAGATGGAAGACAGGAGGCTGCTGTGTCTCATCGGGCAATACCTTGCTCAGCTGGTCACGCCGGCGCGGCGGCGCTTTCCCTCGACCGAGTTCACGCTGGTCCGCTACGTCACCAGCCCATGGCTGTTTACCGTGCGGCCGGCCGGCGAGATCTACCTGCCAGAGATCATCCGCATCTCCTTCAGGCAACTTGCCCACGCGGGATTGACCTTTCGAGACGGGGAGATCCTGCTGGACTGGACCTATGAGAAGGTCAAGCGTGCACTGGCAACCAAGGCTGCGTGAGGCCTGACCAAGGACGCTGGCACACTTCATTCGCCGGCCCTCCTTGTGGGAAGATCCAGCTGCCGTGACAGGCAATGGGTGGCTCACCGCCAGCCAAGGCCCGACGGCACCGAACACCGCGCTAACTGGGGGGTTGCGCATGTGGGTCATCCTGATCTTCGCTTGCATTGTCCTGTTCGGCTCGATGATTCGCGTCGGCGTCATGGGGGACGTATTCAGTGACTCGGACGACAGGCTGGAGGCATCGTTCATCACCCAGGACGTTGTGCTGGGTGACCGGGTCATCCGCGCGTCGACCATGGATGTGCTGCATCGCTGGCATACGCATGTCCTGGGCAACAACCGTGGTGGCGTGGCTGAAATGGATGCCAACTGGCTTTGCCGAACCAGGGACGGTCAGTACGTGATCGCCATGGCCATCGGTGCCAGCGCCATGTTCCGGGAGCGGGCTACCGTAGATTGGCAAGGCAAGGTGGAGATCCGATGGACGTGGCGCCCCCTCACGGAGGAACGCGCGCGCCAACTGCTGGCGGCAACGCCGTCGGTGTATCGCAAGGTGTTTGGGGAAGCACCGGCGCGTCGCTACTGATCACTCGGTGGGCGCTGGCGCGCTAAACGCAGGACGGGCGGGAAGGGCCCGGGAGAGGGAGCTCGGGAGGCGGCTCGGCAAGCGAGCGCAGCCGACAGGGAGCATGGTTTTGTCATTTGAGAGCACAGGGGAAAATGCGTGAAAAAGTTGCTGGCCATGGGCCTGTTTGGCATGTCTTCGCTTGCCTGCGCGACGGACACGATTTCTGTCGCGCGCGTCACGCCGTATGTCGACGGTGCGGCAAACATCGAAGTGCGTAAGGAGTGCACCTGGAACAAGAAGATCGGCGACAACATTGCGCGCCAATCCAAAGGCCGCGTCGCCGTCACCGATCAGGACCTGAGTCAGGTGAAGGGCCCGGTGCTCATGCTTTCCGTGACCATCGTGCACACGATGGGCGGTGGCCTCTTCACCGGCCCGAAATGGGCTCGCGTCAAAGGCGAGCTGCGCGACGGTGACAAGCTCGTGGGGCTGATCGAGATGCATCGAACCACGACGTTCAGCAGCGTTTCCGGTTGCGGCGCGCTCGACAAGATCGGCAAGGAAATTGCGAGTGATTTCGCCGACTGGCTGGAGCATCCGACGATCGAAACTCCGGAGCCGGACGAAGAGCCAGCGACCTGATAGCAGGCAGGGAAGAAATGGTGCTTTCCACGCCGGATGGCGTGGGAGGCTCGGCCTGCGGCGCAGGTGGCTGCTTCAGGGTTTTCAGGAGAGCAAATCATGAAATGGATACGTCACGCCTTGCCGGTGTCCTGCTGTGCGCTGCTGGCAGGCTGCGCCGGGAGCTTCGGGAGCTCCGGGGTCTACCGGGGCCGAATGACGCAGGAACCGCAATCGATCATTCGGGTCGCCAATACCCATGAGCGAAAAGAGGCCTTTACGTTCAATCCGTTCAAGTTCAACAAAGTCACTGAGATCGTCGCCGTCTCCGACCTCGGGCCGACGCCGCCTGGCATGAAGTCGGCACATGCAACATCGGCCATGGTGCCGCCCGGAAACTATCTTGTCATGGTGTTGTGCACCTACAACTACAATCCACTCATCCAGAGGGGCTTCAACGTGACAGTGAGGACGGAGCCCGGACACGACTACACGGTTGAATGTCTGGGGCGGCCCTCCGGTGGATCGGTGAATGTGGCTGACTGGCCTCAGCAAAACACCGGGTAGGCTGGACAGCGCTGAAGTACGCGAGGCGGCGCTTGGGCCTCAGGTTTACGCGCCGTCGCTGCGCATATGGACGTCTTTTGTCGCGCCGTTGTGCCCCTTTGTCACGCAGTTGATTGGCGGGTCATGACGTCAGTGGCCGGCCGGTGAAGTCTTTCCGCCCAGCGAAGCCTGATCTTCCGCCTGATACAGCCGCGCCAGTTCCGCCACCTTTTTCCGGATCACGTCGATGTCCGCACCGACCAGCTCGCCTGGCGTCAGATCCTTGCCAAAAAAGTGCTTCAGCAACTCCGTTGGCGGCGCATCGAAGCCTTCGGCCATCATCGCGGCGTAGCGTTGCTGGAAGTCCTTCGGATCCTTGATCGCCATGTCGAACATCTTCGTGGCCCACAATCCTGCATAGAGGTAATTGGCCAGGTACAAGGGGTCTTCGAACATCAGTCGCTTGCCAATCCACGCATGTGACAGTTGCGGATCGATGTCGGGCCAGATGTCGAACCGACGGGTCACATCGAGGGTGAGGGCATCAAGATCGGCCGCCTGGCGGATGTTGCCGGCGACCACGCCGTCGTAGATGCGGGCTTCCAGTTGCGCTTCTTCCGCGGAAGTGAATATCTCGAAGGTCATTTCGTCGAGTTGCGCCTGGAGGTAGTGGGCCTTGGCTGCCGGGTTGTCGCTGTGCCGGTAGAGGTATTCATAGAACAGCATTTCATTGAGGATGGCGATGCCTTCGTGCATCCAGCCAGGGCCGTGATTGAAGAGGGGAGATACGCCGCGTTCGTTCATCAGTTCGCTGTGAATGGCGTGTCCGCCCTCGTGCGCGACCTTGCTGGCTTCCTTGACCGTGGGTTTCCAGCGTCCCAGGAACAGGGTCCCCGGCGAACCTGGAGCGGCCAGCGAAAAAGCGTCATCTTCGCGATTGCCCTGGGCTGTTGCGAGGTCGGTCCGGTGGTTGGCCGGGTCCAGCAGCGCACGGAAACGTGCCACATAGTCGCTGCCCAGAGGCGCCAGCGCTGCGGGAATATCGCGCCGCATGCGGGCTTCGTCGAACGCCGGTGGCGTGAATCCGGGCATGGGCATGGCCAGGTCCCAACTGTGCGCCTGTGCGACGCCAAGCCGCTCGGCGAGCCGGGTGGCGCGCAAGCGCTGGTAGGTTTGAAGTACGGACGCCTGGGCTTCGACGGCGCTCGCGGTCGCGTCCACGTCGGCACGGGTGAACAGCCGCGCGAAATAGGTCGCTTCAGGTGCATCGGCAAAGTGCTCGAGTTTCGACGTGCGGTCGTTCAGGCGAACAATGCCGATCAAAGTTGCCGCATACGTCTCTGCCTGCGCCGCCAGCGCATCCTGGCGTTGCTTCCATGCCTGTTCACGTACACGCCGGTCGGGGTCGATGGCGAGCGCATCGGCGTCTTTGCCAGCGTCGAAGTCGCCGCGCGTGGTGTGCACCTTGCCGTAGGCAGCACTACGCCGTGTCTTCTGGTAAATGCTCCAGAGCGATTCGCTGGCCTGGTCTGACAAGGTGGAGAGTATGTTCTGCTCCCCGGGCGGCAGTTCGTGAGGAACGGCGCGCGTGGCGCGTGCCAGGAGCCAGCCATATTTCGCCAGCTCCGGGACGGCGGCGACGTCCCGGGCAAAGCCGGCATCGCCCAAATGGCGCAGGGTTTGCCGGGTGCGGGTGACCACGGTGTCGGCGGCATCGCCCACGGCCGAGCGTGCATCCCTGGAGACGTGGTCATCGATGTCGCGCGCCGTTTGAAGATGGAGCCAGGCGGCATGGCGCTGGTACTGGGCCATCAGCGCCTCGGCCCGTTGGATATAGGTCAGCAGCGCCTGCGCCGTGGGCGCTTCAAGCACGGGGAAGGCCTTGGCGTCCGCCAGGAACCGGGCACGGTCGGAGGCTTCCGCAGGCGCGTCGGGGAACCAGATGGCGGGGTCGATACGCCGATCGTCAGCGTGAGTGGCGCCGGACAGGGCGAAGGCGACGAGGGCAGCAAGCAGGCGGGTTTTCATGGCACCACGCTAACCCGGGTCGCACCGTCCTGCTTTGCACGGATTAGCGCGAGCTGCGCCAGGCTGAAGGCGTGGTGCCGTGCACGGCGCGGAACGAGCGGGAAAACTGCGCCGCACCACCGAAGCCGCACTCCAGCGCAATATCCAGCAGCGGACGCGTGGTGTTGCTAAGCAGGCGCGCCGCACGATCCATGCGAAGGCGGCGTTGGTAGTCGCCCGGCGTGCAGTGATGGAACAGCCTGAAGCCACGGGCGACATGAACGGGATGGCGGCCGGCGACGGCAGCCAGCTCGGCCAGCGACACCATGCGTGCAGGGTCGTCGTGAAGCCGCTCGCGGACGCGCCGCAGCCAGCCAGGCTCCATCAGGCTCAAGTGCGCGACCTCGCGCCCCGTTTCCGCGAGAACGTCCAGCGCCACGGCGTCGGCAATCACGCCTGAGTGTGCGTCGTCGACGGCCAGGGCGCTGACGATGTGCCGGCCCATGCCCCGCAAGGCATGCGAGCGGCGAACAAGCGGGCGGCCGTCAAGTCGTGTTCGATGCTCGCCCAGCCATTGGGCAACCGAGGCGTCGCAGCGAAAAATGACCTTGCGCGCACCATCGCCGCCGAATCGCTGCGCGTGTGAAGCATGGGCGGGGCAGAACAGCAGGTCACCCGGCTCGTGCACATTGCGCATGCCAAGGATGCTCTCTTCGTAACTGCCATCGACGACCAGGCAAAACCATGCCTGGTCATGACGATGCTCCGCGATGGAGCCATCGGGCAGGTACTCCGACACATGCAGATCGACAATACCGCTCATATTCCTTCATCCGGCGTGGCGTCACGGCCAGCAAGCGCGCGCTTAGACGGAAACCTTGCAACGGCTGGAACGCATTCGCAATAGCGAAAAGTCATCGTTCATCGTCTGCTGGCCCGGCATCTCGCCGTGGGTGGTCGCATGGATGACGATGCGAGGTTTGTATCCGGGTCGAGCGTGCGCCGGCGCACCCATGGCGTGACTTCATGCACGTCCTGCGCGCCCTGGCGCAGCGCCAGAATGCGCCGCTGTCTCCGCTGCACGAGCGTTTCCTTCCCCTCTCGACAAGGACGAGCGTCATGAAGCGTTTGCATCGCATGTGTCAGGTTGCTGCAAGTACCGGATGTCTTGTTGCCGCGTTTTCGCTCCATGCCGATGATCGTTCGGTGCCTGGCATTTTCGCTCCCGGCATCGTCTCCGGCGCCGCCAATGAAGATTCCGCCGCATTCTCGCCCGATGGCAATACGGTGTTCTTCGACCGCATCAGCTGGCCCAATGCGGTGATCCTTGAGTCGCACAAGATTCGTGATACCTGGACGGCTCCGCGAATCGCATCGTTTTCGGGCCAGTGGCTGGATCACGATCCGGCGATGGCACCGGACGGCTCCTTCCTCGTGTTTACGTCGAATCGCCCTGATGTCGAAGGTGGCAAAGCGCTGGATGCGGTGCTGGCCAACGGCAAGGTGATGACGGCGTCCGGCGGGCATCTCTGGCGCGTGGATCGCAAGGGCGATAGCTGGGGGCAGCCGTATCGTTTGCCGGATTCGGTCAACAGCAGCACGCGCACATACGCGCCAAGCGTGGCGGCCGACGGCAGCGTGTATTTCCAGCGTCCCGGCGACGATGACGACTTCCGCCTGTTCCGCACGCAGTACCGCGACGGAAAGTATCTGCCGCCGGAGCCGGTCGTGCTTGGCGACCCGTCGGTGCACAAGCTGGACCCGGCGATCGCGCCCGATGAATCATTCATCGTGTTCGATGCCAACTTCCGCGACAAGAAGGCCTCCGACCGTCTGTACATCGCGTTTCGCGAGGGCGACGCCTGGGGCGAGCCGATCGACCTGGGCGATGCGATCAACACCAGCAGTCCCTGGGGCGCGCACCTTGGGCCGGATCGACAGACGCTGTATTTCAGCAGCACCCGTTCGGAAGCGACGCACTATCCGCGCACGGTTGAGCAAGCAGCGAAGGACCTCTCCCGCATGCAAACCTGGGACAACGGCAGCGACAACATCTGGTCGGTGTCGCTTGCGCCGTGGCTTGATGCGCACCGCAAAGCCGTGAAGACGAAGTCCAGCGCATGACCGGCTTTTAATCTACGGAAGAGGGCGTTCGACGTTGCGAAACATGACGAAGCCGCGGTTGGCCCTGTCACTGATTTCCCATGCCGCCGTGCCGGATCGCATCGTGCTGAAGGTGGCGGCGGCCGGGAAATCGAGCCGGGCGTTTCCGGATGCGCCGGGCAAGGTCGTCAAGGTGGTCGATCCCGAAAAGCGCTGACCTGCGCGGTGCCTGGGCTCGACGATGGCGTTCGTCTACGGTCGCCTGCATAAACGCGGGCGTTCGATTTGCCGCGAGGCGATGGCCAGGCGCGATCCCGTACCGCGGCTTCCGCGTCTGAGGCTGGCTGATGCATGCGTGATAGATTAGGTGCGCGTGGCCTGGGGAGGCGGCGCGCCGCATCGTGGCGACACGGGCAGACAGGTAAGTCAGGGGAAATCATGAAGACGAAGACGGCCATGGTGTTGGCGATCGGTTTCGTGTCGCTGCTGTACGGCGGTGCGCATCAGTTTTGGTATCCGGAACAGGATTGGACGCCAATGGATCTGCTGTATGCGCTGATGGTCTCGCTGTTGTTGTTCGTCTGGTATCGCGTGGACTCAAGCGAGCGGAACTTTCGGCGTACATACGGCCTTAACGTTGCGATGGTGGCCTTCAGCTTCATGGCGCTGATCTACTACCTGTTCCGGTCGCGCGGCGGCCGGTCGGGTGCGCGCGCCACTTTCGTGGTGGTATTGGGGTGGCTGGGCTGCGTGGCGCTCATGGGTATCGGCGGCACCGCGGTGTCAGTTGTCCAGTTAGTCGTCCCTGCCCGAAGCGTGACGATGCTGACCATTCCAAGCCCCCGGGACGAGCTCAACGCCGATGTGCCGGATCTCTCGGTACCCTGGCCGAAGAAGACGGATGGCGAGCTGTGTTTCGGCAAAACCACCGTGATGGCGCTGGTCGACACGTCCGGGAACGTCAAGGAGATCAAGGTTGAGTCGAGCTCGGGCTACGGCGCGCTGGATGAGGCTGCCCTTGGTGCCGTGCGCCGCTGGCATTTCACGCCGGTGCAGCGCCATGGCGCGCCTGTTGAATCCTACTTCCGCGTTCCCATCAACATGGTCAGTTCGTCGATGACCGCGTCGAGGTTTCGTGCAGCGCCTCTCCCACAGTGAATTCCATGCGCTGGAAATCCAGCGTCCACTGATCGAAGGCGCGCAGGATGTCGTTGCCAAGGACGTTGGGTTCCTTGACGTTGCCGGCGCTGTCGAGCGCCACTGCCAGTGTCGGGAGCGTCACGTGTTGCACGCCGATGCCCACGTCGACGTTCGACCACGTCGCGACGCGACGCGTGCGCGAACCGCCTGCGCCACCCACCCCTTCCTTGCGGGTGCGCCACCCCTTCACCATCGATGCGTGCTCGGCGGCAAAGCGTGCCGACAGGGACGAGTGCGACGCGCCGCTGTCCAGGTGCATCGCGACGGGCATGTCGCCCAGCTGCACCTTGACATAAAGGTCGCTGCCGACCATGCGCAGGTTGGCATCCTTTTGCGCATCGCCGCTGCTGCGCGCGGGCAACAGCTTGCCGTCGGCGGTGAAGGTCAGTCGCTGTAGCTGTCGCAGGACAGGGAAGCCAAGGATGGCGTCGATCTGATAGCCGCCGGGTACCGGCATCGCCAGTTGCGCATCATCGAGCACGAGGAATGGCACGTCGCTCAGGTCGAGCCCGGCGAAGTGGAGGTGTTCGGCGATACCGATGCGCGAGGCAACCGCTTGCTGGCTGGCGCTGCCGACGTGTGCATCGCCATCGAGCATGCGAAGTCCCAGCGTGTGCGCCGTGGACAGGGACATCACCGACAGATTGGCACCGGTATCGATGACCATGGCCTGGGGCTTGCCATTCACGCGGACGTTGGCGCGGAGCAAACCGACCTTGTCGCGAGTGAGCGCCTCTGCGCGCGGCTCGTAATCATCCACCGTCTGCGGCGCTACGCTGGCGAGAAGATCGGCGAGGCCGGCCATCTGCTGGGCGTCGGTGCGCTCGTCCGCATGGCGTTGGCTGTTCCCCAGTGACCTGGCCCAGGCGTGCGCCGCCTTTGCAGCGGTGACATAGTCGCCGTCGGCAAAACTTGCGTCGGCGGTGATGGCCCATGCGAGCGACCGCTCGCCGGGTTGGGGTGCACTGGCGATGTATTCGTCGACCAGATCGCACGCTGCTTGCGCGTCCAGTTTCGACGCAGCGAGTCGTGCACGTGCCAGCAGGGCCAGGTGAGGGTCGGCGATGCGCGCCTGCTGTTCGTCCAGGCGAAAGACCTCCCCATGGCCTGCATGACGCAGCAATTGCATCACTTCGGCGCGGCTCAGGGGCTTGGTCTGGGTGGCCGTGGCGGGCGAAAGCGCCATGCCAAAGAGCAGGGCGAACAGCAAGGTGCGGCCTGGGCGGCTCATGCTACAGTGTCCGTATGACGAAGAAAAATTATCGTAATACAGAAAACTCTGTGGCCACAACCGGGCGGCTGGCGCGCATGGCCCGCGCGCTGGCCCGGGCGGCCTGGGTGGGGGCTGCGGCGTGTGCGGTCATCACCTTGTGGGGCATGCTGGGCGCGAATGGCGCGGGGCCGGTTGCCGCCACGTTGGCGACGGACGGCCTCCCGCGCGGATGGGCTGCCGCCATCGCCGCAGTCATCGCCCTATGTACCTGCTTCGCCCTGATCGAGCTCGCCCGCGCGCTCGGATGCGTTCGCGAAGACACCTTGTTCTCTGCCACCGTGACGCGACACTTTCGCCGCTTTGCGACGCTCCTGATGGTGGCGGCCCTGGTGCGCCTGTTGCTCCCCGCTGCCGTAACGGTCGGCCTGGCGATGGCCTCCGGGGCGGACGGCGCGCGCCTGCATTTCGATGGCGACGACCTGGTGGCCCTGTTGCCGATCGCAGCCTTTTTCTTCGTGGCGCGCCTGCTCGACCAGGCAGCACGCCTCGAAGAAGATCACCGTTCCATCGTGTGAGGCCGCCATGGCGATCATCGTTCGACTCGACGTCATGCTTGCCCTGAGAAAAGTGCGCTCGCGAGAGCTCGCCGAGTTCGTGGGCATCACCGAATCCAACCTGTCCCTGCTCAAATCCGGCCACGTGCGCGGCGTGCGCTTCGAAACCCTGGGCAAGATCTGTGAGTACCTGCAATGCCAGCCGGGTGATTTGCTGGCGTGGGAACCGGATGAAGCTTCGGCGGAGGATTAGCCGGGCAAGGCCAACCTCCGCCGAGGCCTGTCAGGCGGATTCGCCGGCAAGGCGTGGGGCTTCGACGCGAGTCCTGTTTTGTGCGTCGAGCCCAAACAACGGGCGCAGCCAGCGGGTCCGGCGAATGACGACCTCATGGATCACCGCGCACCCGGCCGCCGTGCCCAACACCATCAGCACCGGCTCCAGCACCGGTCCCAGGTGCATCGGCAACAAACCGTAGGCCAGCCACAGCATCACGCTCTGATGCAGCACGTACCACGGGTAGACCGCCTCACGGGCATAAGGCAGCCAGCGGAAGGGGCGATTGAGATACGCGTGGCCCCAGCCAAGGATCGCGACGATGGCGGTCCAGCAGTACAGGTAACGCAGCGTCTGGATCAGCACATGGCCGATGCAGATCGACGTGGGTGTGAGGCGGTGGTGGATCACCGCACCCGCAAACTTGTCGAGAAACAGGTACAGCGCGAAGCAGGTCAGCGCCGTCACCAGCGAGGCCCGGCGCAGGCGCGCCAGTTCCTTCCACAAGCCCTGATCCGTGCCGATCAGATACCCGTAGAGGAACATCGTGAAGTACAGCGCATGGGCGTACCAGTCGCCGACCAGCGCGTGCGTTTCCGGAAAGCGCTCGTTCAAGGTGCCGGCGAATATCAGGGGCAGCGCGGGCAGCAGCAGGAGCGGGCCGCCTCGCAGCCGTTGCAACCACGCGCGCAGCGTGCGGCCGGGATGGGATTCCATGGCGGGCAACATCGCCAGCAGCACCATGGTGTAGAGCCACAAGTAGGGCAGGTACCACAGGTGGTTCCAGGTCAGGCCATAGGCCTTGTAGCCATGGGCCCAGTAGTAGGGCAGGAAGGCCAGGAAGCCCGGGGTGATGTCACCTTTGCTGACCCCCTCCACGTACGGCTGCACCGGGACGACCACCAGCATGCCGAACACCAGCGGCAGCAGCAGACGCCAGCTCCGCTTCGCCGCCAGCCGACCCAGCGAGACGCGCCCGCGCAGGAAATGCACGGCCAGGCCGGAGATCAGGAACAGCAGTTCCATCCGCCAGCGGTTGAGAAAGAGCATCGGGTAGGTCAGCCACGGGGCGAGGTAGTCGCTTTTCATGTTGAAGCCCCAGTCGGACACGGGGGCCACGTAGACCATCCCGACGTGATAGAGGATCAGCAGGCCAAAGGCGAGTACGCGCAGGGTGTCGATGTCGTGGCGGCGTTCCATGGTGGTTTCCCTCTGAGAAGCGCCCAAGACTGGCCCGGCAAGGCATGGACGTCTCCCGCCCCGTGACGGATCGAGGTTGTCCGGTGACGAACAGCGGGGTGGCAGGGATGGGCTTACGCCCGGTAGCGCAGCGCTTCGACCAGCAAGGCGAATGCAGCCGAGGGTTGCCGACGGCTGGGGTAGTACAGGTGATAGCCAGGGAACAGCGGGCACCAGTCATCGAGCACCTGGCGCAGATGGCCTGCTTCGATCTGTGGACGGACCATGTCCTCGGGCAGGTAGGCCAGGCCGAAGCCGGCGAGCGCGGCGGCAAGGATGCGGTCGAGGCTGTTGAAGGTCAGTCGACCGTCGACGCGCACATTGAGTGCATGGCTGCCCTTCTCGAACTCCCACGCATAAAGGCCGCCGTGGGTGAGAAAGCGAAGGTTGATGCAGTCGTGCCCGGTGAGGTCGCGTGGCGTGACGATCGCCGGATGGGCATCGAGATAGGTGGGCGTGCCGGCCACGACGAGGCGCGTGGGCGGGCCGACGGGCACGGCCACCATGTCGAGGGCGATCTGCTCGCCGAGGCGGATGCCGGCATCGAAGCGCTCGGCCACGATGTCGGTGAGCGTGGCATCGCTGATCACTTCGACACGGATGTCCGGGTAGTTCGGCAGGAAGGTTTGCAACACCGGCCACAGGATGGTCGCGGCGGCGTGCTCGCTGCTGGTGATGCGGATGGTGCCGCTGGGCTTGTCGCGCAGGGAGCTCAGGCCGGCCAGGGCGGCATCGATGTTCTCGAAGCTTGGCGTCAGCGACCGCATCAGCTGCTCGCCGGCTTCCGTGGGCGACACGCTGCGCGTGGTGCGCGTGAGCAGCCGCAGGCCGAGTCGCGCTTCCAGCTCGCGAATCTTGTGGCTCAGCGCCGATTGCGACAGCCCCAGCTGGGCGGCTGCGCGCGTAAAGCTACCCGCCCGGGCCACGGCGAGAAACGCCTGCAGGTCGTTGTAGTTCTCGCCGCTCATGGATCACGCCGACTTGATTGATCGATCTGGATCATAAGTCCATTCGATATTTGCCGTCTTATCCGATAGGCGCGCCAGGCACACACTGGCCGGGTCCTCTCGACCGACCCGCCTCCCTTACCTGTTACCCCCCCCCCATCAGGAACCCGCCATGACTGATTTCACCCGCAAACCCCAGGGCCCGTTCGCCGACGTCGCGCCCGCGCTCGATCAGCTCACGCAGCAGGTGTTGTTTGGCGAGGTGTGGGAGCGGGCGGAGCTGTCCAAGCGCGATCGCAGCTTGATCACGGTGGCCGCGCTGGTCGCGCAATACCGTCTCAACGAGCTCCCGTTTCATTTGAAGTTCGCGGAGCAGAACGGGGTGACACGCGACGAGCTGATCGAGGCGATCACGCATTTGGCTTTCTACGCGGGCTGGCCGGCGGCGAGCACCGCGGTGGGTGTCGCGCGCAAGGTCTTTGCCGAAAGTGCCTGAGTGGCGCTTGCGGTATCCGTCGTTCCACAGAATTCCATGAGGTGACTTATGCAAAAGCGCATGCTTGGCAACAGCGGACTGGCCGTGTCCGCCATCGGTTTTGGCTGCATGGGGCTCAATTTCAGCTACAGCCACGCGCTCTCGGATGACGCATCCATCCGGTTGATTCGTGATGCCTTCGATCGTGGCGTGACCTTGTTCGATACCGCCGAAGTCTATGGTCCGTTTACCAACGAAGCGCTGGTTGGCAAGGCGCTGGCGCCGGTGCGCGACCAGGTGGTGATTGCCACGAAGTTCGGCTTTGACATCGATCCGGCGACGGGGCAGAACAAAGGACTCAACAGTCGCCCCGAGCACATTCGCGCCGTGGCCGAGGCATCGCTCAAGCGCCTGGGCGTCGAGGTGATCGACCTGCTCTATCAGCATCGAGTCGATCCGCAGGTGCCGATCGAAGACGTGGCTGGCGCGGTCAAGGATCTCATCGCCGAAGGCAAGGTGCGTCATTTTGGATTGTCCGAACCGGGTGCCCAGACGGTGCGTCGCGCACACGCGGTGCAACCGGTGAGCGCGCTGCAAAACGAATACTCGCTTTGGACGCGTGGCCCTGAAACCAATGGCATCCTGGGCGCGTGCAAAGAACTTGGCATCGGGCTCGTTGCCTATAGCCCGCTGGGCAAGGGATTTCTCACTGGCGCGATGAACAAGGACACCGCGCTCGGCGACAACGATTTCCGCAAGAACCTCCCGCGCTTCTCCCCCGAAGCCATGGCGGCCAACCAGGCACTGGTCGACCTGCTGAAGGACATCGCTGCCAGTAAGCAGGCGACGCCCGCACAGATCGCGCTGGCGTGGCTGCTCGCGCGCGAACCGTGGATCGTTCCCATCCCCGGCACCACCAAATTGCATCGCCTCGAGGAGAATCTTGGCGCGGTTGACGTCGGGCTAAGTGATTCGGATCTGGCCACCATCGAAAGTGCAGCGGCCAACATCCGCATCGAAGGCGAACGCTATCCGCCCCAGCTCATGGCGACGACCGGCCGCTAGTACCCCCGAGGGCGCCGACATGGCGCCCGCAAACCGGAGTATCGTCCCGCCGTGACCGGTATGTGCATATGCACATTCGTCACTTCACGCTGTCGCAGGCCTTACGCAGCATGGGGCACTCGATCGGAGGTGGGCGCATGAGGAATGGGGCTTCGCGCTTGAGCTGGGGTGGCATAGGGATCGCTGGCGCGCTGACGCTCGCATCGTCGTGCGCTCATGCGGGTGACTACAGCCTTTACGGCGACTGGCCCACGCATGTGACGGCCGCCGATGGCACGGACTTCGGCCTGGCCGTCCTGTATCAGTACGACGTCAACGCGTTCTCCAACGATGCGGGCAAGTTTGAGAACGCGAACACGAATCGGCGCATTCAGATCGGCCTTTACCTGCGCAAGCCGGGCGTCTACGACTCGGTGGTCCAGTACGACTTCCAGAGCAACCAGTGGGCCGATGCCTTCGTACGATTACGCAGCAAAGGCGTTGTCGGCACGGACCTGGGCAACTTCCGTCTGGGCTACTCGAAGACACCGGTGGGTTTCGAAGGAGCGACGAGTTCGTCGGCCACGACCTTTCTGGAAACCGCGTTGCCAACGCAGGCGATCTGGGAAGGCCGGCGCGCCGGCGTGGACTGGTCGTTTGTACGCACGCACTTCGTGCTGAACATCGGCGACTACTTCTGGCGCAAGGATTTCGATGGTCAGAACCCGGGGCAGACCTGGGCGATGCGAGCGGCATGGGTGCCGCTCAACAAGGAAGGTGCCGTACTTCACCTGGGTGTATCGGCGTCGCGCGAATCACTCGATTGGGCCGATGAAGGCGCCGTGCCGCCGCAGGCGCGCTTTCGTGCGCGACCCGAAGCCGGGCTGACGCCGGTGCGCCTGGTCGACTCCGGCACGCTCGCCTACAGCAAGCGCGTGGACCGGGAAGGGATCGAAGCCCTGTGGATCGGCGGTTCGTGGTCGATGCAGGCGGAATACCTGCACGCCAACGTGGTTCGCTACAACGGCAAGCCTGACTACAACGCGCGCGGATTCTATGTGTTCGGCACCTGGACCGTGACGGGCGAAGCGCGCCAGTACAACGACGGCAATGTCGGCGATCGCCGCTACAACAGTCGCAACCAGCAGGACATCAACTCGGAAGGCCAGTGGGGCGCGCTTGAGCTGGCCTTGCGCTACAGCCAGCTCGATCTCAACGACGGTGCCGTGACGGGCGGCAAGGAGCACGACTGGACGCTGGGCGCCAACTGGTACCTAGGGCGGCGCCTCAAGCTGCAAGCCAACTACGTGTGGGCATTCAGTGATCGCGGCAATCTGCAGGTGAATCCGCGCATCGTCGAGATGCGCGCGCAGGTGTCGTTCTGATGATCAGGCAGGCACGTAGGTTAACCTGATCACGTCCTGCGACATCGGTTCATGCGCCACCAGGCGAAGGCGGGAACGGGCCGCCGAAAAGTAGGGCTTGCCGCTGCCCAGCACGACGGGATGAAGATAGAGGCGGTACTCATCGATGAGTCCAAGCCCGGTCAGGCTCTGCGCGAGGCCGGTGCCCGCCACTTCGATCTCACCGGGACATTCGGCTTTCAGTTTTTGCATGGTCGCTTCGAGATCGTTCGCAATCAGCGTAGCGTTCGGTCCGACCGTCGATAACGTGCGCGACACGACCCACTTGCGCTGGTTGCGCCACGCATCGGCATAGTCGCGTTCGTCGGCGTCCCACTCCGGATGCGCGTCGTCCCAGTAGTTCATGACCTGGTACATGCCGCGGCCATACACCATGCCGGACAGCTCGCGCAGGCGATGGGTGAAGTGGCGGAAGAGGTCCCGATCCGGCGGACCGAAATGCTGGTGGTCGATGTAGCCATCGAGGGAGACATTGAGTTCGTAGATGAGCTTTGCCACGGTTGCACTCCTCGCCAGTGGGCCCGGCCCAGGTTGGGCAGCAAGCATCGCTATGTAAAGGCCAGGCCGCGCAGGCGCCGGCGGTGGATCGGCGTGTGAGGGGTCGTGCCCCGCTCCATGGCGCCATGTCACGGGGAAACTAACATTTGCTGTTCCATAACGGCGTATGGTGCTTGTTCGGAGTTCTATCCCAGTGAAGCCTTCCCGTCTGACCGGTCCGGAGGCTTCGTCGCCAGAAGCGTGCATGAGCACCCTTTAGCGCCGTTATGCGAGCTGAAGGCTTTGAGTTCTGTCAAACGCTTCTCTTGTCAGATGCATTTGAATCCAGGATCGATCCGCAGTCGTCTCTGCGCGGCGTTTTGATGACTGTGGAACAAGCGTGCGCAAGGTCATGCGGGTGGGCGGTGTCATGGCCTCGCCGTCAGTTTGGCCGCGTATTCAAAGCAAACGGGCGCATCAAGCGATCCGTCCCTCGATAACCAAGGAGTTTGCGATGGTGCCACCTGCAAAGCCGATTTCACTTTCGGATATCCACGATATCTATCGGGGTGCACAGAAAGACCGTGGCGCTGCCGACGAGGAGCCGGTCTACCGGAAGACCGATCGATTTACGCGCGAGGCGGGACATACCGGCACGGCGCCTCATCGTCCGTTGCCGCCAGCAGGGCGCAGGGCGCGTTAGTGCTCTCTCGCCCATGCGATTCGCGCAGCGTCATGCCCGGGCATGACGCTGCCAACGATGTCCGTTGCCCATGACTAAAGCGGCTGGCACGGAGCGGCATGACGCAACGTGTTCTTCCTGCGAAGCCGTTTGCTGCCGCCTGACAGTCGTGCTGCAACCGGAGGATCGTATACCTGACTACCTGGCGGCGTGCTCGCCGGAGGGCTTGCCGGTCATGAAGCGCGGAAGTGATGGCTGGTGTGTTGCCCTGAACAGGGCGAACATGAACTGTGGCATCTACGAAACCCGGCCTTCCGTGTGCCGGCGCTTCGTCATGAACGGGCCCTACTGCAAAGCGGTTCGCGCCGAGTACAGCGGCGCCGTGAGTCCCGGCGCCCCCCGCAAGCCAGATGCTCTGGCTCCATAAACTGGCAGTGCCTGCCCTATCCCTTCCCCAAACCATCCACATCACCGACTCGGGAACGTTCCATTGGCAAAGACCAACTATTCGTTTGAAAAGCGCCAGCGCGAAATTGCAAAAAAGAAAAAGCAGGATGGCAAGCAAGCCAAGAAAGCCGCTGCGCGCGACGGTGCGCGCACGGAAACGGATTCACGGGAATCGCCCAAGGGCTCCTGAATCCCACCGGCCACCCGGCGTCGACCGAGTGATGCCACGGCCCCAATGTGAGTTCGGTGGAGACAGGGCTCAGCGACTGGGCGGACGCCGGCTGATTTGACCCTAGGGCACCTTCTTCACCTGCGTGTGATCGGACACCAGCAGCCTGCCTTGCCCGGTGCGCGGCGCCATGACCGGCACCGGTTTACCCGTGCGTTTGTCGACCAGCACGGAGTGCGGCTCGCCCGGCTCGAAGAGATGTTGCTCTCCCCACTGACGCAGCGCGACGACGATGGGGAAAAGCCCCTTTCCTGCGGGCGTCAACACGTACTCCTGGTACGCGCTTCCGTCGGAGGCTGGCTGGAGCGCGAGGATGCCGGCCTCGATCAGCCGGCCCAGCCGGTCAGAAAGAATGTTGCGCGCAACGCCCAGGCTGCGCTGGAAGTCGCCAAAGCGCTGCACGCCGTCAAAAGCGTCCCGAATCACCAGCAGGCTCCAGCGATCCCCGATGAGGTCGAGGCTGCGGGCCACGGGGCAGGTGTCGGCGCTGGCGGTCTTGTGGCGGGGCATGGTGAACCTGGGGTGCCGTGTCGGAACGTGGTTGCATTTTAAAACCAGATGCGCACAATGCAAGCCGGTTTCGATTTGCAACTGGATCGCTCATGCGTGCGCCCGACTCCTTGCCTTTCTCCTCCGTCCGTCGCGGCATGACACTGCTGTTCGCCGCTGCAGCGGGCCTCAGCGTGGCCAATGTGTATTACGCCCAACCCTTGCTCGATCAGCTGGCGGCGGACTTCGCCATCAGCCGGGCCGCGGTGGGTGGCGTCATCACGGCCACCCAGCTGGGCTGCGGTCTGGCGCTTGTGTTCGTGGTGCCACTGGGCGATATCGTCCAGCGGCGACGCTTGATGACAGTGCAGTTGGGCGCGTTGGTGGCCGCACTAGGCCTCGTGGCGATGGCGTGGTCCCCCATCATGCTGCTGGCCGGCATGCTCGCCGTCGGGGTGCTCGGCACGGCGATGACACAGGGCCTCATTGCCTATGCGGCCAGCGCGAGCGCGCCGCAGGAGCGTGGGCGCGTCGTCGGTGCGACGCAGAGCGGGGTATTCCTCGGGCTGTTGCTCGCACGCGTTTTTGCCGGCGGCATCAGCGACCTGGTCGGGTGGCGAGGTGTCTACGTCGCGTCGGCCCTGCTGATGCTTCTGTTGGCGCTACCGTTGCGTAACGGTTTGCCCGTCGTGTCGATGCAACGCCATCGACAGGGCTACCTGTCACTGCTTGCCTCGATGTTTCGATTGTTGCGCGAGGAGCGGGTTCTGCGCGTTCGTGGTCTGCTGGCGCTCTTCATGTGGGCGGCTTTCAACATCTTCTGGAGCGCGCTGGTGCTGCCGCTGAGTGCGGCGCCCTTCCATCTGTCGCATACCGCCATCGGCGCCTTTGGTCTTGTCGGTGCCGTGGGTGCGCTGGCGGCGGCTGGGGCCGGGCGCTGGGCGGACCAGGGTCGGGCCGAGCGATCCAGTCTCGTGGCGCTGCTGCTTCTATGGGCGGCGTGGTGGCCGCTGTCGCTCATGACGTGGTCGCTATGGGCGTTGGTGATCGGCATTCTGTTGCTGGATATGGGCGGCCAGATGCTGCACGTCACCAACCAGAGCATGATCCTGGGCGCGCGGCCGGATGCGCACAGTCGGTTGATCGGTCTCTACATGCTCTTTTACGCGGCAGGGAGCGGACTGGGTGCGATCGGCACGACGGCCGTGTATGCCTTTGCCGGGTGGCGTGGCGTGTGCTTGTTGGGGGCGGGAGTGAGCTTGCTGGCGCTGGTGTTCTGGGTGGCAACGCGCGGTGTGAAGGAAGATCGGTCTCACCTGTGCAAGGCAGCCGTGTCGGTCGGACCGTGCACGAGCGGGTGACCAGACGCCGTGACCGGGGTCTATACCTTTGACGTGAGCACGGGTGCGAAGCCGCCGCCCGGTGTCCTGAAGTTGGTCGTCTGTCCCTGATAAAGGCGTGCCGCGTACAGAAACACCTCGCCGCGATAGGCGTAGGCGCGGATATCCGATTTCAGCGGCGCGTCGTCACGGTGTGTGTGTCGGCGATCAGGTGGCACCAGCGCCTGAGCGATGTAGGTGCTGGTGCGAATCTCGTCCCATACGCGGCGGGTCAGTTTGTCGCCGCGATAGCTGGCCTTGCTGCCGAAACCGGAAGCCGGCTTGAAGAACATATCGCGACGGCGACTCCACAAATCGTCGCGATTATGGTCGGTGACCAGCATCGTTGTGGGTACGGCGGCGGCGAGTGTTGCGATGGTGCTTTCGGTCGCGCCGGATGTCCGCAGGAACTCAGCATCTCCGAGCAGCGCAAGATTGCGCTTGTCGGCGTACAAAGCGTGCGCCCTCGGATGCGGCGTGACGACCGTTTCGCCGGCGAGATAGCTGGCACGCATCGCGGCATGCGCCCGTTCACTCAGCGAAAAATCCGTCAGCCGGTTATAGATCAGGTCGACGGGCTGGCCGTGCAGCCACAGTCGACCGTCCTGATGGATGAGTTCCGACGGGTCGCAGATCGCGGCATCGATGCCATGGCGGATGAAGAGTTCGCGGAACAACAGGAACTCCGGATACAGATACTGCTGCGTTGGGTCCTCATCCACGATGGCGATCGAGGTGAGCGGGCGCTCTCCGGCCTGGCTGTGCCACTCCTGGCGCATGATCTGCAGAACGCGCTGTTCAACACCGGACATGTCGGTGGGTATGGCCAGGGTGTCAGGCACGCATACGCGCAGCGCCTGACCGACCAGTGCGTTGAGCAGTGCGCCGCCCGGGTTGGTGTTGATCTCGATGAGGCGTGGGCCGTCCGGCGTGATATGGAAATCCAGTCCCAGCATGCCGCCTGCCGCGCCGGGGTCGAAACCCGCGATCGGTGGCGCCCAGGACAGCGCCATGGCCCGGTAAGCAGGTTGGCTGACGGCCGACTCGATGTCCCCCACCACGCGTGCCATGGCGTCGAGATGCTGGCGCGACAAAAACACCGGCAGCGATGCAAACAGGTTCGGATGGGTTTGCGCGATGGCTTGTGGCAATCCATGCGCGCCCATGGCCGACGCGAGGGCGGTATGCATCGACTCGGCGGGCACAGCGACGCAATGGCAGTCGCGGTTCAGATCGTCCATGGAAGCAGGCTGTGCGCAAAGCGCATCGCAACCATGGGTGAGGGTGGGTCGCGAATCGTTGGTCATGGCGCTCATGCGGGATAAGGCAGGCAGGTGTGACGATTCACGAGATGTCCGACAGCAAGGTTCTGACACGCGATGCGATGTCGTCCCGCACTGCGCGATAGGCGTCATCGTCCATGTGCCGGGGATCGGGGAGCTGCCAGTCTTCGCGTCGCCGGGCGGGAATGGAAGGACAGCTGTCGCCGCAACCCATGGTGACGACCGCATCGAAGTCACCGTGGATGTCGTCCAGCGATTTGGACGCATGCGACGTCAGGTCGTAGCCGAGCTCGGCCATGAAGCGCACGGCTTTGGGGTTGATGGCGCCGGAGGGTCGGGAGCCTGCGCTTACGGCCTCGATCTCCTCACCGCCGTAGATGCGCGCGAACGCTTCCGCCATCTGGCTGCGATTGGCGTTTTCGACGCATACGAAGAGGAGGCGTTTCATGGGGGCGTGCGGTTCGATGGCATGGAGATCGTTTATCGCGAGGCCTGAATCAGGCGCGTTTGCCCGCGGCTCGTCGCTGACGTGATTCAGGCGGGCAGCACGTCGATTCGGCGCAGCAGTTTTCGGTGAGGTAGCCCATCAGGGCATCCATCCGTGCGAAATCGGCGCTGACCCGGATCACCCGGCCCTCGCGCCGATCCTGCACCAGATGCGCTGCGCGAAGCGCGTTCAGGTGCGCAGTGAGCGTAGCGGGCGGGATGTCGAGTGCCGTGCGCAATTCGCCCACAGTCAGGCCATCGGGGCCGGCTTTGACCAGTCGACGGAAGGCCGTCAGACGAGTTTCGTGGCTAAGGGCGCCGAGGGCGGCCAGTGCGGCAGTCATTTCCATAATTCCAGAATGAAGGAAATGGAGGTGCCTGTCAAGGCGAACCAACGATCGTCGATTTCCGGCACTTCCGTTCGTCGTTGATGCAGGGGCTGGATGGTCCGGTCCGTCGAGGGAGACCGACATGCGCGTCATGGTGATGGTGAAAGCGACCGAAGTGACCGAACGAGGAGGGCCCATCGATCCCGCGGGGCTCGAGGCGATGAGCCGGTTCAACGAAGAGCTGGCCCAGGCGGGCAAACTCGTGGCGCTGGGTGGCCTGACGCCGACCTCAAACGGCAAGCGCGTTGCGGTGGACGGTGAGCGACGCATCGTGACGGACGGGCCGTTCACCGAGACCAAGGAACTGGTCGCGGGCTTCATGATCCTCGAGGTGGAGAGCATGGAGGAAGCGATGGATTGGGTACTGCGAGCTCCCAACTGTTCGCCCGTCCGGACCGAGATCGAGGTTCGGCCGCTGATGGGCATGGCGGAGTTCGAGGCAGTGCAGAACGCGCAGACCAAGGTGATTCGCGAGCGGATGCGCGAGAGGCTCAACGGTTCCTGATCCCCCATATAGCGATGCAAGTCCGTGCAACATGTGCGATCGGCAGACAACTTTTGCGATGGATGACTTCTGATAGGTGCGGTGAATGCCTTTCGGCGCCTACGCTCGGCTGGACATCCATGCTTAGGGAGAAGCGATGAAAGTTATTGCGCATCCGTCAACGACACGGGCCATCGCCTGCCTTCGCAGCAAAGTCCTGTTATCGGCCGCTTTGCTAAGCGTGCTTCCCTTATCGCCTGTTCTGGCCGCGCCGCTGCCTGCATCGCAGCAAGCTGCGCTGAAGCAATTGCTCGATCGTGGCGCGCCGACGCGCAGCGACGCCATCGTCGTATGGCAAGACGGCCGTGAGCTCGGTCACTACTACGCCGGTGGCAAGGCTCCGGGCCCGATCGAGCTGATGTCCGTGACCAAGTCGGTGGTAGCGCTGGCCATCGGGCAGCTGGTGGCTGACGGACGCATCAAGTCGCTGGATCAACCCGTTGCCGATTTTTATCCGGAGTGGCGGCAGGGCAAGAAGCGCGATATCACGATCCGGATGCTGATGAACCACACGTCGGGCATCCAGAATGTCGTGCGCGCCGACGTGGAGATCTATCCGGCACCTGACGCGATTCAGCTCGCGCTCGCGGCCGAGCTGACGGGCAAGCCCGGTGAACCGGGTGGTTACAACAACAAGGCGGTCAATCTGCTCGGCGGCATCATCGAGAAGGCCGCTGGCAAGCCGATGGATATCTTTCTGCGCGACGGCCTTTTCAAGGCGATGGATATCCATCCGGGCACCTGGGAGAAGGATCGCGCCGGCCATCCGTATGCGATGGCCGGCCTTCCGCTGACGGCCGCCGATCTCGGCAAGCTGGGCGAGCTGGTTTTGAACAAGGGTGCGTGGCACGGCAAACAGCTGCTCCCCGCCGATTACATCGCATCGCTCATGCAGCCGCAGGCCGAAGCCAGCATGGGCCTGCTTTGGTGGCTGGCTCCCGCATACCGACGCTTCGATACGGATCCTGCCGCGTTCGACATGCTGCGAAAGCGGGGCGTGACGGAACCGACCGTCGCCGCGTTGCAGAAGGGCCTGGCTGGCGCGCATTTCGATGACCAGGCGTCCATGATGGAAGGCATCAAGAAGGCGCTGGGAGCGAACTGGCGCGACACTTACATGACGGATCTGATCAGCCGAGGCATCGGCCCGTACCGATTGTTCAAAGTCACGCAGGGACCCACGGCGGCGTGGTTTGGCAACGGCGATGGGGGGCAGTATCTGGTGGTGGTGCCGTCAGCGAAGATCGTCGCCGTGCGGCAGATCGATGCCGAAGGGGATGACGAGAAAGACGGCGAAGGCTTCGAGGATTTCGTGGAGCGTGTGCTTGCCGTGGCGGGTGGTTCTTCACATCCCTGATCGGCGACGGGATCGTGGATGCATCGTTCGGTGGTTTGCCCGTGACGTTCCGGGGAATTCGCATGGCGACGCATCCACACCCGCAGCGGGCCTGTCCGCGGCGCGCCGTTTCAATGCTCCTCAGTCGAACCGGCGTCACCTGAGATGCCTCGCTCGTGCAAGGCGGCCACGATGCGTGTCCTTCCGTGCTTTCTCGCAAGGTCCATCATGCCTGCGTTAAGCGGCACACCCAGCGCCATGAGATCCAGCATGGCCTGTTCGTCTGAATCGCGGATGCTGGCGATGGCGCGTTCCAGCAGTTCGGTTCCCTCTCGTGACTGGAACGCAAAGCCATCAACGCGCAACTGTTCAACGATGCGCGGCGTAAGGGCGATCCACTCATCGGCATGTACTACCGCCATGACTTCCTGCTCGAAGCGCCGGATAGCCATGGGTACGTCTGGCTGTTCCTCGTCGTGCGTGATGCGATGTTGTCTTGTGCCCATGGCAAGGGTGAGGAAGGTGGCCTGACCATCGATGGGCGGAGGACCGTACGATGTAGCGGTCAACCAGAGGTTCTTGCTGCGGATGCTGTCTTCCAGTGCGGCCAGTCCGGCGCTGGAGACGCGAAAGTGATGCTCACCTCTGACGTCGGTGAATGCCTTGCCCGTGAAGATGGCGGTTCCATCGCCGTGGATGGCGATGCTGTAGGAAGGGCACATGCCATCGCACCCGCTGCGTTCAAGCGTGATGCTGATCGGGTCAAGCGGGACGTCGGGTGTTTGGGTCTGTGAAGCCGATGCGCCGCACGGAGCGGCCAGCGTTCCAAGGACGATCCATTTTCCTGTCCGCATGTTCCTTGCCCCGTATCCTCGTGCGCGCATTGTGCATGCGGGGTCGCACGGCCGGCAGGGGCTGAACCGGCCACTTGTACATCGATCCCTGAGCGAGCCTAATGCCGGGATTCGCCCATGGGATGGAACACTATGCGCGCGCCATATTCGGCACTTCTGGCCCTATGCCTCCTTGCAGTTTTGCCCATGCCCATGACGGCGAAGGGTCATCCCCCGATGCACGGCAAGGTGCTCGCCGTTTCCCAACGACCCCGTGCGGACGCCGCCGCATCGGTATGGGTGCGAATCACCCTGGCTATCGGGCGCGACAGCATTGATTTGTTCATGCCGTACGCGACGCAGAACGAAACCTATCCGAGCGTCGGTCAGTCCTGCGATGCTGACGTCGAAGTGGGTGATGTGCGCGGTGAACTGGATGGGGTGGCTTCGTTTGAGCGCAACGGCGTGTTGATCGTGCGCGGATTGCGTTGTGCCTGAGTGGTCGAAGGCGGTGGGTCGCCTTGCGCATGGCGTTTCCAATCAGGACAGATCCTGACCTGAATATCCCCCAAGCTTGGCAAGAATCGGAGAGCGGTTGACCGGGTCATCGCTGACGATGCCGGTGCCGCGCCTTCCGGCACATGCGTCGCTACCCGGCGACACGCCCTAATCTGCGCCGGAACGAGGCGGTCCGGCGCTCCTGGAGACTTTTCGCGTGCGCGCTTCCCGATTTATGTGTTTGTGCCTGTGTCTTGTCGCCCTGTGTGCCGGCAGGGCGGGTCATGCCCAGGAGGCGAGCGTGGCCCCCGACGTCGTGCGTCAGCCACTGGGCGACGCCTGGTGGACCGGCCCGATGCTCGCCAACTCGGCGGCAACCTTGCCGCAGGGCCATTTCCTGCTCGAACCCTATCTCTACGACGTCACGTCGACGCACGGCGATAGCTACGGCTCGCTGACCTACATGCAGTACGGCCTGACCGATCGCCTCACCGTCGGGCTGGTGCCAACGTTTGGCTACAACCGTGTCGATAACGGGCCCAACAGCTCAGGCGTGGGCTGGGGCGACAGCAGCGTGCAGGCGCAATACCGCTTGCATCAGTTCCAGGAAGGCAGCTGGGTGCCGACGATGTCGGTGATGCTGCAGGAGACGTTCCCGACGGGTAAGTACGACCGGCTCGGGGACCGGCCGGCCGATGGATTCGGCAGCGGCGCGGCAAGCACTACCTTGCAGCTCAACACGCAGACGTATTTCTGGATGCCCAACGGACGCATCCTGCGCATGCGTTTCAACGTCGGCCAGACCTGGTCGCGCTCGGCGACGCTGCATGACGTGAGCGTCTATGGCACGCCTGAAGGATTTCGCGGGCACGCCAAGCCGGGCGACTCGCTGCTGGTGAATGCCGCGTGGGAGTACAACATGAACCGGCATTGGGTGCTGGCGCTCGATCTGACCTGGCGGCATACCAACGGCACGCCGGTCGACGGCGTGGTCATGCATGGCGACGGGACTGTGGAGGATTACCACGCGCGGGCCGGTTCAAGCGTCACCTGGGGCATCGCGCCGGCGATCGAGTACAACGTCAGCGGTAATCTCGGATTTCTTTTTGGCGTTCGCGTGCTGACGGGCGGATTCCGCACGACCACCAGCATCACGCCCGCGATCGCGCTCAACTACGTGCACTGAAGCGATGCTCGCGCGATGATGCGCGAGTCGCCCTTGGGAGTCGTGCCGTGACCCAGTACGTAGCCTTGCTTCGCGCCGTGAACGTAGGTGGCACGGGCAAGTTGCCGATGACGGAGCTCAAGGCCATGTGCGAGGCGGCCGGCTTTGAAGGGGTGCGCACGTACATCGCCAGCGGCAACGTGGTGTTCCGCAGCCGCAAGGCGGAGGCGGCGGTGAAGAAGGCGTTGGAAGCGGCGCTGGCCGACTACGCCGGCAAGCCGGTGGGCGTCATGGTGCGTACGGCCGACGAGATGGCCGCCGTGGCGGCGGCGAATCCCTTCGCCGATCAGCCTGGCAACCGCGTCGTGGCGATCTTCCTGGACGCCGTGCCGCCCAGGGACGCGCTGGAAGCGGCGACCGGCATCAAGGGCGAGCGCATGCATCTGGGGGCCCGGGAGATCTACGTGCACTACGGCGATGGGATGGCCGATTCGAAGCTGAAGATTCCCGCCGCGAAGACCGGCACGGCGCGCAACATCAATACCGTCACCAAGCTGGCGGCGCTTGCCGCGGCCCTTTAGAGGCGCGTTTCGCGCCATCGGGGACCGGTTTCGTCGCCTTACGGTCGCCTTCGTCGCCCGCCCACTTCCCACCGGGCCGGGCGCGGCTATGCTCCCGTTCCATCGCATAGGGAAGGGGAAGGATCGTGATCACAAGCATCGTGTTTGTCCTGCGTCTGGCGGTGGCGTGGTTCCTGGCGTTCATGCTGGGCGTCATCGTTTTCACCGGGATCAATGACGGTCACTACTACGGGCCCGTCTGGCCTTTTGTGGTGGCGGCGTTGGCGATGGTGGTCATGGTGATCACCGGTGCCTTCTCGCATCTGCGGCGCGTGCGCCTGATTGCGGGACGCATCGATGCCAGCACCCTGTCCAACCGCCAGCGCCGCCAGATCGAGGTGCCACTTGAAGCGGGCGAAGCCTTCGACCTTCTCGATGCCGCCATCCGCGAGCTGCCGCGCACCGAAGACATCGAGAGTGCACGCGACAGCCTGCAGGTGCGCGCCAAGGTGCGCCGGCTCGATCCGTATGGCCATCAGCGGCCCAGTCGCCGTAATCCCTTCGAGTGGTTTGGCCGCAAGGACAACCAGATCCTCGCCACGGTGCTGCCGGGCGAAAGCACGGGCAGCGTCACGCTGATCTGCGAGCCGTGCAGCGGCGCCTGGAGCGACTGGTTCCGCGTCGACGACGGCACCAATCTGGAAAACGCCGAAGCCATCACTCGCGCCATCACCCGACGCATCGCCGAGCGTCGTCGCAGCGAACAGGCGGCTGCCGTGCAGACGGCGACCGAAAAGGAGCTGACGGTTGCCAGGCTGAGCCTCCTGCATGCCCAGGTCGAGCCGCATTTCCTTTACAACACGCTGGCCAGCGCGCAGTACCTGACGCGGACGGATCCGTTGCGCGCTGACGAAATGCTTGGCCATCTCATCGTCTATCTGCGCCACTCGCTGCCGCGCACCGATGAAGCGCTGTCCACGTTGGGAGATGAGCTGGATCGGTCGCGGGCCTACCTGGAAATTCTGCGTATCCGCATGGGCGAACGACTGCAGGTGCAGGTCGATGTGGCGCGCGAACTGCTGTCCACGCCGCTGCCGCCGATGATGTTGCAGACGCTGGTGGAGAATGCCGTCAAGCATGGCCTCGAACCCAAGCCGGGCGGTGGCACGATCTGGTTGCTCGGTCGCATGCAGGGCAACAGCGTGGCGATCACGGTGGCGGATGACGGGCGCGGCTTCAGTGATGCGAGCAGTGGCACGGGGATCGGCCTGAAAAACGTGCGCGAACGCCTTCGCCTGGTGTATGGCACGGCCGCATCGCTGAGCATCGTCGCCAACTTTCCCAACGGCGTGGCCGCCACGCTGAATGTCCCGCCGGCGACGGCAGGAGTCCCGTCATGAACACGTGTGTCATTGCCGAAGACGAAGCGCTGTTGCGCGAAGCCTTGCTTGAACAGCTGGCACAGGCATGGCCGGATCTGGACGTCGTGGCGTGTTGCGAGGACGGCGCCAGTGCGCTGGAGGCCATCGCGGAGCATGCGCCTGACGTGGCCTTCCTCGACATCCGCATGCCAGGGCTGACCGGGCTAGAGGTGGCAGCGGGCGCGGCCCAAGCCAGTCCGCGTACGCAGATCGTGTTCGTGACCGCCTACGATCACTACGCCGTCGATGCCTTCGAGCGCGGTGCGATCGACTATCTGCTGAAGCCGATCCAGCCGGATCGCCTGGCGGCCACGGTGGAGCGCGTCAAAGCCCGGCTGGGCGGCCGGGCCATGGATGCCGCCTCGGTGGAGGAGCTGTTGCGCCAGCTGGGCGGTCAGCTGCGGCCGGCGGGCGATCAGCCAACGCTCACCTGGATTACCGCCAGCGCGGGACGCGAGACGCGACTGATCATGATCGACGATGTTGTCTATTTTCGCGCCGACAACAAATACACCACGGTGGTGACGGCCGACGGCGAAGCACTGCTGCGCAAGCCGATTCGCGAACTGCTCGACGTGCTCGATACGTCGACCTTCAAGCAGATCCATCGATCGACCATCGTGAACCTCAAGGCCATTGCCTCGGTCGTCCGCGACGACAGCGGCAAGGGCACGCTCAAGCTGCGAAACCGCCCTGAGACCCTGGTGGTCAGCCAACCCTTCATGACCCTGTTCCGCGCGATGTGAGCGCGGGGATGGGCAAGGAGCCAGTCATGCGCACGTTGTTGTTCGTTGTCTATTACGCCCTCGCACTCATGGGGTGCAGTTCGCCACGTACCGTCACCGAGCTGCATTCGGATATCGATGGCAAGGTGTTCCATGGTCGCGTGGTTGCGCGCGATGGCATCAGCAAGTTCGAATGCCTCGACAGCGCTACGGGCAAGTGCCGCTTTTTCGTGCATGCGGGCGATTGCTCCACGGCGGCCAAGGGCGCCACGCCATGCACGCCGCCGCCGGTCGACCCCGTTGAGGTGGCAAGCGGACAGATGCGTGAAGTCGCCAACCTGCCGCGCAATATCCGTATCTGCCTGGCTGTGGATTCGACCGGACGCTGCTGATAGCTGCCAAGGCAGGCTTGGCGATCCCTTTGGGGCGTCTTACGCGCTGCGACTGACCCTGTACTACCATCGGCGGACCCCCACTCATCGTGAAGTCTGCTCATGAAATACCTGGTCATGATCTATTGCGACGATGCGCTGCTGAGTGCCCTGCCCGAGGGCGAATTCGACACCATGATGCGCGGCTGTTTCGCCAAGGCCGACGCCATGAAGGCCGAAGGCACGCTCAAGGATTCACAGCAACTGGAACACCCCGAACAGTCCCGCACGATTCGCGTGCGCCAGGGTCGCACGAGCATCGTCGACGGCCCCTTCGCCGAAACCAAGGAATACCTCGGCGGCTTCAACCTGATTGAAGCTGATTCGATGGACGAAGCCATCCAGATCGCATCGGCCTTTCCCTGGGCCTCCATCGGCAGCATCGAGATTCGCCCGGTGCGCGAGATGGCGAAAGTCCGCGAGAGGGTGGGGGCGGCTGAAGCCGCGTGAATCCGGCAGCTTCGCTGCCTGTAAACGGTAAACGGTAAACGGTAAAAGCAGCGACACCCTGCCTCTGCTCTTACTGTTCACCGTTTACAGCTCGCGCAGCGAGCGAATTCACAGGCGGCGTAGCCGCCGGCCTCACTTCTTCACCGTCTCCGACTCGACCACCATATCGAGCACATACGCCTTGTTCGGCGCATCCGCGGGCGGATTGCGCACGTCGTAGCGCTTGAGGCGCAGCACGTTTCGCACGCCCGGCTCATGCGTGTAGCCCTCGATGCTCTGATAGAGCGGCTGCCACTCGCCCGGCGTGCCGGTGGCCACGCCTTGTGCGTCATAGGTGCGTTCGCGCACCTGCAGGCATTCCGCGTTGGGCATGAGGGGATGGCTGCACGGCTTGGTGTCGGCAGCGACTTCCAGGAACACGGTTTCACCTTGGCTGCCGTAGCGGGTTTCGGCGGTGGGTTCGCCGTTGAAGACCAGCGTGTCGTTGCTGGCGGTCACCAGTCGCAGTTGCGGTGTGTGGCCGCTGGTCTGCAGGCTCATCTTGCTGCTGCCCTGCAGGCGCTGCGAAATGGCACCGTCCAGCGCTGACAGGGCCGGGTCCGGGCAGGCCATCATGGTTGCCGCCATCGGATTGACGTGCAGCTGCTCGCTTTCGACGGTATAGCCGCCGCCAAGGCGGTTGCAGGCGTTGCTGACGTTGATGCGCTGGTCGGTGAAGTCCAGCTGCAGGGGCTTGTCCGGGCGTGCGAACAACGCATCGATGCGCTTGCCGCCGCTGTCCATCGCTTCGCTCAGCAGCCAGTGGTACTTACCCAGATCATCCGTCTTGACCGACACCGTGGCCGGCACCGCGTCGCCGGCCGGGGCCGCTGCGGTGGTGGCGTGTCCCGGGGTGGCGGTGCGCTCCTCGGGATTGGACGGCTGTGAGCATGCGGTGAGCGCGATGGTCAGGCCAAGGGCGAGGGGCAGGCATTTCATGAGCAATTCTCCAGGGTGTTCGATGACATCGGTACATCCGTACCGACCGCTTATCACACACCCTGCGTGGGGCTTTTGTCATGACGTGGCATTCACGCCGGCTACCCCTTATTCATGCATCGTCCAGCGTAGCGTCCGTCCGAAGCCGAACGCGGGTCCCTGCCTACGTCCCTCAAGCAAAGGAGCATGCCGTGACAAGCAAACCCAGCATCGTCCTCGTCCATGGTGCATGGGGCGACGGTTCGCACTGGTGCAAGGTGATTCCGGTGCTGCACGGCAAAGGCTATCGCGTGAGCGCGGTGCAGAATCCGCTGACATCACTGGACGACGATATCGAGCGCACGCGTCGCCTGATCGAAGCACAGGACGGACCGGTGATCCTGGTGGGTCATTCGTACGGCGGCGCCGTCATTTCCGGTGCGGGACACCACGACAAGGTCATAGGCTTGGTGTATATCGCGGCCTTTGCGCCGGATGAAGGCGAGAGCCTCGGCAGTATCTTCGCGCGCCGCGATCCGCCGGCCGGTGCGGCGAGCATTCGCCCGGATGCCTATGGGTTCCTTTGGCTGGATCGCGCCACGCACAAGGAGAGTTTCTGCCAGGAACTGGGTGACGATGCGGCCCTGATCCTTGCCGCCACGCAGAAGCCGATTGCCGCGCGCTGCTTCGACGACAAAGCCGGCGCACCCGCGTGGCGCGACAAGCCGAGCTGGTACCAGGTGTCGCTGGAGGACCGCATGATTCCGCCAGAAACCGAACAGTGGATGGCGGAACGGATGCAGGCACGGAAAATCGTCCAGCTCGCCGCCAGCCACGCGTCGCTTGCGGCGTATCCACACGAGATCGTGGCGCTGATCGACGAGGCGGCGCTGGACCTCAGTCCGCCATCGCGGTGAGCGCTTCAGGGCGCGACGGCGCGCTCATGCCACGGCGTTGGTACAAATCGTCACGCAGGGCATCGTAGGCACCGAGGGCGGCGTGAAGCCAGCGCTGCATGGCAGGGCTCAACAGTGCCTCGATGCGATGGCGGGGCAAATGGCGGAAACCCAGCATCCAGGACTCGTGCGCGTCGATCGACGGTAAAGCGGCGTCATCGCCCATGCGATCGAGCAGCGGCTGCGCGTCGATGTCGAGGAACGCGCACAGCCGTTGCCACTCGGCTTGCGGCTGTACAAAAAGGTCATCGATGAAAAGCATGTGGTGCTGCGCGTGCGATGCGTGCGCCTGGTGAATCTGCATCGCGCGCGTCCAGCGACGCGCCCAGCGCATCACGCCGCCGCCAAGGCCGTGGCGATCCTCCAGCAACAGGCAGGCGTCAAGCAGGGACGCGAGTACGTCGGTGCCGCGGCGGATGACGTGGACATACCGCGCATCGGGGGCGAGGCGATCGATCTCTCGCAGGTACAGCAGGTGACCGGGCGACGACTCCAGCCACATCGACCGGTTGCGGTGGACGGCCATGGCATCGAGCAGCTCGATGAACTGGCGTTTGAACGTTGTCATGCGCAGCGAAGGGCGCAGGGAGGCGGACGGCAGGGTCGGGAGCCAGGCCTGGAGCATGTCCAGCGATTCGCGGTGCTGCTTGCGCGTAAAGCCAAGGTGCTGGCGCCAGGGGCGGCGCTCGCGACCGGCGTCCAGGTCGCCCCAGCGATGCGCGGCGTCGCCGTGAAGGTGTTCGAGGAGACTGGTCTCCGGCGGCGTCAGCAAGGCAGGGTGATGCGCGAGCGCGGCGCGCACCATGGTGGTCCCGGAGCGCGGGCATCCAACGATGAAGGTTCGCCTCATGGCGGGCCGTTTCCCCTGTGCCGGGCCACGAAGATCATGACCATCGACCACAGCAAACGCAGGATCACACGACGCGTTGACCGCCTGATGGGGACGCCCTGAGCCATGACCCGGAGCGTCCCTGGCCGTCAGTAGTCGCGTACGTCGAGGAGGGTCAGCCAGCGTGCGGCGCCCGTCTGCGCGGGCCAGGCAACCGACGTCAGGGCGGCGGTGCCTTCGGCCCACGGCGCGTTGTCGAGGGTGGCCTCGGCGTTGACGCTGCCGTCGTCGGCGCGGACATAGAACACGCGCACCCAATGCAGCTGGGGCGTGAGGGACTGACGGCGAATGGCGTCTGCCAGGGCGCGGCGCGCGTCATCCGGCACGTCGAATTGCCCGCGCGAGCCCGTGCGGCCGTGGAAGACGTCCCAGGTGCGAATGCCGATGTCCCAGCTGTCGATCTGCATCTGCCGATCGTCGGTGACGTACCAGCAGGCGGCCAGGAGCGGGTGCAGCGCCTGCTCCTCGAAGGCGCCCAGCGCCTGGCGGGCGGCTGCGTCACCCTCGCCGTAACCGGCGAAGCTTTCCTCGATGTGGCGGTCCTCGTCGAGCACCACGTCGATGTCCAGGCGACCCGGCTGACCGGCGCTGCCGGGGTGCCAGCTGGCGCGAACCGCGGGGAAATCGCCGTCGGTCATCAGCCAGCCGTCTTCGTCCGGCTCCAGTTCCACGTCATGGTCGGCGAAGAGGCGGCGGAGATACTGCTGGAGGGCTGAGTCGTTCATGGGTATGGGCGCATGGGTCAATGCGCCATTGTGGCGCTTTGAAGGGATGGGGGGTTAGGGCGTGGTGAAAAGCCGGCACTAAAATGGGTGCATGCCTAAGATTCCCAACCGCATCGTCCTGGATACCAACGTCTGCCTGGATCTGTTCGTTTTCCACGACGTCGTGGTGGTGGAGCTGCATGCGCTGCTGCGATCCGAGGCGTGGCAGGCCGTCACCAACCCGGCTTGTCGCGATGAATGGGTGCGCGTGCTCGGCTACCCTCAGCTGGCGCTTGAGGTGTCGCAACAGGCCGCAGCGCTGCAAGCGTTTGATGAAGTCGTGCAGATGGTGCCGGAACGGCCCAGTGCGTCGGATGACGTGCGCCTGCCGCGCTGCGCCGACCCGGACGATCAGAAATTCCTGGAGCTGGCGTGGGCCAGTGGCGCCGGCTGGCTGCTCAGCAAGGACAACGAAGTGTTGCAGCTGGCAAAGCGTGCGGCGCGCGACGCGCTTTTTCGCATCGCCACGCCGGCGGAATGGCAGGCGGCGTGGCTGTCATCGACTTCGTCCGGGAATTCTCCCAAAGACAGGTAGGGGGATGGCTTACGGTGCGGCCCTGGCGGCCGACGCCATGCGGGCGTTGCTGCACTTGAGGTAGGGCGACGACGCCAGCCATTGCTGATCGGGGTAGTAAGAGAAGACGTACTGGCCGTTCTTCATCGTGTCGATCAACTGTTTGGCGATCGCCTTGCGCACGGCGGGGCAACCCCAGCTGCGACCGATGCGACCGAGCTTGCCGGCGGTGCCGGAGTCCACGTAGCTGGCCCCATGGATGACGATGGCGCGTTCGAGCGCTTTGTCGTTGGTGCCCGGCTCCAGGCCGTTCATGCGCAGCGAATAGCCGTTGTGGCCGTCGTAGGACTGCATCGTGCGGAACAGGCCGAGGCTGGATTCCAGGCTCTCAGGCTTGTTGGAGAATCGGGTGGCGAGGTTGTCGCCAGAATTCTTGCCGTGGGCGACGAGCTCCTGGAACAACAGCTTGCGCTGGGTCAGGTCGAACACCCACAGGCGAGGTTCGGTCGACGGACGGGAATAGTCGATCACCGCCAGGCGCTCGGACGGCGGCATGCCATTGGCAGCGGCGCAATCGGTCGCCTTCAGGGCGAGGTCGATGACCTGCGGGTTAGCGTTCGGCGCGAGCTTCTGCAGCGCGGCGGCGAGCGACGTCTCGGTCGCGTGTGCAGCGGGTGCCAGGCACACGGCGAGGATCGGCGCCGCTGCGAGGGCGGCGTAGCGTAAAACTTGCATCATGGAAGAGTGTGTATGGCGTGAAGCTGCCGGGCATGCTAGCAGACCATTGTTAAGTGTCTGTTCGTTCAGCTTATTTCGTTCATTTACGGAGTCCGCGCGCGGCCTGTGATAAGAGGGTCTCCACAGGATCGAAGGAGCCGACCGTGCCTCTGCCGCGCCCCGTTTTTGCTGTTCGTTGGCTATTTATCTGCTTGATTTGTCTTGGTTTGACCGCTGTCTCAGCCTGGGCTCAGACCCAGGACCCGGTGTCCGACGCGATCCGCGATCGCATCGAGCAATTGAGCGATGCGGGCGCCACCAAGCCTGAACTGGCTCAAGCATTGGCCGACTTCTACGAGGACCGCGCCTACGCGCCCGCGTGGACGCGGCAGGAGAACATCGACGCGCTGCTGAGAGCCCTGGCCGACACCCGCCTGGATGGCCTCGATCCCGAGGATTACCACGTGTCCCAGTTGCAGCGGCTGGCCGCCACGTTGCGTGCGGCCACGCCGGCGCAACGAGCCGAATTCGACCTGCTGGCGACGGATGGCTACCTGGCCGCGTTGGTGCATCTGTATCGCGGCAAGGTCGATCCCTCGACGCTCGATCCGCACTGGAATTTCGATCCGCGTCAGCTCGATCCGGGGCAAGGTCTGATGACGGCGGAAGAGGCCGTGCAGAGCGGTGACATCGCCGGGATTTTCGAGCGGGCCCGACCGCAACATCCGCAATACGATCGTCTGCGTAAGGGACTGGCGGCGCTGCGTGACATCGCAAGTCGCGGCGGCTGGCCGATGATTGCCGACGGCCCGACACTGAAACCCGGCATGACCGATCCGCGCATCCCTGCCTTGCGTCAGCGGCTGGCCATCGGTGGCTACCTGGCCGCCGATGCAGCGCAGGATCACCGCTACGACGAAACCCTGCAGAACGCCGTCAGGCAGTTCCAGCAGGAGCAGTACATCGACGCCGACGGAAACCTGGGCAAGGGCACGCTGGCCGCGCTCAATGTACCGGTGGAGCAGCGCATCGATCAGGCGCGCGTGAATCTGGAGCGCGCGCGCTGGTTGCTGCATCAGGTCACGGGTGATTTCGTGGTGGTGGATATCGCCGGCTACAAGATTGCCTATGTGAAGAACGGCGAGCCGGTATGGACGGCGCGCGTGCAGGTGGGCAAGCCCTATCGCAGCACGCCGGTGTTCAAGTCGCAGATCACCTACATGACGCTCAATCCCACCTGGACGGTGCCACCGACGATCCTGCGCCAGGACATCCTGCCGAAGGTGCGCGCCAACCAGGGTTATCTCGCGGCGAATCGCATCAAGGTATTCAACACGGAGGGCAAGCAACTGTCGCCGGCCAGCGTGAACTGGGCCCATCCGAAGGGCATCGTGTTGCGCCAGGACGCCGGACCGGGCAATTCGCTGGGACGCCTGGTGATTCGTTTTCCCAACGAGTACGCCGTCTACCTGCACGACACGCCGCATACGGAATACTTCGAGTCCGACCAGCGGGCGCGCAGTTCCGGCTGCATTCGCGTGGAGCGTCCGCGTGAGCTGGCCGAACTGTTGTTGAACGATCCGGTGAAATGGAATCGCGCGGCGATTGATGCCGCGATCGATACCAACAAGACGCAGACGGTGAATCTGGCTCAGCCAGTCACCTTGCTGCTGGCGTACTGGACGGCGGAATGGCACGAAGGCGATCGCCTGAGTTTCCGCCAGGATATTTATGAGCGCGACGACAAGGTCAAGCGCGCGCTGGACCGTCGTCGCACCTCGGTACTCAATGCATCGATCACGGCCAGGCCGCAGGCATCACCATGAACGACACCGTCGCCGTTTCGTGCCCTTACTGTGGGGAGCGCATCGATCTGATCGTCGACGTGTCAGCCGGCGAGCAGGAATACATCGAGGACTGCCAGGTGTGTTGTCGGCCGATGGTTGTTACGGCGTGGGTGGATGAGAAGGGCGATGCCAGGGCACTGGTGAACGCCGAGGACGATAGTTAGTGAGCGCTTCGCTTCAGTGAAGTCGCGCCTGCGGCGCTGTGAACGGTAAAAGGAAAACGGAGCAAAGCAGAGCTCACGGCCACTGTGGCCTGCTGTTCCCTGTTTACCGTTTACAGCCCGCGCCGCGGGCGACCTCCTCGCTCACGAAGCGCCAGCTTTCAGGCGGCGTGACTCGTTTTCAGCAGGTCTTCGGATGCCACCACGCCAATAAGCGCCTGATCGAGGCGCGCGCGCGTGGTGATGTCCGATTCCGGAGTCACCGGGCGGGTAAGGTCCCACAGCACGTGGGTGACGAAGCCGGCGTCGGCGGCATCCTGCGCGGTCCATAGCACGCAAACATCGCGGGCGAGGCCAGCGACATAGACCGTATCGACCTGGCGGCCGCGCAGCCAATCCGCCAGCTCGGTGCTCGGGCGAGTGCCTCGAGGCCCATAGTTCTCGCGAAAGCCGCTGTAGGAATCCACCTGGGGATCGCAGCCCTTGCGTACGACATGGTCCACCACGGACCAGTCAATGCCCGGATACAGCTCCGCCCCGGTAGAGCCCTGGACGCAATGGTCGGGCCACAGGGTCTGCGCGTGCCCATACAACGGAATGCGATCGAACGGCTGTTTGCCAGGGTGGCTGGTGGCAAAGGAAATATGGCCGGCGGGATGCCAGTCCTGGGTGGCTACGACGTGCCGGAACAGCCGTGCCTGGAGCAGGGCCCGGATGCCGGGCACGATGGCGTCGCCCTCGTGGCAGGCGAGGCTGCCGCCGGGCATGAAGTCCGGCTGTACGTCAACAAGTATGAGAGCGGCACGTTCTGAAATCGGGTGGCGCATGGCGTGATAGTCACGTCGGGTGGAATGGGGAGTCTAGCGTCCGGCAAGTCCCTCACAGTGTGACGGGGTCTGCGACTGGCACGTACGCTTACCGCCGGTTTTGGGTAGGAAAAGGATTACGTTGAACCTGCCGCGTTAGCCATTTCACCCAGCGCTCACAGGCATAATGGACGGTCATGCAACGTGGCTCCCGGGAAGGCTGATGCATTACGACCAATCGTGGATGGGTTTTGGGCTGGTCGGAGGCTTGCAGGCGGGCGCGATTGCGACGGTTGTGGGCCTGCTGGCCTACCTGATGTTCAACTGGATCGGCGGGCGCAGCGACTGGGGCCAAGGCGCGCGGATCGGCTGGTCCTATCTGCTGGGCCTGATGATCTCCGGCAGCGGCGACATGTGGGACATGTTCTATTTCAACTATGCCCGCCTGCAGTCCCTGCAGCTGCTTAAAGCCAAGCTGGCCCAGGTCCATGATCCGGACGGCATCGGCACGCGCGTCTTCTTCGAGCTGATGGGCGTGGCGCTGGGCATTTACATTGGCTGGGTGATCGCGGGGCGACGCCGCAGCAAGGCGTAGTTATTGCGCTTTGACGTGGCCGAATACCCACGGCCAAAGGCCGGGCGTGGCATAGGCGTTTTCCCACACGCCATGGCCCATGCCAGGGTATTCGGTGTAACGCACTTCCTTCTTGCGGGCCTCGAGTGCGTGGTGCATGCCGCGCGATCCTTCGACGGAGACCACGGGATCGTCGCTGCCGTGGAAGAGCCACACCGGCAAGGTCCCGATGTTGGAGGCCACCCATGCGTAGGGGTCGACGCCGTCCGGGACGCCGTCCACGTGCGAGGGCGATTCGAGGCGCGGCGGATGCTCGATGCCGCCGCAGATGATGACTGCCGCGGCGAACAGATCCGGATGATCCTTCGCGATCTGCCATGAGCCGAACCCGCCCATCGACAGGCCTGTCAGGTACAGCCGCTGGCGATCGCCGTGAAACTCATCAATGCTCGCTTCGAGTGCCTTGATGGCGGCCTCTTCGTACTTGCCGCTCCAGTAAGCGCCACTGGCCACCTGGGGAATAACGACGACTGCCGGAAAGTCTTTCCCATGCGTCCGCAACCACGGCGGCAGGCCCTGGCTCAGCGTCTTGGCATTGTCGCTGCCGCGTTCACCCGAGCCATGCAGGAACAGCACGACGGGCCACGTTCGTTTGGACGTCCATCCGTCAGGCACGAAGACGCGGTAGTGAAGGGTTTCGCCCTGCACGGTCACGTCGCGTTCGAGGAAGCGTGCGTCGTCAGCGGTGGCGTTGAACGTCATGAGTGTAAGCAGCAGCAGGAAGGCGAAACGCATGGCCATGGGGCATGGGTGCTCCGGGTGGTGTCCCGATCACCCTACACCTTCATTCCCAGCAAGCCCAATACGGTGCCTTCGCGCTCGCGCATGCGCTCGAGCAGGAAATCGACGAACAGCCGAATGCGCGCGGGCAGAAAATCGCGGCTGGGATAGATGGCGTAAATGTGCGCTTCCTGGATCGCCGACTGCGTGAGCAAGGGCACGAGGCGGCCGGCCTCGACATCGGTGGCGATATCCCAGATCGACTTGAAGGCGATGCCATGTCCGGCCACGGCAAGTTCGCGCATGAGGTCGCCGCTGTCGGTGGTGATGATGGCATCCAGCCGCATCGGCTTCGGACCTTCCGCGGTTTGCAGCATCCACGGAAGGATGCCGCGCCCGGGGCGGTGCAGCATCAGGCAGGCATGGTGCTCGAGTTCGTCCGTGCTCGCGGGCGTGCCGCGGCGGCGAAGGTAGCCGGGTGACGCGCACAGCACACGATAATTGAGCGCCAGGCGGCGCGAGACCAGCCGTGAATCGGCCATGGCACCGCTGCGGACCGCGACATCCACGCCGTGTTCGAAGACATCGAGCATCGCGTCCGAGGTGCTCACGCGCATGCGCAGTTCCGGATGCTGCTCGGTGAACTGGGCGGCCAGCGGGCCGATGTACTGGCGGCCCAGGTCCAGCGATGCCGAGACATGCAACGCGCCGCGAACCTCCATCTGCCCACGCCCGACCATGGCATTGGCTTCGTCCACGTCGGCCAGGATGCTGACGCAGCGCTCGTAGTAGCAGGCCCCTTCGCTAGTCAGCGAAAGCCGACGGGAACTGCGCTGAAGCAGCCGCACCCCGAGGGCTTGCTCAAGGCGGGTGAGACGCTTGCTGGCCACGGCCGGCGACAGGCCAAGCTCCCGTCCGGCGGCCGAAAGGCTGCCATCGGTGACGGCCCGTACGAAAAGTCGCATGTCGTCGAGATCGATCATCTTCAACTTTCTGGAAAAGATGCTTGCCTAGTTTGGGCAATTCTCATCCTTTCCGGCAAGTAGCAAAGTGCGGCCCTTCGATTCGGATAGGAACGATCATGTCTGCCCACTTTTTCCGCGCCTGGCGGGCCGGAGCCCGGTCATGAGTCAGAACAGCTCGCGCGCCGCCTTGCTGGCGCTGGCCGTGGCGGCCTTTGCCATCGGCACGACTGAGTTCGTCATCATGGGCCTGTTGCCTGAGGTGGCGGCTGACCTCCATGTGAGCATTCCCTCCGCCGGCATGCTGGTATCCGGCTACGCGCTGGGCGTTGCCGTCGGTGCCCCCCTCCTGGCGGCACTGACCGCACGGCTGGAGCGCCGCACCGCCTTGCTCACCCTCCTGGGACTTTTCATCCTTGGCAACGCATTGTGTGCGGTGGCACCCAACTACAGCGTGCTGATGATGGCGCGCGTGGTCGCTGCGTTCTGTCATGGCTCCTTCTTCGGCATCGGCGCCGTGGTGGCCTCGCACGTCGTTCCGCGCGGGCAGGGCGCACGCGCCATCGCGCTGATGTTTGCCGGCCTGACCCTGGCCAACGTGCTGGGCGTGCCCTTCGGTACCTTCCTTGGCCAGTGGGCGGGTTGGCGCTCCACCTTCGCCGCCGTGACCGTGCTCGGCGTGATTGCCGCGCTGGGCGTGTGGCGACTGGTGCCGTCGCTGCCTGAGCTGCATTCGCCGGACATGCGCAAGGAGATGGCCGTGCTGCGCCAGCCGCAGGTGTTGCTGGCGCTGTTGATGACGGTGCTCGGCTTTGGCGGTGTCTTCACCGTGTTCACTTACATCGCGCCCATCCTGCAGACGCAGTCGCATATCAGCGTCGGCGCCACCGGCTGGGTACTCGTGTTGTTTGGCGTGGGCACGACCCTGGGCAATCTCCTGGGTGGTCGCCTGGCTGACTGGCGCCTGATGCCGTCGCTGATCGCCATCCTGCTGGTCCTGATGGTGGTGATGTTTGCCTTCACCTGGACCATGCGCGATCCCGTGGCCGCTGTGATCACGGTGTTCGTCTGGGGCGTGGCCGCGTTCGCGACCGTGCCGCCCTTGCAGATGCGCGTGGTGCAGCAGGCCGTGGACGGCCCGCATCTCGCGTCGACGCTCAACATCGCTGCGTTCAACCTGGGCAATGCCATCGGTGCGTTCGTAGGCGGTGCAGTGATCGAGGGCGGGTTGGGCCTGCCGATGATTGGCATTGCCGGCGCCATCGTTGCTGCATTGGGATTGCTCGTTACGGTTTGGAGCCTGGCGCTGGAACGTCGTGGGGCGACGACGACGACCGGTGCCACCGTTGGCATTTGATGACACCGCTACGCAGAGGATCTGCTCATGGCAAAGACTTTTACCGCGCTGGTGGTTGGCGCGCAGGGCGTGATCGGCCGGAACCTGGTCGATCACCTGAAAACACTTCCCGACTGGGACATCATCGGATTGTCGCGTCGTGGCGGCGATGACGAGGGCGTGCGGCACATCGCGGTTGATCTGCTTGATCCGGTTGATACGCAGCGCAAGCTGTCACCGCTCACCCACGTGACGCATGTGTTCTACACCGCCTACCAGGATCGTCCCACCTGGGCTGAGCTGGTGCCGCCCAACGTGGCGATGCTGCAGCATGTACTCGATGCCATCGAGCCGGTGGCCGATCACCTTCAGCACGTGAGCCTGATGCAGGGATACAAGGTTTACGGTGGGCACCTGGGTCCTTTCAAGACGCCCGCGCGCGAAACGGATGCGCACTTCATGCCGCCGGAATTCATGCATGACCAGCAGCGGCTGCTCGAAGCGCGGCAGCAGGGCAAGGCGTGGACGTGGTCGGGCATTCGCCCGGCCGTCGTCGGCGGCTTTGCGCTGGGCAATCCCCTGAATCTTGCGCTGGGCATCGCGGTGTACGCGTCGATGTCGCGCGAGCTTGGCATCCCGCTGCGCTTTCCCGGCAAACCCGGCGCGTATGACCGCCTCTTGCAGATGACCGACGCCGGTCTGCTGGCGAAGGCCATGGTGTGGGCGGCCACCGAGCCGCGCTGTGCCAACGAAGCCTTCAACATCGCCAACGGCGACCTTTTCCGCTGGAGCGACATGTGGCCGTTCATCGCCGGGTACTTCGGGTTGGAACTGGCAACGCCGTTGCCGCTTTCGCTCGATTCGGTGATGGCTGACAAGGAGCAGCTCTGGCAATCGATGCAGGCACGCCACGGGCTCCAGCCGCATCCATATGCCGACGTGTCGTCCTGGCGCTTTGCCGACTTCGTATTCTCCTGGGATTACGACATGTTCGGCGACGACAGCAAGTCGCGTCGATTCGGTTTCCACGAGTACGCGGATACGAAAGCCATGTTCGCAGCGTTGTTCGACGATTTTCGCCGGCGCAAGATCATTCCCTGATCACGCGTGCCGTGTTCTGCTTTTTGTTCCAGTCCGGAGATCCTCATGAAAGCCGTGGCCTATCGACGCTCCCTCCCGGTCAACGATGCCGAATCCCTGATCGATGTGACATTGCCCGATCCCGTGGCCAGCGGGCGCGATGTACTGGTGCGCGTGGAAGCCGTGTCGGTGAATCCGGTCGATACCAAGATTCGCAAGCGTGTCGATCCCCAGGGTGCCGACAAAGTGCTGGGATGGGATGCGGCCGGCACCGTGGTGGCGGTGGGCGAAGACGTCACCTTGTTCAAGCCGGGTGATGCGGTCTGGTATGCAGGAGCACTCGATCGCCAGGGCAGCAATGCCGCGCTCCAGCTGGTCGATGAGCGCATCGTCGGGCGCAAGCCCGCGACGCTCGACATGGCTCAGGCGGCCGCCATGCCGTTGACCACGATCACCGCGTGGGAGTTGTTGTTCGATCGATTCGCCATTGCGCGCGGCAACGCCTTCCAGAGCGGCGTGGTGCTGGTGGTGGGAGCTGCGGGCGGCGTCGGCTCCATGGCCGTGCAGCTTGCGCGCAAGCTCACCAACCTGACGGTGATCGGCACGGCCTCACGTCCGGAAACCCAGGCATGGGTGAAGGATATGGGAGCGCATCATGTGGTCGATCATCGCGGTGACCTGCGCGAGCAAGTGCGTGCGGTGGCACCGCAGGGTGTGGATTACGTGCTTAGCCTGACGCACACCGAGCAGCACTTCGCCGCGCTCGTGGATCTGCTCAAGCCGCAGGGCAAGCTCGGTCTGATCGACGACCCGGCGACGCCGCTCGATATCACGTTGCTGAAGTCGCGCAGCCTGTCGCTGCACTGGGAGTTCATGTTCACGCGGTCGTTGTACAAAACCGACGACATGAAGGCGCAGCATCAACTGTTGAACGAAGTGGCGGACCTGGTCGATGCCGGCGTGATTCGCACGACGCTGCGCGAATCACTGGGTCCGATCGACGCGAAGCATCTGCGGATGGCACACGAGAAGCTTGAAAGCGGCAGCATGATCGGCAAGCTGGTGCTCGCAGGGTTCTGATTGCCCGTCGTTTGGACGTCCAAAAGAAAACGGCGCCTCGTGGCGCCGTTTTCGTGGATCAGGACCCGAAGAGCTGGTCGGCGAGGTTGCGCGCCTGCTGTCGAATCTCCGGCATGGCCGTGGATTCCCAGTGCGTGCCACGCAGCATGCTGCCGATCGCGTAGAAATGCGGCCATGTGGCGCCGCCATGCCTGAGGCGCCCTTCGAGCGTGCCTTCGGCGCCGAGCCCCAGTGCATCAGGCGTGATGTGGCCATTGGTGAACAATTGGTTGACCAGCGGATGACCTGCGCGGCGCACATCCGTGTTGAGGCCGATGGTCTGGATCACGTAATCCGCGGTGACCTGCTCGTTGAATGCCGAGCCCTTGGGGCGCAGTTCCAGCTGCAGCGCATCGCCCTTGACGTCGACGGCCTGCATGCGGCCACGGCGACGGACGAGCCGACCTTCGCGTTCCAGTCGAGCGAGCGCTTCTGCGACTTGCGGCGCCATGCGATGACGGGCGCGCTCCCAGGCCCAACGGGCGTGGCGCAGGAATCGTGCGCGCTCTTCGCGCGGCAGGGCGCGCCAGAGCGAAGGGGTATGCGGACGCAGGCTGTCGATGACGACACGCCAGTCCGGCGTCTGGCGGATTGCCTCGCGCAACAGGCGCATCCACGTGCGGATGTCGGGCGCGGCAAGCATGGATTCGATCAGGTCGCTGCCGTCATCGGTCGGGGCCGAGGACACGGCGAGGTGCGGCTCCGGCAGCAGGCCGTGGCGCGAGAGGGCGGTGAAACGTGCCTTGGGCCACAGCTCGGCCAGTTCGAGCACAACGTCTACCGACGTCAGGCCCATGCCGACCAGGACGACGTCGAACGGTTCGGCGCTGGGCTGGGCGGAGGCGAGGAAGCGCCAGGGATCGACGATGTAGCGGCCGCTCGTCAATGCGGCCTCGGTGACGCCGCCCAGCGGCTGCGGCGGCAGGGCACCGAGTGCAAGCACGGCGGCGTCGACCCGCGTGCTTTCCTCGCCCTGGATGACGGTGACCCCGTCGTTTTCCGGCACGATGGCGTCGACGGCAAACGGAATGACGCGTACGTCGTGGCCGAGTTCAGCGGCGCGATCCAGTGAGCGACGTACCTCGGCTTCGAGGTAGTCGCCGTACATGCGGCGCGGCAGGAAATCGGTGCCGGCGATGCTGTGGTCGCCGCGCTGGGCGTAATCGAGGAATCCGCGCGGGCGCGCCACGAACATGCTCATGGACGCGGCGCGTACGTTCAGCAGGTGGCGGTCCGAGCGGGTGCCATAGGCAATGCCCCGACCCAGCGAGCCGCCACCGGTGTACCAGTCCAGGTGCACGGGGGATGCATGCTGCCGTTCGAGGATTTCACTGAGCAGCGCCGCGGATGCGGCGCCGCCGCCAATAATGGCGACACGTCGGTACATGCCACTCCTTAAGAAAATAGTGCGAATGAAAGCGGGCTTACGCGCCCAGGTGTCCGGCGATCGCCGCGCGCTGCGGGCGTGCCAACCACTTGTCACGCGCCGCCGGCTCGTACGCGAGGTACTGTGCCAGATTGCCGCCATAGACGTGAAGCGTCAAAGCGGCCTCGTGCCGCGACAAATTGCGGCAGCGGTGGGCATAACCCCCATCCGCCTCGAACCAGGTCGCATCGCCAGGGCCCAGCCAGTCCTGCCCCTGCAGCGTCAGTTCGCCCGAGACGTCGTCGCGCGACCAGGACTGCACTTCCAGGGCACCCTGAAGCGCCAGTTCCAGCCCCCACAAGCCGCCATGATCGTGCACGGGCGTGCTGTGGTTGGCCGGCCACACCATGACCAGAAGGCTGACCTTGCTCCGCTGCCCGACGAGCCAGCGCTCAAAACCGCGTTGACGCTTGCGCAGCGGCGCAAGACCGTCATTCAACGCGCGACCTTGCTGATGGATGACACGACCCATCTCGCGCGCCATGCTCGCAAGGTCGGGACGTTCGTTCGCGCCGAGATCGTATGCGATGTCACGCAGCGCCTTGAGGGTGTGCATGTGTTGGCTCATGCGATGGAACTCGGTTGAGACCGGCGCGCAGTGGACCATGGGACCTGTTAAAGAGGCGTAACACGGTGCGGGCGATTTGCTGGCGCGTGAATGGGATCGCATTCGGACGTCGCGAATGCTCCGTTTCTATAAGGATGGAACGTCCCGATGCCATGGTTGCCTTCGGTGAGCTGCCTGGCGGGTGCCTGGGCACGACGGGCGCTTTGCTGTTCACCCATGACTTCCGCAACATGAATTCCGCCTTGCAGCGGCCGATCATGTCGTCGTCTGGATGGCTGAGGAGATCCTCATGTTCACGCTGTCGATCCTGCTGGTGGTGTGCTTCGGACTGTGGCTGACGGCTGCCGTCATCGGCGCTGTCTTCAAGGTGACATTCGCCTTGATTGGCGGCATTTTCAGCATCATTGGTGCGGCCTTCGGCCTGCTGTTCGGTGGCCTGGCGCTCCTGCTTATCGCGCCGATCGTGCTGTTCTCGTTGCTGCCCGTGTTGCTGCCGCTGGCGCTTGTCATCGGCGTGGTGTGGCTGATTGCGCGCGCTTCGCGCCATCACGCACCAACGGCTCACACGCAAGCGCATTGATTGCCGTGGAAAGGCCCGGTCGGCACATGATGCCGGCCGGGCCTTTTTTGTGGCCGGATGCGCGTTATGCGCATCGCGTCGAACTTACAGCTCGCGCAGATCGAAACTCACCGGTACGCGTGCCCACGCTTTCGTCGTGCGGCCTTCGACCGTGGCCGGCTGGAATCGCCACTTCGCCAGTACCTGTTCGCGCGCGCTGCGATCAAGCAGGGCGTAACCACTGCTTTGCTCCATCTCGACCTGGATCGGCTTGCCTTCCTCGTCCACCAGCACGCGAAGCACCACGGTGCCATGCATACGCTGGCGAATCGCAATGGGCGGGAAAGTCAGCGGCGATGCCTTGTAGGCGAGCGTGGCCTCCGGTGGGCCTGACGGTGCGACCGGCGTCGGCTCGGGCGCTGGCGGCGTGATCGGTCCGGCGGGGGCGGTGCCCTCGTCCGTCAACATCGGCGTTGGTGCGGGCGGCACCGTGACCGGGGCTGCATGGATGCGTGGCACGACCGTGACTTGCTTGGGCGTGATGGGCGCTTCGATCGGCGGGGGATCGGGCACCTTGGGTGGCGGCGTGATCCAGACGACCGTCAGGTCCTTGGTGCGCTGGACGGCATCCATGATGGTGGGCGCCATGGGGCGAAGGGTGATCAACAGCACGCCCAGGTTAAGGGCGATGGCGACGCTGAGGCCGGCAATGCGGACGGCATCAGGGTGCGGACGAGCGACAGCCAGGCCTGCGGACGACATAGGCGACCTCCTGACATTCACGTTGTTGGACTCGATGTGGTGCAAGGGCACTCCGCGCGGGGACGCGGTGGGATCGTGCCGGTGCGATCTCAGCCTATGCCAGACGTCATGGATTCCGCAAGATGGTCAGGTGCGATTCATGTACTTCCCTCGGGCAGCCATCGCGCTAGAGTGTTCGCCAAGTGCCACACATGGAGTTGCCGCATGTCAGCCTTCGACATCCTGCTGTACCTGCAGCACATCGACATGCACACCCCGGCATCGCGCGCCGCGCAGGCCCTGGCGACGCGTCTGGGCGCGCGTCTGGATGGCCTGTTCGTCGCGGATCTGCCGGCGGCTGCCTTCAGCCTTCCCGAGGCCGTCCCGGCCCAACTGGAGGAAACCCGGCGCCGCTGCGTGGAGGCCGAAGAGCACGGCGGGGAATGGCATGGCTGGCTGGCCGGCGCGGGGATTGCCGGCGCCTGGCGCGTCGCGCAGGGGGATACCGTGCAGACGGTCTGCCAGGCCGCTGCCGGCTATGACCTCCTGGTGATGGAGCGCAGCCAGCAACGCAGCGATGCCCCGGTTGGCTTCGGCACGGTGTCCCGGTGCGTGTTCGGCAGCGATCGTCCGGTGCTGGTCGTTCCGGACATTGCGACGATCGACACGGTGGGCTCGCGTGCGGTGGTGGCCTGGAACGGCAGCCGCGAATCCGCGCTGGCCCTGGCCGCCGCCGTTCCGGTCTTGCAGCGCGCCGATGACGTCCTGGTGATCGACGGCAGCGAGATGTACGCCGACGCCCTGGCGGTGCTGCCGCCTCCGGGACTGGCCGACTGGTTGCAGCGCCACGGCATCCGGGCGCGCATCCAGGCGCTGGATGCCGGCCCATCCCACGCTGCCGGCCCCCTGTTGCTCGATGCCGCCCACGCGCATCGGGCGGACCTGCTGGTGATGGGCGCATGGAGCCGTTCGCGCCTCGCCCAGATGGTGCTGGGCGGGACCACCCGCCACCTCTTCATGCACGGCGACCTGCCCATGCTCGTGGCCCATTGATCGCGCCTGGCGCGGGCAAAAAAAGCCCCGCACAGGATGGCGGGGCTCAATAGGCCGGGTATCGGGGGAGAGAGGGGGAGATACCCGGAATGCCAAGTTTCCTCGGGTGCGGCTTTTGCCCGTGTCCAGAATCCGTGAACAGCTGATTCACGACGAACATCGCAATGTGTGCATGATGTCGCGCGGAAATGGTCCGCGGCGGCGCGGCCTGGAGACGGTCATGAAAAAGCACGTACTTGGGATGGTGATGGTGTTGGCTGCACTCGCCTTGCCGACGATGGCGAGTGCGGGCGAGATCTCGTGCAAGATGAAGTTCGGGGTGTCCGGCTGGTCCGCGTTCTACCAGACGGCCGAAGGCTCCGGCACCGTGACCTGCAACAACGGTCAGAGCATGAAGGTGCACATCCGCGTCAAGGGCGGCGGCCTGACCTTCGGCAAGAGCAAGATCACCAACGGCGAAGGCAAGTTCAGCGGCGTCAACAACATGAGCGAGATCAAGGGCCACTACGCCAACGCCCAGGCCCATGCCGGCGCGCAGAAATCGGCCGATGCCCAGGTGCTGACCAAGGGCAATGTGTCGCTGGCGCTCAGCGGAACGGGTGAGGGCTGGAACCTTGGCGTGGCCTTCGGCGCCTTCATCATTGAGTGACGCCGGCCCGTGCGCGGGAGTATCCAAGCGGCGCCCGCCCGGGTAAGGTTCGTGGTGCATGAGCCCGCCCCGCGCGGGCTCGATCCCCGAGCACCCCAAGGAACGTCCATGTCCGCCAGCGCCCCCGCTGCCCTCCCGCGTTACAGCTTTGCCGACGAGCTGGCCAGCTGTGTCGTTCATGGCATCGGCATCGTCCTGAGCATCGCCGGGCTGGCGACCCTGGTGGCCTTCTCGGCCATGGTGGGCGATGCGCGCGCGGTCACCGCCAGCGCCGTCTTCGGCACCACGCTGATCCTGCTGTACACCGCCTCCACGCTTTACCACTCGGTGTCCGGCGAGGGTGCCAAGCGCGTGCTGCGCACGCTCGATCACATCGCGATCTTCCTGCTGATTGCCGGTACCTATACCCCATTTACGTTGATCGCCCTGCCGGGCGCGTGGGGGCTGGGCCTGTTCATCACGATCTGGACGCTGGCCATCCTGGGCATTGCGCTGGAGCTGGGCGTGCTCAAGCGCTTCCGCAAGCTCGCGGTGGTGTTTTACGTGGCGATGGGCTGGGTGGCGATGGTGGCGTTCAAGCCGCTGAGCGCGAGCCTGGAAACCGGCGGCCTGGTGCTGCTGATCGCTGGCGGCGCCGCTTACACGCTGGGCGTACCGTTCTACCTGTGGCGCCGCCTGCCGTTCCACCACACGGTGTGGCACCTGTTCGTACTCGCCGGCAGCGTGCTGCATTACCTCGCGGTGTTGCTCTACGTGATCCCCGATCGGGTCGCCTAACCGAAGATCATCGCGAAGCCGAACAGCCCGATCATCACGAACGAAAGCACCAGCTTCACCAGCGTGCCAAACAGCAGGCCGATCCACGTGCCGACCCCGACATGGGCCGAGCGCAGGACGCTGTTGCCGGCCATGAGTTCGCCGATCACCGCGCCCACGAAGGGGCCGAGGACCAGGCCGGCGAGACCAAAGAACATCCCCACGATGGTCCCGATGCCCGCGCCCCACAGCGCCAGCCGGCTCGCGCCAACGCGTTTGGCACCCAGGGCGCTGGCGAGGAAATCCATGGCCACGCCCACGGCTCCGATGACGCCGATGATGACCAGCCACCACAGGCCCAGGTGCTGGTAGTTGTCCACAGCGGCAACCAGCCAGATGCCGCCGAAGATCATGGGGATGCCGGGGAGGGCCGGGAGGATATTGCCGGCGATACCGCCGACAATCAGCAGGGCGGCAAGGATGTAGAGGGCGATGTCCATGTCGGTTCCGTGGCAGGGGCAAGGCAGAGTACTGCGCGCTGACGCAACCGCGACCAACCCATGGACCGGATCGGCGACAATGCCTCCCTGTGCCTGTTTCCCGCTTTTGACGCCGATGACGCAAACCACCTTACTCAAAGCCGACGAACTGGGCCGCATCGAGCTGGTTCGCGACGGTGATCGCACGGTCATCCGTCGCGACATCGCCGCAGCGCGCTGGTGGGCGCGCCTGTTCGCCTGGCGCGCGGCGCGGCGCGAGGCACGCGCCCTGCGCAAGCTGGACGGTCTCGATGGCGTGCCGGCCCTGCTCGGCTGGAACGGGCATGAACTGCTGCGCAGCTATATCGCCGGCGCGCCGATGCAGCAGTCGCAGCCGCGCGATCGCGCGTACTACCGCGATGCCCTGCGGCTACTGGCCGCGCTGCATCGACGCGGGATCGTGCACAACGATCTGGCCAAGGAGCCCAACTGGTTGGTGCGTGACGACGGTCGCCCCGCGCTGGTGGATTTCCAGATCGCCTGGACGCGCGGTCGGCGCGGTCCCTTGTTTCGCCTGCTGGCGCGTGAAGACCTCCGTCACCTGCTGAAGCACAAGCGCACTTATTGCCCGGAGGCGCTGAGCGCCCGACAGCGGGCGATCCTGCAAACACCGGCGGCGCATTCGCGTTTCTGGCGCGCCACCTTCAAGCCGGTCTACAAGCTCGTGGCGCGCCGCATCTTCGGTTATTGGGATAACGAAGGAAAAGGCCGCGTGCGCGATTGAGCGCCGCGGCCACGCGCGTCACTTCTCGACGAAAGCGCGTTCGATCACGTAATCGCCCGGCTCGCGCGTGCGCGGCGATGCATGGAACCCGCGGCCATCAAGCAGGGCGCAGATGTCGTCCAGCATGGCCGGGCTGCCGCACAACATCACGCGATCGGTTTCCGGATTCAGCGGCGGCAGGCCCGTCACCTCGCTCATCACGCCATCGGCAATCGCATCGGTGATGCGGCCGCGGTTGCGGAACGCCTCGCGCGTCACGGTGGGGTAATAGATGAGTTTCTCGCGCACCATCTCACCCAGGTATTCGTGCTGCGGAAGCACGTTCTCCAGGTACTCCGAGTAGGCCAGGTCGTTGATGTGTCGAACGCCGTGTGCCAGTACGATCTTGTCGAAGCGTTCGTAGGTTTCCGGATCGCGGATGATGCTCATGAAGGGTGCGAGGCCCGTGCCCGTGCCCAGCAGATAGAGATGCTTGCCCGGCTTGAGATCATTGAGCACGAGCGTGCCGGTCGGCTTGCGGCTGACGATGACCGGATCACCCGGCTTGAGGTGCTGCAGGCGCGACGTCAGCGGGCCGTCGGGCACTTTGATGCTGAAGAACTCAAGATGCTCTTCCCAGTTGGCGCTGGCGATGGAATACGCGCGCATCAATGGCCGGCCATCGACTTCCAGGCCGATCATCACGAAGTGTCCGCTGTCGAAGCGAAAACCAGGATCACGCGTCGTGCGGAAGCTGAAAAGGGTGTCGTTCCAGTGGTGCACGTCGATCACGTGCTCCGTCGCCAATGTCACCATGCCGGTAACCGTCTCTCATAGTCGTGGGGAAGCCGCAGCTCAGGGCGTCCGCAAGATGCGGACGGCGACTCGTGGGGGTGGCGGACGATAACGCTGCTGCCTGACGAGCGAGCCTGGGTAGGGCCGTTGCAGTGCATCATTATGCCTGTTCTGTGACCGGCTTGCTGAAACCGAAAATTGGAGCCTTAAATCGCGGCCAGTTCTTGCCTTGCGCCGGCTTTGAACGCTCTTGGCTGATGGGCGAAATATCTCGGTTTTTGAGCAGTTTAGGAATGGTCTGATACCTGAGCCAGACGTTGTCGGTCTAGGATGCTTGGGCTTGTCCTAGAAACACGGCCACGCGAGCAGGTCACCCCTACCGTCAAAACCGCGTCCCGTGTGCGATGCGGCGCTTTCATGCGCCTTCCCGTCCGTACGGCACCCCCTCGTCGCGGGTGGTCTGCACGGGCATCCCTGTCGCCATGAAGCGCGCGCCGGCGCCGCTCCGGGGCGCTATGGCAGTCGCGGCCGTCTTATGGATAGTAGTTGCCAGATCGCCGGTCTGGCGGATGTTCGACAGTCACACAGCGCAGGTTTGTTCGTAATGAAGTGTCTTGAGGATGCGATCAGCAAGGTCTCCGACGCCGCGGGGCGAGATGCCGTTCAGGCTTCGCAAGGCTTGGAGGCCCCTGACCAGGCGTACGATAAAGCCGACCCGGGGACGGTTCCCGCCTACGGAAGCCGGTCCGCTACTTCGACTCATGGCCCCTTGCACGCTCGCGAGGAAGCCTTGCAAATCCGTGTGATCGTCGCCGATGACCATCCGGTCGTCCTGGCAGGAATCCAGGCGGTGCTGGAGCGTTCGCCCGACATCAAGGTCGTGGGCGAGGCACATAATGGCGACCAGTTGCTCGACATGCTCAGCCGCACGTCTTGCGATGTCATCATCACGGACTTTTCCATGCCCGGAAGTCGCCATGGCGACGGCTTGCCACTGCTGTCAGTGCTTGCCTCACGCTATAGCGGTATCCCTGTCATCGTTCACACGATGGTCTACAACGTCGGTGTGCTTCGCACCGTACTCGATCAGGGTGTGCTTGGCCTTGCCGACAAGCGTTCGACCATGTCCGATCTGGTCATGGCCGTGCGGGCGGTCGTCGCACGCCGCCGCTTCATCAGTGCATCGCTGCTACGCAAGTTCGAGCAAAGTGAAATGGTGGTGAATTCCGATCAGGTTTCGCCGCCGTCGCCGCGCGAGATGGAAGTCTTCCGCCTGTATGTTGGCGGCTTGTCGGTCAGCCAGATCGCCGAGCGACTCAATCGCAGCGTAAAAACCGTGAGCACGCAGAAGCGCCAGGCCATGCGCAAGCTCGGCCTCGTTCATGACCGCGATATGGTCGCCTACGCGCGCGAGCACGGAATCATCTGACCTTTGCGTGTTCATCACGCAAGCCTGGGTTACACAGTACTGAACACTCATGGCGATCTGTCCTAATCCATGACGTTTTTCGGAGTCGTCCTATTCACCAGGATTGGCAAGGTGAATAAGGTGACCTCACCATCGCGGGTGCATGGCTTAAGGAGCATCCGCGTGTCAGGGAGTGACTAGGCTGATGAGCGTGATTGACTACTTGGTGGCCGAGGATACGGGCGATGGCTGGGCCGTCTTCAGAAATGCATGCCAGGTCGCGCATCGCGGCGACCTGTTCGATGCCGTCGCCTTCGCCACCCATATGGCCGAGCGGGAAGCCACGCGCACGCCATGCCGGGTGCGGGTAACGACATCCATGGACAGTCTTGAGGCCGTCAAAGGTTCCGGTCCCTGAACCACAGCGCCACGCGACGTTGCACCCATGCGTAACCGCCATGCATCGCAGAGCATCTCCGCGCATCGCCAGCGTATCGCGCAGGCCTTCGTGCGCGGGCGCACCGGATACGCGAGCCGTGGATGCTGGATGCTACTGCTGGCGTGTTTGCTCCTGCTTTTCCTGGGTCAGGCGCGCGCGTCGGATCTCGAGCTGAGCGACGCGGAGCGCACCTGGTTGCGCGAACACCCCACCATCGTCGTGGGCACGTTTGCCGAAGGTTTTCCTCCGTTCGAGATGATTGTGAATGGGAAGATCGATGGCGTTGGCCCCTCGTACCTTGGCGAGCTGTCGCGACAACTCGGCGTGCAGGTGCGCTACAAGGTGTATCCCACCTGGCAGGCCGTGGTCGACGCGGCGCGCGCCGGCGATATCGACCTGGTGATGAATCTTTCGCCCACGCCGGATCGCGCCGCCTTTCTCTACTTCAGCAGGCCCTACTTCGAACACCTGCCCGTTCTCGTGACGCGCCAGGACAATTCACGGCTCAACGACATCACCGGCATTCGCCCCGGTACGCGGCTGGCGGCGCTCGAAGGCGACGCCACGGCCGAAGTCGCGCAACGCCACTTTGCCGGCGTGGACATGGTCTATGCGGCGAGCATGCAGGACGTCATGCATCTGGTGGCGAGCGGCCGTGCCGACGCCTGCATTGAGGATCCTTTCGTCGTGCGCGCGGCGATCTTCAAGGCGGGGCTGCAGCGCCAGCTGCGCGTGGGGCCGCCTGTATCGCTTCCCATCGCCACGTTGGGATTCGCCGCGGCCAAGGATCGCGCCCCGCTGATCGATGCACTGGATCGTGCGCTGGAGCGCCTGTCGGCCGAAGACCATGCCCGGTTGCGCATGCCATGGCTCGACGTGGACACGCCCGATGGGCCCGCTGACAGCGTCAGCATTCCGCTGAGTGAAGCTGAGCGTGTCTGGCTTTCGAAAGTACCGCCGCTGCGCGTGGCATTCGATAGCACGTCCCCGCCTTACACCCTGCTCGATCGCAATGGTCGGCCCGCAGGCATCGCCAACGACTACCTGCGCGAAGTGGCACGCTCGCTGCGCCTGCGCCTGACTTACGTGCCGGCGGCAAACTGGGCCGAAGCCAAGCAGCTGATGCGCGACGGCAAGGTCGACATTCTGCCCGTGATCTCGCCGAACACCGAAGGTTCGGCCACGATGTCCTTCAGCATGGCGTACCTGGATTACCCGGTGATGATCGTCACCCGTGCCGACGACACGAGCATCGTTGGCGTCCTGGATCTGCGTGGAAAGCGCGTCGCGGCCAATACCTCGAAATTCTCGGTGCGGACCGTGACCGATCGTCTCCAGGACACCAGCGTCATCGAGGTCCCCACCACCGAGAGCGGCCTTGCACGGGTCGCCGACGGCAAGGTCGATGCCTTCGTCGGCGATTTTGCCAACGTGGATTACCTCATTCGCGAACACTTTGCCGGGCGCCTGAAAATCGCTGCCCCCACGGACGATTTCGTCGTGCTTGGCATGGGTGTGTCCAAGGCGTATGCGCCGCTGGTGCCGCTGATCAACCGGGTGCTGATGAACATACCCGAGCGGCGCCACCAGGCCATTCGTAACACCTGGCTGGCATCCCGCTACACGTATGGTGGCTCGTGGCAGGAAATCGTGCGCAAGACCTTGCCGGTCACGACGCTCGTGCTCGCGTTCCTTCTGATCATCACTTACGCGTACTTCCGCCTGCGACGGGAGACGCGTCAGCGCCAGCGCACGGAAGAACAGCTGACGGACATCACCCTTAGCCTTCCCGTGGTGGTCTACAAGTTTCGCTACGCGCGCGAGCGCGGCGTCCAGTTCCTGTTCGTCGGGGGCAATCCCGAGCCGATCTTTGGCATACCGGCGGAAACGTTTCTGATCGACGAGCCTCGCGCTTTGCAGACGGTACTGGAAGAGGATCGTGCGCCGCTGATGGAAGAGGTCGACCGGTCCGCGCAAAGCCTCGATCCCCTGCATGCCGAGATTCGCGTGAACGTCGGCGATGATGTGCGCTGGGTATCGACGCGCGCCATTCCCCGTCGCGATGGGGACGCCGTGGTATTCAACGGCTATTGGGTCGATGTGACCGAACAGCGAATGCAGGCCGACCAGCTGGCGCGCGCGAAGGAGCAGGCTGAGGCCGCGACGCAAGCCAAGACTGAGTTCCTGGTGACGATGAGTCATGAAATCCGCACGCCCATGAGTGGCGTCATCGGGATGCTGGAATTGCTGGGGCATACATCGCTCAACGAAGAGCAGCGCCAAATGCTGGGGACGGTGGAGACCTCCGCCACCGCGCTGCTTCAGATTCTCGACGACGTGCTGGACTTTTCGAAGATCGAAGCCGGTCGGCTCACGATTGAATACGTGCCGGTGAGCCTTCGTGATCTGGTCGACAGCACGGTCAGCATCCTGTCGGCACCCGCGCACCGGAAGGGGTTGTCGCTGGGTGTTTGCGTCGATCATCGGCTGGCGGCTGAAGTGAGTGCGGAGAACGTTCGCTTGCGCCAGGTCCTGCTGAATCTGCTGAGCAACGCGATCAAGTTCACCATGCTCGGTTCCGTCCGGCTGGATGTGACCGTGCTGGAAGACGATGGCGAGCACCAGCGCGTGCGCTTCAGCGTCATCGATACCGGCATCGGCATGTCGCCGGATCAGGTGGAGCGGTTGTTCGCGCCGTTCACGCAAGCTGAGTCGTCCACGACGCGACGTTATGGCGGCACAGGGCTTGGCCTGTACATTTGCCGGCGGCTCGTGCAGTTGATGGGTGGTGACATCGCGCTGGACAGCAAGCTGGACCGTGGCACGACGGTGCACGTCGATTTGTGGGTGCCGCTGTTCCAGCGACGTTTCGGGCCGCATCCGCTGCATGGTCGCCGCGCTGCCATGGCGATCCACGACGAGAAAGTCACGCGGTCCATCGCCGAAAACCTGCTGGCATTGGGCATGGAAGTTGTCCAGGACGGGGATGCGGCCGATATCCTGTTCGAAGACGTCGACGGATCGGCGTCGCCAACGCGTCACGCCGCCCGCATCGGCGTGACGCGTGCACCGGATCCGCACGGCTACGCGACGACCACCGACGGCATCGTCATCACCAGCAATCCCATCAAGTGGTCGACATTCGCCATGGCGTGTCGGCTGGCGCTCGGACTGGGTGCGTCCGATTCGACGCCGGCTCCCGCGTTGCTGATCGCGCGCGGTGCCGGGCAACGCGTGCTGGTGGCTGAAGACAGTCCCATCAACCAGGCCCTGATCGCGGCACAGCTGGACAAGCTCGGATATGTCTGCGACGTCGTCGGGAACGGGCAGGAAGCGCTGCAGACGCTGGAGCGGTCGGATTACTGCGTCTTGGTGACCGACTGCCATATGCCGGTGATGGATGGCTACGAGCTGGCGCGTACGGTGCGCCGCAAGGAGCGCGATACCGGACGCCATCTGCACATCATTGCCATGACGGCCAATGCTGTCACCGGCGAAATGGAACGTTGCAGGGAAGCGGGCATGGATGATTTCGTTTCCAAGCCCGTGCGCATGGCCGAACTGCGCCAACGACTGGAGCAGGCCCTGGATCAACCTAAGGACGATGAAGTGACCGCGATGACCGAAGACATTGATATTGATATGACCATGCTCAGGGAGTGCTTCGGCGACGACGCGGTCATCCGCACACTGATTGAACGCTTCGTGGCGACGACGCGTACGGATCTCGCCATGCTCGATACCCTGATCGCCGAGCGCCGTTGCGCCGACGTCGCGCACTGGGTGCACCGCTTGCTCGGCGGGCTGCAGGTGTTTGGTGCCAGTTCGCTCAATGAAGAAGGGGCGAGGCTGGAGCTGGCGATGCGCTCCGAGGCCCGCTACGAGCGACTGCCCGACGCCAGCCGCTTCCGGCACCGGGTAGCCGTCTATATGGACCGGCTCGACGCCCTGGGGCAGGAACTGACCACCTGAGCCGGCATGGCCGCAGACAGCCGTCCGGCACTCGGGCATGATGCGCGCTTCCAACTTTTTGGTGGGGGCGGGATATGGGAAGTCGCGTTCACGATCCGATCGAGGAACGGCATGTCGGGCAACGGCATCTGGACCGGTTGATCATGTTGTCCGATGGCGTCTTTGCGATCGCCATTACCTTGTCGGCCATCGAGATCAAGCCGCGTGAAGGGGCGGGGTTGTCGTTGTGGGACGCCTGGTCCCATTCCCTCCTGGTGTATTTCCTGAGCTTCCTGCTGATTGGCGTGACCTGGGCCAACCACCGTCGCCTGGTGGCGCACCTGCGCGACATCGATGCCATTGGTACCGCGATCAACATGCTGCTGCTGAGCCTTGTCGCTTTGCTGCCGGTGGTGATCCGTTTCAGCTTCGAGGATCCCTCCAGCCAGGAAGCTTTCGTGGTCTATGCGCTGGCTATTGCGGCGACCTTCCTGTGCATGCTCGCGTTCTGGGTCTATACGGCGTTCATCGCGCACCTCGCGCCCGATGTCGACAGGGTGCAGGCGCGCGAGTGGCTTGTGCAGATGGTGTTGGCGCCGCTGACGCTGCTGGCTGCCGCGATGTACGAGGTGCAGTGGCGATCGGCTGCGGCCGTGATGACGGTCGTCGGCGTGGCGTTGCTTTTGAGTCGCCGTTGGCTGGTCCGCCGCGGCCGCGTGCCGGCGTCGGACGGCGAGGCCTAATGGAAGTCGCGTGAGCGGGCATCCAGGTCGCCCAGGAGCCCGCTCAGGTCGACCAGGCGGTGCGCGATGAGATGCGCCACGCCGTCGACATTTTCCCACTGGCCCTCCACGCCCATCAGGCGCGCTTCCAGATAAGGGCGCCGCTGGCGCTCGGCCACCTGGGCCCACACCACCACGTTGATATTGCCGTACTCATCTTCGAGGGTGATGAAGGTGACGCCGCTGGCGGTCTGCGGACGCTGGCGTTGGGTTACCAGGCCCACGGCCCGCACCTGACTGGCGTGCGGCCGCTGCTGCAACTGGCCTGAGTCGAGGTAGCGGCGTGCCCGTAGACGCGAGCGCAACAGACGCAGCGGATGCGGCCCCAGGGTCAGCCCGGTGCGCGCGTAATCGGCCAGCACGGACTCGGCCTGCGAGGGCGGTGGCAGCACGATGGCTTCCTCGGTTGGGCTGGCATGCCCGAACAGGGGTAGCTGCGGCTCCACGCCAGCGATCGCCCATTGCGCGCGATAGCGGTGCCCCGCCAGGCCGCGCAGCGCATCCGCATCGGCCAGCAAAGCCTGGTGGCGACGATCCAGCTGCGCGCGGGCGCACAGGTCCACGATGTCATCGAAGCCACGCTGCCGGCGTGCCGTGCTGATCCGCGTGGCGACGTCTTCGCTGAAACCACGCACCTGCCGCAGGCCCAGGCGCATGCACCAGCCGCCGTGGCTGCGCGGGTCCGGTTCCAGTGTGCAGTCCCAGTCGCTGTGGCGCACGTCCACCGGACGCACCTGGATGCGATGGCGTTGCAGGTCCTGCACGATCTGGCTGGGTGCGTAGAAACCCATCGGTTGCGCATTGAGCAGCGCGCAGGCGAATGCAGCGGGGTAATGGCATTTGAGCCAGGAGCTGACGTACGCGATCTTGGCGAAACTGGCGGCGTGGCTTTCCGGAAAACCGTAACTGCCGAAGCCTTTGATCTGCTCGAAAATCTGCGCGGCGAAGGCTTCGGTGTAGCCATTCTTGAGCATGCCGGCATGCAGGCGTTCGCGATGTTTTTCCATGCCGCCATGACGCTTCCATGCCGCCATGGCGCGGCGCAGGTCGTCCGCTTCGCTGCCGGTGTAATCGGCGGCGACCATGGCCAGCTTCATCACCTGTTCCTGGAACAGTGGCACGCCGAGCGTGCGCTCGAATACAGCGCGCAAAGCTTCGGATGGGTACGTCACCGGTTCCTCGCCACGTCGACGACGCAGGTACGGATGCACCATGTCGCCCTGAATCGGGCCGGGACGCACGATGGCGACCTGGATCACCAGGTCGTAGAAGTTCTCCGGGCGGTGGCGCGGCAGCATCGCCATTTGCGCGCGGCTTTCGATCTGGAACACGCCGATGGTGTCCGCACGCTGGATCATGGCGTACGTTGCCGGATCATCCCTGGGCACGGTGTCGAGGGTGTAGGCGACGCCATCGTGTGCCTGCAGCAGGCTCAGACATTTGCGCACGCAGGTGAGCATGCCCAGGGCCAGGCAGTCGACCTTGAGCAGGTTCATCCGGTCCAGGTCGTCCTTGTCCCACTGGATGATGGTGCGGTCGGGCATCGCCGCGTTTTCCACCGGCACCAGGTGGGACAGCGGCGCATCGGAAATCACGAAACCGCCGACGTGCTGCGACAGATGACGCGGGAAATCGAGCAGATCGGCCGTCAGCGTGAGCACGCGTTTCATGATCGGGCTATGCGGATCGAAACCCGCTTCGCGCAAGCGCTCGTCCAGCGGGGTTTCGCCATCCCACCAGCCAGTCAGTCGCGACAATGCATCGACCTGGTCGGGCGGCAGTCCCATCGCCTTGGCGACATCGCGGATGGCGCTCTTGCCGCGATAGCTGATCACCGTGGCGGCCAGCGCCGCGCGTTCACGACCGTACTTGCCGTAGATGTACTGGATGACTTCCTCGCGCCGCTCGTGCTCGAAGTCGATGTCGATATCCGGTGGCTCGGGTTTGCTGCGCGTGGACTTGCGGCTCTCGGACATGAATCGCTCGATCAGCAGGTTGCCTTCCGAGGGGTCCACCGCGGTGATGTCGAGCACGAAGCACACCGCTGAATTGGCCGCCGAACCGCGGCCCTGGCAAAGAATGCCGCGACTGCGTGCAAAGGCGACGATGTCGTGCACGGTGAGGAAGTACGACTCGTATTGCAGCTTCGTCACCAGATCCAGTTCTTTCTCGATCTGCGCGCGCGCCTTCGGTGGCACGGCGTCCGGCCAGTGGCGCCGCACGCCTTCCTCAGTGAGATGACGCAGCCAGCTGGTGGGCGTATGGCCGTCCGGCACGAGTTCGGCGGGGTAGGTGTATTCGAGCTGGTCGAGGGTGAAGAGACAACGTGCGGCGATGTGTGTGCTTTCTTCCAGCAGCGGCGCGGGATAGAGCTGGGCGAGCAGGTCGCGCTTGCGCAGGTGGCGCTCGCCGTTGCGGAACAGCACGGCACCGGCTTCGGCCACCGTCAGGCCGTGACGGATGGCGGTGATCGTGTCCTGCAGGGCGCGGCGACGACGTACATGCATGTGCACGTCGCCAGACGCCACCGTGCGAATGCCCAGTCGTGCAGCGAGTGTTTCCAGCTGCTGCAGGCGCTGCTCGTCGTCCGGTCCGCGATGCAGTTCGACGGCGAGCCACAGGCGATCGCGGAAGTGCGCGCACAGCCATTGGCCATCGGCTTCATCCGGTGTATCGCCAGGTAGCCACAGCGCGAGCGTGCCCGGCAGGCCATCGGCAAGATCGTCGCGATGCAGGCGATACGTGCCTTTGGTGGATGCACGACGCCCCTTGGTAATCAGCTGGCACAACGCGGTGTAACCATCCCGGGTTTCGCACAACAGCACCAGACGCAAACCGTCTTCCAATACGAATTCCGCACCAACGATCAGCGCGACACCCGTATCGAGCGAAGCCTCGTAAGCACGCACAATGCCCGCCAGCGAACACTCATCCGTAATCGCCAGCGCGTCATACCCACAATCCTTCGCCCGCGCAAACAACTCCCGCGCACTCGACGCCCCCCGCTGAAACGAGAAATTCGACAGACAATGCAGCTCCGCGTAACCCGGAAACACGGCTTGCTCGTCGCCCCCGTTTCCCGTTCCCCGTTCCCCGTTTTTCGTTTCCCTTTTCACGCAAACCATCCCTGCAACATCCAGTGACCTCGCTCTCCCGGCGCACAGAACACCCACGCACGTTGCCCCTGCGCGGTCTCCACCACGTAGTAGTCGCGACGCACATCGCTGCCATCCCACCAACCGGTTTCCAGGCGCTCGGGACCGGCCACGATCTGCGGCGGCGGTCCGCGCAAGGGGATAGGGTGATCGAGCAGCCAGCTCGGGCGCGGCAGGGCGGGTGGCTTGCCGATCACCACGATGTCCCGCGCCGTGCTTTGCGCGTGTTCCGGGCGGGGATCGGTAGTGGCCTGCCAGCGGGCGATGGCGCTGTCGCCCAGACGCGAGCGCAGGCGTTCGCGGATCTGTTCCAGCGGTAGCGCATGGGCCGGACGCGTGTCGAACAGGTCGCGTCCCACCGGTACGAAGGGCGGCAATTCGTGCGCGACCAGGCGCATCGCCACTACCGGCTGCGACAGGGTGATGCGTTCCATGCGGCTGCGCGTGTGTTCGAACAGCATGGCCGGATCGCGCTCGGGCGTGAGCAGGCCGATCGAGACATCGGTGGACGTGCCATCGCGATGGATCAGGCGAACCATGAATCGCTGCACGCCGCCATCGCGACCGGCCAGGCAGGTCGCCAGGTCACCGGTGAGTCGGCGCAGCGGAAAGACCAGTGCTTCGACGTGCGCGATCTCGTGCGTCCATTCCATCGACAGGTCGAGGCGATCCGGCGGGCGATAGAGTTCGAGGATCTCCTGGTTTGTACCGGTCAGGTGATCGAGATGATCCAGCAGGGCTGCACCGAAGCGACGACGCAGACCATCGCGCGGCGCGCGCATCAAGGCACCGAGCGTGCGCAAGCCCATGCCGAGCAGGCCATCGGCGGCGCCGTCAGGCAGGCGTGCCTTGTGCACCGGTACCGATGCGAGGGCGCTGTGCAGCACCTCGGGCGACATCACGGCCAGGCCATCGTGCAGGCCGGCCAGGACGTACGCCGCGCGAGGCGTGGGCGCGAGCGTGATGCGATGACGAAAACCCAAGGCGCGCAGATCGTCGCGCAGCTTGCGTTCGAAGTCGGGCCAGGGGCCGAACAGGCCCAGGCTTTTGCTCACCTCCAGCACGATCGCATGCGGCCACAGCGCCACCTCGGCACTGTAGCGATACGCCCAGGCAGCAAGCAGGCGATGCCAGTGCGTGGTGGCGGCGGGATCGTGCTGCTGCACTTCGAAATGCGTCAGCAGGGCCTGCGCGGCGGCGAGTCGCTGGCCCGGACGCAAGCCGGCGGCGCGTGCACTGGCATTGACCGCCAGGATGCTGCGCGACTGCGCGTTACCGGTGACCAGCGCGAGTGGTTCGTCCGCGGATTCCCGGCGACGGAGGACACCGTCCATCGCCAGTTGCGGCAGCAGTACACAGGCCCAGAGCATGGCCGCGCCTCACGGAGTGCCGAAAGGAAACGGAATCGGCCATGCCGGCGGCTGGCTGCCGCGGCATTTGCGTACGCGGATCTGCCGCGTCGGTTCGGTTTCCAGTTCCAGTCGCAAGGCTGCCGGCGATGCCTGCACCGCGTGGCTGCGATCGCGAAAGATGAAGCCCAGCGCGCGTCCGCTGTCGGCGGCGACCTGGAGGCGGCGCAATGCGCGATCGTCGGCCTGGTGCGGCCAGCACAGCACGGCGGCGTAACTGCCCGAACGCAGGCATTGCTCGCTGGCCCACAAGGCGTCGCGCGCTTGCGGTGCGTGCACCACGTCGACATGTGCCATCGATACGCCACGGCGTTCCCAGCCGGCCACGCACGGTGCATAGGGCGGCGCGATCACCGCGATCTGCCGGCGCGCGGCACTGAGCCGCGCCAGGGCCGGCAACACCAGTTGCAACTCGCCCACGCCGTCGCAGGGCAGCAGGATTTCGCTCAGCGTCGCTTCCGGCCAGCCGCCGTTGGGCAGCACCGCATCCAGCGTCGGCCAGCCGCTGGCGTAGCCGCCCGCCGGCGCGGGTGCACTGCGCCCCTGCCAGACCTGGCGACCTTCGAGCAGCGACGAGAGCGCGACGACCTGGCCCATGGCGTCAGCGCAGGTTGCGCAGGCAGCGGGTGACGACGCCCCACAATTCCAGCGTTTCGCCTTCCTTGAACACGATGGGTTTGAAGTGCGCGTTTTCCGGCAGCAGGGCGACGTGGCCGTCGACCATGCCCAGTCGCTTGATCGACAGCTCGTTGTTGACCAGCGCCACCACGATGTCGCCCTGGCGCGGTTTCAGTGCGCGATCCACCAGCACTTCATCGTTATCGAAAATGCCGGCGCCGATCATCGACCAGCCCGACACGCGCACGATGTACGTGCTCGGTTCGTGGCCCTGGATGATCAGATGCTGATTGAGATCCACCACGTCTTCGACCTGGTCGTCGGCCGGGCTGGGATGACCGGCCGGCACGCGGCTGGTGAACGCCGTCAGCGCCACCGTGGAGGGCAACAGGGAAAGCGGGCGGGGCGTATCCAGCGACGAGCCCTGGCGATACGCGTCCAGATAGGCCAGCACGGTCGGCACCTGGCTTTCGGGGACGCGCAGGCGCTGGGTGGGTTCGCTGACGGGGCGGCCGGCACCCGGTCGGGCGCCGCCATGGGAGGGCGACATGGGACAACTCGCTTGATTACCGGGACGGTATTCAAGATAGCACTGGAGGCGTCTCAGCGCTTGAGAGTTTTCCTGATTTTCTGGGAAATTTCAAAACGGCTGATAGGTAGAAAAATCAACGACATACCATCACGGGAACCTTGGAGCTAAGCAGCGTCTTATACGTTTCGCTCCCCAGCAACAGCCGGTCCAGCCCGCTGCGTCCATGCGAGCCCAGGATGATCAGATCGCAGCCCTGGGTGGTCGCCGTGCCCACAATCGCCATGCAGGGCCGGTGGTCCTCGGCGATGGCCACTTCGCAGGCCACGCCCGCCGCTTCTGCACGTTGCTTCACCTCGTCCAGATAACCCTCGGCGCGCCGCATGGCCCCGCGGGTGTATGCCTCCTGCGAGGCCATCAGTTTCTCAGTGAAGTACGCCACGCTCGCCAGGGGCTCCACCACATGCAGGGCGAACACCTTCGCGCCGATCGCCTTCGCCAGGGCAATGCCCGTGTCGACGGCGCGCAGCGACAGATCCGATCCATCGATGGGCAAAAGGATGCGCTGGAACATGGTGGCCCCCATGGCAGTCCGTGCGAGGGCGGATGATCGGTCGGAGCGCGTGGGGGAGGGGTGAAGTGGTGCGATATCGCGACTCCCGCGCGTGGTCGCCCGTGGATGCCGGCTTTCGCCGGCATGACGGTCTTGAGAATTTGCGACGTCAACAAAGAGCCGTCATGCCGGCGAAAGCCGGCATCCACTGGCCTCGGTGATCTTGCGTGCGACACCTCACACGCCCGTCACGGATACACGGCACCATAGGTGCGGCCATCCCGTCGAACGTCCCCCATGCATGACCCAGTGAAAACCATCGCGCTCGCCGGCCTCCTTATCGTCACGCAGGCCGCGCAAGCTGCGCTCTCCCCCGAAGGCCAGCGCGAGGTCCAGGCCCTGCTCGATTTCGTCGCCAGCAGCCATTGCACCTTTATTCGCAATGGCAGCGAATACACCGCCGCCGACGCGCGCAAGCACATGCAGCGCAAGCTCGATTACCTGTCACGCCGCGACATGATCGATACGACGGAAGATTTCATCGAGCGCGCCGCCAGCGAAAGCAGCTTCAGCGGCAAGCCGTACAAGGTGCGCTGCGATGGTCGCGAACAGCTTTCCGGCGACTGGCTACGCGACGAACTCCAGGTCCTTCGCCAGGTCGCGCATTAGGCGGCTGGCGCTTCGAGCAGCAGGAGCGTCGGGGACAAGCGCGGCTTGCCGGGCTTGACCGGCACGTCACCGGCCCTGACTCCCCAGAACGTTGCGCCGGTGTGTGCACGATCGACATAGTAGTGATGATTGCGACTACCGATCGCATCGATGGCTGCCGCCGCATCGTCACGGGTCTTCGGGTGCGCGTGGTCAAGCAAGGGAACCAGATCGTCCAGCATGTCGTAACGCAGCGAGTACGCCAGGATGCTGCACGCTTCCGAGCGCACCTGGCAGGTCGCATCGATCAGCGCCAAACGCGCCAGTTGCACGACGTCCTCGCGTTCGCGCGCAAACCGTGGCAACCAGAACAAGATGGCCGCGCGTCCGGATGCCCGCCGCACGCGTGGATAGCATTCGATCAGGCGTGGCACCAGCGCGTCGATGCCAAATTGTTGGAACAGGCGTTGTTCCGCCCGTGCTACGTCACTTCCGCGAACCTGGTTGTAAACCGCAACAAGCTCGTCGACGGATGGAAGGCTCATGTGGCGCGTTGAATTCCGTGGTGGTCAGCCGTCCTGGCGGTTGACATGCGGAAGAGGGGTGCGCCGTTCGCGCTGGCGAAGCATGCACCGGCGCGCGGGCCCCTTCAAGGGCCTTCGCGCGCCGGTTTTTAACGTCGCGTTGAAGTGCAACATAACTGTTACACCTTCGCTCACCGGCTTCGCCCCAATCGTTCGCGCTTGTCCTGCATGGCGCGCTTGGCCATGGCGTTGAACTGTCGGCCATGCTCGCGCTTTTCCCGCTCGCTGCGGCGCGACCCGGCCAGCTCGCGTTGCAGCTTGCGGTAGTTCGCCAAACGGCGCGCATCCAGCACGCCCTCGGCAAGAGCGCGTTCGATTGCGCAACCTGCATCACCGTCGTGCCCGCAATCGCCGAAGCGACACTGTTCCGCGAGCGCTTCGATATCCACGAACACAGCGGCAACGCCCTCATCGGCTGCTCCCAGCCGCAACTCGCGCATGCCGGGCGTGTCGATCACCCAGGCACCGTGGGACGTGGGAAACATTTCCCGCGCTGTCGTGGTGTGGCGGCCGCGTGCGTCGTCTTCGCGAATGCCGGCGGTGTGCTGCGTGACATCGCCCGTCAGCAGGTTGGTCAGGGTGGACTTGCCAACGCCCGATGAGCCCACGAAGGCGACGGTGCAACCTTCCACCATCCACGGCAACAACACGTGCAGGCTGCCGGGATCAAGCGCATTGATCGCCCGTACTTCGATGCCAGGCATGATGGCTCGCGCACTGTCGACGAACGCTGCGACGTCGTCGGCCATGTCGGCTTTGGTCAGCACCATCACGGGCGTCACGCCAGCCTGCATCGCCAGCGATACATAGCGCTCGAGCCGCGACGGATTGAAGTCGCCATTGCACGAGGTGACGATGAATAACGTGTCCACGTTGGCCGCGATGGGTTGATGCGCGTGGGTTTCGCCGGCTGCGACACGTGCCAGCAGGCTTTGTCGCTGGATCCGTCGAAAGACCCGATCGGCCGACTGCTCGACCATCACCCAGTCGCCGACGGCAAAGGCGCCGACGTCGGCATGCAAGCCATGCGGCACGACGGCATGACCATGGCCACGCGATGACAGCACCGCCACGCCATCGCGATGGACGGCCGTGATGCGTGCCGGATAGGCCGATTCGAAATCGTCCAGCGTCAGATCGTGAGCAAGCGTCGTCCGCCAGCCGAGCTGGTGGAGGGAATAGCTTTGGTAAGACATGAGTAACCCTGATTTCAGGACAAACCGCGGCAGCCCGAAGGGGCACCGTGCGAGTCGCCAGGGTGGAGCGCGTGGATGTGACTCAAGGCCAGCCTGTTGGCTGGCGGCGCGATCAGATGCGCGTCGACCCGGCGGAGGCGGTACAGAAAACAATCATCGTCATATCCTCCTGTGATGGGTTGATGGGAGCGCGCAGGGTAATCGGGCGTTTGTGTGCCCGCAAGTACCGACGCCGGCAAAAATCGAAAAATAGGCCGGAAGTCGTGCATAAAAAAGGCCGTCGATGGTGCGACGGCCCGGATAAAAACGGCGAAGGAAGGCTCAGCCTTCGTCTTCATCGTCCTCGTCTTCGTCTTCATCGAACGAATCGGCTTCGTCCACGCGCACGAAGTTTTCGGCCGTGTCGGCGAAGTCGATCGTGTTGCCGTCGGCGACCATCGGGCGCACGTCGCGGCTGGTCTGGCCGTCTTCAGTCGACTCGACCAGGGCGAAGCACACGATCGGCTCGGCGCTTTCCTCGCCTTCGACGTCATAAACGGCAACCCAGCCGGTGGCGGGCATGATCTGGAGGATGGTTTCCTGGGACATGGCGGTTCCGTGTTTGGTGAAAACCGCAAGCTTGCCCGGCCAGGCAGGGCGCCCGCAAGCCAGCGGCCGTCACATGGCGCGAAACAAGTGCCGGTAAGCGCGGCTGACCGGGAGGACGTCCGGGCGATCCTTTAAATGGATGTCCGCCGTGTCGTTATCGCCGCGGGTGACATGGCTGACCGCCCGCAGGTTGACGATGACCGAGCGGTGCACCTGGGCGAACAGCGCAGGGTCCAGCTGCGCGGCCAGTTCTTTCAGCGGCGTGGTCACAAGCGCATCACGCGCCGGCACCGGTTCACCGCGACAGGCGATCCGCGTGTACTTGGTGTCCGATCGCAGATAGTCGATGTCTTCCACCGGAATGAGCCGCACCTGTTGACCCACCTGGGCGCGGATCCAGCGCAGGTAGGCCGGGGCGGCGGATGACGCCAGCTGCGTGGCCAGCTTCCGTAGCAACTGATCGGTATGCAACGCGGGCTGCGACGCATGCAGTCGTGCCTTGATGCGTGCCACGGTGGCATCCAGGCGGGTGGCCTCGACGGGCTTCACCAGGTAATCGAGCGCCCCTTCGGCAAAGGCCTGCACGGCGTACTGATCGAAGGCGGTGACGAAGACGAGATGCGTGCGCTCGCCCATGTGATGCGCCGCTTCCACGCCGGTGATGCCGGGCATGTGGACGTCGAGGAAGCAGACATGCGGCTTCCATTGCTCGAACAGCGCGATGGCTTCCCGACCGTTGCGCGCCTGCGCCACGATGTCGAGTTCCGGCCAGGCGACGGCTAGCTGGCGTGCGAGGGCGTCGCGCAACAACGGCTCGTCGTCGGCAATCAGCGCGGTGATGCGATCGGTCGTCACGCGCGCGCTCCGGGTGCGGGAAACACCAGTTCGGCGCAGACACCGCTGGGACTGTTTTCGCTGATGTGCAGTTGCGCCTCGGCACCAAAGATCAGTGCCAGTCGCTCGCGCAAGGTCGCCAGGCCCGTGCCGGAGCCCGGTTTGGACGGTCCCAGACCCATGCCGGTATCGGTGACGCGCACGAGGCACTGATCGTCGCGGCGTGCGATGACGACATCGATTCGTCCACCAGATTCACTGGGATCGATGCCGTGCCGGACGGCATTCTCCACCAGCGTCAGTACCGTCAATGCGGGGCAGGCGGCGTCGAGCATCTGCTCATCCGCGCGCAGGTGGAAAGCCAGGCGATCGGGCATGCGCATATGCATCAGTTCCAGATAGGCCTTTGCCAGCGCGACTTCCTCGCGCAATGTCGTGGCAGGTCGATCCAGTCGTGGCACGGCCGCACGCAGATAGGCGATCAGGCTGCGCAACAAAGAAGGCGCCTGCGGTGATCCGGCATCGACGAGTGCCTGCACGTTCGCCAGCGTGTTGAACAGGAAATGCGGCGCGACCTGGGCCTGCAGCAGGTGCAGGCGCGCATCCAGCGCCTGGCGTTCCAGTTCGCTGCGCTCCAGTGCAAAGGACAGCGCCTGATGGCGCGCGAAGGCTTCCTTCTGGCGCACCAGGGCAGCGAGCGCAGCCCACGGTGCCACCAGCATGGCGAGCATGGTCAACGACGCGAAGCCGCTCAGGCGATTCTCGTTCTCCCAGAACGGCGGCGCGCCAACGGGCGTGGAGTAGCGATAGAACAGATACGTGCCGATCGGCATGGCGATCGCCACGGCAGCCACCTGCAACACCCAGCGTGCCATCCAGCGCGGCAGGCGACGCGGCCACTGCTCGAACACGCCGAAGACCAGCGCGGTGACGAACCCCAGCGTCACCGTGCGCAGGAAGCCGTCGTCCCAGCTGATATTGACCAGCAGGCCCAGCGGTATCGTGATCGCCAGCGTGGTGACGATCCGGCGCCAGTGAAATAGCAGGGCGCAGCCGCGGGGTTTGGCAGGAAAGCTGGGCATGGTCGAAGCATAGCGAGCGCTACAGGTGAGGCAACCACATGATGGCGCTGGCTGCGGCGATGCCGGCGCCGGTGACCAGCGTGCCCAGCACCAGGCAGGCAAAGGCGCCCACCACGTGGACGCGTCGACCACTGGCCCGGGCGCGCAGGTACCCCTCGAGTATGGCCAGCGGCAGCAGCGACTGTGCGAAGGACAGGCCGGTGAGGAACGGGCCGGTGAACGACGTCGGATCGAATCCCGCCGGCCCCTGGTTGACCACGATCCAGAACATCAGCCCCACGCGAAAAAACCAGACGCCGCTGACGACCAGGAACAGGCGCAGCGCCCAGCGACGATGCGCGTCGAAGCGACGTTCACGCGCCGCGCGCCATGCCAGCCACGCGAAGCCGACGATCAAGGCAGCATTGAGCGTGATGCCCAGGTGCTGCCAGATATCGCCGACGGTGCCGCGAATCCAGACCATTGCCACGCCGCCGATGGCCAGTGTCGACGACAGGATCAGGTACAGCCGGCCGTTCCAGCGATGCCAGGCGGGCGCCACGCGTCGGATGCGAGGCATCAGCTGCATCACGCCACCGACGATCACCAGCACGGCAAACAACAGATGCAGCCCAAGCACGACATTGAGCGCCGTATCGCCCGCCACGTAGCCATGGGCGAGTACGTCATTCCACGCTGACCATCGCCCGTGCATGGCCGCGCGGCCATAGAAGCCAGCGACGTAACTGGCGAAGATCAGCTGGCCGATAAGCGCGACGACGACCCAGGTCGTGGCTGCGATGGAAAGCGCCCGGGTGCGGGAAGCATCGACGGGAATCGTGGGATGGGTCTGCATGGCCGTGCTCCGTGGCAAGTGCACGGAGTGTGGGTCAGCCCGAATCCTGGGATCCGTTGTCAGCCGACCGATGGCGGCATGGCCGGGATGAATGGCGCCTGCCGAGGATGAACGGGGTGCTAGACGCGCGCTGCGCGTCGCGCCCGTTTCACCTCGTACATGGCCGCATCGGCCTGGGCCAGCAACGCTTCGCACTCGTGCTCTCCCGGTCGCGCCACGACGATGCCGATGCTGGGACCGGCGTAGTCGAGCAACAGGCCACCGAGGTTGTATCGACCCGAGCAAGCGGACTCCAGGCGCTCGCGCAGCGAAGCCAGGCAAGCCTCGGCATCGCCGTGCGGTGCCTCCGAAAGGACGACGAACTCATCGCCACCGTGGCGCGCGACAAAGTCCATGTCGCGCATGGCGCCCTGCATGCGACCGCCGATCGCGCTGAGAAAGCGATCGCCGGTTTCGTGCCCATGCTTGTCGTTGATCGCCTTGAATCCGTCCAGATCGATGAAAGCCACCAGCAGTACGTGGCTGGCGTTCTCCAGGCTCAGGCGATGACGAAGCTGGTCCATCAGTGCGCGGCGATTGGGGAGGCGCGTGGTGGTATCGGTCAGCGCGCTCACTGCCAGCGAATCGTTGGCGCGACGCAGCGCGCTTACCAGGCGTTCGCGATCAATCTGCTGGGCAATCAGTCGGGAGAACATCTGCAATACCTGCATCGAGCCTTCGGCCAGCGGCAGGGAATCCATGCTCGCCGCGCAAAGCGTGCCGTACAGCTCGCCGTCCTCCGTGCGTACGGGCGAGCTGGCGTAAGTCGAAATACCCAGCTCGCGCGCGGGTGCCGAATCGGCCCAGCATTCGGCGACGTCGTCGGTGTAGAGGCGATCTTCTTCCAGGGCCCGCTTGCACAGGGTGCCTTCCCAGGGAACCGCCAGGCCTTCGGGGATATCCAGCTCGCGCGTGTTGCGCGCATAGACGATGCGCTGCACGCCGGCGTCGAGGTCAATGGTGGTCAGGTAGGTCGAATCCAGTCCGGTGACGGTCTGGAGAAGTTCGAGCAGGGGGCGGGTGAGATCCTCGAGCGTCCTTGCCTGGGAAACCGAACTGGCCAGCATGCCCATGAAATCCGTGGTGGGCAGGCTCGATGGAATGCTGGGCATGAATGGGCTTTGGTGGCAGTGGGGAAAAAACGAAGGCGTTGGACTGATTAAAGCGGCACCGGGCCTTTCTTTCAACGGCTCAGGCAGCAATGCGATGTTCGTAATAGGGGCGCGGCCGGTCATCCAGGATGTCGTACAGCGCCTGCAGATCGTTGGGGTTGGGCTTGAGCCAGGCGTCCAGGTTTTCTGGCTTGATCGGTATCACGAAACGATCATGACCGGCCGCGACCACTTCCGGTGGCGGGTCATCCGTGACGGCGGCAAATGAAAACAGATCCGCTTCGCCGTGCATGCCGGGACTGAACGACCAGAGGCAGGCAATGAGCATGTCCTGCGGCGGCTCAGGTCGAAACTCGAGGACGACGTTCTCGGGTCGCTCGCCTTCCGCCAGTTCACGTTGTTCCATCGCATGGCGAGCGACGTTCTCGTAGAGAACGTTCGCCACCATCACACCGTGAAAGTGCCCGAAGAGCTTGCCCCAGGATTCTTCCAGCTTGTCGCGCCGCGCGTTGTACGTGCCCGGATACTTGCGTTCCATGCCGGCATTCCAGCCAGGGAGGCGGCACTGGTAGCGCATGGGAACGACCACGCGCTTGTTGTCCTGCATGATCATCACGGGCGCATAACTGCCGGGAAAGATGCGCGAGTCGTCCGGCATGGGTTCCTTGCGACGCAAGTCGTCCAGTTGCCGTTGCGCCGCGCGGATCTTGTTGCCGGCGATGCGCTGGTCGTCCGCCGCCTTCTTGGTCGGTCTGGCCGACGCCATGACGGCCCTGGCCTTTTCAAGTCGCGCCGTCTGTTCGTCGATCTCGCGTTCCAGCGCTTCGGCGCGTTCGCGATCGCCTTCGGCCACCAGCTTCGCCAGTTCCATTTCCCCGGCATTGCGCGGTGGAGAAAATGAATGACGCATCGCCTTGGGCAACTTGTTCCAGCCGCCTTGCTTGCGCTTCTCCCAAAACAGCTCGACGTAGCGCTTGATGTCGATGCCGGCGCCGAATGCGCGCTCGAATTTGCGATATTCGGAGAGGATTTGCGCGGAGTAGCACATCACACGGTTCCTGGCCCTGGTGGCCTAGATTAATGCCTGGGTCGCCGGCGTGCCGTCAGTCCGGCGAAAGGGTGAAGTACTCCGCCGCAAAATAGATCGCCTGATAGCCAAGGGCAGCCAGGGCCACGCCTTGCTGGACAAGGCGTTCGCTGCGCCACATTCCCAGTCCGGCGACCATGAGCATCACCACGGTATGGACCTGGTAGGCGCCGCCCAACACGTGCCAACGTTGTTCGCCCTTCAGTGCGGTATCGAACAGATCCATCAACGTGATCAGTGCGATGAGGCCGAAGAACCATCGGCGCCTCTGGATGAGATACGACTCGTAACTGCCGAAGTCCGCCACGTTGATGGGAAACAGAAGCGTGGCGACCATGTAATAGAGCGAGCAATAGCCGATGACGAAGAGATACGTGCCGAAGGTCCAGTGGCGCACTTCGACCAGGCGGAATTCCCACCACCAGAACGTGACGATGGAGATCAACGCCCACGCTACCCAGGCCATGTGCATCCACGACCAGCTGTGCCGTCGTTGTTGCTCGATCATCAGGGCGATGCCCTGCAGGAGCTTGGTGATGCCCAGGCCCAGGATGATGCTGAGCACCACGCGTATGTGCGGGTAGATCTGGTCGACGTTCATGCGAACAGGTTCCATCGGCATGACGATACGTGCAGCTTGCCACGGAACCGGCTAGGGTGAGCACGGGCAACGGGGGAGGGCGGATGCGAGCCTGTCACAGGATCACGGCGGCATGCCTGTTCGCAGCTGCCTGGCCATCGGCCGTGCTGGCGACGTGGCCGTCATGTCCATCATCGATGGTGCTGCGGCACATGGATCCCCCGCGACTTCCGGCAGCGACGGAGAACACGTTCGAAGGGAGCGTCGCGCTTGCCGTCGTCGTGTCGCCGGACGGGCACGTTACGCAGGCCAGGGTGCTGGCATCTCGCCTTACTCCGGTCGGCCATGGGGGGCGTGCTGCGAAAGGCTACGAAGCGGCCGCGGTGGATGCGGCGCGTACTGCACGATTCTCGTCGCCGCCACTGACCTGCCAGCGAAACCTGCCGGTGCGCTTTGCGGTGGTCGAGGCTACTGCCCTTGACGATCACGGCGGCGGGCATTGACCGCGGCAATCGCCGTTGCGCACACTGACGGGCACGTCATTCCTGAGGGGGAATCCATGAAGCCACTTGAACTGGAACGCTGGGCGAAGGCGCGCGCACAAGGCATGTTGCGTTACGTGCTGGTGTCGGGGCTGCTGATGTGGGGTCTTCCCATGTTCGTGGTGATGACGTTTGTGATCAGCCGGCCGCAACCGCCGGTGGCCCTGTCGGCCATCCTTTGGAGCGTGGGTGGCGTCGGCTTCGGTGTGGCGATGTGGTTTATCCAGGAACATCGGTATCGCAAGGCGACGCAGGCGCACTGACGGCTCCGTTCCCCGTGTGTGCCAGGCGTCGCGATGGAACATCGCGGCACCTGCGAACGCGCCCTGTTTTGTCTGCGCTGCATCGGCGCGACGCATGACTTCACCGGATGGGCGAATCCGGCGCAAACCGCTCGAGGTATCACGCACCACCGTGTTGACCTGACAAGGAGTTCGGCATGAGGAAGTGGAAGGTGATAGGGCTGCTGGCTGCGCTCGCGCTGCCGCTCGCGTCGGGTGCGATCTCGCGCAATCCGGCGCCCGCTGCGGGAGCCAAGACCTTGCCTGGCGGCGTCGTCGACGGATCGGCGGATGGTTTTGTCGGCATGCTCATGATCACGCCGGATGCCGACTGGGAAGCGAAATGGAAAACGCCTTCGGCGAACATTCCTCGCTTCACGACCACGCAAGAAGTGGGGCGCGGCGGCAAGGTATATATCCTTACCTTCATCTCCAATCCCAAGCTCGATGCGTCGGGCCATGCCAACGTGCGGTGTGACCTCGATGTGATCCGGCCGGATGGATCGTTTTCCCAGCACGAGAAAGACCTCCCTTGCTACCAGGGCAAGTACCCGGCGCCATCCACATCGCTGGCGCTCACGGCGCTTGTGGTCGAGTTCACGGGCGATCCGGGCGATCCGGCCGGCAAGTGGAATGTGAAGGTGAGGCTCCGTGACACAACGCGGCATGTCGAAGTGCCGCTGGAAACCTGGTTCGAGCTGAAGGAATGACCCTTCATTGAGGATCGGCAGGCAGGGCGGGCTCTGCCGCCCCGGTTACAATAGGCCGATGCACCCGAATTCTGCCCCCTGGCGCCTTTCCGTCGCCCCCATGCTCGACTGGACGGACCGCCACTGCCGCTATTTCCATCGGCTGTTGTCGCCGCATGCCCGTCTCTATACCGAGATGGTGACCAGTGCCGCGCTGGTGCGGGGCAAGCAGCTGCGCCTTCTCGAGCACAGCCAGCAGGAGCATCCGGTGGCCTTGCAGCTCGGTGGCAGCGATCCACAGGAGTTGGCCATTGCCGCACGCTACGGCGCCGACGCCGGCTACGACGAGATCAACCTCAACGTGGGTTGCCCGTCCGATCGCGTGCAGTCGGGCAAGTTCGGTGCCTGCCTGATGCGCGAGCCCTCGCTGGTGGGTGACTGCGTGCGGGCGATGCGTGAATCGGTGGAAGTTCCGGTGACCGTGAAGTGCCGCATCGGCGTGGACGACCAGGACGACTACGCGGACCTGCAGCGCTTCACCGAAACGATGGTGGGCGCGGGCGTGGACATCCTGGTCGTGCACGCGCGCAAGGCATGGCTGCAGGGACTGAGCCCCAAGGAGAATCGCGAGATTCCCCCACTGGACTACGAGCGCGTGTATCGCCTGAAACGCGAGTTCCCGCACCTGGTCATCGTTATCAATGGCGGCATCACCACGGTGGAGCAGGTGCAGGCGCATCTGAAGCAGGTCGATGGCGTGATGCTGGGGCGTGCGGCATATCACGACCCCTATGTCCTGGCGCAGGTGGAGGCCGCTCTTTATGGCGAGGCCTTGCCGGAGCGCGAAACAGTTATCCGGCACCTGCGTCCCTACATTGAGGCAGAGCTGGCGCGTGGCACGGCCCTCAAGCACATCACCCGGCACCTGCTGGGACTGTTCCAGGGCGAGCCGGGCGCGCGCAGCTTCCGGCGCGTCCTCAGCGAGGGCGCGCACCAGCCCGGAGCAGGGTGGGGACTCATCGAGCAGGCGCTGGAACCCCTCCGGTCCGCCGCGTGACACCTACCGTCCGTCGGGTCAGTATTCAGCCCCGGTTTCATAGTCTGAACGACGATAGGTCGCCCCAAGGCGAAAACCACGAGGTTTTGTAGTCGAAATGAGGACAATCCTGCGTTTGTCGGCTCTATTGTTGCTTCTGGGCGCCTTTTCGGCGTTTGCCCAGGCCGTGGAGCCGTCGATGTCGCTGGAAGAAGCCGTGAACCAGGTGCAGCAGGAAACCCAGGGCAAGATCCTGTCGGCCAGTACGGTTCGCCGCGGTCGCAACGCGTTCGAGCACCGGATCAAGGTGCTGACGCCCAACGGCCATGTCCGCGTGGTCACGGTGAACACGGACGCCGCCAAATCCCCCTCATCCCCCGATTCCACCAAGAATCCCGCCGGTAACGGCGAGGGCAACAAGGAGAAACACTGATGCGCATCCTTTTGGTAGAGGACGAGGCGCCGCTGCGCGAAACCCTCGCCGCCCGCCTGAAGCGCGATGGTTTTGCCGTCGACGCGGCGCAGGACGGCGAAGAGGGCATGTACCTCGGCCGCGAAGTGCCGTTCGACCTGGCCATCATCGACCTGGGCCTGCCCAAGATGTCGGGCATGGACCTGGTCAAGTCCCTGCGTGAAGCGGGGCAGCGTTACCCGATCCTCATCCTCACGGCGCGTGGCAGCTGGCAGGACAAGGTCGAAGGCCTCAAGCACGGTGCCGACGACTACCTGGTCAAGCCGTTCCACGTGGAAGAACTGCTGGCGCGCATCAACGCGCTGGTGCGTCGCGCCAGTGGCTGGTCGAAGCCGGTGCTGGCCTGTGGTCCGATCAAGCTCGACACCACGGCGCAAACCGTGTCGGTGGAAGGCAAGCTGGTCGACCTCACCAGCTACGAATACAAGGTGCTGGAATACCTGATGCTGCATGCGGGCGAGCTGGTCTCCAAGGCCGACCTGACCGAGCACATCTACCAGCAGGATTTCGATCGCGACTCGAATGTGCTGGAGGTCTTCATCGGCCGACTGCGCAGGAAGCTCGACCCGGAAGGCACCCTCAAGCCCATCGAGACGGTACGTGGACGCGGATACCGCTTTGCCATCCCTCGCAGCGAAGCCGACGACGAATGAGCCTGAATCGCCGCGCCGCCCGTTTTCACTGGCGGCGCGTGCGGCTCTGGCCACCGGCTTCGTGCTGGCGGCCTTTCTCGGCGTTGTCGGACTCACGCTTTCCCGCACCAGCGCCGAGACCGGGCTGAAGGAACTGCAGGATCGCTTGCAGAACTACGTTGTGGCCTACCTGGCTGGCACCGAAGTGGGCCGGTCGGGAAAAGTGTTGCTGCCCGATACGCCGCCGGACCCGCGCTTCTCGCAGCCGGGCTCGGGTCTCTATGCGCTCGCCATGGGCGAGAACGGGGCCAAGCTGGAGTCGCCGTCAGCCATCGGCCGCGATTTCAATTTCCTGCCGACGCTGGAGCCGGGTGAAAGCCAGTTCGTCGGCCCCATCGAAACGCGCATGGGGCGCCTGTATTACTACGCCTACGGTGTTGCGCTCGACACCTCCGAGAAGAAGTCAGTCAAGCTGACTTTCATGGTGGCCCAGGCCGAGGATCAGCTCGAAGGCCAGAATGCGGTGTTCCGGCGCAGCCTCGGATTCTGGCTGGCGTCGCTTGGCGTGATGTTGATCCTGCTGCAACTGCTGTTGCTGCGTTGGAGCCTGACGCCGCTGCGCAAGGTAGCCAGCGACATGACGCGCGTCGAACGCGGCGACACCGATCGACTCGACAGCCAGTATCCGCTGGAACTGACGGGACTGACCGAACGCATCAACGCCTTCATCGACAGCGAGCGCGAACAGCGCGTCAGGTATCGCAATACGCTGGCCGACCTGGCACACAGCCTGAAAACGCCGCTCGCGGTGATTCGTTCACGGCTTGAGTCGGTGGACGGCAACTCGCCCCTGCGCAACGACGTGCTCGACCAGGTGCGGCGCATGGACGAGCTGGTGGCTTACCAGTTGGCGCGCGCAGCCACGACGGGCCGGCAGACGTTCGCGACGGCCATTCCGATTGCCGGGCACGCTGAGGATCTCGTGCAGAGCCTCGAGAAGGTTTACGCCGCAAAGAACGTGCTGTGCGAATTCGATATCGACGATGGCGCCGCGTTCTACGGTGAGCAGGGCGATCTGCTTGAGCTGATGGGCAACCTGCTGGAGAACGCCTTCAAGTGGGCGCGTCATCGCGTATTGCTGGTGGTGAAGATGGAGCCGATGGCCGGTCGCCAGCGCCCTGGCTTGTTCCTGAGCGTGGAAGACGACGGCCCTGGCATCGATGACGACAAGATCGAAAAGGTCCTGCAGCGCGGCGTGCGTGGCGACGAGCGCGTGCAAGGACACGGCATTGGCCTGTCGATCGTGCAGGACATCGTCAAGGCCTATCGTGGCGAGTTGTCCGTCGATCGTTCCGAGGAATTCGGCGGTGCGCGCTTCAGCGTGACCTTGCCACCCGGATGATCGGCTCGGATTGGAAAAGGCGCTCCCGGGCGCCTTTTTTGTATCCGCTCAGACGGGTGCCGGCGATTCGCCGTAGTACGCCGTGAGCAACTGCGCGACAGTCGGTGCGGCTCGCTGCAGTACGCCAGGCTGCGACCAGTGCAGTTCGCTCACCACGGCAAAGTACTCGTCGGCCGCCTCGGCACCGTAGGGGTCGATCAGCGTGTCGCGTCCGCGCGCGACATCGTCGGAGTGGTGATCGAATGCACGCTGGAAAGCCAGGATCCATTCGCGTCGCTCGATGTGTGCTGGCAACAACGGAACGCCATCGGGTGCGCCGTCGAGCATGTCGAACTTGTGAGCCATCTCGTGGACGACCACATTGAAACCGTCCCACGGTTGTTCCAGGTCCAGTTGCACGTCTGCCAGGGACAGCACCAGCGGACCGCGTTCCCAGGCTTCGCCGATGAGGATGTCATCGGTTTCGCTGACGACACCGCTGAGTTCGTCGTGGTGGCTGCGACGGGCTTTGAACTCGCCAGGATAAATCAGGATTTCACGCCAGCCGCGCAGCGCGTCGATGCCCTGGTGAAGCGCGGGCAGACAGGCTTGCATGGCGATCAGGACGCGCGTGCGTTCGTCCAGCGTGGCACCGGCCAGGGCATGGAAGCGCTTGCGCGAGAGGAAAGTGGCGCTGAGTCCGGCGAGGGCCGTCAGGCGTGGTTCGTCAAGTCGGCGCGCAAGCGGACATTGCGCCAGTGCGCGGCGCCAGAGCGTGTCAGGAATGGGGGGCGGGTCGAAGCGCGACAATAGCTGTCGCCACCAGGCTCCTGCCACGGAACGACTTACTGGATCGAGCCCGGCAGCAACGACTGCCAGCCAATATTCACGCGGCGGCTGTGCTGCGCGTCGGACGAGCCATCGGTCGGGCAGTTTTCGTTATTGCTGCCGTTGGTCGGGCTGGCCTGGGAGGGCGTGCTGCTGCTGTGGGTCACGCCCAGCGCATCACCGCCGTTGCCGCTGACGTCACGCGTGCCCGAGGCATCGACCGAGGAGCGCTGCAGGGCGTTGATATCACGCGCATCAGCGTCTGCTGCCGCTGCAACCTGGAGGCTGCCGACAGAGATGATGCCGATGAATAGATATGTCCGGATGCCCATGGCGGCTCAACCCCTTGATCCGCTAGCGAAGGTCCGGATCGTCTCAGAATCGGGAGGCGGATGCCAGTGCCCACGATAGGAAACGACTGAGTCAACAGTCCCAAAGGTCATGACCCGGAGGAAATGTCGCGTCCGTGCATCGACGATGGCGTCCTCAAACACTGGGAAATGCCTGATTTGTTGGGCGATCATGCGTCGCAATCACGCTGAGCCATGACTTTCGGCGACCATGCTCCACAGCGCGGAACGGAGGCTCTAAGATGCCCCGGTTTACGGCGTACTCCATGTATCCCGGCGGCCCTCGGGTCAGCGTTCCGGGTCCTTTGAATGGCGATGATTCTTTGATGCAGGCGCAACCATTGCTGACCAAGCTGGCCGGGGGCGAAGCCATGTCCGGCGAAGCACTGGCCGAGCATTTCGGCGTGACGCGTGCTGCCGTCTGGAAACAGATCGAAGCCTTGCGGTCGCGCGGAGTTCCCATCGAAGCGCGTGGCTCGGCGGGTTACCGCCTGCCGTGGCCCATCCAGATGCTCGATGCCAAGGCCATTCGCGCTGGCGTGCCAACCCCATGGCGCAAGCGCCTGGGTGCGCTCGACGTGGTCTGGGAAATCGATTCGACGTCCAGCGAACTGCAGCGACGCGGTGCCGCCGCGCCGGACCTGAGCGTCGTGATCGCCGAGACGCAGAGCGCCGGGCGCGGTCGCCGGGGCCGCACCTGGTTGTCGCCGCCGGGACTCAATCTGTATCTCTCGTGCCTGAAGCGCTTCGATGGCGGTTTCGCCTCCTTGACCGGCCTTTCGCTCGCCGTGGGCGTCATCGTGATGCGCGCGCTGGGTGCCCTGGGTCTGTGCGATGCCGGGCTCAAATGGCCGAACGACGTGCTGACGCCGGACGGCAAGCTCGCGGGCATCCTGGTCGAACTCAGTGGTGAGTATCAGGGACCGTGCGCGGCGGTCATCGGCATCGGTCTCAATCTGCGGCTCACCGATGCCCTGCGCCAGCAGGCGGGCCAGCCGATCAGTGATCTGGCTACCCTGGCAGGTGGTGAGGCGCCGGATCGAAATCGCGTCGCCGCCGCCCTGATCACGGCGTTGTGCGAGGGCCTGGATCAATTCGACCGCCAGGGCTTTGCCGGTTTCGTCGATGACTACGCAAGCCACGACCTGCTGCGCGGCGCACCGTTGCGCGTGCAAGGTCCGCAGGCGCAATGGGACGGCGTGGGCGCGGGCGTGGATGCGCGCGGCGCCCTTTGCGTGCGTACCGAGGAAGGCTTGCAGAGCTTCGACAGCGCCGACGTATCGGTGCGACGCGCATGAGGCTTCTGCTCGATCTCGGCAACACGCGCCTGAAATGGTGGCTGCCCGGCGCGGTAGATGCCATGAATCGCGATGCCATCAGCTGGGACGACGATATCGCCACCGGCCTCCGCGCCGCCTGGGCGCCGCACGATGCGCCCACCGAAGTGTGGGCTGCGTCCGTGGTTGATGCGGCGCGAGAGCGCGTGGTGGAAGAGGTGCTGGCCGCACGTTGGGGTATCGCGCCGAACTGGGTACGCACGCCAGCCGACGGCTGCGGTGTGCGCAATGCCTATGCCGAGCCGCACCGGCTGGGCATCGATCGTTTCCTGGCGATGGTCGCCGCGCATGCCGACGGCGTTGGCGCCTGCGTCCTGGTCGGCGTCGGCACCGCGCTGACGCTCGATGCCCTGACGGACGACGGTCATCATCTGGGCGGTCTGATCGCACCCGGCCCGCAGCTCATGCAGCAATCGCTGCTGGGTGCCACCGCGCGCGTTCGTCCCGAACGCCCGGGCCGCGTCGTCGATGCCGCCGACAATACCGCCGACGCCGTCGCGTCCGGATGCTGGCAGGCCGCAGCTGCGCTGGTGGAACGCTTTGTGGCCCACATGTCGCCCGCGCTGGGTGCGAACGCCGTGGTTCGCATCGGCGGCGGTGACGGGGAAAGTCTGAAATCGTTGCTGGCGCTGCCGGTCGAACTCGTCGCCGACGGTGTGCTGCATGGACTGGACGTGTGGGCGAATGCGCAGTCCGGCGTGGGTAGGGCTTCCTAGAATGTCGTTTCCGATTCGTTGCGCGGTGTCCTGATGCTGGTTCGTCTGTTCTTCGTCCTCCTGATCGCCCTGAATATCGCCGTCGGCGCATGGCTGTGGCTGGGGCAGGACGATGCGCGCAATCGCAGCGCGGCCGATTCGGGCGTGCCCCAGCTGCGCCTGTTGTCCGAGCGACCGGTCGCACCCGAGCCCGTGCCCGTCACGCCGGCAACCAGCGGCGCCACCGCGCAGGCCAGCAGCGTATCCGGCCCCACGACGGCGGCCGCCTCGACGGTGGCACCGGCTGCGGAACTGCCCCGTCCGGCGCCAAAGCCGAACAGCTTCACCTGCATCTCGATCGGCCCGTTCCCGACGCCACAGGACATGCGCACGGCGCGCGCCGCCCTGACCGCGCAGGCGGCGCGCATGCGCTCGCGCCAGGAGCAGACGACCCAGTCCCGCGGCTGGTGGGTCTACCTGCCGGCCAGCGCCAGCCGCGAACAGGCGCTGGAACAGGCGCGTCGTCTCAGTGCCGCGCATATCGACGACTACTTCGTGGTGGGTTCGGGCGGCCAGCCCAACACCATCTCGCTGGGCCTGTTCAAGGACCCGGCCAATGCCCGCAAACGCCGCGACGAAGTGGTCGCGGCGGGTTTCTCCGCGCTGATGACCGAGCGTACGGAGACCGTGCCCGAATACTGGCTGGACCTGGCCGTGGCCGACGGCAGTCGTTTCGACTGGCGCAGCAAAGTCCGTGGCCCCGGCGTCGGTTCGCACAGCACCGGTTGTTTTTGAGTGCGCTGCGGTCGTCCTGCTAGACTGCAGGGCTTCGCCGGCATAGCTCAGTTGGTAGAGCAACCGCCTTGTAAGCGGTAGGTCGTCCGTTCGAGTCGGACTGTCGGCACCATTTCGAGGATCCCGCATGCGCCTTGCCGCCCTGGTCATCCTTCTGGTCCTGGCCGGTGCGGCGGGAGCCGCCGATGCGCCGCTTGCGCGCACCGAGCTGATCCAGCGCCAGCAAGCCGGGCAGGCTCCGTTCCTGCTCGATGTCCGTCGCGCCGACGAGTTCCGCGACGGCCACATCGAAGGCGCCCTCAATGTCCCCGTAGAGCAACTATCCGGGCGCTACACTGCGCTTGGCGTGCCGCGCGACCGGGAAATCGTCGTCTACTGCGTTTCCGGCCGTCGCGCCGCCAAGGCCCAGGAAATCCTGGAGGCACGGGGCTACACCCACGTGCGCCTCCTTGATGGCAGCATGAACGCCTGGCGCGAGGAAAAACTCCCGCTGGTGCGCGAAGCGGGTGCGCAACCTTAGAACCACAGCGTCGTAGTCGAGGAAACATGGGCAAGCAGGCTGTATCCCTGATCGGTGTACCCACCGACATCGGCGCCGGACACCGCGGTGCCTCGATGGGGCCCGAGGCCCTGCGCGTCGCCAACCTGATGGATCGGCTCGTGCGCCGTGGCATCGAGGTGGTCGATCGCGGCAACCTGCAAGGGCCGATCAATCCCTGGCTGCCGCCGGAGGAGGGCTATCGCCATCTGCCGGCCGTGGTGGCCTGGAACCGCGCGGTCTACACGGCCATCTACACCGAACTATCGGCCGGGCGCCTTCCGGTGATGCTTGGTGGCGACCATTGCCTGGCGATCGGTTCGATCACCGCCGTGGCGCGCCATTGCCGCGAGCAGGGCAAGAAGCTTCGCGTCCTGTGGCTCGACGCGCACGCCGACTTCAACACGGCCGAGATCACGCCGTCGGGCAACGTGCACGGCATGCCCGTCGCGTGCCTGTGTGGCATGGGTCCGGAAGAACTGACCACGCTGGGCGGCAGCAAGCCGGCCACGTCACCGGAGGTCTTCCGCCAGATCGGCATTCGTTCGGTCGACGAAGGCGAAAAACGCCTTGTGCGGGAAGCGAAGGTCGCCATTCACGACATGCGCCATATCGACGAAGTCGGCATGAAGCGCGTGATGGAAGAGGCGCTTGAAGGCGTGGACGAAAACACGCACCTGCACGTCAGCTTCGATGTCGACTTCCTCGATCCGAGCATCGCGCCGGGTGTCGGTACCACGGTGCGCGGTGGCCCGAATTACCGTGAAGCACAGTTGTGCATGGAGATGATCGCCGACTCCGGCCGACTCGCCTCGCTCGACATCGTCGAACTCAATCCCGCGTTCGACAAACGCAACCAGACGGCCAAACTCGCCGTCGACCTGGTGGAATCGTTGTTTGGCAAGTCCACGCTGATCCGCTGACATAACTCCTACAAAGCAAATACTCATGCAGACCCGTGTACTGACTGGCATCACCACCACCGGCACGCCGCACCTGGGCAACTACGTCGGCGCCATTCGGCCCGCCGTGACGGCCAGCCTTCGCGCGGACGTCGATGCGTTTTACTTCATGGCCGACTACCACGCGCTCATCAAGAGCGATGACCCGGCCCGCATCGAGCGCTCGCGCCTGGAAATCGCCGCGACGTGGCTGGCCGCCGGCCTCGACCCGCAGCGCGTCACGTTCTATCGCCAGTCGGACATCCCTGAAATTCCCGAACTGATGTGGTTCCTTACCTGCGTCACTGCGAAGGGCCTGCTCAATCGTGCGCATGCCTACAAGGCCTCGGTCGACAAGAACGTCGAGACGGGCGAAGACGCCGACGCAGGTGTCACGGCGGGCCTCTACATGTACCCGGTGCTGATGGCCGCCGACATCCTGGCGTTCAACGCGCAGCAGGTGCCGGTGGGTCGCGACCAGATCCAGCACATCGAAATGGCACGCGACATCGCGCAGCGTTTCAACCACATCTACGGTCGCGAATTCTTCGCGCTGCCCGAAGCGCACATCGAAGAGCAGGTGGCTACGTTGCCCGGCCTCGACGGTCGCAAGATGTCCAAAAGCTATGACAACACCATTCCGCTCTTCGCCGGTGGCCAGAAGCACCTGCGTGACTCGATCATGCGCATCGTCACCGACTCGCGCCTGCCGGGTGAATCGAAGGATCCGGACAGCTCGTCGCTCTTCACCATTTTCCGCGCCTTCGCCAGCGAGTCCGAGTCGACCGCATTCCGCCAGGCACTGGTGGACGGCATCGGTTGGGGAGAGGCCAAGCAGGTGCTGTTCGAGCGCATCGAGACCGACATTGCCCCGATGCGCGAAAGCTACGATGCGCTGATCGCGCGTCCGCAGGTGATCGAGGAGATCCTGCAGGAAGGCGCCCGCAAGGCTCGCGCCATCGCCGCGCCGAAGATCGCCGAGCTGCGTGATGCGATTGGCCTGCGCTCCGGCATTTCGGTAGGCATCGCCCCGGCAGCGGCGGCCGACAAGCCCGCCGGCAGGACGGGCAAATTGCCGCGCTTCGCCAGTTTCCGCGATGGCGATGGTAGCTTCCGTTTCCGTCTGTTCTCCGCCGAGGGCGAAGAATTGCTGCTGTCGCGTTCGTTCGCCGATCCGAAGGCGGCCGGTGTCTTTCAGAAGCACCTGAAGGGTCCCACGGCCACATCGGCAGTGATCGAAGTGGAGCCGACCTCGCTGCGTCTGGAAATGGACGGCGAGCTCATCGGCACTACGCCCGACTACGGCAATGAACAGGCACGTGACGACGCCCTCGCACGCCTGCGCGAGGCACTGGACCAGCTCGCCGCGATCGAATAATCGCGCGGCGGGCACCGAACCAACTGGGGCTCGAACTGATGCGTTATCTCGCCATCCTGCTGCTGGCACCGTGGCTGCTCATCCTGGGCTGGGCCTACTGGGCCTATCCCAAGAGCCTGCCGCGCACCGGTGCGCGCCGTGCCTTCGACTGGGCGGCCTTGCTCATATCGGCAGTGGCTGCCGTACAGTGCGCCGTGCTCGGCTTCGACGCGGCCACCGTGCCGGATGTCGGCGAGTTCGGGCCTTCCAGTGGCGCCATCTGGCAGCAGGTGCTGCCGGCGTTGTATGGCTATGGCGCCTGCGTGCTGGTGCTGGTGATCGCCATGCTCGTGCGCCAGGCGATCTGGCGCACGAAGTAACCCGTCAGCTAGTTTCCGCGGCGCGCTGGCCCGTGCCGCCGCGCAGGAAAGCCGGCAGCAGGCGCGACGGGTCCACGCCCTCGAACGGTCCGTATTCGGCAAGATAGGCCGCCAGCGCGGCCTGTCGCGACGGGAAGAACAGCACGCCGGTGTCTTCCGGATCCATGCCGATGGCGCGCAGGCGATTGAGTACCTGCACGGTGCGGCCGGCAATCACCAGTTGCACTTTGCGTGCGGCCAGTCCCTGCCGCAATTCTTCCAGCGCATGGAATCCCGTGATGTCGTTCTTGGTCATCGAGATGGCATCGATAACCACCCATCGCGGGTTGTTGGCCTTGACCAGGCTGGTCACGCGACGGCGGAAATAATCCGCGTTGAAGAACGTCAGCGGCGATTCGAAACGATAGATCAGCAGACCCGGCACCGCACGCGCCTCCGGGTAATGCGCCAGTTCGTAGAAGCCGTCGTAACCGGGGATGCGCCCGAAGAGCTGTTCGGCCGGACGCGTCACCTGCGTCAGGAAGCGAAGCAGGGCGATGGCCACGGCCACCACGATGCCGGACATCACGCCAAAGAGAATCACGCCTGCCATCGTCGCCAGCGCCAGCAGGTGCTCGGCGCGGCTGAAGCGCCGCAGCTCGCGCAAGCCGCCGAAGTCGATCAGGCCGACCGCCGAAACCACCAGGATCGAGCCCAGTGCGGCCAGCGGCATGGCCGCCAGCACGTCGGTGAGGAAGAACAGCACCAGCAATACGGTAAGCGCGGCGACAATCGATACCATGCGGCTCTTGCCGCCGGCCTGATCATTCACCAGCGTGCGCGAGCTGGAACCACCGACCGCGAAGCCCTGGCTCAGTGCAGCCGCCAGATGCGTCGTGCCGAGCGCGACCAGGTCCTGGTTGCCGTCGACGTGGTAACCATTACGGCTGGCGAAACTGCGGCTCGTCAGCATCGTGCTGCTGAAGCTGACAAGCAGGATCGCCAGCGAGGCAGGCACCAGTGCGCCCAGCGCTTCGTGCGGAAACGACGGCCATACGAAGTCGGGAAATCCGGACGGAATGTCGCCGATGATCGCCACACCGCGCTCTGGCAGCTTGAGCAAGAACGAGGCGAGCAGGGCGCTCACCACGGCCAGCAAGGCCGCGGGCCCGCGTGGCCAGAACACCTTGATGCTGACGAACACGCCGCAGGTGCCGGCCGATAACAGCACAGTGGGCCAATGCAGATGGCGCCACTGCGTGAACAGCGACATCGCCTGCCCGATGGTGTCCCGCCCCTGGAGCGAGAGGCCGAGCACCTTGCCGGACTGACTGACCAGGATGGTGACGGCGACGCCATTGAGCAGGCCGATCAGGATGGGACGCGAAAGAAAATCGCCCAGGAATCCCAGCCGGAAGCGCCCCGCCACGATGCAGAACAGGCCCGAGAGGATGGTGATCGATACGGCCAGTGCGAGGTACTCATCGCTGCCCGGTACCGCCAGTGGTGCCAGCGTGGCGAAGAACACCGCGCAGGTCGCCGCATCGGGGCCCATGATCATCTGCCGCGATGAGCCGAAGAACGCATAGGCGATCATCGGCAGTACCGTGCTGTAGAGACCCGTGATCGGACTGAACCCACCCAGCTGCGCATAGGCGATGCTGACCGGCAACGACACGGCGGCCACCGACAGGCCGGCCTGGAGGTCGGGGCGCCACCATTCGCGCTTGTAATGCAGCAGCTCGCGCAGGCCGGGCATCAGGCGTAACAGGAAGCGGGGCATGACTCTCGCACGCTGGGGCGGGTGTCCATTGTGGCTCCAATGCGCGTCTACGTGTTGTTGGCGCGCATTGCGTGGCATGCTGGCGCCGGGGATTCCAGCAGGGGAGTGTGGCCATGGGGCTTTCCGCACAGGAGAGAGCGTTTCGACGTCGCGTGGACGAAGTACTGCACTACCTGTGGGACCCCCTTCGCGTCGCTGGCGTACCGCAGGCGCGCGACGAGTACGAAAGCTACGTGCCGGAAGTCGTCAAGTTGTTGCGACAGGATAACGACAGCTCGGGCGATGCACTGGCGGCCTATCTGCGAACGCTGAGCACCGAGCACATGGGCGTGGGGCACAACCCCGAGCATGATCGCGAAGTGATCGACGTGTTGCAGGAGTGGAAGGCGTGGTGGGTGGCGCGCGAGATCGCCTTTGCCAATGGACATCCAGACGAAAGCGATGGCGCGTAGCAGGTCATCGCGCGTTGCTCGTTGGCGTGTTCAGTCGTCCGTGTTCTGATCAGGCTTTCGCACGCGAAAGGCCAGGCTGATGCGCGAACCCGTGCGGTGTTTCAGTTTGGGAATGCCGTGGTCGTAATGAAGCTGTGTCGACCATCCCATCACCAGCAGGCTGCCCGGTTCCATGTCGATGGTGAGCTTGCGATGGGGAGGCTCCTTGCGCCGGACCACCAGTTGCCGGACGGCACCCAGTGACAGCAGGACGATCGGTTCACCTTCGACCAGTCCGTCGAGTCGGTCGTTGTGTGGAGCGACGCTGTCGTTCTCATCACGATAGAGGTTGAGGCCAACACTGTTGAACGGCGCATCGACATAGCTGCGGACCACTGCCAGAGCTTCGGTCACGACTTCCGGCAGCGAAGCATCGTCCAGGCGATAGTGCGTGTGCAGGCGCGGCACCTCGACGACGCGCTCGTACATCATGCGCGAACTAAAGCGCCAGTCGATCTGGCGAAACAGCTGAGCGTGCCACGCATCGGCGATGTCGCCTCCGACCACGTCGGGGTAATACACCAGCGGACCGGTGGCGTCGTCGATGAAGCTGCGGGGGCCGTTGTCGAAGAAGGAGGCTTGCATGGTGGCAGGCTACGTTCCGTCAGTCCCAGCGATTGAGATGGGGGCCGAAGGATTCGCGCTGTCGTTGCACGACGCAGAATCGATGCCCGCTCGGTGCCTGCATCACCCACCAGCGGCCGTGCAGGAAATCCAGGCGTTTCGCACCGAGTTTTTCCAGTCGACCGACTTCTGCATCGAGGTCGTCGGTTTCGATGTCCAGGTGCACGCGGCTTTCGTGGTCCACGCGTTGGAGCAACACCGCCATCTCGTCGTCCATCGTGGCCAGTTCCGCATACTTGCCGTCGCCATCCTGATCGAAGGAGACGACCGGTTTTCCGAGCGCCTTGCTCCAGAACTCCGTGGCTTCCTTCAGATCATCCGTGCGGCAGTCAATGACCAGGTTGGACAAGCGGCTGTGATGCATGGACGCGTGCTCCGCGACGGGGAAGCGCAAGCCTAGTCGAGCGCTTGTTACGCGAAAGTATCGTCGGGGTGCTTTCCCGGAGCTGTCGCTTGGGGTTGCTCGGACTTTGTTCACGAGCGTCTTGCGCGGCCGTGCGAATGGCGAAAAAAAAGGGCGCCACCAGGGCGCCCTTTCGTCGATCGTCTTGCGGCGATCAGTTCGGTGCAGCGAGATCGTCGAGCAGTGCCTTCAGGAAGCGTGCCGCTTCACCACCGGTGGCGGCGCGGTGATCGAAGGTGAGGCTGATCGGCATGCGGCGATGCACTTCGATGCCACCCATCACGGCGACGACGTCGTGGCACAGCTTGCCGGCGCCGATGATGGCGACGGTCGGCGGCACCACCACCGGCGTCGCGTAGCGACCGGCGAACATGCCGAAGTTCGACAGGCTGATGGTGTAGCCCGACAGTTCCGATGCCGGAATCGAGCGATCTTCCACCTGCGAACGCAGACGCTTGATCGCCGCACGCACGCCAGCGCCGTCGAGCACGTCGGCGTTGCGCAGGGCCGGCACGAACAGGCCGTCGTCGGTGTCCACGGCGATGCCGATGTCCACGTGCGGATGCAGCGTGCGGGTGAGGTTCTTGCCGTCGAACCAGGCATTGAGGGCCGGCACGGCCTTGCACGCGGCAACGATGGCGCGGATCAGGCGGGCGGTGATGTCCTGCTTGCCGATCCAGGCGTGCAGGTCGGCGTCATCGACCAGCGTGGTGGGCACCACGTTGGCGTGGGCTTCGGCCATCACGCGGGCCATGTTGCGACGCACGCCCTTGAGCTGTTCCGGCTGGCCGCTGGCCTGCTGGCTCGGCGGGGCGGTGCGCACCGGCTTGCCGGCGAGCGACACGGGGGTGCGGCTCGGGGCAGGGCCCGGCTCCGGCAGTTCCGGCGCCAGGTGGCGACCGGCCGAGGCGGGCACGGCACGGGCCGGGGCGGCACCGAGCGCGGCGCTGCCATTGGCGGCGGCGTCCTTCACGTCCTTCATGGTGATCACGCCGTCGGCGCCGGTGGCGCGGACGCGGGCGAGGTCGACCTTGAGCTTCTTGGCGAGTGCGCGCACGGCCGGGACGGCCTTCACGCCACCGGCGCTGCTGACCTGTTCCACGTGCACGGCATTGCCGCTGATCATCGCGCCAACGACGGTGCCTTCGTCTTCACGATCGGCCTTGGTGGCGGTTTCCACTTCGCCGCCTTCATCGGACGCCACGACCTTGGCTGCGTCATCGGCGGCCGGGCTGCCCACGCTCTTCTTCGGGCCATGGTGATGGCCGGTCGACTCGGCTTCGGCGCGCTGCTTGGCGTTCGGATCGGGCTCGAAGTCGGCCAGGGCCGAACCGGTTTCGATGATGTCGCCCGGGGCGCCGTAGAGCTTCTTGACCGTGCCGGTGTACGGCGACGGCACGTCCACCACGGCCTTGGCCGTTTCCATCGAAGCCAGCGGGGCATCGAGCTTGATGTAGTCGCCTTCCTTCACATGCCATTCGACGATAGTGGCGTCGGGCAAGCCTTCGCCGAGGTCGGGCAGGTGGAATGTCTTGATGTCGGCCATGTTGTGGATTCCGGACTTTGAAGGGGTAAATAGTTAATGGTGAATGGTGAATGGGGAGAGCGGCGTGTTGCGGATTTTCCGCGCCGCGCTCTTCCCATTCACTATGTTCTATTCACCATTCACGCTCTCAGCTTGCAGCCAGGGTGCGCTTGGCGGCTTCGACGACGCGTTCGGTGCTCGGCAGGTACTTCATTTCCAGGCGGAACAGCGGGATGTGCGTGTCGTAGCCGGTGACGCGCTCGACTGGAGCCAGCAGGTCGTACATGCATTCCTCGGCCAGGCGCGCGGCGATTTCGGCACCGAAACCGGCGGTCTTCGGAGCTTCGTGCACGATCACGCAGCGGCCGGTCTTCTGTACCGACTCGGCGATGGTGTCGAAGTCGAGCGGGGTCAGCGTGGCCACGTCGATCACCTCGGCGCTGATGCCGTCGGCGGCGAGGGCGTCGGCGGCTTCCAGCGCTTCCTTCACCTGGGCGCCCCAGGTGACGATGGTGACGTCGGTGCCGTCGCGCAGCACGAAGCACACGTCCAGCGGCAGAGCCTCGCCGTCATCCGGCACTTCTTCCTTGTACTGGCGATAGATGCGCTTGGGCTCGAAGAACATCACCGGATCCGGATCGCGGATGGCGGCGAGCAGCAGGCCATAGGCGCGCGCCGGTGATGACGGCATCACCACGCGCAGGCCCGGGATGTTGGTGAACAGATGTTCGTTGGCTTCGGAGTGATGTTCCGGCGCACGAATGCCGCCGCCCCACGGTGCGCGCCACACGGCCGGCACGGTGATGCGACCGCGCGTGCGGTTGCGCAGGCGCGCGGCGTGGCACGCGATCTGCTCCATCATCGGGTAGATGAAGCCTTCGAACTGCGCTTCGGCGACCGGCTTCATGCCCTGGGCAGCCATGCCCACGGTGACGCCGGCGATGGTGGTTTCGTCCAGCGGCGTGTCGAGCACGCGCAGTTCGCCGAACTTTTCCTGCAGGCCCTGGGTGGCGCGGAACACGCCGCCGTTCACGCCGACGTCTTCGCCCAGCACCACGACGCTTTCGTCGTGTGCCATTTCATACGCAAGCGCCTGGGTGACGGCTTCGATGAGAGTGATTTGTGCCATGACTTAGTGAGCCTTCTTGTCGAGCGAAATGGCGAGGTCGCGCTGCTTGGCGAGATCCGCCGGCACTTCGGCAAAGGTGTAATCGAACATCGCGGTGACCGGCTGGGTCTTGGTCTCGAGGTAAGCATTCACCTCGTTATCCATCCACTCGTCGCACTCGGCCTTCCAGGCTTCTTCCTTGGCGTCGTCCCACACGCCCTTGGCGACCAGCCAGTTGCGCAGGCGCTTCATCGGCTCACGTGCCCAGGCGTCCTTCACTTCCTGCTCGCCGCGGTAACGACGGGCGTCGTCGGCGGTGGTGTGGTCGGCGAGGCGGTAGGTCACCGCTTCGATCACCGAGCCGCCTTCACCGTTGCGCGCGCGTTCGAGCGCGTCTTCCATGGCCTTGCGCACGGCGATGATGTCGTTGCCGTCGACCTGGATGGAGAACAGGCCGGCCGCGATGCCCTTCTGGGCAAGCGTCGGTGCGCCGGACTGGATCTTGCGCGGCACCGAGATGGCCCACTGGTTGTTGACGATCACCGCGACCATCGGCAGGTTCTGCGCGCCGACGATGTTGATGGCGCCGTAGAAGTCGCCCTTGGACGAGCCGCCGTCACCGATGGTGCACACGGCCACGCGCTTCTCGTTGCGGATCTTGAACGCCAGCGCGGAGCCGGCGGCGTGCAGGCACTGCGTGGCGATCGGCACCGACCACGCAAAGTCGTGGCGCGCCGGTTCCTTCTGGTAGTCGTTGCCGCGCTCGTCGCCGCCCCAGTACATGTAGACCTCGCGCGGCTGCACGCCGCGATACAGCTGGGCGCCGTATTCGCGGTAGCTCGGCGCGAGCACGTCTTCGGGCTTCATGGCGCTGCCGATGCCGACGTGGGCCGCTTCATGGCCCAGGCAGCTGGCGTAGGTGCCGAGCTTGCCGGTGCGCTGCAAGGCGACCGACTTGGCGTCGAACACGCGCGTGGACAACATCAGCTTGTACAGCTCGACCATGTGGTCGAGATCACTTGCGAATGCTGGCAGGTCGTCACGGACCTGGTTGCCTTCGGCATCGAGGTACTGCAGATATTCGATTTCAAACTTGGCGGCGATGGACACGACTCGCTCCCGGAGTGAGTAGGGGAATGGGTGTGAGGTGCGGGAACGGCGGCGACCCATCCAGTGAGGTCAAGCGCGCACAAAAGGCCCGGACAAGACCGCATTTGATATCAGGAGGGGATGTTGCGCCGCAAGGTACGCCGCAGCATTCGCGGCGGTACTGAGGAGGGGATTTGCCTTTAACCGCAGGACCTTGCGCAAGGGTTTCGAGCGGCGTGCCCAACCCGGTTACCATGCGACCTTTCCCGCCAGAACGAACCTCATGACGGACAATCGGCGTGACCTGGAGGCCGGCATCGAGCTGGACCTGAACGGACGGCTCACCTATGGCGGCTACCTGCGCCTGGACGTGCTCCTCAGTGCCCAGCAGCCCCAGAGCCAGCCCCCGCACCACGACGAGATGTTGTTCATCGTGCAGCACCAGGTGGCGGAGCTGTGGATGAAGCTGATCATCCACGAGCTGAAGTCCGCCATCGCGCACCTCAAGCGGGACGACCTGGACCCCTGCCTGAAGATCCTGGCACGGGTGAAGCAGGTGCAGCGGCAGCTGTTCGAGCAGTGGGGCGTCCTGGAGACGCTTACCCCCTCCGAGTATCTGGAATTCCGCGACATCCTGGGCCCGTCCTCGGGCTTCCAGTCGCTCCAGTACCGCCAGATCGAGTTCCTGCTGGGTAACAAGAACGCCCAGATGCTGGCGGTGTTTGCGCACGACCCGGCGGCGCAATCGGCCCTGCAGGCGGTGCTTGACGCCCCGGGTCTTTACGACGAATTCCTGGCCTACCTGGGCCGGCGCGGTCATGCCGTCCCGGCCGAACTGCTGGCGCGCGACTGGAGCCAGCCGCATACGCGCCACGAAGGCCTGTTGCCGGTGTTCAAGCGCATCTATGAGAACCGTGCGGAGTACTGGCCCGAATACCACATGTGCGAGCAGCTGGTGGATGTGGAGGGCAGTTTCCAGCTTTGGCGTTTCCGCCATATGAAAACGGTCGAACGCATCATCGGCCATCGCCGTGGCACCGGCGGTTCGTCGGGCGTGTCGTTCCTGAAGAAGGCGCTGGACCTGGAGTTCTTTCCCGAACTGCTGGATGTCCGCACTGTGCTCGGGACCTGAGCCCTAACTTCGTTCTAACGCCTTACACCCCCAAGGTCCCTAAGAACCATCCGATTCATGCTGCGCTGCAATTGACGTCAAAGGCCGCTGCCGGTTACTACTGCCCGGAGAATTCCATTTGATCCGCACGCGAGTGCCGATCTGACCTCCGTACGACCCAAGGGGCCAGCATGACCGACACCACCTCTACCGCCGCACCCGCGGTGCCGGCGTTTCCCGAACGCATGGGCCATCCACGACCGTTGTGGATGCTCTTCATGACCGAATTCTGGGAACGCTTTGCGTTCTACGGCATCCGCTGGGCGCTGACCCTGTACATCGTGGCCCAGTTCTATCAGGGCAGTGGAACCGGTGAGCAGCCGGCCAGCCAGCTCTATGGTGCGTACCTGGCGCTCGTGTATGCGGCAGCGATCTTCGGTGGCTACGTGGCTGATCGGGTCATCGGCTATCAGCGCTCGATCCTGCTGGGAGCCGCCATCATGGCGGCTGGCCTGTTCATGATCGCGATTCCGAACGAGGAAGTGTTCAAGCTGGGCCTGGCGACGGTGATCGCGGGCAATGGCCTGTTCAAGCCCAATATTTCGACCATGGTGGGCAGCCTGTATCGTCAGGGCGATGAACGCCGCGATTCGGGCTTCACCATTTTCTACATGGGTATCAACCTCGGCGCGATGATCTCGCCGATCCTTACTGGCTGGCTTTCGGACAAGGTGTTTGGGTCCGACGGCATGCCCGCCTACAAAATCGTGTTCATCGTGTCGGGCATCGGCATGCTGCTGAGCCTGGTGTGGTTCTGGTTCGGCCGTCGCGAGCTTCAGAGCATTGGTCGTCCGCCCGTGGGTGGCGAAGGTGCCGGTCGCGTGCTACTGACGTTCGTCGGCGCACTGGTGGCCATCCCGGCGGTTTACTTCCTGCTGACCATCGATGCCGCGATGCTTAACTGGTGGGTGCTGGCACCGATGTTCCTGGTGCTTTGTGGCCTGATCCTCGCTGAAGGTATTCGCGAGGGCAAAGTGGCGCGCGATCGTGCGATTGCGATGCTCCTGATCTTTGTGTTCAACGTGCTGTTCTGGATGTTCTTCGAGCAGGCCGGCAGCTCGTTCAACTTCCTTGCCGACAAGATTGTTGATCGCTCGTTTGGTGGCTGGATCTTCCCGGTGGGCTGGTTCCAGTCGGTCAACTCGCTGGCCATCATCACGATTGCTCCCATCCTGGCCTGGCTCTGGCTGAAGATGGGCCGGAACAATCCGTCGATCCCGCGTAAGTTCGGCCTGGGCCTGATCTTCAATGGCCTCGCCTTCCTGCTGCTGATGGTCGCTTTGTCCAGCATGGTCAACGACGCGGGCAAGATCCCCTTCTGGACGCTGTTCATGGTGTACGTGATCCAGTCGGTGGGTGAGCTGTGCCTGTCTCCGATCGGCCTGTCCATGGTGACCAAGCTGGCGCCGGTCCGCCTTGTCGGTTTCGGCATGGGTGGTTGGTTCCTCTCCACGGGTATCGGTAACAACCTGTCGGGCATCTTCGCCGGTCTGATCAGCGGCGAAGGCGGCATGACCGTGCATTCGGCGCTGTCCGGTTACACCTGGGGCTTCTGGCTGCTGGCGATCGCGGGCGCCCTGCTGTTCCTGATCGCGCCGCTTATTGCGCGACTGATGCATGGCGTGAAGTAAGGCGCCTCGCATTGGAAACAAAAAGAGCCCGCATCGCGGGCTCTTTTTTTTGTGCCGGCTTGGCGGAGGCTTTACGACCCGCCCACCGGCGACAGCTTGTCGAGAATCCGGTTGAGCCACTCGCGCTCCTGCTCGTCGAGCTTTTCCAGCAGTTCGCGCTCGTGCGCACGCGCCATGGGCGCCACCACGTCATGGACTTCCCAGCCGACGTCGCTGAGGGCCAGCACGGAGCGGCGCTTGTCGCCATCGTGCGTGCCGCGATGGACGCGACCGGCCTCGACCAGGCGGGCGAGGGCGCGACTGACGGCCACCTTGTCCATCGCCGTGCGCTCGGCCACCTCGCGGGCTGACAGGCCTTCGAAGCGCGCCAGCACGGCCATCACGCGCCATTCGGTCATGCTCAGGTCGTACCTTTTCTGGTAGTCGTCGGCGATCGACTGGCTCACCGTGTTGGAGAGGATCGATAGCCGGTAGGGCAGGAAGTGCTCCAGCTCCAGGGGCGCATGGTCGGGCGTGTGATCGGCAGGCACTGCTGCATCGCTCCTTGCAAATGGTTTCATATGTAACTATAACGCGAGTCTTATACCCGAGGTCGCACGCTACAGGGCGTGGCGGCCATCGGCCCAGGCCGCCGGCGCGCTTCCCTACCCACGGGCAGGGCGCCAACGAACCCGCTCAGGAGATCCCCATGAACGCGCAGCCCAATCTTGGCATGCAGGTCACCACTTTCGAGAACCCCATGGGGATCAACGGCTTCGAATTCGTGGAGTTCGCGGCACCGGCAGGCCGTGGCGGCGAGCTGCATGCACTGTTCAAGCACATGGGTTTCACCGCTGTGCTCAAGCATAAGACCCGCGACATCACCGTGTATCGCCAGGGTGACGTGAATCTGCTGGTCAATGAAGACCCGGACTCCTTCGCGGCCGATTTCGCCGCCAAGCATGGCCCCTGCGCCGCCGGTTTCGCCATCCGCTTCCAGAAGCCGTCGGCCGAGGTTCGCCTGACCGTGCTGGGCAATGGCGGCGAGCCGGTCGACCACAAGGAAGCCACCAAGGCGGTGAACGCCCCGGTGGTGAAGGGCATCGGCGACTGCATGCTGTACCTGGTCGACCAGTACGGCGACAAGGGCAGCATTTACGACGGCGACTACGCGCCGATCGCCGGCGTCGACCCGCACCCGAAGGGTTTTGGCCTGACCTTCATCGATCACCTGACGCACAACCTCTACTTCGGCAACATGCAGAAGTGGTCGGATTACTACGAGCGCCTGTTCAACTTCCGCGAGATCCGCTACTTCGACATCAAGGGCGCCAAGACGGGCCTGGTGTCCAAGGCCATGACCGCGCCGGACGGCATCGTGCGCATCCCGCTCAACGAGTCGAGCGATCCGAAGAGCCAGATCAACGAATACCTCGACGCGTACCACGGCGAAGGCATCCAGCACATCGCCTGCTTTACCGACAACATCTATGACACGGTGGAAGCGATGCGCGAGCAGGGCGTCGAGTTCCTCGATACGCCGGAAACCTATTTCGACGTGATCGACATGCGCATCCCCGATCACAACGAAGACGTGCCGCGCCTGAAGAAGAACAAGATCCTGATCGACGCCGATCCGGAGACCAAGCAGCGCAAGCTGCTGCAGATATTCACCCAGAACAACATCGGCCCGATCTTCTTCGAGATCATCCAGCGCAAGGGCAACGAGGGCTTCGGCGAAGGCAACTTCCAGGCGCTCTTCGAGTCGATCGAGCGTGACCAGATGAAGCGCGGCGTGCTGTAAGACGCCGCGTGGGCGTGGCCTTCGGGAAGAAGGCCACGCCGCGAGTCTCAGTGCGGGAAGCCGCCATTCTTGAGCACGGTCGCCATCATCGCGCCAAAGAAGATGATGTACAGCGCGAAGATGCCGAACATCACGAGCCACAGCACACCCTGGATCACGAAGTAGGTGCGAAGCTTGGACAGGCCCTCCTTGAGGGCGGCGGCATCCCCGGTCTGGCTGGCGCGCTCGACGGCACCGGCCGACTGCATGACCAGGACGCCGATCCAGATCGGCAGCCAGGCAAACAGGATGCCGACGATGGTCAAGGCGGTGAGGGCGCCCTGGATGATGGACATGATGCCCACGAACTTCATCCAGCCCGTGCCCGATGCCAGTGGCTGGCTCAGGTCGGTGATGGAATGGTTGTTGCGGGCCTCGCCCAGCGAAGCGTACTGGTCAGACATGTGGTCCCCCTTGTAGATGTAGTGCTGTCGTTACGTTGCAGTCGATCCAACCAACATGGCGTTTCGCAGCGGTCTTGGCCTCGATCCTTGAGTGAGGCCGTCCAAGCGTAGCGAAATGTCATTGCCGTAATCGAGACCTTTCCAGGAATTGACGATGTCCAACCAAGCGCGCGGTTACCAGTCGGGTTTTGGCAACGAGTTCGCCAGCGAAGCGATCGAGGGTGTCCTGCCGAAGGGGCAGAACTCCCCCCAGCAGGTGGCCCACGGCCTTTACGCTGAGCAGGTCTCCGGCACGGCCTTCACCGCGCCGCGCCACCTCAACCGTCGCAGCTGGCTCTACCGCATCCGTCCGGCCGCCATGCACGAGCCGTTCGAGCCGCTGGGCAAAGCGTCGTTCCACAATCGCTTCGAAGAAGCCCCCGCCACACCGAACCAACTGCGCTGGGATCCGTGGCCGATGCCCGCCGAGCCGACCGATTTCATCGATGGCATCGTCACGATCGCCGGCAACGGCGGACCGGCCGAGCAGGGCGGTTGTGGCATCCATGTCTATGCGGCGAATCGTTCGATGGAAGGCCGTTTCTTCTACGACGCCGATGGCGAGCTGCTGATCGTGCCGCAGGAAGGTCGACTCGTGCTGGCTACCGAGCTGGGCGTGCTCGAAGTGAAGCCGCTGGAGATCGCCGTGATTCCGCGCGGCATCCGTTTCCGCGTCGAGCTGCCCGATGGTCAGGCGCGCGGATACATCTGCGAGAACTTCGGCGCGCTCTTGCGCCTTCCCGACCTCGGCCCCATCGGCGCCAACTCCATGGCGCTGCCACGCGATTTCCTCACGCCGCACGCGGCCTACGAGGACGTGGAGGGTGCGTTCGAGCTGGTCGCCAAATTCCAGGGCAACCTGTGGTCGGCAAAGATCAACCACTCGCCGCTCGACGTGGTGGCATGGCACGGCAACTACGCCCCGTACAAATACGACCTGACGCTGTACAACACCGTCGGTTCGATCAGCGTCGATCATCCGGACCCTTCGATCTTCACCGTGCTGACCTCGGCCAGCGATACGCCCGGCACGGCCAACATCGATTTCGTGATCTTCCCGCCGCGGTGGCTGGTGGCCGAGCATACGTTCCGCCCGCCGTACTTCCATCGCAACGTGGCGAGCGAATTCATGGGCCTCATCCAGGGCGCGTATGACGCCAAGGCCGGCGGCTTCGTACCCGGCGGCGCCAGCCTGCACAACTGCATGAGCGGCCACGGCCCGGATGAGGCGAGTTTCGAAAAGGCGACGCAGGCTGATCTGAGCAAACCCGATCACCTGACCGGCACCATGGCTTTCATGTTCGAAACGCGCAAGGTGATCCGCCCCACGCTGCAGGCGCTGGGCGCGCCGCAGCTGCAGGGCGATTACTATCAGTGCTGGCAGGGGATACAGAAGCACTTCAAGGAGAGCTGATCCGCATGCAGATCTTGCGCACGGGCCTTATCGTCACGCTGGCTATGGCTGTCGCCGCTTGCAGCCACAGCGAGGCACCGGAAACCACATCGGTACCGACGGCCGCCGCCACGGCGACTCCCGTCGCGGCGGCCAGCGTCGAAGAAGCGCCGCGAGCGGGTGCGCTGGAAGCCGATGGCATGGAAGGCTATGGCAGCACGCGCTTCGGCATGGATGAGTCCCGGTTCGCGACGGCCTGGCTGGCGACGACACAGGGCCGCGGGATTCGCCAGACCGAGCCCGCGCCTGGCGCCACCTGCCACTACGCCTATCCGGCCGACGACAAGGACAAGCCCTCGCTGGGTTTCATGTTTGAAGACGGTCGCTTCGCGCGCTATGACGTGCGCACCGACAAGGAAAAGGCGCCCGGTGGCGGCCGTGTCGGCATGACCAAAGTGGAGTTGCTGGCGTTGTACGCCGGCAAGTTCGAAGAACAACCGGCCAAATACGAGGCCAGGGCCAGCACCATTCGCGTGGCGGGCGCACAGGGCACGTCCCTGGTGTTTGATGTCAGCGCCGATGGCGAGGTCACGCAATGGCGCGTGGGTGTTTCCCCGCAAATCGATTACGTTGAAGGCTGCGGCTAAGCCGCTGCATACGGAGCATACGCAATGAAACTGGGCAGTCTTAAGGAAGGCGGTCGCGACGGCACCCTGATCGTGGTCAGTCGTGATCTGACGCGCGCCGTGAAGGCCACCGGCATCGCCGTCACGCTGCAGGCGGCGCTGGACGATTGGTCGAATGTCGCGCCGCGCCTGAACGCCTTGTCGGAATCGCTCAACGCGGGTGAAGCCGAGGGCGTGTTCCCACTGGACGTCGCCGCCATGGCGGCGCCGTTGCCGCGCGCCTACGAGTTCGTCGACGGCAGCGCTTACTTGCCGCACGTCGAGCGCGTGCGTCGCGCGCGTGGCGCGGAAGTGCCGGAGTCGTTCTATGTCGATCCGCTGATGTACCAGGCGGTGAGCGCCGGCTTTCTTGGGCCGCGCGATCCCGTGATCGTGCCCAGCGAGGAATACGGCATCGATCTCGAAGCTGAAGTCGTCGTCATCACCGACGACGTCCCGATGGCTGTGTCGCCCGGCAAGGCCGCCGAACACATCCAGCTCGTCGGTCTCGTCAATGACGTGTCGCTGCGCGGTCTCATTCCGGGCGAACTGGCCAAGGGCTTCGGCTTCCTGCAGAGCAAGCCGCGCTCCGCGCTGTCGCCGGTGTTCGTCACGCCGGACGAGCTGGGCGATGTCTGGAAGGACGAAAAGCTGCACCTGCCGATGCGCACCTGGCTCAACGACCAGTGGTTCGGCGAGGCCGAATGCGGCGTCGACATGCAGTTCAACTTCGCGCAGCTGGTGGCCCACGCCGCCAAGACGCGTCCGCTGACGGCCGGCACCATCGTGGGCTCCGGCACCATCGCCAACGAAGACACCAGCAAGGGTGCCTCCTGCCTGGCCGAACAGCGCACCGTCGAAACGCTGCGTGACGGCAAGGCGACGACGCCGTTCCTGAAGTATGGCGACACGCTGAAGATCGACGTGACCGATGCGCAGGGCGCTTCGATCTTCGGTTCAATTGAGCAGGTGATCGCGCCGCAGAAGGCCTGATTCACCAGGCTGTCCCGATAAGCCGCCTGGCGTCACGCCCGGCGGCTTTTCTTTTGCCTCGGGACAGCCATGGCGCTATCGTCGCCGGACCACTTCCCCATCCATTGAGGCACGCTCATGTCGCAAGTCACCCTGAAGGGCAATCCGGTCCAGGTCGACGGCACGTTTCCCGCCGAAGGCAGCAAGGCTCCCGCATTCTCGCTGGTCGCCAAGGACCTCTCCGACGTCGCGCTGGGCACGTTTGCCGGCAAGCGCAAGATCCTCAACATCTTCCCCAGCATCGACACGCCGACCTGCGCGATGTCGGTTCGCCAGTTCAACCAGAAAGCATCGCAGCTGAACAACGCCGTCGTGCTCTGCATCTCCGCCGATCTGCCATTTGCGCAGGCGCGCTTCTGTGGTGCGGAAGGCCTCGACAACGTCGTGACGCTCTCGACGCTGCGTGGTCATGACTTCCTCAAGAACTACGGTGTCGCCCTTGCTTCGGGCCCGCTTGCCGGCCTGGCCGCACGTGCAGTCGTCGTGCTCGATGAGAGCGACAAGGTGCTGCACGCGGAAATGGTGGGCGAGATCGCCGACGAGCCGAACTACGACGCGGCGCTGGCTGTGCTGGCGTAAGCGCCATATCGGGTGGGGGCCGGTCGAGCCGGCCGGTTCCTCACTTGCCCACGGAAACGAGCGGAATCCCCAGCCCGCGTCCCTGCATCGGAATACCCAGCCCATAACGCAGGCTGCGGCCGATGCGTTCGGCGAAATCGATCATCTTCGCCGCACCGTCTTCATCGAGCACCTCGCGCGTCGTCTCCCGCCATAGCGCAAGCCAGTCATCGAAATGCGCCGCGCGAATCGTGTTGTGCTTCTGATGCGCCGACATCGGCGAGCCGTTATAGCCGCGTTCTCCCAACGCCACTTGCGACCAGAAGGCCACGAGCGTTTCCTTGTGCTCCGTCCAGTCGTGCACGGCCGGATTGAATACCGGGCCCAGGGTGGGGTGCTTCTGCACCTTGTCGTAGAAGCGATCCACGAGCAGGGCGATGGAAGCGGTATTCAGGGGGAGGACGGTCATGGTGTCACGATACGCCCGCGGCCGGCCTGCGGGCGAGGCTGCGCCGCTTTGTCGCGGTCTGATCGCCCGCATTGAGACAGCTTCAGCGGCGCGCCAGACATCCATGTGTACCCACGGGATTCGCCCTTCCGGCCTGCGCCGGAAGGGCGGCGGCAAGGAGTCGTCGCCTGCGTACCCAAAAAGAAGGCCCGCATGCCTGCCGGCACGCGAGCCTTCGTCACATCAGGTGGCAAAGGGCCGGCAAGCCAGCCCCTCGCACCACGTCTTACTTCGCAGCCATCAGCGCCACGGTCATGTCGAGCATGCGGTTCGAGAAACCCCACTCGTTGTCGTACCAGCTGAGCACCTTGACCAGCGTGCCTTCCATGACGCGGGTCTGGGTGGCGTCGTAGGTGGACGAAGCCGGGTTGTGGTTGAAGTCGACCGACACCAGCGGCTTGGTGTTCACCGCCAGGATGCCCTTGAGCTTGCCATTGGCCGCTTCGTTGATGGCGGCGTCGATTTCTTCCTTGGTGGTGGCGCGAGCGGCCACGAAGGAGAGGTCAACGACCGACACGTTGATTGTCGGCACGCGCATGGCAAAACCGTCCAGCTTGCCGTTGAGTTCCGGAAGCACCAGGCCCACCGCGGCGGCGGCGCCGGTCTTGGTCGGGATCTGGCTCATCGTGGCCGAACGGGCGCGACGCAGGTCCGAGTGATAGACGTCCGTCAGCACCTGGTCGTTGGTGTAGGCGTGGATGGTGGTCATCAGGCCGTGCACGATGCCGATCTTCTCGTGCAGGACCTTGGCCAGCGGCGCCAGGCAGTTGGTGGTGCACGAGGCGTTGGAGATCACCTGGTGCGCGGCGGTCAGCTGGTCATGGTTCACGCCGTAGACGAAGGTGCCGTCCACGTCGCTGCCGCCCGGGGCGGAGATGATGACCTTCTTGGCGCCCGCGGCGATGTGGGCCGAGGCCTTGGCCTTGGTGGTGAACAGGCCGGTGCATTCCAGCACCACGTCAACGCCCAGTTCGCCCCACGGCAGCTTCGACGGATCGCGCTCGGCGCAAACCTTGATGCGGTCGCCGTTGACGACCAGATCGCCACCTTCCACCGTCACGGTGCCCGGGAAACGGCCATGGGCGGTGTCGTACTGGGTCAGGTGCGCGTTGGTCTCGGCGTCGCCGAGGTCGTTGACCGCGACGATCTGGATCTCGTTCGTGCGACCGGATTCGTACAGTGCGCGAAGGGTATTGCGGCCGATGCGACCGTAACCATTGATGGCGACCTTGATGGCCATGGGACAGCTTCCTCCAGGGTGATGGCGGGGCAGCGGTGGCCGACGGCCACCAAAGCGCCCATTTTAGCCCGAATCGGACCGTTCCCGCCGCAGGTTGCGACAATGGCGAGTCAGCCAGGGTAGGGAATACCACTTTTTTCCGTGCGCGCCGTGGCGGGACATGGCGGCCATGCCAATTTGCGTCACGACAGCTTCGATACAGGACGGCACCCGTGCGCATCTGTCTCCTCCGGCACGGTCCCACGCGCGCGAATGTGGGTTAGGCTCAACGCCCATCGTCGTGTCATTCGCAGGGAGTCTTGGGCCATGAGCAGTGAGCAGCAGGTCATCGAAATCACGCTGGAGCAGACCTCGGATTTCGAGTTCCGCGTGCGTTTCGACGACACCAGCATCCCCGACCTGATGACCGATGAGGCGCCACCGCTCGGTCAAGGGCATGGCCCGAACCCCAGCCGCATGCTGGCGGCGGCCGTGGCCAACTGCCTGTCGGCCAGCCTGCTGTTCGCCCTGCGCAAGTACAAAAATGACCCGCAGCACCTGGCCGCGCATGCCCGCGCCACGCTGGAGCGCAACGAGCACGGTCGCTGGCGCGTGGCGCGCATCGGCGTGGAGCTGAAGATGGACAGCGTAGAAGCCGACCTGTCGCACCTGGATCGCGCGCTCGCGCAGTTCGAGGATTTCTGCATCGTCACCCAGAGCGTGCGCCAGGGCATTCCCGTGGATGTCAGTGTCCGTGACGGGCAGGGAACCTTGCTGCACGAAGTCGCCAAGAGCATGGCCTGAAGGGCGGGGCGCCGAGTAGCTCGGCGCCGTCAGAGATGTCAGGGTTTGCCATATACGTATGGCAAACTGACCGGCCGATTCCTATCCATCCGCCGGAAAAGTCATGAAATACCCGCGTCGCGCGCTTGCCCTCGTCCTTGCCGCCCTTGTCGTTGCGCCGTCGGCGCATGCCTGGGGTCGCCAGGGCCATGCCATCGTCGCCGATCTGGCCCAGCGCCACCTCAGTCCGTCGGCCGAAGCCGAAGTTGAGCGTCTGCTGGCGCTGGACCACACCAAGTCCCTGGCCGACATCGCCAGCTGGCCGGACGACCTGCGCAATGACAAGGACCAGCAGGCGCTGTGGAAATCCACGCAGGGACTGCACTACATCAACTTCCTGCATGGCGACTGCGATTACCAACCGCCGCGCGACTGCAAGGGCGACAACTGCATCGTCGCCGCGATCGAGCACTACGTCACCGTGCTTGAAGACACCAGGCAGTCCGACGCCACGCGTCTGGAAGCACTGAAGTTCGTCGTGCATTTCGTAGGCGACATCCATCAGCCGCTGCACGCTGGTTCGCGTGACGACAAGGGCGGCAACACCTATCAGGTTCAGTTCGACGGCAAGGGCACCAACCTGCACAGCCTGTGGGACTCCGGCATGCTCAAGACCCACGGCAAGGAGTGGAAGGACTACGCCGATGAACTCAGTGCGGAGGGTCCGGTCGCATTGCCGGCCCCACGCGCACCGCTGGACAACCCCTACGCCCAATGGGCGGAAGAGTCTTGCGAGATTTCCGGCAAGATCTATCCCGATGGCCACAAGATCGACGACGCGTACGTCAAGGCCAACCTGCCGGTCGCCGAAATGCGCCTGCGCCAGGCCGGTCGTCGCCTTGCCGAAGTGCTCAATCTCGCACTGACGCACTGATTTTTGCTGCAACGCGATAGTGATGCGAAGGGTGCCCGGGACGTGTTCCGGGCACCCTTCTTCGTTTTGCATACGTATGTCGCGAGCGCTCCACTGGATCGCTTCAAACTGCGTTTGAGGTGCGTCCCCATCGACGATGGTGGCTTGTCATCAGGCATACCACTTCCATCGCCCGACCAGCTTTGCGTCGGTCAGTGGTAATACCAGTATGGTCCAGTGGTAGGGCATGCCATGCCAGTTCCACACCACTGCGTCGGCACGCCGCGCGCAACGAGCGCCGACCCTCTGGCGGAGCGCATCAGTTCTGCTAGTGTCGAAGGATGACGAACGATAATCCGCTGCGCCGCACCAAAATTGTCGCCACCCTCGGTCCCGCCACCGACGCGCCTGGCATGCTCGAAAAAATCATCGCCGAAGGCGTCGACGTGGTTCGCCTGAACCTCTCGCACGGGCAGCCGGACGATCACCGTGCCCGCGCTACCGCCGTCCGCGATGCGGCGGCCAAGGTCGGCCGCGAAGTCGGCATCCTGGCCGACCTGCAAGGCCCCAAGATTCGCGTCGAGCGTTTTGCCAACGGCCCCATCGAACTGAAGATGGGCGACAGTTTCGTGCTCGATTGCAGCCCCAACGCCGCGCCTGGCAGCCAGGAAAGCGTGGGCGTCAGCTATTACGGCCTGCCCAACGACGTGGTGCCGGGTGACGTGCTGCTGCTGGACGACGGCCTGGTCGGCCTTACGGTCGATCGCGTCGAAGGCAGCAAGATCTACACGCATGTCTGCGTGCCGGGTCGCCTCTCTGATCGCAAGGGACTTAACCGTCAGGGCGGTGGCCTCTCCGTCGACGCGCTGTCGGACAAGGACAAGAACGACATCAAGCTCGCCGCGGAAATCGGCTGCGATTTCCTCGCCGTGTCCTTCGTGCGCTCCGCTGCCGATATGGATCAGGCGCGTCGCCTGCTGGAAGAGGCCGGCGGCAAGGCCTCGCTGGTGGCCAAGATCGAGCGCGCTGACGCCATTCCGGTGCTGGGCGAAATCATCGACGCCTCCGACGTCGTGATGGTGGCGCGCGGTGACCTGGGCGTGGAAATCGGCGATGCCGAACTGCCCGGCCTGCAGAAAAAGATCATTCGCGAATCCATGCAGCGCAATCGCGCCGTGATCACCGCCACGCAGATGCTGCAGTCGATGGTGCGCTCGCCCATCCCGACGCGCGCCGAGGTGCTCGACGTGGCCAACGCCGTGATCGATGGCACCGACGCGGTGATGTTGTCCGAGGAATCGGCCGCTGGCGCGCATCCGGACAAGGCTGTCGCCGCGCTGCGTCGCATCTGTCTCGGTGCCGAGCGCCAGTTCGAGCCGAAGGAAGACATCAGTGGTCATCGCCTGGATCGAACGGATCAGGCCATTGCATTGGCCGCGATGCTGCTGGCCAGCCAGCTTGGCGTGCGCGCGCTGGTCGCGTTGACCGAGTCCGGCGCCACGGCGCAGTGGCTGTCGCGCTATCGCAGCGCCGTGCCGATCTATGCGTTGTCACCGTTCGACGATGCGCGTCGCCGCATGCTGGTGTTGCGCGATGTGCAGCCGGTGAAGTTCACGCATGCCAGCTCGCTGACGCCGACCGCATCGGCGCGCGAAGCGGTGCGCCTGTTGTTCCAGCAGGGCAAGTTGTCCGACGGCGATCGCGTCGTGCTGACCCACGGCGACCATATCGGTCGCGGCGGCGGCACCAACACGTTGAAGCTCCTGTCGGTGGGCCCGGACGGCGAAGTGGAGAGCCTGCGCGACCTGTAATCGCGCCGGAAGGCGGGAGGTCGCACGTGACGTCCCGCTTACGCTTCGCGCCGCTACACTGCGGCTTGCGTCCCCCTCCGCCTGTACAAGGAGTTTGCCCATGAAGAAGACCCTTCGCCCGTTGCTGTGCGGCCTGGCGGCCGTGATGGCGGTGGCCGCTGCGACCCCCGTACTGGCGCAGGACGCCCGCAAGGTCGATCCCGACCACCTGTCGGCGTACTGGATCCTGCTGAACACCAAAGTGAACGCGGACATCCCCAACACCGGCCGCAACATGGACAAGCCCGGCTGCGCCTCGGTGAGCTACCAGGTCGGCTCCGATGGCCTGCCCATGAACATCGAGCTGAAAAAAGTGGCGCCAGAGAGCGATCTCGGTTCGGTCGCCGTGAGCATCGTGAAGAACCTGCGCTATGGCCCGTCGCTGACCAACCGTCACAGCGAGCCGGTGGCGACCTATTACATCGTGCCGTTCAACATGCCGGCTGACGCCGCCGCCAAGGCCAAGCTCATCGCCGCCTGCCAGCTTCCCGGCTACGGACAGGGTTGAACCGCACCGGGTCGCTTCGGCGGCCCGCCAGCCACGGCCGGTGCACCCGGCCGGGCCTTCCTGAATGCCTTTCCCGGGAGGGACAGGGCGGTTGCCGTGCGAACGGGCTATACTCTCGCGCTTTAAGCCTTGCCGTCCCGGAAACGGGCAGGCATTCACTTTGCGCGGTTGCAACACCGCCCCTCGTTCCACGGAGTCGTCATGAGCATCGAAGATCTCGAAAGCATCGCACTGGCGATGGTCGCGCCTGGCAAGGGCATCATCGCCATCGACGAATCGACCAACACCATCAAGAAGCGTTTCGAGGCCGTCGGCATCGAGAACACCGAAGAGAACCGTCGCGCCTACCGTGAGCTGCTGCTCACCGCCCCGGCGCTGAACGAGCACATCTCCGGCGCGATCCTCTATGACGAAACCATCCGTCAGTCGACCAAGGACGGCGTGCCGTTCACCCAGGTCATGAAGAAGCTCGGCATCATCCCGGGCATCAAGGTCGACAAGGGTCCGGTCGCGCTCGCCGGCTTCCCGGGCGACGTCGTGACCGAAGGCCTTGATGGCCTGCGTGACCGCCTGCAGGAATACGCCAAGCTCGGTGCCCAGTTCGCCAAGTGGCGCGCGGTCATCAACATCAGCGAAGACAACCCCAGCTCCACCGCCATCGAAGCCAACTGCCACGCGCTGGCACGCTACGCCGCGCTGTGCCAGGAATCGGGCCTCGTGCCGATGGTCGAGCCGGAAGTCATCATGGACGGCGACCACACCATCGAAGTGAGCTACGAAGTGCACGAAGCCGTGCTGCGCAGCCTCTTCAATGCCCTGTACGAGCAGAACGTCCTGCTGGAAGGCACCATCCTGAAGGTCAGCATGGTCATCCCGGGCAAGGACTGCGACGAGCAGGCCGAAGTCGAGGAAGTCGCCGACGCCACCGTGCGCGTGCTCAAGACCACCGTGCCGGCCACCCTGCCGGGCATCGTGTTCCTGTCCGGCGGCCAGACGGACGAACAGTCCACCGCGCACCTCAACGCCATGAACCGCATGGGCCCGCACCCGTGGCCGCTGTCGTTCTCCTATGGCCGCGCCATGCAGCAGGCTGCGCTGAAGCTGTGGGCCAAGGACATGAAGGCCAACTACGCCGACGCCCAGAAGACCGTGGCTGCCCGCGCCAAGGACAACGGCCTGGCTGCGCTGGGCCAGTGGAACGGCTGATCGCCGCTTCACGCTAAGTGTCAGAGAAGGGCGCCCTCGTGGCGCCCTTTTTTTGCCCGGTTCCCACGCTTGTTCGCCGCCCCGGCGGGATGCCAAAGTTGGCGCCTGTTCGCGCAACGCGAACCCAAGGGGGGAATGCATGAGCTGGGACTTTGCCGTCTGGTATCCGCACGCGCGCACGTCGCCCGAGCACGCTGCGAAGGTTTACGCCCGCTTGTGCGAGGGTGATGAAAGCCTTGTTCAGCCACACCCCTCCGTCGCCGCGTTCTATCGAGACCTGGTGGCCATACATCCGGATCTGGATGACGCCTCGGAAGACGACGTCGATGCCGCCGCCAATCCCTGGAGCTATCCGATGGAACGATCGGATGCCTACGTCATCGTCAGTTGCCAGATGTCGAAAGTCGGCCAGGTGGAAGACCTGGTCAACCGTCTCGTGAAAGAGCACGGCCTCGCGCTCTACGATCCGCAATCGGAGCGACTGACCTCACCGGGTGATGCCGTCGCGCCGCCACGCCCCTGGTGGAAAATCTGGTCGTTGGCTGAGCGCACGCTGCAGCGTTAGCCATTGACTTCAACTGAGGTACATCCAGATATTAGCTAGGACATCTCTGAATTCATGCGTAGTGTGCGCAGCCTCACTTGCGCACCTGTACGCAGCAGCGATGGTCAGGACTCACCTCGAACGGGAGTAGTCCTTGAATAAATTCCACGCGCTTGCATTCACTGTATCCATGATCGCCGCCCCAGCGCAGGCCGGCACGATTGGCATCGCCATCTTTCAGGGAAGCGCCGATACACAGGAACGCGTGCAACATGCCGCGGCCGATGCCGCCCTGCGCGCCGGTCACGACGTGATCCTTCGCAACGCGAATGGCTCGCTGGAGGCCTACCATCAGATCCTCAACGAACTGATCGATCAGCGCGTGGATGCCATGGTCCTTGGCATGGGCAAGCCCCAGGAAACCGCCGGGGAACTGGAGCGTGCCCAGCGGCAGGGCATTCCGGTCGTGACCATCACGACGGGCTACAGCCCCTACGTACCGCTGCAACTGGACGCCAATCACTACAACGTCGGCGCCGACAGTGCCCTCTATCTGATGGAAACGTTGGGACACAGCGGGGACATGGCGACGATCCGATACGAAAAGAACGCGGGCTCACGTATGCGTGGACGCACGCTGGATGCGGTGATTGCCGAGGAAGCCGGCGTCCGTGAAGTGGCGAGTCACACCATGACCGATACGCATGACTGGAAGCGTGATGTCCGCCGCGGTGCGACCGACATCATGGAGAACCACTCCGGGACTTTGCGCGCCATGTGGGTGTCGTTCGATGGACAGGCCGTGGTCGTCGATGACCTTCTGCAGGAGCACGGGATCGGGCGTGATCGTCTGGGCATGGTCACCGTGGACGGGAGTCAGGACGTGTATCGGCGCATCGCATCGCCGAAGAGCACGATCATCGCCACGTTTGCCATTCCCTTTGAGGCCATGGCGCAGGAGGCCGTGTCGCACATCGATCTTTGGCTGAGCGGCAAGGAACTGCCCGCCAAACCTACGACCGTGTACTTCGACGCGCCGATGGTGGACGCATCCAACGTGACAACGTTTCTTCGCCCGTAACCGACAGGCTGCTGAACAGGCAGTGCTCCCGGAGAATGACGCTCTCCGGGAGCCCACCGCTTGCCCTTACCCTGCGGATGACGCCGATAACAGCGCCAGGGTGGCGATACCGTTATTGATCACGTGCAGCAGCATCGACGCAGCCAGTCCGCGCGTGCGACGCACCAGCCAGCCGGCTACCAGCCCGAAGGCAAGGTAAAAAACGAAGTTGCGCAAGTCGAAATGAATCGTTGCGAAGATCAGCGCCTGCCACGCGTTCGACCATCCAAAACTCAGGTGCCGCGCCAGGCCTCCGAGGATCAAGCCCCGGAAGATCAGCTCTTCATAAATGGGCGCCAGCACCGCTACGAGGATCAGCGCGAGCGAAGCGCCTCCCATCGAGACCGCACCGGCGGCCATGGTGCTGACCAGTTGGTCATGCTGGTTCGGCTTGATGGCCTGGTGACCCGCGCCGGAATGCGCAAGAAGGCCGTAAGCGAGCAACTTGATCACCATGAAGGCGACGATGACGACGGCCGCGAACTTGAACTGACGGGAGCCGATCCACTCGCGAAATGAGAGCTTCAGGATGACCGGCAGCACCAGCAGTGCTCCCAGCGCAAGCGTCATCAGTTCGACCATCGCGAAGGACGATGCCTCTGTGCTGGTGGGCACGTGTCCCGCGCCAATCGCCTGGACCGCGTTGCCGGCGCCAAGCACCGGGACGAGGCCTGACGTAAGCAAAAGCGTCGCCAGGCCAAGCCACATATGTCGCAGGCCAATGCGCGCGAAAGGCGGATCGAGCGGCAAGTGACGGCGCATGCGAACCGTGCCGCGATAGTGGGCAGGAAAGGCGAGGAAGGCGGGCGCTACAACGAGCATGAGCGCGGTCAGAAGAAGGGTCAGCGCGAGGGGAAGCAGTGGCAGTGAGAACCCCTGCGAAGGCGCATGCGCGAGCAAGGAGCCATAGGCAAACAGCACCGGTGCCGTGATGCCCGATTTGGCCAGCCACTCCTTCACTGCCGTGGCTTCGGCCAGGTGATCGCCGATGCCGGCAGCGATATCTGCCCGCAACTTGTATTGGTCGGGTCCCTGGTAGTCAGACTTTGTGTCGATCCTGGCGAGCGTTTCAGCGGCCTCGGCATATTTGCCGGCCCGCTCGTACACGTGGGCCGCCAGCCAGGTATCGGAGATGCCCTTGCGACCCTTGGCGCGCTCCAGTTCGGCAAGTGCGGCGGCGGGACTCAGATTGTCCGAGGCAAAGTGAAGACGCGCGGAAAGGCGCCAGGATTCATCGGGCAGGGGAGACGATGCGAGAAGCGTTTCGGCTTCCTTGCGTCGTTGGGTATCGCACAGGTAGCGCAAGCCGTCATTGAACACGCTGCTGTTGGCATCGAGGCGCGCCGATATCACGGCTTCCTGACCGGCAAGCGTCTTCTGTTTCGTTGTCGAATACGCATTCGACAGCTGAGCATGGAGGCGGGACTGCTGCGCCTTTGTCCACTGCTCGCTCGCGGGCTGAACGGCCCGAATCGCCTTGATAGCCTCCTCGCCCCACACGCTCTCGAACACGTAGAGGATGACTTCGGCATCCTGCTTGAAGCGCGCACCGATCGCCTCGCGACAGGCGTCCAGGTCCGCAAGGGCGTCATCGCTCCACGCGATCTCTTCGCTGAAGGCATAGGGCCTGATGAAACGGCACTGCGCGAGCGCTAGCGTGGCATCCGCAGGGTGCGCAGACGTTTCGCCCGCATAGGCCGCCAGCACACGCTTGTATGAGCTTTGCTGTGCGTCGGATACCCATTCGGCCGCGCGCCCAGGATCGCGCAGATCCTCAATGCTGATCGAGGCGCGACTCTGCGCGGGAGCGGATGTCTGCGCGATGCACGGCGCGCTGCTCCAGCCCATGGCCAGTGCGATTCCCATGACCAGTATGCCGCGCATGCGCGCAGTCATCGTCCCGCCGAGTACACGCGGCGCTGCCGAAGCACAATCGAAGCTCATGATGTTCCCCTGCCACCATCCGGTACCCCCTGGCACCCGGGGATGGCTTGTCCCAGCGTATCCCAGCCGGACCGCCACGGTCATCAGGGAGCGGTTGCGCCTCGGGCGAGTTTCGACGCAAGCTGGCACTCCGGCGGTACCTTTCCGGAAGAGTCACCTGAAACCCATGGCGGCACGCCTATCGCCCGCTGACTTCCTTTTTTTCCCGAGTGCAAAGGATGCCCCCATGAAAGCCCTGCTTGCCGCCTTGATGACGTTCGGTTTCGCCTCGTCGGCTTTCGCTGCCTCCCCGCATGTATCTCCTCTCGTCGGCCGTTGGGCAGTCGATTCCTCGCGCTTGCCGATGGCGCCCGAGGCGCGGCCCAGGCGCGTGACCATCACCTTCGGTGAAGCCGGCCCGGGGCAATGGACCACGGACGTCGCCATCGTCGATGCCGGCGGCACCGAGATTCACGCAGCGGGCACCAGTACGCTCGATGGCACGCCTTCCGCCGTGACGGGAAGCCCCGAGGCAGACACGGCCGCCTTCCGGCGCCCGGAGCCCAATGTCCTGATCATGGCGCTCTCGAAGGGCAGTGTTCCCGCGTCGACACGGATCTATACCGTGGCAGCCGATGGCAAGTCGATGATCGAAACGGCCGTCTATTGGGGCAACGACGGGACGCCGATCATGCGGACGAACTACTTCACGCGCCTGCGGTGAGCGAAGGGCACCGGGCATGAGGGGGATGACTCAAGCAACCGACAAGGATGATTCATGAGAGCGCGCAGCTTGCGTGGCATCGCGGTGTGGGCGGGACTGTTTGCCTTGGGCATGGCGATGCATGCCACGGCGCAGGAAGCGGGCCAGCCGCCGCTACGATGGAAACGATTTCCTTCGCTCGACGAATCGGCGTGTCACACCGTGGGAGGTGAGTGGGGCGTTTTTGGCATACCCGGCGCACCCATACCTCCTTCATGCAAGGTGCCTACGAAAGACGCTGGCAAAGCCTGCAAGAAATCCGCGGAGTGCGAAGGCTATTGTCTGCAGGACGAACCGACGTCCGATCCGTCCTCGGGTATGTGCTCGCGTGAACAGCAGCCGCTCAGTTGCCATGGGTACGTCGAGGACGGCATCGCCAGCCGGGTGTGTGTCGACTGACAGGCACCACGCGCCGGCGAAGACGACTGTCACCAAATGCGTGCTCGCTTGTCCGGCGCGCGGAACTCGCCATCGCCTTCCTTCACCCGGTAGGCACGATGGAACGCATCCTGATTGGATACCGCGCCGGTGACGCGAAACCTGTCCGGTGCATGCGTGTCGGCGAGTGCATGGGTGATCGCTGCCTGCGTGACGATGGGCTCGGAAGCCCAGGTTCTCGCAAAGCCCAGATAAAAGCGCTGATCGCCGGTGAAGCCTTCGATGACCGGGGCGTGATGACCCTGCAGGGATCGCTGATAGGCGTCATAGGCGATCGCCAGTCCCGACGTATCGGCGATGTTCTCGCCAATGGTCAGTTCGCCGTTGAGGTGATGGCCGGGCGACACGGCATAGTCATCGAACTGAACGACGATGGCATGCGCGCGACGCTCGAATTCAGCGCGATCTGCCGGCGTCATCCATTCGACACGTTTGCCTTCCCCGTCGTACTGACTACCTGCGCGATCGAATGCATGGCTCAGCTCGTGAGCGATGAAGAAGCCCAGCCCACCGTAATTGACCGCATCGTCCGCATCGGCCTGGAAGTAGGGCGCCTGTAGGAGTGCGGCGGGCAGGACCACCTGATTGCGGCTGACGGAGTAATACCCGTTCACCGACTGCGGCGACATCGTCCATTCTTCGCGATCAACGGGGCGCGAGAGCTTTTCGATCTCAAAGCGTGCGAGCAGGGTGCGTGCACGCATCCAGTTGCCAACGGCATCGTCAGGTGCCGTGACGAGGCGCCCGTAATCGCGAATATGCCCGGGAGCGCCCATGCGAATCACCAGTTGGTCGAGCTTGGCGAGGGCGCCTTGTTTGCTGGTGTCACTGAGCCAGTCCGAGGCGGCAATGCGCTGGCGAAAGCTGGCAATCACGTTGTCCAGAACGACACGTGCGCGCGCTTGTGCCTCGGGTGGAACATGCTTCTGCACGTACAGCTGCCCCAGCGCATCGCCCATGCTGTCTTCCAGGACACCCATGGCCCGCAACCAGCGCGGACGGCTTGCCGTCGCGCCATAGAGCGTGCCACTGAAGAACCGGTCGGCTTCGTCACGGTAGGGTTGCGGGAGGAACCGCGCCAGATGATCGATGAGGCGCACGCGCAGATAGGCGCGCCATACGGGCGCCGGAACCTCAGCCAGCAGCTTGCCGTAGGTGGCGAAGTAGTCGGGCTGACTGATGTTGAAGTGCTCCGCCGTGGCGGGAATGCCGATGCCTTGGGCAAATCGCGCCATGTCGAGGCCTGGTACGGCTTCGGCCAGTGCCTTGCGTGACACGCGATGCGCGGTAGCGCCCGGAACACGGGTGGCCACTGGTGTCCACTGCGCTTTGGCCAGTCGCGTTTCCAGGGCGATCACCTTGCGCGCAAGTGTGTCCGCATCAGCCACGCCCGAGAGCGAAAGCACGCGCGTCACGTGGCCGCGGTAGGCGTCGCGAATGGTGGCAAAGCGTGGCTCATCGCTCAGGTAATAGTCCCGCTCCGACAAGCCAAGATCGGACTGGACGAAGTCGGCCAGATAGCGGCTGGGATCTTCGTCATCCGGATGCACCCAGGTGCCGATGCCCAGGTCAAGGCCCTGGGCAGAGAGCATCGCGATGGCATCGGCGATATCGGCTGGTGATTTCGCCGCGTCGAATGTCGCCAGATAGGGCGCAATGGGCGTCAATCCGAGCCGGTCGATCTGCTCCACATGGATGTAGCTGGCATAGATGTCCGCGAGCTTGTGTTCGTTGCCCGTCGCGCGACCGCCCTTCATCAGGTCACGGACATCCTTGTCCAGCGCCTCATAGACGTTGAGCTGGAGTTCCCTGCCGGCGCTCCAGCCGGGCATATAGGCCGGTCCTTTTACCCGCTTGATCCAGCCGCCGACAGCGAACTGATAGAAGTCGTCCTGTGGACGCACGCTGCGATCCAGGTCGTTGATCGCGACACCGGAGCGCGGCACCGCGCCCCGCGCAGCGGGTTCGTTGCTCGCCACGGACAAGGCAACCAAGCCCGTACAAAACAGGGCCGAACACAGGACGAGCCGCCGCATGCCAAAACCTCCCCAGATATGTCACGCGGAACGTAACAGGTGACATAGATGGGTGCAAGTCAGGTCAAATCCGGATAGATTCACCGCCATGACCGAATTCATCGAATCCCAGGGCCTGATCTTCCTGCCGCATATCCTGCGCCGCCTGGCCAATCGCTTCAGCGACGCATGCGACGAGACCTTTCCCGATTTCGGGATCGTTGTGCCGCCCCGGCTGGTCTCGACGGTTCATTTGCTGTTTGAGCAAGGGCCCCAGGCGGTGACGGATATTGCAAACGCGGTGCGGCAATCCCATCCGTTCGTCATCAAGGCGGTGAAGGAGCTCAAGGCGCTCAGCCTGGTCGACACCCGTTCCGACCCCAAGGATGGCCGACGCACGATCGTCAGGCTCACTACCAAAGGCAAGGCGCAGGCGCAGCGCCTGCTCGACGTCAGGCCGGTGTTCGAAGCGGCGTACCGCCGGCTCATGAAAGAAGCGGATGCTGACCTCTTCGATGCGTTGTGGCGGATGGAGGAGCGATTGGCAAAGGTCGATTTCACGCAGCGCATCGAGGCAGAGCGCGCCAAAGGCGGGTGACAGGTTGTCACCGCAGAAGTGCCAGTGACTTCCGACGCATATTTTTTCGCCCAACCGCCGCCTTAGTCTTCGCGCAGTCACAAAAGGATCCGTGCCATGCGCTTGACCGTGTTGGGACTTGGGCTTTGTATGTTCGGCAGCAGTGCGTTGGCGGTGGCCGGCGAGCAGCCGTTTCGGGACTTCGCGAATTTATCCGGGCAATGGACGTGCCACGGCGTGTTTCCGGCCAGTGGCAAGACCATCGATTCGGTTATTCGCTTCGAAAGCGATCTCTCCGGGCAGGCCATGGTGAAGCATCACGATGACACGTCACCGTCGTCCAATTACCACGCGCTGGAAGCCTGGGGTTACGACGCCAAGGCGGCGCGATACAACGCTGTGATCATGGACAACTTCGGTGGGGCGCGCATCTTCGGCTCCGAAGGTTGGCGCGATGGCCGGCTGGTCTGGACGTCGGCGCCCGAGGTCAAGCCGGCGCAACGCTTTGTCTACGTGCGCATGCCGGAGAACCGCCTTCGCGTTGATTGGGAGATCGAGCGCGGTGGCAAGATGGTCATTGGCGATACGCTGGGCTGCGTGCAAAAGAGCCCGGGTTGAATTCGGCTTGCAATCGTCATGTCGATTCCCCGGAGCCCCGTTCGTCGCATGGATAACCACGGCACTTCAGCCGGGGCCTGCCTCCTAAAGGACTAAAGCATGACCAAGATGATTTTCGTGAACCTCCCCGTGACGGACCTGGCGCGCTCCAAGGCGTTCTATGAGGCAATCGGTGCGGCGAATAACCCGGCATTTACCGATGACACCGCCGCCTGCATGGTGATCTCGGACACGATCTTCACGATGTTGCTGACCCACGATAAGTGGCGCCAGTTCACCAGCAAGAAGATCGTCGATGCGCACAACGAAGCGCAGGTGCTGCTGTGCCTGTCGGCGGAGAGCCGCGAGGCCGTTTCGAGCCTGGTCGATGCAGCGGTTGCCGCAGGCGGCAAGGGTGACCCGACGCCGACGCAGGACTTCGGCTTTATGTTCGGTCGCAGCTTCGAGGATCTCGATGGCCACATCTGGGAAGTGATGTGGATGGACCCGACGGCCATCCCACCGCAGGGCTAAGCAACAATCGCTCGTCGCGCCCGTACCGATGTGCGGGCGCGACGCCGTTTCGCGCAAACGATAAGGAGCAGACCTTGAAGTTGTCCGACATCCCCTTTGGCACCACGGACTGGACCGACGTGGCGCCGACCCAACACCCGGGTGATACGGGCTTCGCCCTCTGGCGGACCCGGACGTTTGGTGATGTGCGGGTGAGGATGATCGAATACTCGCCCGGTTATCTGGCGGACCACTGGTGCGTGAAGGGCCATATCCTGCTGTGCCTGGAAGGCGAGCTGCATACGGAGCTCGAAGACGGGCGCACGTTCACGCTGAAGCCGGGCATGAGCTACCAGGTGGCCGATCATGCCGAGCCGCACCGGTCACACACCGCGACCGGCGCAAAGCTTTTTGTCGTCGATTAGCGCAGCGCTTCTTTGACCTTCGCCGCAAAGGCCGGGTCAACCTTGCCAATCACGGTCGTCTTGGCGAGGATCCTGCCGTCCGCATCCAGCAGAATCAGTTCGCTGGAGTGATTGAACTCGCCGTCAGGCAGCTGGCGATACTGCAGTCCGAGTAGCGCCGAGAGCGCGCGCACGTCCTGTGGCTTGGCGCGTGCAAGCGTCCAGCGTGGGGCGTCGAGCTTACGCTTGCCCATGTACGCGTGCAGCGCATCGACCGTATCGCGCTCCGGGTCGAAACTCACCGCCAGCAGGTCGAGTTTCTGCTTCGATGCGTCATCCAAGGTCGCACGAGTGGCCTTCATCGTATCGATGATCATCGGGCACACCATCGTGCACGACGAATAGAACATCGTGACCAACTGCACGCGGCCGCGACGTTCCGCGAGCGGCCAGGTATGGCCGTCCTGATCGGTGAGTTTGATGCCGAGTTGGTACACCGAATCACCCGGCAAGGGTTTCTGGTCAGCCAGTACAGGAGCGGCGAGGAGAAGGCTCGCCAGCAGGAAAAGCAGTCGCTTGATCATGTCGATCCCTTAGTCGTTGCGTGCGCAACGAAATCCCATGTTGTTGGTGGTGTCGGCGGCTTTGACGGCGGAGAGCATCGCCACGCGCATCAGGGTCGCGTAGTTTTCCTTCTGCTCAAGGTTGGCCGCGCCCGCGCCGCAGAAGCGCAGTTTGTCGGCGCCGTCCTGTTCGCGTCCGTCGCCGCTGACGAGCAGCGCGTTGAAATCGTCGACCCATTCCCACACCAGGCCGTTCATGTCACGCACGCCATGGATGTTGGCTTCGCCGCCGATGGTCGGCAAAGGTGTATTGGATGGACGGCTATACCAGTTGAGCACGGCATCGCGCCAGGCAGGATCCTGGCGTGCGTCTTCGCGATGCGCATCCGCTGCGGCGGCGTATTCCCATTCATACCAGCTGGGCAGGCGGGCGTTTTCGCTTTCACAGTAGGCCTGGGCGGCAAACCAGCTGACGCGCGTGACCGGCTGTTGCGGCAGGGCGCCGGGGCCGAGCTTGTCCGCGCTTGCCCACTGCGAGAGGTATTGTCGATCGGCGAGCACCGAGGCGACGCGGTCGCGGCGCCACTGCGGGTTCTTCATCACGAAGGCGAGGAACTCCGCGTTGGTGACCGGCTCCGTGCGCAGCTTGAATGGACGGATTTGCGCCGGCGCGCCCTTGTCATCCGCGCCAATCACGCTGGCGAAGGTACCGCCGGGCAACGGCACGTACTGCCCTGGCTTCGGCGTCGTCACCGAAGCCAGGATCATCACAACCCACGGCAACCACATAGCGAATCCTCAGTGTTCCGCCGTCGGGGCCGCGGCCGGCTGCGCCCGCACCTTGGCCACTTCTTCCTTGCTGACCTGGCCGCCGGGGTTGTCCCAGCTGTTGAGGACATAGGTCAGGATGTTGGCCACCTCGTCGTCGGTGAGCTGCATCATCGGCGGCATCACCGAGTCGTAGTCCTTGCCGTTGACGTTGATCTTGCCGGTGAGGCCGTGCAGCGGGATGCCGATCAGGTGTTCGCGATTCTGCTTGGCGAGGTAGTCGGACTTGGCCAGTGGCGGGAACACGCCCGGCAAGCCTTGTCCGTTGTCCTGATGGCACACAGAGCACGTGCCGGTGAACAACTGCTTGCCCGCGGCGATCTGGTCTTCCTTGCTCAGCTTGCCGCTGGCATGCGCATCGGCGGCTACGGCCACGGCCTTGAGGTTCGGTTCGGCGCGATCACCCAGGTACACCGAGTCGACCTCCTTGCCCGAGTAGATCGCCTTGTTCTCCGGGCCATCGACCTTGAGGATGCCCATCGCGCCCTTGTTGAATGCGCGCAGGATCGAATGATCGACCAGCACGTAGCTGCCGGGCACGTCGAGATGGAACTCGGCCATGATCGCGCCGCCCGCCGGGATCAGGGTGGTCTGCACGTTTTCCTGGGCGTGCTTGCCGCCCTCGTAGTAGACCTTGTCGAAGATCTCGCCGATCACATGGAAGCTCGATACCAGGTTCGGGCCGCCGTTGCCGACGAACAGGCGCACGGTCTCACCCACCTTGGCCGTCAGTGCATGATCACCGGTGATTGAGCCTTCGTGACCGTTGAACAGCACATAGGTCGGGCGCTCATCGATGGCCTTGTCCATGTCGAACGGCTGATGGCCCTTCTCGCGGTACTTGCCGGTCGTGTAGAAATCGCCCTGCATCACGTAGTACTCGTGATCCACCTTCGGCAAGCCTTCCGGCGGCTCGACCAGGATCAGGCCATACATGCCGTTGGCGATGTGCATGCCCACCGGCGCCGTGGCGCAGTGATAGACGAACACGCCGGCATTGAGTGCCTTGAAGGTGAACTGCGATTCGTGGCCCGGCGCGGTGAAGCTCGATGCGGCACCGCCACCCGGGCCCGTCACGCCGTGCAAGTCGATGTTGTGCGGCATCTTGCTGTCGGGCGCGTTCTTCAGGTGGAACTCCACCGTGTCACCCTGGCGCACGCGAATGAAACTTCCCGGCACCGTGCCGCCGAAGGTCCAGTAGGTGTAGGTCACGCCTTCGGAGATCGGCATGTCCTTTTCGATCACTTCCAGATCGACGATGACCTTCGCCGGATAATTGCGATTCAACGGCGGCGGCACATTGGGTGGGATGCCCAGCACCGCATGGATCGGCTCGCCCTGCGGTGGTCCGAAGTCACCATGCAACGCGGCCGTCGATGCCGGCGCGGGTGCGGCAGCCGTTTTGACGGAAGAGTCGGCGGGTTTGCCGGAACAGGCCGCCAGCGCGAGCGCGCAGCCAGCCATGAAAAGGACGGACCTCAGTTCCATCGTAGTGCCCCTTGGAGTGGCGCATGGCGTCGGCGCACGGTGCGCCCGATTCCCCTTCCCGGACCCGGGCGGCGCGCGCCGTTCAGGAGCCTATGTAGTGGGCCGTTAGGGGGGCGTCAATGAAAGGGCGAAGGACGTATAGTCGCGGGGAAATGACCTGGGTCGCCTCCCGTTTGCAAGGCATTGAATGGCTGGTCTGGCTCCCGTGACAGCGGGATGTCCCGCGTGCCCCGGGACACGTCAATGGCAATCCATGCATGGGGGATCACGGTCGATGGAAGTCCGGTCTGGTGTCGACGAAGCGGTGTTCTGTGCCATCTATCGCTGGCGCCTGCATGCCGGCTCCGAGGCCTCCTTTGTCGAGGCATGGAAGCGCATTACCGGACTCCTTCGAAGCGAGCGCGGATCGCTCGGTTCCCGCCTGCATCGCGGGCCGGACGACCTCTGGTACAGCTACACGCAATGGCCATCGGCGGCCGCCAAAGCCGAAGGGCTCGCCCGGCCATCGGTCGATCCCCAGGCGTGGGAACAGTTGCGAGCGGCGATTGCCGAAAGCCTGCCGGAGATCATTCTCGAGCCGGTATCGGATTTCCTGGCGCCGTTGCCAAAGGGCAACTGACCGCCGCAGTCACTGCAAATGCAACGGAGCGTGGCGTGGCCAAAGAGTGGAACCTGATCCCACGGCATCGACTGCTGATCCTGGCCTTTGCCCTGGGTTTTGCGCTTCTCGAGCAGCCGTGGAATGCTGCCAGCCAGGCAAAGGCGATAACGTCGTACGCGTGCGTGGGGGCGCTCGTCGTGCTGGCCCTGATGCCGAGGCGTACTCGCCTGTGGGTGGCGATCTGCGCGGCACTGGCCGTACCTCTTGTCGCGGGCATGGCGGGTAACGTTCTGGCGCTGGCGCCTTAGGCATGGCGCCGGGACGTTTGCTTGTCATGCGACGTGATGGGTTTGCCGCTCATGCAGAGCGACTTATCGTGAACAGGAATACGCCGTCATGCATCCAGGTTCATCGCTCCTGCTCGCCATCCTCGCCATGGGATCACCTCACCCGGCGTCGAGCGATCCCTGTGCCGCCATGGTTCCCGCCGCATTGAAGGACGCGCTCGCGCAGCGCTATCCCGACGCGCGGCTGCCAACGCATCGCGACGTGGGACGGGACGAGGAAAGCGGTGATCACCGCAAGGCCTGCCTGTCGATTGCCAGCGCCGACTTCGACGGCGACGGTAGGGCTGATCTTGTCCTGCTCTTGCCGGGCATCGCCGGTGACCGTTCCCGCCTGGTCGTGGCACTCAACAAGGCTTCCGGTTACGAAGTGGCCGAACTGAGCGCGTGGTCCGGATCGATCGCGTCGCTTTACGTCGACGTGGCGCCGCCGGGCACGTACGTCCATACCGAAGCTTATGCGTTCAAGCCCGAACCCGGTGGCGTGGAGCGGTTCACCAGCAAGCGCGTGGGGTTCTATTTCGGCGCAGTGGAATCGGCCGCCGCGGTTTATGTCCTGAGCCAGGGCCAATGGCTCCATGTGCATGTCATGGATTAGCCGGGCGGCGCGTTGATCGCCAGCTGCGCCGCGAAGGCGCGTTGGTAGGCGGGCCGCGCTTCGCCGCGAGCCACGTAAGCCGCCAGGTTCGGGAATTCGTCCAGCATGCCCGACGGCCGCAACCGAAGCAGCACCGACACCATCAGCAGATCACCGGCACTGAATGCGCCGTCGAGCCATTCGCCGTCGCCAAGTCGCGTGGCGAGCTCGCGCAGTCGCTGGCGAATCCGGTCCTGCACGATGGGCAACCGCTCCTTCGCCCAGGGTTTGTCGTGCTCGACGAACCGCGCAATGGTCAGGTCGAGGACAGGCACTTCGACCGTATTGAGCGCAGCAAACATCCACATGATGGCGCGGGCGCGCGCATGGGCATCGTCTGGCAGCAGGCCGCCATGTTGCTCGGCGATGTGGAAAATGATCGCGCCGGTTTCGAACAGGGCGAGCCCGTCTTCCTCGAAGGTCGGGATCTGGCCAAACGGATGAACCGCCATGTGCGCGGGTTCCTTCATCGCCTGGAACGAAACCAGCCGCACCTCATAGGGCAGGCCAGCTTCCTCCAGCGCCCAGCGAACACGCGTGTCGCGGGCCAGTCCCTTGCCGCCATCGGGTGAGCGTTCAAAGGCGGTAATGACGATGGTCATCGGTGGATCTCCGGGTGAGCTGGCAAGCCGAAGCAGCGCTTGGACAAGCGGTCTGGTTTGGAAGACTATGCCTTTCCGGGCTGCATTGTCCGGAACGCGTGTGATGGAAAGCTCAGTAGCCCGGCGTCCGCGATCTTCGAACATGACCGTCACATCCCGATATTCCCAAACGCCTCTGCCGGGTCATCTGCGCCACCGCATGGCGTGTGCCTGGGAATACGTCCAGGGAAACGCGGATCACGCGCCCGTGCGCGTCCTGCCCGACGGCCACATCGACCTCATCTGGGATGGCCACACCGTATTCGTCGCCGGTCCCGACACGACGGCCGCCATGGCGCACGTCCCCGCAGGAACGACGCTCACGGCTGTACGCCTCGCTCCCGGCTTCGGCTCTCCCTTCCTTGGCATGCCGCTCCACGCCATCCAGAACCAGCGGGTCGCGTTGCAGGATGTGTGGGGTGCGCGAGCAGGGCGTCTGGTGGATGCACTTCTCGACGCGCAGGATCCGCAGTCGGTGTTGGTTGAGTACGGTGCCTGTGCCAGCGGTGCACCGGACTCAGGCATGCGCCAGGTGTTCTCGCTGATGCGCCAGGGCCGGACGCGTGTCGGCGATCTGGCTTCGCAGATCGGAATGAGTGAGCGCTCGCTGCGGCGGCACTGCCTGGAGGCGTTCGGCTATGGTCCGAAGACGCTGGATCGGATCCTGCGGTTGCAGCGATTCCTTTCCCTTGCCAGTGACTCGCCGGACATGACAACAGCCGCGCTGGACGCGGGTTATTTTGACGCGCCTCACCTGGCGAGGGATGCGCATCAACTGGCCGGGCTGACGACAAGTGAGCTTCTGGCGCAGCACGGTCAGTGAGCTGTCCGAATTTTCCAAGACGCGAGCGTGGCGATTGCGTAGAGTCTTCCAACGCACAGGGAGATCGTCATGGCACGCCCGGAACACCATCACCGCATCGATTATCTGGAATTCGCCGTCGCATCGATCGATGCCGCCAAGGCCTTCTTTGGCGCCGCTTTCGGCTGGACCTTCCAGGACTACGGCCCGGACTACTGCGAGTTTCGCGACGGTCGCCTCACGGGTGGTTTTTTCCACGGCGACGCGAGGCCCGGCGGCGCCCTGGTGGTGATCTACTCCAATGACCTCCTGCAGACGCAGGCGGCCGTCGAGGCGGCCGGGGGCAAGGTGGTGCGCCCGGTGTTCGACTTCCCGGGCGGGCGCCGCTTTCACTTTGCCGATCCCGACGGCTACGAGTGGGCGGCCTGGTCGGAGCAGTAATGCCTCACGGCCGACACGTTCGTCCGTATCGAACATCTTGATCGCGCCCTTGGCACGTCATCCCGGCGTGCCAGGCGCAGCATCTCCCTCCAGTGGCGCAGCGCGCGCCACCTACCCGCCACTGGAGGATGCCCATGTCCCGCCTTGCCTTGTCCCGCCGCGCTCGCGGCCTGTCCCCGCCTCAATCACGCGCGCATGACGATGCCTGTCCTGAACTAGCGCGTCCGACGGCGCCTGGGTGCCTCGTCGGCGCTTCGGGGACCTTCCGTCATTTCAACCCTGCCGTCTGGGAGTCATATCCATGATTCGCCGAGTGCTGCTTGCGTGTCTGCTGGCCGTCGCGAGCCTTCCTGTCGTGGCCAGCGTCCAGCCTTTTCCCACCACCTTCAAAGTCCAGGACATCCCGGTGGACGGCGCCACGATTCATGTGCGCGTGGGTGGCAAGGGCCCCGCCGTCGTCTTGTTGCATGGCTTTGGCGATACCGGCGACATGTGGGCGCCGCTCGCGACCGAGCTGGCCCGCCACCACACGGTCATCGTGCCGGACCTGCGCGGCATGGGCTTGTCTTCCCATCCGGAGAGCGGCTACGACAAGCGCACCCAGGCGGCCGACGTTCGCGCTGTGCTGACCAAACTTGGGATCGATCGCGCGGTGGTTGTTGGCCACGACATCGGCACGATGGTGGCGTACGCCTATGCCGCCCGCTATCCGGACAAGACCGTCCGCCTGATCGTGATGGACGCCCCCGTGCCGGGCATCCCGCCGTGGGACCAAATCGTCCGGCTCCCGGCACTGTGGCACTTCGATTTTGGCGGCCCGGATATGGAGCGGCTGGTGGCCGGTCGCGAACGCATCTATCTCGATCGCTTCTGGAACGAGTTCGCGGGTGATCCGACCAAACTCGACGAAGGCATGCGCCAGCACTATGCCGCCATCTACGCCCGCCCTGACGCCATGCACGACGCGTTCGCCCAGTTCCGCGCGATCCGGCAGGACGCCGTGGACAACCAGAAGACCTTGGCGCCCAAACTCCCCATGCCGGTGCTGGCCATCGGTGGCGAGAAGTCGTTCGGCGCGAACGAGGCGATCGTGATGCGCCATGCCGCCAGCAACGTCACGGAGCTCGTGGTGCCTGGCGCCGGGCACTGGCTGATGGAGGAAGCGCCCGAGGTGACCATCGCTGCGGTCGCGCAGTTCGTGGATGGCAAGCCGGTCGCCGGATCGAAGTGATTGCACGAGCCGCTTTGCCGGGCAAGGCGGCCATGGCCATGGCGGGACCGACGCAACAGATGGCCGGGCGCGGGCCCGGCTTTCTGCTTATCCTTGCCGTGGACTGATCAAGGGGTGGGCACGGGCATGGCCAGCATCGTTAAAACCATCCACCAGCGAAGCGCCTGCGCATGCGGCGCATCTGGCACCCATATCGATGGCGCGACCGTGGCGCGCTTCGTTTGCCACTGCAGGATCTGCCAGTCGCTCTACCAGCAACCGTGGGCCGACGTCGTCGTGTTCCGGCCCGGTGCCATCACGCTGTCCGTGCCGAACGAGCTGACGTTCCGCCAATATCGCGCGTTTCCTGCCCTCAATCGCGGGGTTTGCGCCGCATGTGGTTCACCCGTCGCGGCGTTCACTCCGGGTGCTTCGCTGATCGGGCTCGCCTTCGTTCCCTCGCGCACGTTCGAGCATCCCGAAGATTTGCCTCCCGCCACGCAGCACATTTTCTACGACAGCCGCGTCGCCGATGTGGAAGATGACTTGCCAAAGGTGAGTGGGTACTGGCCCAGCGAGAGGGCGGTGATCGGCATGATCATGCGTGGCTTGATGGCGAAGCCGGCGTAATCATCGCGGCGGCATGTCCATCGGGCAGCCGTTCAATCGCCGGGCTGGACCCGCGCCGTCTTCCCTTCCTACTATCGGGAGACGGGAAGGGGAAAAGGTCAGGACGAGGGGCGCCATGGTCGAGGCAGGGGAAGGGCTGGGTATCGAAGCATTGCGTACGTACTGGGCATCCCAGTGCTTCCCGGGTTCCATTGAACGGCTCCCCCAGGATGTCGTAAAGACGTTGCTGGCAGGCCTGCGACTCAACGTGCTGGAAACCCTTCGCTACCTGCACCATCAACGACCCGATTACGCGCAATTCGAGGCCTGGGTTGTCGAGCGTCATGGCAGTGACGTGACGCATGCGGCCCTCGATCGCCTGCGGCGCGCGCTGGCTGGTGAGGCCGTCGGTTCCGAAGTCGGCAACCTCGATGACGTCGACGGCCTGAGTGCGGATGATCTGGCGCACTGGGACGAACATGGCTACGTCATTCTTCGCAACGCGATCAGCGAAGAAGCGGCGCGGGCGTCAGAGGCGGCCATCTACGAATTTCTCGAGATGAATCCGGGCGATCCGGCATCCTGGTATCCGGCGTCGCTCGGCCACTCCATCTGGGTGCCGTTGCTTCGGCATCCGGCCATCGTCGCCAACCGACGCTCGCCGCGCATCCACAAGGCCCACGCGCAGCTGTGGGGGCGCGACGATCTCTGGGTCACCATCGACCAGGTGGGTTTCAATCCACCGGAACAAACGCAGTGGCCCTTTCCGGGGCCGCACCTGCACTGGGATGCCACGCTGGCCGAGCCGCACCGGCTGGAACTGCAAGGCATCCTGTGCCTTGCCGACGTGGCCGCGGACCAGGGTGCCTTCAGCTGCGTGCCGGGATTCCATCGCACGCTCAAGGACTGGCTGACAACGGTTCCCGACGGTGTCAGCGCCAATGATCATGCGCGGCGCACGCTGACGATGACACCGATCGCAGCGCAACGCGGCGACATGATCATCTGGCATCACCTGCTGCCGCACGGCAGCAGCCCGAACCGCGCGCAGCGACCGCGCGTGGTGCAGTACCTGTCGCTCCGCCCGACGCGCTATGCGTATACCGAGCAGTGGATAAGCTGATGAAGCAGGTGAGGGCGGTTCATGAGCGGACGCGCCGCCACACCACTTCACCCCAGGCCCCTTCGGCCGCTCCACTCGACGGCTTGGCTACGCGGTAAGTGAGCTCATCGCCGTTGATGCTGTAAGGCTGGTCGGCGACGCGTCCGTCCCAGTTCGGAAACGACGCATGCACGATTTCGCTGTGCAGGGTATGGCTGTCCGCGCTCATGTGACCGAAGTGCGCGTTGGTATCCATGGATGCCGCGCGGTACTCCTCGGGCGTGCCTTTGGACTTGTCATTGGCCGCGAACGCCATGCGCTTCGCGCGCACGATCTGCATCATGTAATTCCCCTGCGCGTCGATGAGCCATAAGCCCGAAGGCGTGGGGCCGTAGAGTTCCACGCGATGACCATCGGGGTAGACGTTGTCGCAGCGGACCAGCTCCCAGGCGCCGACCAGGTTTTTGGGAACCATGCGAGCGCTGCTGGCCTCCTGGGCCGCCACAAGCGGCGAGGCAGCCACGGAGGCCATGAGGCAAGCGAGAAGTGCGCGTTTGAGGGATGACATGACGACACCTTGGTTTGTGGGGTGGGACGGATCGTCGCTCCGTTTGTCGGGTTTGATAATGAGTTGCCGTCTTTATTGACCTTCAAATGGCATTTGAAGATCATCCCGCTCATCCCTTCGGGAGTGGACGTCATGAACCGCCTGAGCGACATGCAGCTCCTGGTCGACGCCGCCGACCTCAACAGCCTCTCGGCCGCCGGGCGTCGGGCCGGACTGTCCCCCGCCGCGGCCAGCGCCTGCGTGCAGCGCGTGGAGTCCATGCTGGGCGCACGCCTGTTCGAGCGCACGACGCGACAGCTGCGCATGACCGACGAGGGCCGCATCTACATCGCCGCCTGCCGGGCTGCACTGGAAACCATGAAGGAGGCCGAGCGCGCCGTGCGCAGCGGCACCGACGCGGTCAGCGGAACGCTGCGGGTCTCGGCGCCCTCGGATCTCGGCCGCAACCTGCTGGTCCATATCCTCAACCGCTTCATGGAGCAGCATCCCGACGTGCGCGTGGTGCTGACACTGTCCGATTCCCTCTCGCGATTCGTGCCGGACGACATCGACATTGCTGTTCGCGTCGGCCCCCTGGTCGACAGCGATCTTGTGGCGCGCCACCTGGCCGACAGCTGGCGCGTGGTCTGCGCATCGCCCGCATGCATCGACATACACGGCATGCCGCAACGGCCCGACGACCTGGTCGATCTCCCGACGCTGGTCCTGACCACGCAGGCGGGCCCGCGGAACGAGTGGCAGCTCGGCGAGGATGTCGTACGCGTCCGCCGCTATCACGAATGCACCGATAGCGAAGTCATACGCACCTGGGCCATGCTGGGGCGTGGATTTGCGTACAGGCAGCTATGGGCGGTGGCGGCGGACGTGGATGCCGGGAGGCTGCGGCTGGTGCACGCACCGGCGTGGTCCGCGCCATCACCCATCCACGCCATGTACCATCCGAACGCATTCCAGCCGCCCCGCGTGCGGCGGTTTGTGGAGTTTCTCCAGGAGGCGTTCGCGCAACGGTTTGGGAGCGCGGGCGGCCTGGCGAAGGGCTTTATGGACGAGGCTTGACGAGTCGTCCGTAGTCGACTGATAGGGGAAGCGGATCAGGGGGGGGGCAGGGGTGCCATTGAATATTCGACCCGCGACAGCAGAAGAGCTGAGGAGCACGCTTAAAGAAATCGCCCGGCGGCCATCAACTGGCGATGGCGACGATGCGCATATTCAACGAGCCTGCCTGTTGCTAAGGCGCTACCTCCAAGGCGCAGCGCCGGCGTCGGTGAGCAGCTGCATGCCGGAAATCGTCTGGCATTACCTGTCCGATGCGGACATTCGCCGCAAGGATCAAGTGTTCGCTACGGCTCAGACGGATGCTCTGCTGGGTGCGTTGGTGGAATGGGAAGGTGAGGAGTTCAGTTGATTCGAATGTCTGCTTTCGAGCCATAGCGGACGGCGCGAGAAGCAAACTGGGAGGGAAAGATGGGTGCTCAGTACGAAATCTGCCCGAAGTGCTCAGCACACTTCGAAGGGCGAAGTGCTCTTTTATGGGGCGGAGTTGCCGCCTATAGCGGCTTTACACTACCCGCTGCCTCCTCCAAAGTTTGCTGCCCCAGGTGCGGCTATGTTTTTGCAGGCAGGAACGTTCGGTTTTTCGGTTTCCTGTCAGCTCCGGCACTTTGCTTGGCGCTTCTCGTAGGCGTCATGGCCGCCGTTCTGGTTATCGTGATGGCTTCAGAGGCTCCGTCAGGCGTTGGGCTGCAAGGCAGGACTTTCGGCGAAGTTGGAATGCCCGCTTTCGACCCAGCGCGGACCTAAATTCGATGGACGTCTGACCGCAAAAGTTTACTGTGCGCTCAAAAGACGTTTCTTCTACGCGCAGGGGGGGGTATGAGAAGCTCGGTCCGGACAATCGCATGGGTGTATGGCGCCGTAGTTTTCCTGGCAGCCCTATGGGCCTGGTACACCGAAATCGATCTGCGCAACTCAGCTACGGAGCATCTGCTGCCAGGCATATTGTTAGCGCTTGTTACGTTGCCATCGTCCCAATCCTTGGGCTTGATCTATGGGCGATGGCCTGCATTTTTCGACGCACCTTTTACGCAACTTGCATGGTTAACGGCCTGTGGTGCGTTTCAGGCTGCGGCTCTGTATTTGCTACCTTTTCTCGCCCATAAGGGGCGAGACCGTAAACAGGCATAGGATCGAATGAAATGTCTGCTTTCAACCGAGAGCGGACACTCATGTCGTAGCAAACGGTGTATGCGTAGCCAGGAGGGGGCGCGTGAACTGGACAGCAGTAGTCTTTTGGCTGATCGTCATCGGTTTCATCGTGGCTGCGAGCGTCGCGAACGCCGCACGGCGAAAGATCAAGGACGATAAGGTGCGGATGCGAGTTCGTCTGGCATGGATCGTTTTCTGGTCCTTGTTCGGTTTGCTATTCGTTGGCTCAGTGATCTATGGGGTGAACAGCTTCGCTGAGCTCGATAGCAGCCGCTGATACAAGTGCAGTCAGAGGTCCGCTAAGGTCCGCTTTCGACCCGGAGCGGACATTTCATAGAAAGCTGTACTGCAGTTCGATTGTTCGGTCATTAACCAACAAGGAGCAGGTATGAACAGGATTACTCTCGTCGCGGTGCTGCTGGCGCTCTCTTCTGTCGCTTCAGCGAAACCCGCCGGTGACATCTCGGCCACAGACTGGAACAACGCGCGTCCCAAGGTCGAACTTCGAGTAAGTCGAGGGACCACAAGCGACACCTATGCGGTGGAAGCGACCATTTCCGACCTTCGGTCCGGCAAGGTTCTTGCGCACCCGAAAGTCATTACACGGGCAGGTGTTCCAGCGAAAATCCAGGCCGGGGCAAAAGGCGCAGCAGGACTCATTTCAGTCGAGGCAACGGTCACGGTGGCTCCGTCTGGCGCAACGGCCACTTACGCCAGCGAGATCAAGGATAACGATGCTGTAGTTAGCTCGCAGGGAGCGACACTCGCGGTTTCGAGCTAACGGCCGGAGCTGACATCGAGCCAAGGGTCTTGGGCGAAATTTGGCCTTGCCGTGATGGCGGTGTCCGCTTTCGACCCAAAGCGGACACTCTTGTCGGGCCCAGTTGAGCGAGGATTGGGATGAGGCACGCAATTAGGATCTTGTTTGCGTCAAACGCAATGGCATTTCTCGGACTCATGCTGATCTTTCTGGCAACCCTCTTCGTCCAAGGGCCAGAGTCTGCCAACCGAGTCTGGCATACGCCATGGTGGTACTTGCTTGTTTGGCCAATCTCAACGGCGGCCTGCGTGCGGTTTCTCCGCACATAGGATTCGGGTCGTTAGGTCCGCTTCCGACCCGGAGCGGACAGTTTTCAAAAGAAGGGGGCGGCATGAAGTGTAGCGAGTGCGGCGCACAAAGCTGGATCGTCGTAGAGAAGCTCGGTTCCCTGGAGAAGTGGGAGTGCAACCAGTGCGGAAGCCGAAGTGCCGTCCATGTTAACGATGCAGGCATAGGCGATTCGTTTCCTCAAGATTTGTCTTCCATCCCTGAGCTGCACGGCATTTGGTTGTCGAAGCCATCTGCAGAGACGGTGCAGCGAGCTGAGGTTCTATTTCCGAGGCTGGAGCGACTTTCTCTCGCTCAGCACCTTCGGCGTTATGTTGATAAGACAAGCTTCTCGCTTGGGCGAGTCAATGCAGTCGATCGACTGAACTTGGGTCACAAGCTTGGTGAGGCTGGAATGGGTATCTTTGGTGAATAAAACTGTCCGCTTTCGACCCTAAGCGGACACTCCGAAAAACACAACTCAGGGGGAAGTGTGAGCCACGATCTCGCGTTTTTTGCCCATGCGCCTGGGATTTCCGAGGCAGACATACGAGCTTCATATCGAGCCTACTGCGAAGGAACCAGGGCGGACTCGGGAGCGGAGAGTCCCGAGCTTGCGCAGTTTGTGCGTGCCCTGGCGTTTCGCTACCCGACACTGGCTGCCCTGGACGATGCCGAGCTGGATGGTAGCCCCTGGTCCTCAGATTTTGATCAAGGGCCAACGCACCTGATCGTTTGCATGAGCTTCAGTAGGGCGGCTGAGGTTGGTCAGTTCATATGGGAATTGCTTCAGCGATTCCCGTTGGTGGTCTATGACCCCCAGGCTGATGAGGCATTTTTCGGCAGCGATAGATTGTCGCCGGCCCCTCCCTCGAGGCCGAAGCCTTGGTGGAAGGTGTGGGGCTAACGCCGAATTTGCGGCCGTGACTAAGCGTCCGCTTTCGACCCAAAGCAGACATCGAATCGTGGGCTCCTTAGGTGCGATCTTTGTGGACAGGGGAGTGGTGATGCGCCAATACAAGTTGTGGTTCGCCCTTTCCTTCTTTTGGTCTCCCCTAATGGTGGGATTGCTTTTGAATCCCGGGAGCAACGGAAACCATCTCCCGTCATTCGGTAGTCGTCAACTCGCACTGCTCGGCTTTTGCGGCCTCTTGATGGTGTTCTGTTTTCTGGCCAACCTCAGCGCAGGGAGATTGCAGGCGGCCTGCTGCAAGCGTGAAGAGGCATCCTGGTCCACAGTCCGGCAGGCATGGTTCTCACTTGCGCTCGGCCTAATGGCGGTGTGGTGGTCTGCAACTAGTCTCCTGAACCGTTAAGGTCCGTCTACAACCCGAAGCAGACTATTCGTCATCAAGATACCGGGGGAGGTAATGGTGAAGTCTATTGTGAGAGTCACTTGTTTTGCGTCGTTCCTGACGATCAGCACTTTGGCCCTGGCGCAAGCCGTCGGCATTCAGACCATAGGTCAGCATCAGGCAGACGTATTGCTAGCCGTGCTTCGAGGGAAGGTTTCGCCCCTAACTTTGTCAGGGCAAATGCCACCCCTGCCTCCGGGAGCCCTTGAGCCAATCATGGCAACTTCGGGCATTCACTGCGTATTGCCTGATGACGGCGAGAGGTACTTCTCCGTTCAATACGTAGTCGGGACGGGTCAAGATGCGCGCAGGACAGTTTTCGCATTCACCTTGTCGTCGGCCGCGACGAACGAACAAGGAGCAACGGACATTGTAGGCCTGCTCAACAGCGGGAAGGTCACGCAGTACCAGGTTTGGCACGCATCAGGTCCACCCGGTCATGAGCGCTCAACCGAAAGTGGAGTTGTCGTTGATTTCGTTTCACGAACGCCATCAAGGTGCGTGCCCCTCCGATAATCCAATAGCGTCAAAGGTAGAGTTTGTGTCTGTCCATGTTACCGAGTTTCGCCGGCTGCTCGATGGTGGGCGACGCTACTTGAAGGCGCTTGCTCGATCCAGGACCTAAATGGCCTGGCTGCCCGGTGAATCGATGCGTCTATCTTCTGGCACGGTCACCCGGCATTGGTTCGAGCCACCCAGGGCTGGGTGGCCATGATTGATAGACGCTGGAATGAATGGGGCCATTCGACCAGCCCTGTAAACGAAAGCACTTTTAGGGACCGGTTGCGGGGTCAACTGGTCGATGCGGAAGTCTAGAGCGTAAGGTCCGCTTGCGACCCGAAGCGGACGTTTTAAAGAGCACCAATAATCTGCACGCCGGACATCGGCTTGATATGACACTCAATTTTCTGGGGAGCACATGGAAAACACGTCAGGGGGCGGTTCAAAAGCGATAGTGCCACCCGAGATTGATCGCTGGAACTGGGGAGCATTTTTTCTCACATGGATTTGGGGCATAGGAAACAGCACCTTCATTGCCCTCCTCATGTTCGTGCCACTGGTCAATCTCGTCATGTGGTTCGTCCTTGGCGCGAAAGGCAGTGCATGGGCCTGGCAGAATCGGCGCTGGGAAAGCGTCGAGCAATTCAAGAGCACGCAACGAAGGTGGGCTCTGTGGGGAACCATTGTCCCGGTACTTTTCGTGCTGCTATTTGGCGGTATTGTCTCGACCATGAAGCACTCCGATGCCTACAAGCTCGCTGCCAGCGAATTGCAGGTCAATCAAGAGGCGACTCAGATGCTGGGTTCACCGATCACCACTGGTATTCCGATGGGAAGCATCCAAGTGTCGGGCGCCAACGGAATGGCTAGCCTTTCGTTCAGTGCGGAGGGCCCCAGGGGAAAAGGCACTGTCTACGTCGTGGCCGTGAAAGAGATGGGCCAGTGGCGTTTGGACCAAGCGGTGTTCGAGGATGCGGCCACGAAACGCCGTATCGATTTTCGCCAATAGTGTTGGTGGATGAGTGCGCCAGGAATGTCCGCTTCCGACCCAAAGCGGACATGGCCGACAATCCATTCAAGAGGAGGGCCGACAGGGTGCCGAAGACTAATCGCTATCTGGCTTTTCTTGTTCTCCTTCCTTGCTTACAGGCCTGCGGATCATCGGCTGCGCGGGTTGTGAAGCCCGAGGTGCCAAAGTCGGAGGTGGCCTGCGTGGCGAAAGGAGGGCATTGGACAACACTGGGTTTGCCGATGCCTGACAAGCCGAAGATGTGTGATCTCAGAGCGACCGATGCGGGGCATTCATGTACGGACGGCAGCCAGTGTCAGGGCGAATGCTTGGCGTCTGTGGCAGCGATTGTCGGAAGCAAGGGCAAAAAAGGCACGTGCTCTGCGTACCTGAGCAACTTTGGAAACGTCTTGCGCATTCGACAGGGCGCTGTGGAAGACATGAACGTTGAGTAGCAGGCGAAGGTCTGCTTTCGACCCAAAACGGACAAAGCAAGTGTCGATCCGGGGTGATTTAAAGGGATTGAGGACGAGGGAGGTGACGTGGGGCCATTCGGACATTCACAAGCAACGCTCCGCATCTTCGGTGACTGTCTTGTTCCCGAAGATGTCTCTAGATTGCTTGGCTGTGAACCAACAGCTTGCGAGCGCAAAGGCGAGCAGATTGTCGGCCAGAGCACCGGGACTGTGCGCATCGCACGTACCGGCCTGTGGCGCCTTCGGGCTGAGCGGACCGAACCCGAAGACTTGCCCGGACAGATCGATGGGCTGCTTGGAAAGCTGACCAGCGATATGGCTGCCTGGGCGACGATCAGGGAGACCTGCCGAGTCGACCTTTTCGTCGGGTTGTTTATGAATTCCGCCAACAACGGGCTCTCCCTGCCACCTGCGCACTTGCTTGCTTTGGGCGAGAGAGGCATTGAGCTCGGCTTGGACGTTTACGATCACTCAGAAGCCTAGTTGCGTGATGGGGACTGTCCGCTTCCGACCCAAAGCGGACATAGTCAGTGGTGCCATTCTCATTCCTCCTAAGCATTCTGCGTGAGCCCAATGCGACATGAACTGCCTGCGGACGTCGTTCGATACTTGCCTGACGGTCATGAGGCATCTCAGGGTGTTTGGCTTGTGCTTCCCGAGGCGGGGACGAACGATCGCGACATTGAATCGGTCAACGCCTGGTTAAGGGCGGAAGATTGGTACCCACCGGACCTTCAAGATGTTGTTTGGTTCGGCGACGATGGAGTCGGAAACTACTTCGGTTGGCGCCCGTCACTTGCGCTGGCCGTTCTGTGGAATCCCGAGGACGGGGACGAGCCATGGCGCGTCGGGCAGGTTCGTGATCTGTGGGACTTCGTCGTCGCCGGCTACAAGAGCGAGCCATAACGCGAGGCTTGGTAATGTCCGCTTTCGACCCGAAGCGGACACAATTCTTTCTTGGGGAAGGAAGTGGACAGCGAGCGCAGGCGACAACTGAAAGCCCTGGGGAAAGCCGAGGTTAGCCGACGCTCGGAGGCAATCCACGCTGCGCTCGCTAAGGCCAACCCGGCACCTATTGGCTCGGACGAATGGGTAAAGAACTACCGAGCGGTCACGCAGGCAGAGCGAGGCCTCCGCAACCAGCTACCCGTTCTGCATAAAGCCCAGCTCGACAAGTCTTTCGTGGTGGAGACTGATCTGAGCAGAGGATCGCGGCCTTACCTTGGAGGCTATGTTCTCTGTCTTGAGTGCGGGTCTGCATCGCCAACGGCTATTCCTAGGGCTCGCAAGCTGTTTTGGGCAAGCTGCGCATGCGGAAACATCAAGTGGCGTTGCATCTGGTTTTGGCGTCGTTGTCGTGTTCGTTGGCCGGAAAAGCTCGTTCCGGTAAAGATCTTTGCGAGGGCGACCTGACCGCTGGACGTGAAAGGTCCGCTCCCGACCCAAAGGAGACCCTCCTGATGGTCACCTTTCAGCCCCACTTGCAGAGGGTTGGTGGACAAGCCGTTCACCCGGAAGACACCGTCACGTGCTCGAAGTCATCACCTTCTGGACGATCTTCCATGTTCCATTAACCCTCAGGCACGACAGCATGTCCGTGAAGGCGTGCGGGGGAACCTGCAACTTCAGTTTCAGGATCGCCAGATCCTTTTCAACGTCGATCGACAGGACATGGTCGTCGCGCTGAAAACCTTGTTCTTTTGGCGCTCGCGCGTTGCGTACGGCATCCAGCCACGTTGCAATGGGCGTCACGCTCACGTTGCCGTTCGCGCCAATCTTTGTAACGGAACTGGATGAATCAAAGAGGGGTGCAAATTTCTCGGCATCCATCTCATAAGCGGCGTCGAAATAGGCCTGGGCGATCGATCGCAAAGCGGAAACATCGGAATTCATGGTTGCCCTCGAAATGGGGTGCGCCGGGCATTTGATGTGGCGCGGCTAATTCGTTTCAGGCGTCAAACGCCTGTGCTTCATCCAAATGTCCTGGCGTTACGCTGCCGACAAAAGCGTAGGGCTGGGCCGCTTATGAAGCTAGTCATGTTGCGCGTATCAGTGTCATGAGTGATATTCATGAATGATGAGAAACGAACTTAACGAGCTCGCCACTTTTGCGATGGTCGCTCGCGAACGGAGTTTTACCCGAGCTGCGGGAAAGCTGGGCGTGTCACAGTCGGCGTTGAGCCACACGATCCGTGGGCTTGAAAAGCGGCTCGGATTACAGCTTCTCGCCCGAACAACGAAGAGTGTCGCGCCAACCGCTGCCGGGGCCGATCTGTTGAAAGATCTCTCTCCAGCGCTTGAGCAAATAGCACTGGCCCTGGACAAGGCCCGAAGCGCCCGTCAACGCCCCGCAGGTCGCCTTCGGGTCGTGATGTCACGTTCCGCCGCTGTCATGGTATTGCTCCCGCGACTGACGGCATTCGCTGAGGCCTATCCCGACATTGTTCTCGATGTTGTGACCGTGACTGGCCCGGTAGATCTTGTTGCTGGCGAATACGATGCAGGTATTCAACTCGGCGAATATGTTCAGAAAGACATGGTCGCGGTGCGCGTCACGCCTGAGTTGCGACTGGCTGTCGTGGGATCGCCTGACTATTTCGCGTCGCGAGACATGCCGAAGAAGCCTGAAGACCTCCGCGACCATCGATGCATATCGCTACGCCTTCCGGGCGGCCCCTATCGATGGGAGTTCGAGCGTGGGCGAAAGTCCGTCACGATCAACGTGAATGGCCCACTCATCATCGACGATACCCATTTGGTGATCGAGGCAGCACTGGCTGGTGCGGGCCTCGGCTTCGTCTATGAAAACCAGGTCTTAAAGGACATCGCCGAGCGGCGGCTTATCCGGGTACTGGAGGATTGGACGCCACCGATACCCGGCTTCTTCATGTACTACCCGAGTCGTCAGCATCAGCCTTCTGCACTGTCTGCGCTTGTGGAAACGCTGCGACTGGCGTGACAAGCGTTGTGGTTTGGAAATTGTGTGAGGCTGTCCTGGATTCACGGATTTGGCTATGTTGCACGCGCAACGCAAGTCAGCTTTCGACCCAAGGTGGGCACGTCGCAGGAGAAATCTGTGAAGATCGGGGAACTCACATCATTCGGCCACAATCTTGCGGACTCGCTCGCGAGCGGAATGTGCTTCATGGCGGGCATATATTCGGTGGATATTTTTGGAGAAGCCGCCTCTTCGCCCGAAGGGCACATCATCGTCGATTTCATAACGGGCTCAATGTCTGGAAGCCCGGCGTCTCCCAATCTCAAGCGCGCTGTCCGTCGCTTCGCCGAGCTCCTCCCTGATCTCGCGAAGGAACACAATTTGGACCCATCGGACATCAGGGTATTGACGGCAAGGTTTGGTACCGACCCTGTCGCCGGGCCTCACTTCTCCGTTACGGTCGAGGCTTTAGACGGGCGACGCTCGATTGACCAGTACGTTGGTATTCCTGGCAAACGCTTTGAAAGGGCCCGAAGAAGCAAGCGCGCTGATTGAAAGGCTGTTCAAGGCCACGCCCTTTACCGTGTGGCTCCATCCCTTTGTCCATAATGTCCGCTTTTGACCGCCTTTCAAGAGCGCCTCGCTGCGGCGACGGAGAGGTGGCGGTGGGGCGCCTTTGGTGCCAGGAGGCAAAGCTCGGCCATGGGGGTGCGACTGTGCTTTGCCAGCGACCACTTTCCGCGCTGAGCTGTTCACCGTGTGCACCGACATCGCATGCACGCTGAGATGCATCGGCGAGAGGTACTGGACGCAACAGGGGTGCGCGACCACGCCCACCTGCCCCAATTCACTTCGTGGAAGCGTCTGTCACCAGCACCGACTCCGCTCGTACATCACGATGCACAAAGAACAGCGCGCGCACATCGACATCAGCTGTCACTGCGGTAGCAACCATGGCATCGGAGGTCGGCCACGGCGCGAAGGCATAGCTCAGGTCGATCTTCTTGATCCTGGCGAGCAAATTGCCCTGGGCTTGCGGCATGTGCAGATCGAGGTGGCTGACATAGGGCGCGCCCTTGGCGTCCATGCTCACTTCGGCGCGGCCTTCGAACTTGATATCGTCGTCTTCATTCTTGTTATTGGTGTTCACGTTCACCCTGCCACCCCCGGTGTAGCCGCGCGGTACGCGGCGCGTGGTGAAGGTGTAGACCGTGCGTCCAGCTTCGCGTGAAAGCACGCGCGCGTCTGGGCCAATCACTTCCTTGAGTTCGGCATACGAAGCCAGCGCCTTGTCGGGTGACCTTGCCAGATCCTGGGTTTCGGTTTCGATCTCCGGCTTGTCGCCACCACGTACCGTGGTGACCGTTTTCAACGTGCCGTGCAGCTCACTCGCGGGCATCGCGGTTCGCGCCAATGCCTGCGCCAGCAATGCATCGTGCGCCATTGCACCCGATGCAGCGGTGAGCAGGACGATGCCCGCAATCAGCTTCATCCCCATGACGGTCATCCTTGTCTGAAAGCCCGACAGTAGGCGGGCCGCCACGGCTTTCCATGGGTCATTGGTCACGCGGGGGTCGAGAGTCATGGGGCGGGATAGCGCCGGGCCTGGCCCTCGTTTGGGGGCGGCGTCCAACGCGGGTGGTAGTCTTGGCCGAGGGGCGCATGACGCCGCGCCCGGGGGACAGCGAGGACCTAATGGGTAGGACCTGCTGGGGTCAGAACACTCCTCCTGCAGCAAAATGTTCTAGCGGCGAACCGAACTCTGGCAGCCACTGAGGTCGAACTGCAATGTGCTTCCCAGATTCAGCTCCGGGGTCGGACGCCCGAAAGTGTTTTGACTCCTTGGGTGTTGAAGAGTTTTGCCCCTTAGCTGTCGAAAGTGGCTGCGTAACTTGACCGACAGTGATTTCGGGCGGAAATGCAAGAGGACAAGGCGAGCCAGCGCTGCGCTGACCAGGCAGGCAAAGCTTCGACTGATCGCCAAAAGTGGATGCGGCATATCCGCTTACTCTCAATGCCAATGGAAGGGGTCGAACCATGGAGGCGAATGAATGGCAACGTTGACGACAATGGATCATGTCGCACTGGGAGCCATGTGTGGTGGCATTGCCATCACCCTATTCAATAAGGCCCTTACCGATGGTGCGCGCAACGGCGCAGCTAGGGTGGCCTGGTTCCTCACAGGCGTTGCGTTTGCGCGCGCTGTCTATGGCGGAATCATTGGTCTTTTGTACGCCCTCGAAGCCGGCACTACTGTCGCGGGCTCTCGGGCCGGCGGACATATCGTGCTCCACCGCGATGAGCATCCCATCGTCTACTGGCTGACTGTGTGCTTGCAAACCGCAGCGATGGGCATAGTTATCGTCCTCACGCTTGTGTGCTTTGTGAAGGTATTCACGAACGTGCTGGAGGGGAAGGTTGGGCCTCGGGCCGCCGGCGCACTGAATTCGACCCGATCGGCGGGAAGGCAAGCTTTCACTGGAAACGGTTCCACGCGCGGTGTGTTGATTTTCGTCTACTGGTCGTTATCCGTTTTTCTGTACATCGTTTCCATGCTTTCGTTGGCAGCTGGTGCGGATGCCACGAAAGGCGTGAACTCGGCAGCGGGAGTGGCTATCGCCATCGGCGCGTGCCTGACGATGTTCACCTGGCGACGACGTGGATCTGGTACGCCGGTATGGTCGGACATGAGTAGAAAGATCGTTTCGCTGGCCGGCTGGACGGCACTGGCTGTCTCGCTTGTCATCGCAGCGGTGGGTGTGTTGATGTCAGCAAATGAGCGATCACCAGCCAGCCCCGTCGAGGCATCGTTTGGCCTGCTGTTTTACTGGATGGGAAGGATGCATATTGGCGACCCGCAAGGGAGCGCCGAATGAGCCCGGCGGCTGCAGCGGCATGAGCCGCGTCCGGCCTGGCGAGGGTGAGGATTTGAGAGTGCATGGTCCACTTTCGACCCGGAACGGGCAGTCTCTGGCCGACGCTCAGGATCGCTAAACGCTTAGCAGGGGAGAAATGGTAATGAGCCTTCTTGGCCGCATCAGGCGATGGGTGAATCGAGATGACGGAAAGCTACTCCAGGTTGGTAATACGAACTTGGGGTGGGCCGAGATCGTCGGGATGCTGTTGGCCACTGGCGGTCTGCTCCTTTGGCAGCTCCACGCAGAAATCGGATTAAGCTGGATATGGGTCGCTGCCTCAGGCGCCCTTGGCCTCTGCTTGAGCATTCTCGGTGGGTGCTCGAAACCAGATAGCCCCGGTCATTGACTGAGTGAATTTCTCGGGACCGCTTTCGACCCAGAGCGAACCCTATGCCCAGTACACATAGACGTGTCTTTGATGGCTAAATCAGCATGACAATACTCGTGGTGCTTCCTGGCCTGGACGGCACGGCTACCTTGCACTCGGACTTCTCGAATGCGGTTCGCACCGCATTCGAATCTGTTGCCGTCATTTCGTACCCATCGAACCAGGTTCTTGATTACATCGCCCTGGAAAGGCTTGTCAGATCGGAATTGCCCCCCACTGCGCAGTTCGTTCTGCTGGGCGAGTCCTTTTCGGGTCCCATCGCGCTTTCCATCGCCGCGAACCCCCCATCCAATCTGCTTGGGGTTGTCCTTTCCACTACCTTTGCAGAGTCACCGGTGCCGCTGTTTGCGCCGTTTGCTCCACTCCTGCGTCTCGCGCCACTGCGCGCACTGCCATTGCCCTTGGTTTCCTGGTGGTTGCTGGGCCGGTGGGCTACGCCACAACTGGAAGCGGCGCTCCAGAGTGCGTTGCTTACAGTTCTGCCCGAGGTCCTGCGATCTCGCGCCAGAACAGCGATGAGAGCAAACGCATTGGCTGTATGTCGGTTGGTTGATCTGCCCGTACTCTACCTGCGCGGGACAAACGACAGGCTGCTCAATCGGCGCGCAAGCAGGAAAATTGCTGAGGCTATCGAGCACTGCATTATCAAAGACGTTGCAGGGCCCCATCTATTGCTCCAGGCGGCTCCAGCGGCTTGCGCCAAAGCCGTAAGTGAGTTTGCCCTTGGCCTGGGTTGTTGACCGTACAAATAAGCGGACGTAGTGATTCGCGCATGTAAGTTCCGCTTCCGACCCGAAGCGGTCAGTCTCTATACCGTTTCCCTTTCAATCAGTAGATAGGCCGGAGTTCAATCCGCATGAATCAGCAGACACCATCGATCGCAATGTTTGATCTCCTCCTTGGCATGGTCGTCGTGTGGTTCGTACTCATCAAGCTGCTCTTCAATCGACTTGAGGCAGCGCATCCACAAAAGTACGAGGCCATGGGCAGGCCGTCGCTAGTCCTGCGCAATAACATCGCCACCGGTTGGGCGACCTTGAAGTTCCTGGTTGCACGCGAGCATAGACTGCTCAACGACAATTACTTATCCAAGCTGTCCGACGCCATGCTGGTTTACTTTTTAATCTACCTGCTTTTGTTTTTTGGGCTTTTCTCTCTTTTTATCGGACAACCCGCGGCCTAACGATTTACTCAAGCTCAATCCCATCAAGGTTCGGCTGGATCCAGGTGCTAAGGTACGCTTTCGATCCAGAGCGGACGTAGTTGCACAATCGCAGGTTTCAAAAGGGTTGGGCGATCTATGTTGTGTGATCACCGGGCGTACATGTCTTGGGTCGGTCTCTTGGCGTCCGCCGACATCAGTGGCCGGGCGTGTCCCTCTTGCCACGAGGTCGTCCGGTATGGCCCATGGGCGATGATGTTCGCCAACGGTTGTCTGGCCCTTGCCGGGTTCATGGCTCTGGGGTGGGCTGGCACGCTGCGCAGCTATTGGCCGTTTGTGCTGGTCCCTGCGACTTACGCCGGGTCGAGGTTGGTGCTGGTGACTCTGGCGCGACCGAGGCTGCATCAGCCTACTCGCCATTCGCTATTGTGGTTTGCGGTATTGCTCGTTGTCTTGATGGTGATGACCTGGGCATGGAAGGCCCTGGTATAGCCAAGGCGCCGTAAGGTCCGCATTCGACCCATCGCGGACATCAGCCACAAGTGAAACCTTGAGGTTACCTAATGGACTATGGCAATCCGGAAGCCGAAGAGCGGTGGTGCAATGAACGTCGAGACGACGTGTGCGCCTGCCTTCAGCAACAGGGCGTCGTGCACGGACAAGTTGGTGAGTGGCCGGCCTGGCATCTGGCACCCTATGTGGCGATCTGGGCCGTTGAGAGCAAGTCCAATCCAGGTCGCGTAGGCTGGTGGGCCATTTCGGGTGACCTACCAACGGACTATGTTTCGTCGGCCTCTATCCAGCATCCTCGCGATGCGATGGCGGCGATAGCAACCCGTTGGCGTGATCTGGCCGAACGTATGGCCCGTGGCGAACCCACAACAGGCATCTCAATAGGCGAATCAACCAACTGGCAGATTATGGCCCCACTGTTAGCGTCTCGCGCCGAAACCCTGCAAGCGTGGGCCGCCGATCCTGAGATATGGGGCGATCTTTAGTTCTTCTAAGCGTCCGGACTGGCGCACAGGTTGCGATCTGGGCCAGATCCACATGCAACGGCGGTCCGCATTCGACCCAAAACGGACGCTTACCCAGGAGGCAATATCGTGGTTCTTCTGCTCGTTGTCTTCGGTGCTGCAGTTGTCGTTGGATTGCTTTTTCTCGTATCGCCCCAGTGCGTGGAGGTCTACCAAGGGAGGCAATGCATGGGGAAGCTCTGGCGCATGCAATTTCCCGGCTCGCCTAAAGAAGACATCCGTCAGTTCCTTTGGTTGTTCGCCTCCGCGTTTGCCATTCCTCGTCGCCAAGCTCTCCTGCTTCGCCCAGATGACGAGCTATTGGCCATTTACCGGGCTCGCTATCCCGTGGGTGGTTGGCCTGACGCGCTAGAGTTTGAGACTCTCGCGAACGATCTGGATCGAGTCCACCACTTGTCGTTGGAGAAGATCTGGCACGACCGGCTTTCAGTGGGAGAGCTTTTTGCGACGCTGAGTGCGCCTGGGCGAAAGAGCCTCAATTGAGTAGTAAGAGGTTCGCTTTCGACCCCAAAGCGGATCTTAGCGAGGGATCAATGAGTACGTTTAAATTTCAACCAAGATGGAAGGAAGAACTTGTGTGCTCAGGACCAGGAGGCTCCTTTGTTTTGGAGCTTCCTATGGGAGTTCTGACGGCTTACCTTCCAAGCGAAGATGCGTGGCGTGACAAAGCGCCGGAATGGGCAAAAGGCCTTTGGCTGGCGCTTCACGATGAACTGAAAGACTGGTGCCTGCGTAACAAAGCCAACTTCATCGTTGACGCGACTGCCGGGGTTTACTGAGTACGAATGCCTGCTTTCGACCCGAAGCAGATCGTTCTTTCAAGAGCCGGAGGGTGCAATCACGCAATGCCGCCAAGATTCTCCGGCTGGTGCTCGACGAAAACGGGACAGTTAGGCCTACAATCGACCTATGGAATATCAACTCGTCATCAAGCTCTGGCGAAAGTCTCTGACCGACGAAGCCTTTCTCACGGAAATCGAGGGAAAGTTGAAGGTGGCATTAGGCAATGCCGTTGAAATGGAGGGCTACGACGTCAGCCCGAAAGAGATCAATCTCTTTATGCTCACGTCTGACCCGCGCCATGCCTTTCGGCGAGCAAGAGATGTTCTGGAATCGCAAGGTGTTGTGGCCGGCGTTTCCGCTGCTTTTCGCGTGTCAGGTGGTGCCCAGTTCACGTCAATCTGGCCGACTCGCACCACGCGCAAATTCAGGCTGCCGTAGCGTAGATTCGCCTGGTTCCCGGGTCGGGCGCCCTAAAGTATTCTGACCCCTCAGGCGCTGTTTGCGGATACGGCGAGGCGCGAATTCAGGGCGAAGGGAGCAAGCGTGAACGTAACCGCAGCCATGACGTTAGGTTTCGCGGCCATCGTAAGCCGGTGGTACCTGATGCTCATCGCAGGCAAAGCCTGGGGTGGCATTACGCGGGCTCATCCCGAATACGCCAAGGCACTCTATGCCTCGGGCCTGGATATGGCCTTCTATGGCATAGGGCCACTCAACTGGACGCCGCTGTTTCGCCAGCCCGTGCCGGCGGACATTCGCGTGACGATCAGGCGTCTAAGGCGGGTCGTAGTGATCAGCGGTCTGCTCGGTGTCGCAGCCCTGGCATACGTGCCCGCTACGTTTCTATATGCGGGTCGCGGCGGCTAGCGGAGGCCGTCATCCGCTATGGCAACAACTTCCCCGGATTAAGAATCCCGTCCGGATCAAACGCCGACTTCACGGCGCGCATCAAATCCAATGTGGATGCTTGCAGCGCCAGCGGCATGAACGGGCGTTTGGCGAGGCCGATGCCGTGTTCGCCGGAAAGCGTGCCGTCCAGGCGGATGACCAGATCGAACAGGTCGGCCAGGCAGGCGTGGGCGCGTTCGCGCTCGGCGTCGTCGCGGGGGAGCAGGTTCACGTGCAGGTTGCCGTTGCCGGCGTGGCCGAAGCTGACGATCAGTACGTTGTGTCGGGCGGCGAGTTGTTTTACGCCGTCGACGAGCTCGGGCAGGCGGCTGACGGGGACGACGACGTCTTCGTTGATCTTGTTAGGGGAGATGGTGCGCTGGGCGGGCGAGAGCGCTTTGCGGGCGGACCACAGCGCCTGGGTTTCCTCGGCGGTCTGCGCGATGTCCAGCGATTCCAGACCTTCACCGCGCGCGGCGCGGCTCACGGCTTCCACTGCACTGGGCAGCGTTTCCGGTTCGCCATCCACTTCGATCATCAGCATGGCGCCGGCCATGGGCACGCTGTCGCCGCCGTGTTCGTGCGCGAGGCGCAGCGCCACGTCGTCGATGAACTCCAGTGCGCAGGGGGTGACGGGCTGCGCCATGATGCGGGCGACGGCGTGGGCCGCGGCGCTGACATCGCGATAGGTGGCTCGCAATGTGCGCAAACCCGTGGGTTTGGGCGTGAGTTTGAGCGTGGCTTCGGTGATCAGGGCCAGCGTGCCTTCCGAGCCGATCAGCAGGCGCGTGAGGTCATAACCCGTGGAGCCTTTGCTGGTGTAAGTGCCAGCGCGAAAGCCTTCGCCGGTGCCGGCTACAGCGCGCAAGCCCAGCGTATTCTCGCGCGGGCTGCCGTACTTCACGGTGCGCGGGCCGGCCGAATTGCAGGCGAGGTTGCCGCCGATGCTGCACCAGGGTGAAGACGTCGGATCGGGCGGCCAGAAGAAACCGAGCGGTTTCAGGGCCTGCTGCAGGTCGCCATTGAGCACGCCGGGTTCGACGATCGCGAGGCGATTGTCGGGGTCCAGGCGGATGATGCGATTCATGCGCTCGAAACTCACCACCACGCCGCCATCGACGGGCACGGTGGCGCCTGTCGTGTTGGTGCCGCGGCCACGTGCGATGACGGGCACGCGATGTTCCCGGCACTGGCGAACCAGGGCCTCGACCTGCGCGTGCGTCGTCGGAAAGACCACGGCATCGGGCAGCGCGTGAAGGCGCGAGTTGTCGTAGGAGTACGCAACGCGTTCGGCTTCAGCCAACGAGAGGTCGGCGCCAAACGTGGCGCGCAGTGCTTCGATGAGCGGAGTGGGGAGTGGCATGGGCGGGAGTCTACCGCTAACCCCGCGTGGGGACAGTGCACATCCGGCGATCAAGGGATGCCCAGGGAAGTACCGTTCCGTGCAGCATCCCCTGGATCACGGCGGCGGGTCAGCCGTCGGCAGGCGCGACAACCGGCGTCGCCAGCTCATTGTCGCCCATCTTCCCCCGCGCCTCCCTGACGCACTGGAGCGTCATGCGCACGAAGATAAACAGGTTGCCCAGCCGGCATCGAAGCATTGCGGCCTCGTCGACGGGATTGTTCGATGCGTTGCGTTGCGCGTCTTCCACGATGATCCACGCATGCATCAGCCACTCAATCGAGTCATTGAGTAAGGATTCGATGGTGGCGTCCTTGTTGATCACATAACTGCCGTCGCCAATCGCCCAGCGTTCGCATGATTCCGTCATGAAGTGCTCCTTGGTGGTGAATGAGGTGTGGCACGCCGCGCGCGCACGGACGTGCCACGGGTAAAGCGACTACGCATCGCGCATGGCAATGAAGTCTCGTCGGCCTGCTTGTGTCCAAGCGCCGGGCGGTATGGTTTTGAAAGTCGGGCAGCACGGGGCACTGGCGCTCCTAGTGCGCCAGCATGTGGTCCAGACACACGCTCCGGAAGCGCCCGATAGGCTGCGCTCTATTCGTCAACCGTGTCTGGATGGATCGCAGACGGCCAGGGGACTTCCGAGGGATTTGTCGCAGGGGACGCGACGGGGAGGGGATGACGTACAATCCGTCATAGCCATATCAACTCCTTGTAAGTTGGTGATGGTCAGCGGGCCTCGAGGTGTGTCACCACCCTTGGCCCGCGCTTCGATCGCTTTGCGCGAGGCTGCATGCGACAGTGCATCAAGTAAGCGCGAGCAGCTGGTGAACCGTAGCAGATCGATTTTTGGAAGTCCGTAAGATGGGAGCGGGCATCGCTGCGTCGTTGCCTGATCTGCACCAAGACTAAGCATGTCGACTCAAGAGATTTCCTAGTTGCTTCGACAGCGGCACGTTTATCGGAACAGGGGGTGTTCGTGATAACTGCAATCGTCATCGCACTGGCCGGATTCACTTTGAATGCGTTGCCTGAGGCATCACTGCCAGGTGCGCACCTCGCCGAATCGGCGCTGATCCTGGAATACGGCCCGCGACCCAAGGCGGGCAGTGGTTTCAACGCTGTCCTGAGGTCCGTCAAGGTTGAACTTCGCGGTGGCTCCCAGCACCGAATGTATGTGCAGTACTTCGGCGATGCGCAGTTTTTCCCCGCCACGGGAACGCGATGCACGCTCCGCTACAGGGACGCCGTGATCAGCGGGCAGGTGGGTGGCAGAAGCGGTACGGACGATTTTGAGGGCCCCGTGATCGAAGCCTTCCTCTGCCCGGACAACGCCGCCGATCCTTTGGCTTGAGACTCACGGTTCTGCCACGGCGTCGCCTGCAGTGACGCCGTCCTCATGACAACGCATGGAACTTCAGGGGAGGGAACCCATGCTCAACACGCTGGCCGTCGCCAACTACCGGTCGATCCGCTCGCTGGTCGTTCCGCTTGGGCGACTGAATCTTGTGAAAGGCGTCAACGGAAGCGGTAAGTCGAATCTCTATCGCGCGTTGCGACTGCTGGCCGAAACGGCCGGAGGCAACGTGGGGCGGCGCTGGCGAAGGAGGGTGGGCTGACCTCCACGTTATGGGCGGGGCCAGAGCGCACTTCCGATCGCATGCGACGTGGTGAAGTGCTGATTGAACCAAGCGTCCAGTATGCGTCGGCTGCCTTGAAACTCGGCTTTGCCGGTGACGATTTCGGGTACGCGATCGATTTTGGGTTTCCGCCGCCCCCCGGGCCGGCGGCTCCTCCGAGTGCGTTTGACCTGGATCCGGAGATCAAGCGCGAGGCGATCTGGAGTGGGCCGTTTTTGCGCTCGTCCAACCTGCTGGTCGATCGCCACGGGCGCATGGTTCGCAGCCGCGAGGATCGCCAATGGCGCGTACTTTCCGACCGGCTGGACACCTTCGAAAGCGTGTTCTCCCAAATCAGCGATCCCGAGCGCGCTCCGGAGATCCTTCGCGTGCGCGAAGAGATCCGCCGCTGGCGTTTCTACGATCACTTTCGATCGGATCGCGATGCGCCGGCACGACAGGTGCAGATCGGTACGCGGACAACCGCGCTCGGCCACAATGGCGCGGATCTGGCCGCCGCCTGGGAAACGATTCGGGAGATTGGCGATGCCGGGGCCCTGAATGCGGCGGTCGACGATGCGTTCCCGGGAGCCCGGGTGGATATCGCTACCGACAACGGGCGCTTCACGCTGCTGTTCTCGCAGCATGGATTGCTGCGGCCGCTGACGGCGATGGAGTTGTCCGATGGCACGCTGCGCTATCTGCTGTGGATCGCCGCGCTGCATACTCCACGTCCGCCGTCGCTGATGGTGCTGAACGAGCCGGAGACCAGCCTTCATCCGGACCTGCTTCCCGCGCTGGCGCGTTTGATCATCAAGGCGTCGGAGCGGTCGCAGATCTGGGTGGTGTCGCACGCGCCCGGGTTGATCGACGCTTTGGAGCGGGAGGGTGCGTGCTGCTCCATCGAGGTGATCAAGGACCTCAGCCAGACACGCATCGCGGGGCAGGGCATGCTGGATGAACCGGCCTGGCATTGGCCCGAGCGTTAGCCGCGCGGTGGTTGCATGGACAAGTTTTAAGTTGGCACGACAAAAAGGGGAGAGATGTGTTTGTTCGAACAATGATGATCGCCGCTTTGGTGGTGCTTTGTGGCGCATGTGCCACAGGACAACCGAACGCCAGACGCCAGGCGCATGAGGATGCGCAGGTGATTGAGGCAGCACTCGGGAAATTTTGCCATCTGGCTAAGGGCTATACCCTCCTGTCGTCGCACACGAAGGGCCCCACATCGGACTCCTATTTGAAGAACGACACGACGGGCGCCTTCGACGACCTTCTGCAAAGGAATGCCAGTTCGTTGCCCCTGCCCCATGACCTGGCATGTCCCACCGGGAGGCTCGTCGATCACGCTGACATCGACCGGTTCTTCTACAGCCTTCCTGAGGGCCACAAAGGCCGGCCGGCGGACTGGGGCTGGCCGGGTATCGAGCGTGCCTACCCGGAGTCCAAGGGTTGGATGACGGTGAGCCTGCCGGGCTACAGCCCCGACGGGAATACGGCCGTGATCTATACCGCACTGGGCTGTGGCATGTTGTGTGGATCGGGCGGCTATGTGTACCTGGTTCGCAACGGCGGGCGCTGGGAGATCAAGGATCGCGTTCACATCTGGTCGTCGTGAGGCACGGGGCCCCGATGCGGGCCTGACGCCATCGTTCTGACATCGCAGTCCACTTTTGCCGGGTCCCGCCATGACGACTCAACGCGAAGACATCACGCACAACGCCGCCGGTTTTGAAACGGATCAGGATGCCGTCTTCGATCGCATCGCCGCGCGTTACGATTTGCTGTGCGACCTCTTCAGCTTCGGCATCCACCGCCACTGGAAACGTCGCGTTGCCCAGTTGATTGCGCGAGAGCCGTGGCGTGATCTGCTGGATGGCGCGACCGGCACGGGTGACGTCGTGCTGCGCGTGGCTGCGGCGCAGGCCCTGGGGCGCGATCATCACATCATCGCTTCCGACATCAGTCCGAAGATGCTGGCGATGGCGTCCAGGCGCGCATCAAACCTCCGGGCGAACATCACGTTTCGCCAACTCGACGCCCACGCCATGCCGGCCATCGCGGACGCGAGCATCGACCTCTACTCGATCTCGCTTGGCCTCAAGATCTGCGAGCGCGACAAGGTGCTGCGCGAGGCGCTGCGAGTGCTTCGGCCGGGCGGGCGGCTGGTGGTGCTGGAGGCATCGCATATCGCGCCGGCGTGGTTGCACCGGGCCTATCTGCACTACATGGGCATGGCCATGCCCATCATTGGCTGGCTGGCGACGGGTGGTGACGCCTCGGCCTACCAGTACTTGCTCAAGGGCATCCATCAGTTCCCGGATGCGGCGGACCTGGCGGACGAGATCCGGGCGATGGGCTTTACCGAGGTGTCGTTCGAGAAGCTGACGCTCGGCATCGTGGCGATTCATGTCGCGCGCAAGCCGGCATAGCGGGGTCGCATCGCGCATTGGCACGTGCGACCCCGTGACATGCGTGGATTACGACTTCGCGCCGGAGCACGCCAGGGCGCCGGCCTTCATGGCATGGAACTCGATGGTCAGGCCCAGATCATCCAGCGTCGGCGCGGCAAGCGACTCGCCGTTCAAGCCGTGATAGGTCGTCACCGCGTGTTCGTAGCCGCGCTCAACCCAGCGCTGCGCACGCCCCAGGTCGCTCACGCCCAGGCTGATGCCCATAACGCGCGGGCCCGTCTTGGCCATCGTCTGCGCGGCGAGTCCTTCGCCATCGGGTTGCAGTGCCAGCAGTGAGGTCGGGCCCACCGGCACGCAGAAACCCTTCGCGCCCAGCGCCGGCAGCTTTACGGGCACCGCGTGGCCGTAGCCCATTTTTTCCAGCTGCTTGCGATCGGCGTCGGCGTCGGCGGAGACGATCCAGATCGACGACAGTTCGCGGGCGCCGTTGGGATGCTCGCGCGTCACGCGGTAGTCGTCGCGATTGCCGGGGTCGAACTGATCGGGCGCGTAATCCGCTTCGTACTGGATGAAGAACGTATTGCTCGACAACGGGGCCTTGTCGAAGGCGAACAGATGCCAGCCGACCTTTTTGCCTTCGGGGCCGGAGAAGACAGGGGTGACGGCATAGTTGAGCGTCTGCAGGGCGCCGCGGATCGTGTCGAGCGAGGTGGTGCGAAAGCCGAAGGTGCGCGAGCCGGGGCCGGCCTTCAGGGCCTTCTGATCTTCGGCCATGCCGGGGTCGAATTTGGGATCGGGGCGCGTGATGCCGAGCAGTTCGACGAAGCTGGTATCGCCGAAGCGGATGTAGCGATTGGCGACGCCGTCGGGGTTACGGCCCGGGCGCACCTGAAAGCCGAGCTTCACCGACATGATCGAGGTGACTTCGTCGATGTTGCGGCCCCAGAGCAGGACGTGATCCAGGCGCGTGGTGGGTGCCGGGGCGGCCATGGCCGACTGGGCGACGCCAAAAGCCATCAGGCAGGCGGAGACGAACGGGATAAGGCGCATGCGAATCCTCACGGGAAAGGCGGGAAGGGCGCGAACGTCGAACGTGCTGCCACGGCCGGATGGACGGAAAGCGACATGCCGGGCAACGGACGGTTCGCGTGGGTGGGGTGGCCCATGGCGCCATTCTTGAATCGCCGGGCGAAGGCCGGCAAGGACAAGTTCCGGACAAAAACGGACACGCCGGACGCGGAGCCGCTGTCAGCCCGTGGCGCTCCGGCGCAGCGATTGCGGCGACATGCCCAGTGCGCGGACGAAGGCCCGGCGCATGCGGCTGGAATCGCCGAAGCCGGTGGAGGCGGCGATGTGGTCCAGATGCACATGGCTGGTTTCGACCGCCACGCGGGCCGCTTCCAGGCGCAGGCCTTCGACCACCTTGGCCGGCGTTGCGCCAATCTCGGCCGTGAACGCCCGGGTGAAATGGCGCGGGCTCATCGCCGCGCGCTCGGCCAGGCGCTCGATCGTCATTGGCTCGGAAAGGCGCGTGCGCATCCAGTGGATCAGCTCCCCGAACCGCCCGGTCTTGCCGCCCTGGTCGACCAGCGACGAATACTGCGACTGGCCACCATGCCGGCGCTGGTGCACTACCAGTTGTTGCGCCGTGCGACGCGCGATGCCGGGGCCCAGGTCGTCTTCGACGAGGGCAAGGGCCAGGTCGATGCCCGCGGAAATGCCGGCCGATGTCCAGAGGTTGCCGTCGCGAATGAACATCCGGTCGGCGTCGAGCTTCACCTTCGGGTAGCGCAACCGGAAACGATCGGCGGCGCCCCAGTGGGTGGTCGCGCGGCGCTCGTTGAGCAGGCCGGCCTCGGCGAGAAAGAAGGCACCCGAGCAGACACCTGCCGCGCGCCGCCACGCGTCGCAACCCAGCCACGCGACGATGCCCGCCTGGTGTTCCTCCACCTGGGCGAGGTTGCCACCGGAAACGATCACCGTGTCGTACTGTTTTGACGCCATCGGCTCGGCCGCGAGGCAGACGCCCGACGAACTGCGGATCACCCCGCCTTCGGGCGCAAGCACGCTGATGCTGTAGCTGCCCGGCCGGAACCGCTCGGCCATCTCGAAGACGGCGACCGGGCCGGCGGCATCCAGCAGTTGGAACCCAGGGAAAACGACGATGGCGATCTCGCGTCGCATGGCGGCAGTCGTGTGGCGTGGGCGAATGGTGGAAATTGGCGTAAGCGCGCGTCATGCGTCAAGCGGCGCGGGCTGGGCAGTGCCTTCTCGGCCGGTTAACGCCCCCGCGCCCACAATCCGCGCCGCCGCCCGCCAGGCTGGGGAGGGAATGCAGGCTACCCCAGGGGTTGTGCTGGCGCGGCCATCCAGCGAGGGGCTTCCATGCTCTATCCAGCGACGACCGCGATTGCCACCTTCTGCGTGCTGGTTGCCGCCGCGCTGATCGGCCTGGGCGTGCGCCGCGTGCTGCCGGAAGAGCACAAGGCCATGGAAACGGTGCAACTCGTGCAGTTGGTCAACGGCATGCTGGTGACCTTCGCCGCGCTGATGCTGAGCCTGCTGACGGCGTCGGCCAAGTCGAGCTTCGACACCGTCACCGATGACTTCCACACCTTCGCCTCCGACCTGATCCAGCTCGACACGACGTTGCGCTCCTACGGCACGGAAGGCGATCCGGCGCGTGCGCTCCTGCGCGCGTACACCGCAGCGACGACGGCCAGCACCTGGCCGCACGAACGCCCTCCGCCCGGGGACTATTTCCCCAGGGACATCACACCCAAGGACGCATCCGAAAATCTGGACGACATCCGTCTGGACCGGATGCTCGATGAGGCGGGCAAGGAACTGCGCAAGCTGGCGCCGGGCGATCCCTATCACCAGGTGCTGAAGGAGGAGGGGCTGGCGCAATTCGCGCGCGCCGTCAGTGCGCACTGGAAACTGGTCGAAGAAGCGCACAGCTCGATTTCGATGCCGTTCTTCATGACGCTCGCGTTCTGGTTGTTTGTCATCTTCCTGAGTTTCGGGCTCATTGCGCCGCACAACGCACTCGCGCTGGTGACGATCGGGCTGGGAAGCATTCTGCTCGCGTCCGTGGTTTACGTGATCGTGGATTTCGACACGCTGTTTCGTGGACTCATCGTGGTGCCCAGCCAACCACTGCGGGATGCCGTGGCGCATATGTCGACGTGAGTCGCTGGCGCATCAGGCGGGACCGCCTTCGAGCTTCGCCAGACCCGTCAGCACCGGTGCGAGGGCGGTAGTGACCCGCGCGAGGCTTGCTTTCACCTGTTGCGGATCGGCGCCCTGGTGACAGGCGTCTTCCAGCTCCCGTGCCGCGTCGGCGACGCCGGTTGCGCCCAGGTTGGCCGCCGAACCGCGCAGGCTGTGCGCCAGTCGCATCGCAGCGGTGGGGTCGGCATCGCGTTGCGCATCGTGGAACTTCTGCACGAAGTCCGCGTTGCCCTTGCGGAACATCGCCAGGATCTTCCGGTACAGGTTTTCGTTGTTGTCGCATCGACGCAGACCGGCTTCATGATCGATGCCTGCGGACACCAGCTCGGCAAGGCCACTTTGGGTCGGCGCCCTGGTGTCCGGCAGTGTCGGTGCGCGTGCACCCATCCACCGATCCATGGTGGCGAACATGGCGCCCACATCGAGCGGCTTGGCGATGTGGTCGTTCATGCCGGCGGCGATGGCCTTGTCACGATCGCCGGCCATGGCATTGGCGGTCATCGCGATGATGGGCAGGCGTGCCAGGCCCAGTCGTTCGCGAATCGCGCGCGTGGCCGCATAGCCGTCCATCACGGGCATCTGGCAATCCATCAGCACGCCGTCGAACCGGGCGTCGATGGACAGCTTCTCCAACGCTTCCTGGCCGTTCTCCGCCACGACCACGTCGATGCCTGCCTGGCTCAGCAATTCGCGGGCCAGTTCCTGGTTCAGGTCATTGTCCTCGACCAGCAGGACGCGTTTGCCAGAGAGCGAGTCACGGGTCTGCGAGGCCTCGGCCCTGGGTTTGCGGACATGCGTGACGACGACGGAGTCTGCATCCACGGCGATCGCCAGCGTTTCGAGCAGCACCGAAGGCGTGACGGGCTTGGTGAGGACGCTTTTCAGGGTGACGCCGCGCCGCCGCGCTTCTTCCAGCGCCTCGTCGCGATTGAAGGCCGTCACCATGACGATCGCCGGCGCATGGCTGCCCCGGTCGGCCTGCAGGCGATACACGGTTTCGATGCCATCGAGTTCGGGCATCTTCCAGTCCATGAGCAGCAGGCGATAAGGATGGCCTTCGCGTTCGGCCTGCGCGACGCGCACCAGTGCTTCCATGCCGCTGTCGGCCACCTCGGCGCGCAGGCCCAGCGCCCGTGCCATGCCCGACAGGATCTCGCGCGCCTCTTCGTTGTCGTCCACCACCAGGACACGCTGCCCATGCAGCTCGTCGGCCAGGAACATGCGTGGCCTCGGTGCACCGTGGGAGGTGCCCAGACGCACTTCGAAGTGAAAGGTCGACCCTTTCCCGGGCGTGCTGTCGACCCACAGGCGCCCGTCCATCAACTCGACCAGCTTCCGTGAGATGGACAGGCCCAGGCCCGTGCCGCCATAGCGACGCGTGGTGGAGGAGTCGGCCTGCACGAAGGACTCGAAGATGCGCGCGCTTTGTTCCTTCGTCATGCCAATGCCGCTGTCCTTGATCCAGAAGTGAAGGACTACGTCGTCGTCGCCGCGCGCCACCTGTTCGACGCCCATGACGATGGCGCCATGGTCAGTGAACTTCACCGCGTTGTTGCCGAGGTTCAGAAGGATCTGGCCCAGCCGCAGGGGGTCACCCAACAGGTCGGCCGGCAGTTCCGGGCTCATCTGGAACAGAAGCTCCAGTCCTTTTTCTTCGGCGCGGAAACCGATGACATCGGCGAAGTGTTCGGTGACATCCTCCAGCCGGAAATCGATGCGCTCCATGTGCATCTGTCCCGCCTCGATCTTCGAGAAGTCGAGGATGTCGTTGATGATGCCCAGCAGGTTCTGCGCGGACTGGTGCACCTTTTCGACATAACGGTGTTGCTTCGGTTCCAGCCCGGCCTGCAGTGCAAGATGGCTCATGCCGATGATGGCGTTCATCGGCGTGCGGATCTCGTGGCTCATGTTGGCGAGGAAGGCGCTCTTGGCGCGCGTGGCTTCTTCGGCCAGTTCCTTGGATTGCTGCATGGCGAGCTGGGCCGCCTTGCGCTCGGTGATGTCCAGGAACCAGCCGAGCATGCCGGGTTCGCCGCTGTAGTCGATCGGCATGTACGTGGCCAGGATGTCGCGCTCCTGGTGATCGCGGTCGTACATGCGGATTTCCCGACCCAGCACCGGCTCGCCCTGGGCGAGCAGCCTGCGGATGTCTTCGCGTTCTTCGGGATGAACGTAGAGTTTGACGGCGTCTTCGCCGGGCTCGATGCCGAAGGTTTCCGTGTACTTGGGGTTGGCGAACCGAATGATGCCGCGCGTGGAGACGCCGACACCCACCGGTCCTTTGTCGAGGATCGCGCGCAGTCGCTCCTCGCTCTGCTGCAGTGCCGCTTCCATGGCGCGTCGCTTGCTGACGTCGCGCACGGAAGCGCATACACAGCGGCCCTGGCCATCGAGTTCGGGAAGCACGGACAGGCCGATCTCCACCGAGATTTCCGTGCCGTCCTTGCGCAGGCCGTGGAGGTCGGCATCGGCCCCGCCCATCTGGCGTGCTTCGCCTTCGGCAATGAACGCATGCCGCAGTTTCTGATGGGACATGTTCACGCCATGCGGCACCAGCTGCTCGATGCCCACGCCGTGGAGTTCGCCTTGTCCGTAACCAAAGATGGCCTCGAGTTTCGGGTTGACCAGGATGATCTTGCCTGCCTCGTCGACGATCATCATCCCATCGGGGGCGGAGTCGATGATGCGGTGATACCAGGCCTGCGAGGCCTCGATGATCCGTTGCTTGGCTTCGAGTTCGGCCGTCTTGTCCTGCAGGCTGGTCGCCTGGCAGCGGGTTTCACCCAGCAGCTGTCCCATGCGCTCCGTGCGCTCGATGATTTCAAGGTTCATGGCGAGCATCGGCAGCAGCTCCACCAGCAACTCACGCTCGCTGACGCTCAGGCGCGCGGTGGCCGCCAGCTCGAACACACCCAGCAGGCGTTCGTTGCGCAGCACAGGAAGCAGCAGGATTTCGGCAGGAGGCGCGTGGCCCAGGCTCGACGAAACCGTCAGGTAACCGGCGGGTGGTTCGTGCAGTTCGATCGGCATGCATTCGCGTGCGCACTGGCCGACCAGGCCCTCCCCGATGGCGATCGTCGAGGGCGACTGCGCTGCGGCGTAGTCACCCAGGCGGTGCAGGTTTTGTGTCGCGTCATCGAGGCGGTAGAACGTCGCGTGCCCGATGGGTACCAGCGGTGCGACCGCCGAAAGAAAATGGTGCGCCAGTTCGCCGGCGTCGGTCATCGACTGCATGTCGGCGCCGATGGCCGCGACATGGGTCTTCACCCAGCGCGTGTGGGCGGCCCGTTTGACTTCCTGCTGCATGCTGGCGACGGAGCGGGCGAGATCGCCCGCTTCGCTGGGGTAGTCGGTGTAGGGAATCTGGACGTCCAGTTGGCCCGCGCCCATGGCCTCCAGCGATGCCATCAGGCGCGTGGACGGGCGCCGGATCGAGCGACCGATGAGGTAGCTGAAGAAGATGCCCGCGATGACCGCCAGTCCGAGCAGCCAGGCGGTCAGGCGGCCGGCGTCGTACAGGCGCTCGGTGGCCTGGTCGACTTCCTGGTCAGCGGCCTCCCGTTTTGTCTGCTCCATTCTCGCCAGCTGTTCCTTGACCGTGACGTCGGCGCGCAGGAACTCGGGCGAGGCAAGGAGGGCGGCCGCACTTCGATCCTTCGGGTTGCCCGGGGCTTGCACCGTCGCAACGATCTGGTCGACCTGTTGCTTGTAGCTGGCAAATGCCGCGTCGAAATCGGAAAGGCTGCGCTGCACGGTTTCGCGATAGACATGCGGTCGGGCCAGCTCGATTTCCTGCCGCGTGAGCGTTTCGGCATCGGCAAGATCGCGTATGGCACGTGACCTGCCGGAGCCGGCTTCGGTCATGGCGACCTGCCGGACGCTCTGGCCCATGTCGGCCAGTGCGGCGCGGGCGGACTGGATATGCAGCAGGCCCACCACGTCCTGCTCGTAAAGCCGGCTGACGCGATCCCGTTGCTGGCGCAGCGTATTGACGCTGTAGACACCCAGCAACAACGTCATCAGCAGAATGCCGCCAAAGCCGATGACCAGCCTGGTGCGGAGCGTCATGCGCTCCAGACGCTCGAGTAATGCACTCACGTGGCGAAAGCCTCCCTCGATGGGGGTGTCGCGTCGGGTTGCTGATGCTTCCTGCGGTTATTCGTGTTGATCGGGAAACTCGTCGACGAAACGGCTGGCGATGGCCTGGAACTCCGATTGCAGCGCGACGAACGCATCGACTACGTCCGGGTCGAACTCGACGCTGCGCTTGTTGACGATATATGCCGCGGCTTCGTCGTGCGGCATCGCCTTTTTGTAGACCCGCGGGCTGACCAGGGCGTCATACACATCGGCCACCGCCATCAACCGGGCCGACACCGGAATCGCATCGCCTTGGAGGCCTTGCGGGTAGCCGCTGCCGTTCCAGCGCTCCTGGTGGGAGTAGGCCATCTCCTTGGCGAAGCGCAGGAAGGGCACGGCAAGGCCGAGCAGGTCTTCGGCGTGCTGGATCGCGTTCCGCCCGAGTGTCGTATGGGATTTGATGACCTCGTACTCTTCGGCGGTCAACTTTCCCGGCTTCAGGAGAATGGCGTCGGGTATGCCGACCTTGCCAATGTCGTGCAACGGTGCCGACTGGTAGAGCAGCTTGCGCGTCGATTCATCCAGTTCATCGACGAAGCGTGGATGTCGCTGGAGATGATCGGCAAGTGCCTTGACGTAGTGTTGCGTGCGACGGATGTGGTTGCCGGTTTCATTGTCCCGTGCCTCGGCGAGCGAGGCGAGAGCATGGATGGTGACCTCCTGGACGGCGGCGACTTCGGCGGTGCGACGTGTCACCTCGCGTTCCAGGTAGGCATTTTGGTCGCGAAGGAAATCGGCGGCGGCTTTCAGGCGTAGATGGTTTGCCACACGCACTCGCACGATCGATGGATTGACTGGTTTGGTGATGTAGTCGACGGCGCCGAGCACGAGGCCGCGTGTTTCATCCTCGGTCGCATCGAGTGAGGTGAGGAAGATGATCGGGATATCGCGGGTGTCGGCTCTGGCCTTGAGCTGGCGACAGACATCAAATCCGGTCAGACCCGGCATGACGACGTCGAGCAGGATCAGGTCGGGCTTGTCGGTCGAGGTGGCCATGGCCAGCGCTTCCTCGCCGCTGCCAGCCGACTGGACCCGATAGAGCGGGCTCAGCAGCTCGGTCAGGATCAGCTGGTTATCCGGTGTATCGTCCACGACCAGGACGGTGGGTGCCTTGCTTGATTCGGTCACGCTCATGACGACTCCCCTGGGAAGCACTGCATGCGCGAGTCGCCCTGTCAGGACCGCTGGTGGCGCTCGAGGCCGCTGGCGATCCTATGCGCCGGTTCCTCAATGAATTGCGAAGACCGGGCAGGTCGTGCGGGCCTGGTCGGACCCCGGCGCGGTCTCGTGGGTCGGAGAGGAGCGACGCGCGGCCAGGGGCGGGGCATCAGGCGGACGCGGGATCGGTGTGCGGCCGCCTGGCCGGATTACCAGCGGAAGCGCAGGCCGATGTTGCCAGCGATGCCTTCGCGCCGCTCGTTGGATGAGCTGATGCCGAACTGATAACCCACTTGTCCGTAGATGCTCAATCCTTCGTTCAGCCTGGTGGTGAGTCCGACGGCGACGTCTGCCCAGTCGGTACTCATGATCAACGGCACCTGGTCGATGCCTGCGTACGTCGCCGTGGAGCCACCGCCCGTATCCCGCCAGACATTGGCGCGCACATAAGGCTGCCAGACCTGTCCGTCGTCGCGCACGATCGTCCACTGGCCGCGAATGCCCAGGCGTCCGGTGACACCCGAACTGGAGCCGAGCGATACCGAGCTGAACGCATCGGGCATGGTGCGGAACCAGACGTGCTGCCAGATCACCTGCGCCTGCGGTTCCAGGATGAAGTTGGGTCCCCAGTTGAGGTGGAACGGGTAACCGCCTTCAAGCGACGCGACCACGCCGTCGCCGCGCGTCACGAGCGATGTGTACTGGGTACGCGCGCTGCCGTTGTAGCGCGTTCCCTGAATCACGCCATCCAGGTACCAGCCGCCTGGCCCGTAGTGGGTCCAGTAGCCGCCACCCGATACGCCATCGAGATTCACGCGGCCGGTTTGCGTTTGCACGTATCCCGTCAAGGCTTCGTTGGTGACGAGGCCGCGAACATCGGCATGGGTATTGGCGTAGGAGAGGTAAACGCCAAAGGCGTCGGTGTGACCGTCTACAAGGCTGCCTTGCCATAGATCGATACCCAGCTGCCCTCCGGCCATGCGGCCATCGGTGCGCGGATCGACGTAGCTGCGATAGCGATCGTTGATGTCTTGCGCAAACCCGCGTACCCATGCGGACGTGACCCAACCTTCCGGACGGCCATCGGTTTCCGCCGCGGTCATCGTGTCGCCGATGCGTTCGTGCAGGGTGCCGAGCGACATCAGCCCCATGTTGCGTGCGCTGGGCTGCACGACACCGTAGGTGGCCAGCTCGGGTCCGATGATCGGATAGACGCCCGGCGGCAGGACGTCCGGTGGTGGATCAGGCGGTAGCGGAGGTGGCGGCGGTTCGGGCGCAGGGGCCGGCTCCGGCGTTGTGGGTGGTGGCGGAGGCGGCGGCGGCGGTGGAGGCACCGGGTCAGGGTCGGGGAGACCGGGAGGCGCAGGAGGCGAGGGTGGTGACGGTGGGCCTGGGGCGGGTGAGGGGGGTGGCGTCAGAACGATGGGTGGCGGTGGTGGTGACGGCGGCGGAGAGGGCGGTTCCAGGCTGGGAGGAAGGACGATGAAGTCCGAGCGCAGATACCAGCTTTCAGGGCTGCTGCCATCGGCGGCGCCGCGGAAAAGTCCATAGTCATAAGCGCCTGCGCGGACTTCGGTACCAAGCGAGAACGCATCGGTCGCGGTCGTCGCGTTATTGATCGCGCTGACCACCAGGATGCCATTGGCCTTCGTTTCGTCACCCGGCCCACCGCTGTTGTGGATGATGAGCCGGGTGTTCCCCACGGCCCTTCCGCCATCAAGGATGAGTTGATCCGAGGGTGAGCTGTCGTCGGCCAGATAGGTGTTGAGCGCAATCGATGCGTTGTTGCCGACATAAGTACCGGTCACCCTGATGCTGCGGTAACTGCTTCCGTCGGTTGGCGCCGAAGCGAGTGCCGGTGTCATCGGGAAATCAACGGCGCTGTCGAACACGTACAGGTTGGTGAGATTGGCGCTCCGGGTGACGTGCCATTGGCTGTTGTTGGCAAGATCCAAGGTTATGTTGCTGATGGCGTCGGTAAGAGTGCGTCCGTTGATGATCGAGTTATTGGCATACAGCCAAATATCACCCGCAATCGGGGACCCGTTGGCCGGCGTGCGTGACATCGAAATAATGGCGGTGCCTGCGCCGCTCAGGCTGGAATGGGTGAGATCCACAATGCCCGTTCCACCCCAGATGTAAAGCGCGGCGCTGGCGTCGGACGTCACCGTGGTGTCGTGCAGGATGAGATTGAACGGCCCATAGGTTTCAGGGGCATCGAACAGGATGCCGTACGAGCCCGCGCCTGTCGTATGGATGGTTGCACCCGTGGCGCTGAACATGCCTCCGTTCAACGCACGCACGGCGTAACTGCTCGTGCCCGATGTTGTGATCGTAGTGCCGTTACCGCCGGCATCGGGCACGAGCTCGACCACCCCTCCGTTTGTGTAGACGCCGTAGCCCGACGGGGCATCGGTGGCAATGCTGCCGCCGGCGACATTCGTTTCGCTCCCCGAGGCGCCGTAGATGGCGTATCCCGAACTTCCGTGCGTGACGATGCTGGAGTCCGTGAGGTTCATGGCGGCACCATTGGCGTAGGCGCCATAGCCATAGGTGCCCTGCGTTACGATCGCTGCACCATTGAGGTTGATGGTGGAGCCGTTGGTGGAGGACGCGCCGTAGGATCTCGATCCCTGCGTGGAGATGGATCCATCGTTGAATGTTATTCCCGCACCGTCCATGGCATTCAATCCGCCGCCACTATTGGCGATCGCGGCGATCGCCACGTTGGTCAAAGTGACGCTGCTTCCACTTCCGGCCTGTACGCCCCAACTGCCATCGCCATTGACCGTGATGCTGCTGTCCCGCAACTGCGCGCTGGAATTGCTCCCGAATACGCTCAGGCCGTTGGAGTTGGCACCGTTGGTGACGAAATCGACGTTTGCGCCGTCGAACAGCGACGGGCCCGCGGTGGACCCGGGCATGTACAGGCCTGGCACGCTTCGGCCATTACTGGTGAAGAGCACGCCGGCACTGCTTGCGGGAATGTTGACCGTGCCGTTGACGATGTAGAGCGCACCATAGGTGGGGTATCCCCCGATCGGAGGACCGGCGTCGGCGGTGACGGCGACAAGGCCAGGCGTTCCCTGATTGGGATCGATAAGCAGCGTGGCACCGTTAAGCACCGATATGCCCGTGCCATTGAGTATCGATAGCTGTGTCGTGGGATGAATCGTCACCGTTCCCTGGATGTCGCCGCTGGGCACGATGGTGCCGTCGTATCGCTGCTCATAGTTCAAATTGCTGCCGGAGGGGGTGACTGCTTTCGGGTAGGTCTGTGCACCGACCGGCTCGGCGATCACCAGGGCAAAAGAAATGGCGACGACCACATATCGCCGATGGAAGCGCAACTTCCCGGAGCGAGCCATACGACCTCCACGGAGTGGTTGGCACTTAGGACGTGGGCTGGTTGCACTACGTCCTAGTCCTCCTCGTGTGAGAGTTTGGTATAGCTTTTGACCGCAAAAGCGCGGGAGCCTCGCGAAGTGAGGCACAAGCACATGGGGCTATGACTAAGTGAATATGCGGAACTTCGCTTGCATTCAGATTGAGTGCTTAGCGCATGCTTAGTATGCGCTGCGCTTCTGCGACGAGGCGCGCGTGGGATGCCGCCAGCAAGCGAGCATCCCGCGGGTGACACTACCAGCGGAAGCGGAGTCCGATATCGCCCGACATCCCTTCGCGCTGTTCGTTGGAAGAACCGATGCCGAACTGGTAGCCAAGCTGCGCATAGAGGCTCACGGCAGGCGTGAATCGCGTAGTGAGGCCCATGGCGACATCCGCCCAGTCGGTGCGCATGATCAATGGCACCTGGTCGACGCCTGCGTACGTCACCGTCGATCCGCCGCCCGTGCCACGCCAGACATTCGCACGCACATAGGGTTGCCACACCTGCCCATTGTCGCGCACGAAGGTCCATTGACCGCGCAGGCCAATGCGCCCGGTGACGCCTGAGCTCGATCCGAGCGATACCGTGCTGAATGCATCGGCCACGGTACGGAACCAGACGTGCTGCCAGATCGCCTGCGCTTGCGGCTCAAGGATGAAGTTCGGTCCCCAGCTCAGGCGGATGGGATATCCGCCTTCGAGTGATGCGACAACGCCATCGCCGCGCGTGACGATGGATGCGTTGTTGCTTCGCGCGGTGCCGTTGTAGCGGGTGCCCTGGACAATGCCGTCGAGATACCAGCCGCTGGGCCCGTAGTGCGTCCAATAGCCACCGCCTGACACCGCATCGAGATTGATGCGGCCGGTTTGCGTTTGCACGTAATCGGTCAGTTCCTCGTTGGTGACCAGTCCGCGAACATTGGCGTGTGTGTTGGCGTAGGCAAGATAAATGCCGAAGGCGTCGCGGTGACCCTCGGCCAGACTGCCTTGCCAGACGTCGACGCCTAGCTGGCCACCGGCGATCCGGCCATCGGTGCGAGGGTCGACATAACTGCGATAACGGTTGTTGATGTCCTGTCCGAACCCGCGCACCCATGCCGAGGTGGCCCAGCCTTCGGGGCTGCCTTCGGTGTTGGCGGCCGTCAGTGTGTCGCCGATGCGCTCGTGCAAGGTACCGAGCGTGATAAGCCCCATGTTCCGTGCACTGGGCTGCACGACACCGTACGTCGCCAGCTCGGGCCCGATGATGGGGTAAGTGCCCGGAGGCAAAGGCTCCGGTGGGGGATCGGGCGGGAGAGGCGCCGGTGGGCCCGGTGGTTCGGGGGCCGGTGGGGCGGGTGGCGCCGGCGGGCCCGGTGGTTCGGGCTCGGGTGGCGGTACGACGAAGTCCGAGCGCAGGTACCAGCTGTTGGCGCTGCTGCCGTCGACGGCGCCGCGGAACAAGGCGTAGTTGTAGGCGCCCGCGCGGAGGGTGTTGCCGAGAGAGAACGCGCTCGTCGTGGTGGTCGCGTTGTTGATCGCGCTGATGACAAGGATGCCGTTCGCCAGCGTCTCATCGCCGGGGCCGCCGGTGTTGTGAATGAGTAGCCTGGTGTTGCCGGAGGCGGAGCCGCCATCGAGGATCAGCTGGTCCGACGGCGAGCCGTCGTCGGCCAGGTACGTATTGAGCGACAGCGTGCCGTTGTTGCCGACGTAGCTTCCGGCGACGGTAATGCTGCGATACGAGGCGCTGCTTGCCGGCGCCGACGCCAGCGCCGCATTCGTCGGGAAATCGATGGCGCTGTCGACATTCGACAAGTTAGTGAGGTTGGAGCTGAGCGTCACGTGCCACTGGCTGTTGTTGCTCAGGTTGAGCGTCGCGGTGCTGAGCGAGTCGGTCATCACCCGGCCATTCAATACCGAGTGATCGGCGTCCATCCACAACGTGCCGCCGATGGGCGAGCCGCCTGTCGGGGTGCGTGACGATGTGTAGATTGCCGCGGTCGATCCGGTGAGCGTGGCGTCGGTCAGATCGACGATGGCCATGCCACCGTTGACGCGAAACGCGGCGCTGGCGTCGGCGATAACCGTCGTGTCGTGCAACACCATGTTGTATGCACCGATCACCGGCGGGTCGGCGGCAGAGCCCAGCGCCAATGTGGTCGGGCTCAGATCGATGGCGTCGGGCGGTGGCGGAGGAGGCACGGCAGGATCGATCACCGGTGGCGGCGGCGGTGTGGCGGTATCCTGCTCGGGCGTCGTTGAGGGCAGTGCCGGCAAACCGGGTGTCGCACCCACCACCGGACTCGCACCCACCGTGACAGGCGCATCGAAAACGATGCCGTAGGCATGGGTGCCGGAGGTGTGGATCGTTGCGCCGGTGGCATTGAATGTCCCGCCGCCCTGGGCGCGAGCGCCATAGGCGTTGGCGCCTGACGTGGTGATGGTCGTACCGACGCCGCCTGCATCGGTGAGCAAGCTGACCTTGCCTTCATTGGCGTTCACGCCGTAAGCGCTGGCGCCATCGGTGGTGATGCTTCCACCGGCGAACGTGGTCGTACTGCCCGTCCAGCCGTAGATGCCGTGCGCGCTGCCTCCATGCGTCTCGATGTTGAAGTCGGTGAGATTGACGGTGGCGGCACCCGTACCGGACAGCACGCCGTAGGAGTTGGCTCCCTGCGTGGTGATGGCGCCTCCGTTGAGCGCAAGCGATGCACTTCCGGTGGCCCGGATGCCATAGGAGCCGGTACCGCCGGTGCGAACTTCCACCTGGGAGCCGGTGATCGTCGACGTGCCCGACACCCAAATGCCGTGGGAGGCGTTTTGTGTCGTCGTGGCGAGCAGCCGGTTGAGAACGCCGGTTGACGTATCGATGCGCACGGCATGGCTCGTCGCCCCCGTGGTCTGCACTGTCACCGTGCCGCCGACGGACGGGTCCGCATTGGTGTTGATGGTGCTTCCGGCGATGATGTACAGGCCATAGTTCCCGTCCACTGTTATGTTGACCAGTGAATTGCCATTGAGCGTGGCATGCGAGCCGTTGAGGAGATAGACGCCGCCGCCGCCGGTCGCCGTGGGCGTGATCGTGGTGTTGGTCAACGTGATGTTGCTCTGGTCCCAGGAAAGCACGCCCCAGCTGTTGGTGCCATTGACGGTGATGCTCGTGTCCTTGAGCAGGACCGTCGAGTTGTTGCCATAGATTCGCAGCCCATCCGCCTGATCGCCGTTGGTGACGAAGGTGACGTTGGCGCCATTGAGCAACGACGCACCGCTGCTCGCCTTGGGCATGTACAGGCCATGCGTTGTCTGCCCATTGCCGGTGAAAAGGACGCCCGCGCTGCTTGCGGCGATAGTGACCGTGCCGTTGGCGATGTAGAGCGCATCGTTCGGCGCGCCAGCGCGATAGTCGGAGGTGACGGCGACGAGGCCGGGCGTGCCCTGGGTCGGATCGATCAGCACCGACGCGCCACGGAACACGGAGATGCCCGCGCCGCCCAGTTGCGCCGGATACGGTGGAACGGGGTGAATGGTCACCGAGCCCTGAATGAGGCCGTTGGGTACCACGCTGCCGTCGTAATACTGCTCGTAGCTCCACGTCGTGTTGGAGGTGATGACGGGCAGAGGGTAGATCGGTGTTGTTGACTGTGCCTGGGCATGGCTGGCGATGCCCAACCCCAGAGATACCGCAACAACGATAGACCGGTGACTGGGATGCAGATGAGCGGAGTGAGCCACGTGACCTCCATGGAGTAGTGGGACTCAGGCGCGGGCGAGCTGCACGACGTAGTAACCCACGACGTGTGCAGGTGCAGTCGTTTGAATGAAGTGCGGGGTAGGTAAAACTACTTAAGCAGGGGGAGTGACGGTGAACGGTGAACAGTTAACGGTAAGTGCGCAGGTGGGGCGCGATTTCATCCTGACGCGCTCTTGCTGTTTGCCGTTGATAGCGCCAACGGCGCGCCATCACCGCTCTGCCGCGCCCCTTCAGTCTTTCGCGGATTTCCGCTTGGCGTGTTCGCCGCCCATATAACCGACCAGCTCCTGGCGCAGTTCGTTGATCTCGCTCAGGCGCTCCATCACGGCCGTGTTTTCCTTGCTCACATCGGCGGTGAGCAGGCTGAAAAGGCTCGATAGCGCGCTGTAGCTGTGCCACACCTCGCTGGCTTGCACCATCAGCACATGCGGGGTGAGTTCGCGGGCCCAGTAGCAATCGGTGTCGGTGATCAGCACGAGGGGAATCTTGCGCTGCGCGACCTTTTCGGCGATGGCGCGGAACTGTTTGAAGTAGCGGCGTGTATCCACGAGCACGATGCAGCTGCGCTTGGTGGAGTCGACGAGGATGTCGACGTACGCGGCGTCGCTGCTGTCGCTGAAGGCGACTCGTGGGCGCACCTGCTGCAATAGCTTGGCCAGGCCAAGACCCAGGAAGCTGCTGTGCTGGAAGCTGGCGACCGACACCTGGTCGGCGGTGGAAAGCAGCTTGACCACGCCCTTCCATTCCTTGCTGCGCGCGAGTGCGTGCACGCCGGCGAGTGCGCGGGTCTCCGCTTCCAGATGCATGTCGATGTCGTCGGCATCCTTCGGTCGCTTCGGCGCGCGGTAATACTCGCGCCAGGTGTTGTCGCCAAAGAAGTCGCGCTTGAGTTCACCGAGGTTCTTGTAGCCGAGCGTACGCAGGAACCGACCGACGGTCATCGAGCTCACGCCCACGCGCTTGCTGACCGACAGCGCCGTTTCCAGCGGCAGGTCGCGGATGTTGTGCATCAGGTACGTCGCGATCTTGCGATCGGAGGCGGTGAAGCTTTCCCAGCGGTCCTTGAGTGTTTGCTGGAGATCCTTGGTCATCGCGATGGACTCGGTCGAAGGCGCGGTGCGGTGATGCCTATCCTAACGTTGCGCACGTTGGGCGCGTAGCCCCGCGCCGAACAGCATGGCGGCCGAGCACAACGCGACGGCGCCGATGACGGCGAAGAAGATGGGTTGGGACAGGCGACTCCACAGCGTGCCGAGCGCGCCGGCCAGCAGGTTGCCGAAGAAGCCCGCGAAGAACCACAGGGCAATGCAGGTGGCCCGCCAGCCCTCGGGTGCCAGGTGCCCGAACAAGCCCAGACCCACGGGCAGGATATACAGCTCTCCGAGCGTCATCAGCACGAACCAGCCCACCAGCCAGCCCCAGTGTGCGTGGACGCCTTGCGAACCGGTCCATCCGGCGATGCCGGCGAGCAAGAGGTAGGAGAGGGCGACTACCGTGGCGCCGAATGCCATCTTGAGCAGCGACGGGGTGTCGATGCCGCGTTTTGCCAGGCGTGACCAGCGCGCTACCAGCAAGGGTGTGGCAGCAAAGACCACGAGTGGGTCCAGCGCCTGGAACCATGCCATGGGGATGCTCCAGCCGGATGTGACCTGCCGGTCAACACCCACGTCCGCCCACAACGCCACGGTGTTGCCGACCTGCTCGTAGGCACCGCGGAAGATCACCACGATGGCGGCGATGCCGAGCAGGAAGCCCAGCCGTGCACGCACCGTCACCGCGTCGGTAGTGGCAGGCGTCTCGCGAACGGCAGGCGTCACTTCCGCTGGCAGATGCCGGAGCCCCGCGACGTAGATCACCAGCGAGATCAGCATGCCGAAGCCGGCCGCCGCGAATCCCCAGTGCCAGCCGTAGACCTCACCCAGCAAGCCACATACCAGCGGCGCCAGAAATGCCCCGAGATTCACGCCGACGTAGTAGATGTTGTAGGCACCCTTGCTGCGCGGATCGTGTTTTGCGTACAGGCCTTCGATCTGGCTGGCCAGGCAGGGGAGGAAGAAGCCGTTACCTACCGCGATGGTGATCAGCGCGGGGTAGAACAACGTCTCCGCCGCCATCATGAAATGTCCCAGCGCCATGATGCTGGCGCCAAGCAGCACGGCGCGGCGCTTGCCCAGCCAGCGGTCGGCGATGAAGCCGCCGGGGATCGGCGTCAGGTAAACCAGCGCCGCGTAGCCGCCATAGATCAGTGAGGCGTGGTCCTGCGCCAGGTCCAGTCGCATGGTCATGTAGTAGACCAGCAGCGCGCGCATGCCGAAGAAGGAAAACATCTCCCACATCTCGGTGAGGAACAGCACCGTCAGTCCCAGCGGATGGCCGAGAAACTGACGGTTGCCCGGCATCCCGTCCTGGGCAGCGCGCGTGACACTCATGCCGTGGTCGCGCGCGGGTTGCCCCACACTTCGTCAGGGCACCACACACGGCCGTCGCGATAGGACACGCCGGGCGTGCGGTCGCCACGAATGAACATCGGGCCGTCGAGATCGACCACCTCGCAAAGCGAGCCCAGCACAAACGCCGGCCCCATGGACCAGGATGAGCCCCCCATGTTGCCGACCATCAGGTCAAAGCCCTGGCGTTTGGCCTCCGCCGCCAGCCGCAGGCCGGCGGTGAGACCGCCGCACTTGTCGAGCTTGATGTTGATGATCTGCACGCGCCCGGCGAGCTTGGCCAGGTCGCCGATGTCCTGCACGCTTTCATCGGCCGCGAAGGGGATGGGGCACTCGAAACCGTCGAACCAGTCTTCGCAGCCGATGGGGAAGGGTTGCTCGATGACGTTCACCCGCGCCTCGACGCAAGTGGGAAGCAAGGCGGCCAGCGACTCGCGCGTGAAACCCTGGTTGGCATCGACCATAATCCATGCATCCGGACAGGCGGCACGCGCTGCCTTCACGCGCTCGGCGTTGAGTGTGTCATTGGTCAGTTTGAGCTTGAGGGCACGGACACCGTCCATGCCGCGTGCAGTGGCTGCGACCTGCGTCGGTTCATCGGCGCTGAGTGTGTAGGTGGTGAGCAGCGACGCCACTTTGGATACGCCGGCCAACTCCCACACGGACTTGCCCCTGCGCTGCGCTTCAAGATCCCACAGCGCGCAGTCCAGTGCATTGCGTGCGCCGCCGGCAGGAAGCAAGGACAGCAGCTGTTCGCGTGTGACGCCCTGCTGGACGATCTCGCGCAATGCGTCCACCTGCGCCAGCATGTTCGGCGGCGTGTCGTCGCGGTAGTACACGCCAAGTGCTTCGCCGCGCGCGGTGAGGTTGCCCTCGCGCAGCGTCACGATGAGCGCATCGCAGGCGGTGAAGGTGTAGCCGGTGATGTGAAAAGCCTGCTTGAGCGGCAGCTTTTCGATGTGGGCGCTCAGGCTCAGGGTGGTTCGACCGGTCATGGCGTTCCTCAAAAGTGCGTGTTGAAGCTGACCAGCCCGAAGACCACGAGGAACCAGCCGAGATAGATCGCTGCCAGGGCAAGCCATGTGTCGCCCACCCGCACCAGGCGGCTGCGCGCACGGTCACGCCACTGGCGCGCTGCATGGACGACGATCGCGATGACGCCAAGCAAGGCCGCGCAGCCGAGCACGTAGAGGAACGTCATCCAGGGCGCAGCGGTGCCGTGCAGCAGCAGCTTCACGTTCGCGCCCATGGCGGCGACCAGGGCGAACCAGCCAAGCATCGTGGCGAGGAGGAACAACGCGCCCATGCGCGACCAGCGCCGCGAAATACGGGTCGCGGGGACGAGATCGAGCTTCGTACGGTAGTGGCGCCGTACGAATGGTGCGATGAACCAGCACAGTACGGCGATGAGTACCGTGACGACCGAGAGACCCAGCCACGGGCCGACAGCGCCCATGCTGCGCGACGCGGGAATGCGTTGGAAAACCGTGATGGCGGGCAAGTAATCGGTGGTGAAGTAGCGAATGGCGCCATGGTCGTCGGGCACGAACACCAGGCGATCCGTACCGTTCACCTGTCGATACTGGAGCGGTGCGATCTGTTTCCAGTGAAGCGGCTTGCCTGCATCGTCACTGAGCAGAGGCGCTACGGTGAGGGTGCCATCGGGTTCGGCGGCAACATGAAACTGGGACAACAGTGACAGCAAGCGCAGGGCGCTGTCGTTGCGACGGGTCATGCCGTAGAAGCCGGTGACTTTGCTTGAATCCGAGGCGCCGCTGTATGGCGGGTCGCGTGGCGTCTGCGTCGGGAAATAGCGATCAAGGAAGTCGTGGAAGATTGCCGCGCGCACCATGCGCGTGCCGCCAGCGTCCGGACTGCCTGCGCTGTTGAAGGATATGAAGATGCCGACGCCCTGTTCGGGCAGCAGGTGCAGGTCGCTATGGAACAGCACCGTATCGCCGCCATGCCCGGCGATGGTCAGTCCGTTGCGGTCTTCCCGATAGAAGCCCAGCCCGTAACCCGGCACGCCGGGCGCGGATACGTAGTGCTCCTTGAACATGTCAGCAACCGTATCGGATGTGAGAATTCGGGCGTCACCGAGTTGTCCGCCTTGCAGCATCGCCATCATGAAGCGCGACATGTCGGTAGCCGTGGCGCTCAGGGCGCCGGCGGGTGCCGGGTCGACGGCCTCGAAAGGTTGAGGCTTCCCATCGGAGGCCGTCAGATAGCCCTTTGACATCAGAGGCGCGAGGGTTGACGGCAGCGGCTGCGCAAACGTCGCATGGCTCATGCCCAGCGGCTGCAGGATGTGCTGCGCGATGTAGCTCTCGAAGCGCTCGCCCGAGACGCGCTGCACGATATAGCCGGCCAGCCCGCAGCCATAGTTCGAATAAGCGACAAGTTCGCCCGCCGGGAAAATGCGTGCGGGGATGTGTTGCTTGAGATAGCGCTCCAGGTCGACGTCGTCGGTCGACGCAGGCATCAGGCCGCGTGCGCTGTCTTCGAAGCCCGGCGTGTGGGTCAGCAGGTCCCGCAAGGTGATCGGGCGTCCGTCACGCTCCGGAATCCTGAAATCCAGATACGCGTTGACGTCGCGATCCAGTTGCAGCTTGCCTTGCTCGACCAGCTGCATCACGGCAGTCCACGTGAACAGCTTCGACGTCGAGCCGGGACGGAAGAGCGTGCGGTCGGGCGATACCGGAATGCGCTCGCCAAGGTCGGCGTAGCCATAGCCCTTGGCGAACAGCACCCGGTCGTTCTTCACCACGATCACGACACCGCCGGCGATATCGCTTCGCCGCAAGGCGAAGGGCATGGCCCCGTCGAAGAAGGCGCCGAGGTCCGCAGGCGTCAGCTGTGGCGAGCTGGCTGGTTCGGTCGACTGCGCGCTGGCGCCCGACGCCAGGCCAAGGCCCAGCAGCAGCGCCGCGAAGCGCCGAAAGTGTCGTTGCATGGTGAATCTCCGCTGGGCGTCGCGTGGATCAGAAATCCACGCTGGCCGATATGCCGATGGTGCGAGGCGTTTGTACGGTGGCGTTGAACGGACTGGCGATGGAGCTCTGCGTTTCCGGCCACACCGACGTGATGCCGCGCTTGTTGGCCAGGTTCTTGGCGTAGAGCTTGATCGTCCAGTTGCCGACGTTGGCACCGGCGTAGATGTTGATGTTGTTGTAGCTGGGCAGGTAGAAGCGTGGCGATGGCTCGGTGTTGAACTCCGCGGCGCGACGGCCGATGTAGCTGAAGTTGCCGCCGAAGAAACCTGACCAACTGCCCATGGGGAAGTTGTAGTCAGCGCCGATGTTCGCGTTCCACTTCGGCACGTAGGGCAGGGGGTCGCCGTCGAGGCCGTACACGCTGCCGGGCGGGTTGTCCTGCGCGAGCTTGGCGTCGTTGTACGTGGCGTTAGCCCACAGGGTCAGACCGCGCGCAGCGTTATAGCGCCAGCTTGCTTCCAGGCCCTGGCTGACGGCCTTGCCGCCGTTGCTCAGGAAGCTGATGCCGCCGGCCGTGGTGGTGAGCTGCACCTTCGACCAGTCGATGTAGAAGGCGCTGAGCTCGACCTCCATGCGGTGATCGAGCATGAGTGCCTTCAGGCCGGCTTCGTAGTTCACCAGCTTGTCCGGATCGAACGTCAGCGGTGCACCCAGGCCTGGGGGTACACCCACGTTGGCGCCGCCCGGGCGGAAGCCGGAGGCGATGCGCACGTAGGCCATCAGGTCGTCGCTGAACTTGTAGCTGGGGTTGAGCAGGAAGGTGACCGGGTGGTCGCTGCTTCGCGTGGTGAAAGTGGCATTGCCGATGAGCAGGCCGTCGTTCGACTGCGTGTACGTGGTCTGGTCACTGCTGTAGCGCGCGCCGACCAGGATGCTGAGCTTGTCGGTGGCATGCCAGGTGAGGTCGGCGTAGCCGGCATACTCCTTGAAGATGGCCGGGCCGAGCGAGACGTTGCCCAGCGTTGGCAGGGCGATCGGCGCCCCCGTGCTGGCGTCGAAGCTGGTGATGTGTTGCTCGTCGACCGTGCTTTCGCGCGTGAAGAACACGCCGGCGCGCCACGCCCACGGCTGGTTTTCCGGCGATTGCAGGCGGAACTCCTGCGTGACCTTGTTGAGCGAGATCGGCTGCACTTCGGCATAACCACCGTTTTCGATCCCGAAGATGCCGTTGAGCAACGGACCGAACAGGCTGGTCATGTCCAGCGTTTCGTTCATCCGCAGCGTGCCGTAGCTCGTCGTCGAATAGAGCGTGGCCCAGTCGAAGTCCGACTTGATCGACAGGTCGTACAGGCGGTATTTCACCTTGAACATGCCGGTGCTGGAGGCGCGGTACTGCTTGTCCCAGCCGTAGACTGGCTTCATGGTGTTCGGATCGATGTCGATGCCGCCGTTGGCGAGGCCATCGCTGCTGAGGTTCTGTGCCAGCGCCGAGAAACGCACCGAGGTCTTTTCCGTCGGCGTCCACAGCAACTGCGCGCGACCGCCGCGCACCTTGGCTTCGTTGACTTCCTTCTCGCCGGTGTTGACGTTGTCGATGTAGCCCGGGTCGGTGCGGGTGTACGCATTCACGCGCAGGGCCAGCTTGTTTTCGACCAGTGGCACGTTGAAGGTGGCATGGGCGTTGTAGCCGTCGCCGCCGCTGGTGACCGAGTTGGTTTCAAAGCCGAGGCGGCCGCTTGCCTGCGTGGTATCCGGCGCGGTTGTTACGAACTTAACAAGGCCGCCCAGCGTGTTCGAGCCATACAGCGTGCCCTGCGGGCCGCGCAGCACCTCGATGTGCTCGATGTCGTTGGGATCGATGTCGGGCGTCAGCATGCTGCCGGCGGCGTAAATGGTGCTGGAGCCGTAAGGCGCGTCGTCGATGTAGGTGCCGACGGTGGCGTTGGGCTGGTGGCTGCCGGAGGTGATGCCGCGCAGCACCAGCTGCGTCCAGCCCTGGCCCGAGGAAATGGTGTTGAGGCCCGGCATCTGGGTGGCGTAGTCGGCGAAGCTGTTCGCGCTCTGGCGATCGAGCGTGGTTTCGCTGAGCACCGACACGGCCATCGGCACGTCCTGCAAGCGCTCCTCGCGCTTGTTGGCCGTGACGATGACGGTGCCCAGATCCGTCGTGTCAGACGTCTTGGACTTTGCGTTTGCCTGCGCCTGATCCGGGGCGGCGGCTGGGTTTTCTCCCGGCACCTCGGCGTGACTGCAAAGCGGTACGGCCAGCCCCATCGCGATAGCGAAACAGAGGCGGCGACGACTGAATGGCGTACTGAACTTTTCCAAGACACGTCCCCCACGTGAACCGGGTCATCCCGTTGCTGTAGGTGATAACGAAATAACAGAAACGTGTCAATGGTCAAAAAGTAACATTGGCGACCTTTCGGCAGTCCATCCGCGTGTCGCGGCGCACAAAAAAGGGGGCGTCAGACGCCCCCGGTGGTTGGGTCCCGTTTTCGAAGGGCTGGCTAACCCGAACGGCTTTCGTCCCGGGTGCGGCTTTCACAATGCACTGGCGTTGCATCGATGTCGGGTTTGAGCATGACCGACATGAGCGAACCTCTCAGCGTGGGCAAAAGCATTCGGCCGCATTGTTCTGTCAGTGGCCGCCCGCGCTCGAAATGTTGTTCGCTGCCTTCAACGTATCGAATGGTCTTGAATGCGGAACCTTCGGATTTGCCCGTGGCATCAGCAAGCGCAACGTCGAGCGAGATGGCGAGCAACTGTGCGCTTTCTTCTCGCAGCGCTTCGCCCTGTTGGTCGGACCAGAACTGCGTGAGTTCGGGTGCCGTTTTCGTTTCGCCCACGACGCGAATCGTGTTGTGGTAGCTGGGCGTTTTCGACTCGCCTGGCGCGTAAATGGCGACAAGGTTGTCGAGCACCATGGCGCTGCGGTCCTGCGTCATCGAGTACACCGGCGCGACGAGCATCAACCACGATTGCGGGTGATCTCCGCTTTTGACCAGATCGACGCCTGCCCCTGAAGCCGAAAGCACAAGACTCCTGCGCAGAAGATCGCTGGCGTGAAATTCGGAAAGGAGCGAGGCAAAAGGCTCCAGCACCTTGTTGGCTTCGGCCTGGATCTCTCTCTTCTGTTTTTCTTTGCTGGAACTCAATAGTGAGCCACGAGTCAGCATGGCGACCAGGGCGACCGGGACGTTGGGGGCGGGGTACAGGAAGCCGTTTTGCTCCACGCCGGCCTGGTCGAAGTTCGCCAAGCCGCGATAGAGGACATCCTCACGGGGTGGCAACTGGAGCGACCAGTGAAGGTCGGCGCCGGCCGGAACGGGAGCGACGGCGGCGGCCGCCTGGGTCGCTGTGGTGCTTGAAGGAAGGGCCGCGAGCAGGGCCAGGGTCAGGCCAGCGAGCCAGGGCGAATGGCGATTCATTGGGTGCATGTCCCTATGGAAGCGTTGGGATCCCGCAGGATCGGTCGATCCGACCCTGCGGGAAGACGCGTGACCTCTCAGCCCCGGAAGGGCTTGAGCAGGTCGTCCTTGCTGGTTTCCAGCGCCTGGTAGTAGGCATTGGTAAGGCCGGGGAACATCGGCGGCTCATCCCACTTGCCATCGGTGCTGATGCGGATCGACAGTGGCGAATACCACTCGTAGGTATTGGTGCCGAGATTCACTTCATAGCCAACGCCGGTGACTGCACCTTTGGGATCACTGGTGGGGAAATAGTCGGCATAGGTCCGCTCGAATCCTATTTGCTGGATATCGATGACGATCAGGTGGTCGATGCTGTATTTCGTGCGCAGCGACGAATAGTCCTTTCTCGGGATGTCGTCACCCTTGGCCGTGGCTTTGGGAAGCTTGTCCACGACAAGGGGTTCATCGATAACGACGACATTGACGCCCTGCTTGCGCAGCAGGTCGGCCACGTCGTTCTTCAAGTGGGGAAGGCCTTCGGCGGGAAGCGAATGGGCATACGACGTCAGCTTCTCATTGGCCAGCGAAGCCGCCGCCATGCACAACAGGCAACCCGCGCCCGGGAGTGATGTGTCGACCTTGGGCAGGGCGGTCATGGCGATGCCGACCTTTTCGGCCTGGGTGGTGCCCGACGGCGCGGCAAAAGCGATGGGGCGTTGTGGAGCAACGGCGCAGCCGCTCATCAAGGCCGCCACTGCGACTAGAAACGATCCAATGCGGTATTTCATTCCTGGAATCTCCCCTGGTTTTATATAAGCCTGCCTTGGCAGACACGAACAAACGTTCAGACGCCATGCGCCGCGAGGCCGCGCCATTCCAGGCGCAGTTCGGGATTTGAACGATGGGTACGGAGGCCTTCGCTAACGATGTGGCGGACGGGCCTGGAGCAAATCCTGCGAGTCGCGCGAAGGTCCGCGGTGACTGGGACGGACCTGCAGTGACGTGACGGCGACACGATGCGGCGGCGCGCGCATGTGTGAGGCACACGCGCCCGCTGCCGCTGCCTGAGCGGCGCAAAAAATAACCATGATTTCCCCCTTGCGTAAAAACCTACCATGGCGATTTGCGTGGCGTCTATAAGTGACGCGCATGGTTTGCAGTCATAAACTGCGATCGCGGGTCCCGGTCATCGCCGCCGACCGCCCCGGTCTCGCATTCGCGTGACCAGATGTCGCCATCTTTTGCGCACTACCTCTTATCGCCCGCTTCGTAAGATCATGCGGTGGTGCAAACAAGCAGCAAACCGATGCCGCTCGCTGGGCGGTCATCGGTGCGTCAACAGGAACAGGGGATTACCAATGATGGTTTATCGCATCCGGACGGCCCTGTGCCGTGGTCGGGATTGGCTGGGGCGTGTGTTTGGAAAGGGTCAGGCACCCAGGCCAGACGTCGCATCCGTGGCAGCGACGCCACCACGCCGGAAGCTTCGCATTGCCACGGCTTCGCTGGCGATGTTGTTGCTTGCCTGTGCGATGCCAGGGCGCGCCTGGGCAGCATGCCCGACCGGGCTGTCGTTTTCGAAGGTGGGTGACGTGCAGGCCGGTGTCGCGCTGGATATGACCTGTGACCTATCCGGAAACGGCCTCGGTGCTTCGATGGGGGAAAACCTCAATCCGGCGATAGGTTCCCAGTTCACGGTTGGGACTTCCAAGGGTAACCAGTACCAGTTCACCCTGACCGGCTTCTCCGATCCCGAGGGTGACCCGATCTACAGGATCACCCTGGTAGGCGGACAGCCCAGCGTCGAAGGGATCCAGCTCTTTGTCGACCAGAACAACGATCTCAGGACAGATGCGCCGGTGGTGATCGGGGTGACGACCCCCGCGCCGACGATCTCTGGCATCTCTCCTGCCTCGGGCCCGATTGCGGGCGGCTCGAAGATCACCATCACGGGCATCAGCCTTGCCAGCACGGAGAGTGTCCAGATCGGAGGCGTGCTCAGCACTTTCACGATCGACAGTCCGACGCAGATCCAGGTGACCACGCCGGCGATGGCGGTGGGCGTAGTGCCGGTGACGGTGACCAACGCGTTCTCCTCAGCCACGACGTCCTACACCTACGTGAACCCGCCTGTGATCGCGTCCGTCTCTCCCACGGCGGGGCCGACCGCCGGTGGTACGACGGTCATCATTAATGGAACGGGATTTTTGAACGCGACCGCCGTCACCTTTGGCGCAACGAGCGCGACGGGATACACGGTAAACAACGACACGCAGATCACGGCAACCAATCCCGCGCACGGCGCCGGCACCCTCGACATTACCGTCACCACGTCGGGTGGCACCAGTACGACGAGCGCGAGCGATCAATTCACTTACGTTGCCGCGCCAACGGTCGTGTCGATCAGTCCGACCTCGGGCGCGCCTGCGGGCGGTACGCCGGTGACGATCACCGGCACCAACTTCAGTGGCGCGACGGCGGTGACCTTCGGTGGCGTGGCCGCGACGGGCATCACGGTGGTCAGCGCAACAAGCATCACAGCGACGTCGCCTGCAGGCAGCGGAACGGTCGATGTCCGCGTGACCACGACGGGCGGGACGAGCGCCACCAGTGCGGCAGATCAGTTCACGTATATCCCGGCGCCGACGGTGACGGGCATTGGGCCGACTGCCGGCCCCACGGCTGGCGGAACATCGGTGACCATCACGGGTACCAACTTCAGCGGCGTTACCGACGTCACGTTTGGTGGAACGTCGGCAACGTCCTTTACCACCCTTTCCGCAACCTCGATAACGGCGACTTCGCCTGCCGGAACCGGTACGGTGGACGTGCGCGTTACGACGCCAAGCGGTACGAGTGCAGCAAACGCAAGCGATCACTTCACCTTTGTCTCCGCACCGACCATCACGGGCATGTCGCCGACCAGCGGGCCGGTGTTCGGCGGCACGAGGGTGACGATTACGGGCACCGGTTTTTCTGGTGTGACATCGCTGACGTTCGGCGGCGCGGCTGCCAGCTCCTACTCGGTCGACAGCGACACGCAGATCAGTGCCATGACACCGGCCAACGCCGCCGGGGCGACCAACGTCAAGGTGACGACGGCTGGCGGGACGAACGGGAATGGCGGGTCGAACGTTTTCACGTACTCCTCTGCGCCCACCGTCACCGGCATCTCCCCGGCGGCGGGGCCGGCAGCGGGCGGTACGCAAGTCACAATTACCGGTACAAACCTGGGCAACGTCACCGCGGTCAAATTCGGCACCGTCGCCGCTACCAACGTTACCGCGGGTAGCTCGACATCCGTGACGGCCTTCGCGCCGGCCGGCACCCTGGGCAGCACCGTCGACATCACGGTCAGCGGCAGCGATGGCACCAGCCTGCCGGGGAATGTGCAATTCAGCTATCTCCAGATCCCGGGCTCACCGGTCGTCGGTTCGGTGACGGCAGGGGACAAGAACGCGATCGTGTACTTCACGCCGCCCGTGAGCGATGGCGGCTCGACGATCACCGGTTATGAGGTGACGGCGAACGGTGGCATTACCGGTTCGGGCGCGTCGTCGCCCATCACGGTCACGGGTCTTACGAACGGCACGGCATACACGTTTACGGTGAAGGCCATCAATGCCATCGGCGCGAGCGCGCCATCGGGAGCATCGCCAGCGGTGACGCCGAAAGGGCCGCAGTCGATCACCTTCGCCAATCCGGGCCCGCAGAACTTCGGCGCGACGGTGACGTTGAGTGCGACGGCCGATTCGGGTGACCCGGTGCTGTTCACCAGTGCGACGCCGAACATCTGCAAGCTGACCTCGGGGAATTCACTGCTGCTCACGGCGCCCGGATCCTGCACGATCAATGCCGATCAGAGCGGTAACACGGCATTCCTCCCCGCGCCGACCGTCTCTCAGACCTTCAGCGTTGTGGTCCCTGGCGGTGCAGTTTCTTTCGTCACCACGTCGCTGCCATCGGGACGAATTCCGGGTACGTACAATCAGACGATCGTCGCGGCAAACGGCGCCCCGCCATACGACTTCACGGTGTCCGGCACGCTGCCCAATGGCATCACCTTGTCACCGTCGGGCATGCTTTCCGGCACGCCGACCCAGGCCGGCACGTTCCCGATCACCGTGAAGGTGATGGATCAGGCCGGGCAGACGGCGTCATGGAACGTAAGCCTGGTCATCGACCCGCCGACGATTGACCTCAGCGCATCAACGTTGTCCAACGGGCAGGTGGGCGAGGCATTCAGCGGCCAGATGTCCGCATCTGGTGGCGTTGGGAGCTACACGTACGCCGTGACGAGCGGCGCGCTACCCGCTGGCGTCACCCTGTCCACGGCGGGTGTCGTCTCAGGCACGCCGACGGCGGCAGGCACCTTCAATTTCACGGTGACGGCGACAGACTCGCTCAACTTCAAGGGTTCGCTGCCGTTCTCCGTAGGTATCAACCAGCCCAGGCCGGTGGTTGTCGATGACACGGCAACGACGCCGGCAAACAACGTCGTGATGATTTCGGTGACGAATAACGATACCGGTCCGTTGACGAGCATCGACATCGGCAAGGCGCCTGCTCATGGCACGGCGACGGTGCATGGTCTGAATGTGGAGTACGCGCCCGCGACGAATTTCTTTGGGACGGACAGCTTCACGTACACGGCCAGCGGCCCGGGCGGCACCTCCAACCAGGCCACGGTGACCATTTCCGTGACGCCGCTCGCCGTGCCGGTGGTGCAGCCGATCACCGTGTCGGTGCTTGCCGGCAAGACGGTAACGCTGCATGCGGCGCAAGGTGCGACGGGTGGTCCGTTCACCGGGGCGAACGTGGCAACGCCGCCGGCCACGGGCGTGCTGACGATCACCGGTACGGATATCGCGTATACGCCGGCCATCGACGCGTCGGGTGAGGTCATGTTCGATTACACGCTGAGCAACCCGTTCGGCACATCGCTGCCGGCGCACGCCACGATCACGGTTAACCCCGTGCCGATGGCGCCGTCACTGAACGCGCAGGTGCTGGCTGGCGCGTCGACGCAGGTGGACCTGACGTCGACCGCGCATGGCGGTCCGTTCACGGCGGCCAACCTTGTGTCGGTGTCGCCGAACAATGCGGGTACGGCGACGGTTTCGGGCAGTGCCGGTGCGTACAAGCTCAACTTCATCGCGTCTTCTGGTTTTAGTGGCGTCGCGCAGCTGAGCTACACGCTGTCCAATGCGTATGCGACGTCGGAGCCGGGCGTCGTTTCTGTCACGGTGACGGCACGCGTGGATCCTTCGAAGGATGCCGAAGTGCTGGGCGTGCTCAATGCGCAGGTGAACTCCACGCGTCGCATGGCGCAGGGTCAGATCACCAACTTCCAGCAGCGCCTGGAGCGTCTGCACAGCGGCGCTGATGCGAGCGGGTTCAGCAATGGCATCACGCTGAGTTCGGCCAGCCGCCAGAATCGCGACCCCATGCAGGGCTTGCGTGGCACGGGTGATGACACGTGGTCGCGTCGCTACCTGGTCGACCCGAACGAACCGTCGGGCACGCCGGTAAGTAGTGCGACGGACAAGGGCAGCCTGCCGGGCGGCATCACGGTGTGGACGGGCGGCGCGCTGAATTTCGGCAAGAGCCAGCCGGGTACCAGTGACAACGGCATCGATTTCTCGACCTCGGGCCTGAGCGTGGGTGCGGACAAGCGCATCAACGACCAGCTCGCCGTGGGCGCGGGTGTCGGCTATGGCCATGACGTGTCGGATATCGGCAAGCACGACAGCCGCAGCACGACGGACAGCTACAACCTTGCGTTCTACGCCAGCTATCGCCCGACGGCCAACGTCTACGTGGACGGCTTGCTGGGTTACCAGTGGCTGTCGTTCGACTCGCGTCGCTATGTCACCAGCGATGGTAGTCGCGCGACCGGCAGTCGCGATGGCAAGCAGTGGTTTGGTTCGATCGCGCTGGGTTATGAGCAGCGCAAGGAGACCTGGACGCTGTCCCCGTATGCGCGCCTGGATATGGCGCATGCCCAATTGGACGGCTATACGGAACAGGCATCGGGGCAGAACGCGCTGAGCATCGAACGCCAGTCGGTCAAGACCACGACGGGCAACCTGGGCGTGCGTGCCGAGTGGACGATCAAGTCCGGGTACGGCATGTGGCTGCCGACCTTGCGTGCGGAGTTCCAGCATGACTTCCAGGGTTCCGGCGTGGCGAACATGCGCTACGCGGATCTGCTCAGCGGGCCGTTGTACCAGGCCTCGCTGACCGGCCAGTCGAGCCATCGCACCATGCTCGGTGCGGGCATTCAGCTGCAGACGCTGAAGGGTTGGCTGATTCGCTTCGAGTACCAGAACCTGATCGAAAACAATTCGCGCGAGAACCAGTCGATTCTGCTGGGCGTGGAAAAACGGTTCGATCCCTGAACCTGGGGACGGGGCCTTCGGGCCCCGTTTCTTTTGGGGCGTTCAGTCGGCGGCGGCGAAATGCGCCATCTGGTCGGCGAGGGCTTTCCTGAAAGCCGGCCGCGCGGTGGCGCGATCAAGATAGGTGCGTGCCGCGGCGTAATCGGCAAGCGCGCCGAAGCGATCAAGCAGGCGCAGGACGTCGGCCATGGCGATGTCCGCCACCGAGAAGGTGCCGGCCATCCACTCGCGTTTGGCGAGGATGGGCTCGAGGTGCTGCAGGCGCGAGTGCACGAAAGCATCGAACTGCTTGCGCATGGGCGATGCGCTGTCGTCGCCGGAAAACACGAACAGCGACCACGGCAAGCTCGCCATTTCCACGGAGTTGAGGGCGGCAAACAGCCACTCGATGGCGGTGAGCCGCATGTCGTCGTCGCGAGGAAGCAGGCCTTCGCCCAGGTGGCCGAGGTAGTGCAGGATGGCGCCGCTTTCGAACAGCGAGATCTCGCCATGGGTCAGCCAGGGGACCTGTCCGAACGGTTGGTGCGCGAAGTGCTCCGCGCCACGGCTTTTGAATGAGGTGCTTTCGACGCTGTAGGGCAGCCCCGCTTCTTCGAGTGCCCAGCGAATGCGCAGGTCGCGCACATAACCCCGCGGCATGTCGGGGACCCAGTCGAACGTGGTGAGAACCAGTTTGGCCATGCTGACCTCCATGTGCTGCTCAAGTCGATCCGCGCAGGAAACCGGGCGCACGCGGCGTGGCTTGCGACGGCTCTTTGAGTCTAGTCCACATGGCGTGATGCCAAGGGCGATATCCGTACAGATATGTCTGAAATCTGCCCAAGAAAAAGGGCGCCTTGAAGCGCCCTTTTTCCTTCAACGGGTGAATCGTCAGATCAGAAGCGGTATTCCGCGCTGACCGAGACCATGTCGGTGCTCAGGTCGACGTGGTTCTTCTTCGCGTCGAAGTAGTCGTAGTTCAGACCGACGCTGACGTTGTTGGTGAAGTTGTAGCCGAAGCCAACGCCACCGTACCAGCTGGTGTCATCCAGGCTCTTGCGGACCGGGTTGACGTCATTGCTCAGGCCGTGGCCCTTCCAGCTGTACAGACCCGCACGACCGCTGATGTACCACTGCGGATCGATGTTGAAGCGGGCATTGGCGCCGGCGGTCCAGCCGTGCAGCTGCGACTTGCCCTTATCGACGACGTCGTTGCTGTTGAAGATGTTCTTGACGTGGATGTTGCCCAGGTCGTTGTAGCCGACTTCCGCACCCAGCGCGAAACGCGGGGTGATCGCCCAGCGGTAGCCACCATTGATGGCGTAGCCGGTGTCGCTGTCGTCATACGGGCCCTTGTCGATCGAGGTACGACCCACATTGCCGTTGATGAACCAACCACCGTTGTCCGGGGCGTTCTGCGCGAAGGCGGCAGGGACGACGGCCAGGCCGGCGGCGGCAAGGGCGAGGGCAAGTAGCGACTTCTTCATGGAGATTCTCCTGTTATGCACTACGGGTGCGTCTGGCGGAGGGGATGGGGAAAACTCCGCCTTGGTTTCCGGTCGAACGGGGAATGTTTCGGTCCGGTGATGCTTAGATGAGGTTTCGGTAAGAAGATTCAATACCGACAAGTACACTATTAAGAAACCATTAAGCCGCGACGCAGGGGCGCCGCGGCTTAAGGTGGGCTCGAACGAGCCAGGGCCAGACGATCAGAAGCGGTATTCGGCGTTGAGCGACACCAGGCCGGTCGAACGCTTCAGGCCCGGCTGCGTTTCGCCGGTCTCGTTGTTCTTGATCTTGCCGGCGTTGGCGTGGAAGTAGTCGTACTGCAGGCCCAGGCCAAAGCGCTCGTTGATGTCCCAGCCGGTGCCGACACCGGCGTACCAGCTGGCGCGGCCCGAGTTGCCGCCACTGCTGAAGCCCAGGTCCTGGCCGACGCTGTTGTAGTACTTGTCGTTGTTGTCATTGGCCCAGAACGCGCCGCCGCGGGCGCTCAGATACCAGCCCGGGGTGAGATTGATACGGCCGTTCACGCCGGCCAGCCAGCCGCGAAGCGCGTCTTCGGTGGTCTTCTGGTTCACGTCGCCGGAGTTGAAGACGTTCTTGACGCGGTAGTTGCCCAGATCGGTGTAGCCGACCTCAAGGCCCAGGCCCAGGTCCTGGCCGGCCTTCCAGCGATAGCCGCCGAGAACGCCGTAACCGGTGCGACGGCCCTGTTCACCCTTGAAGAAATTGAAGCCGGCAGCGTTGCTGCCGAAGCCGCCGGTATCCGAACCGTTGGTACGGCCGACATTGGCGCCGATGAACCAGTTGCCGCTACCGACCGGCTGGCTCGACTGATAGTTGCCATTGCCACCCGACGGGGTGGAGGAAGCGTCCTGCGCAAAAGCCGGCAGAGCCGCCACACCGGCGGCAGCAAAAGCGAGGGCAAGTAGAGACTTGTTCATGGGAATACTCCTCTTGTGCATGGACGACACGCGAGCCGGAATGGGGGAAAGGCGATCGCGGTCGGCGTAGGGCTTCTAAGCCTTACCTCAGCGATTAGAGCGGCGCGGGCCTGAAGGGTTTCCGTATCTCTTGCCAAAAAATTAAGGCGGAATTAAGGGTTTACGCACAGGCGAGCTGGGGCTTGGTCTCATATCGGACGAGTCGCCAGCGAAAATCCTTGGGCGACAGTGGGCCGGCGATCGGCGACAATGGCCACTTTTCGTCGCCCCGCCTTCCCGGAGAACCCCCGCAATGACCACCCGTCGCGAACTCGCGAACGCCGTCCGCGCCCTCGCCATGGACGCCGTCGAGGCAGCCAATTCCGGCCACCCCGGCATGCCCATGGGCATGGCCGACATCGCCGAAGTGCTGTGGAACGACTTCCTTGCCTTCAACCCGGGCAACCCGAAGTGGTTCAACCGTGATCGTTTCGTGCTGTCGAACGGCCACGGCTCGATGCTGCAGTACGCACTGCTGCACCTGACCGGCTTCGACCTGCCGATGGATCAGCTCAAGCGCTTCCGTCAGCTGCACTCGCACACGGCCGGTCATCCGGAAGCCAGCGAAACCCCCGGCGTCGAGACGACCACCGGTCCGCTGGGCCAGGGCGTGGCCAATGCCGTCGGTTTCGCGCTCGCCGAGAAGGTGCTGGCAGCGCACTTCAACCGCCCGGGCCACGAGATCGTCGATCACCACACCTACGTGTTCCTTGGCGACGGCTGCCTGATGGAGGGCATCTCGCACGAAGCCGCCTCGCTGGCCGGCACGTGGAAGCTGGGCAAGCTCGTTGCCGTGTATGACGACAACGGCATTTCGATCGATGGCGAAGTGCACGGCTGGTTCACCGACGACACCGCCAAGCGTTTCGAGGCCTATGGCTGGAACGTCATCCCGCACGTCGACGGCCATGACCCGGAGGCCGTGAAGAAGGCGATTGCCGCTGCGGTGGCGCAGGGCGATAAGCCCACGCTGATCTGCGCGCGCACCATCATCGGTTTCGGCGCGCCGAACAAGCAGGGCAAGGAAGAGAGCCACGGTGCCGCGCTGGGCAAGTCGGAAATCGCCGCCACGCGCGATGCGCTGGACTGGCGCCACGACCCGTTCGTGATTCCGCAGGAGATCTACGCCGCGTGGGATCACCGCACCAAGGGCGAAGTGGCCGAGCAGGCGTGGAACGCGAAGTTCGACGCTTACGCCGCCGCGCATCCGGAACTGGCGGCTGAGTTCAAGCGTCGCGTCGCAGGCGACCTGCCGGCCGACTGGGCCGAGAAGTCGCAGGCCTTTGTCGACAAGCTGCAGGCAGAAGGCCCGGAAGTCGCCAGCCGCAAGGCCTCGCAGATGACGCTCGATGCCTTCGGCCCGCTGCTGCCGGAACTGATCGGTGGCTCGGCGGATCTGGCCGGCTCCAACCTCACCAAGTGGAAGGGCAGCCTGGACGCTGGCACGGGCAACAGCTCGGACGGCAAGGGCAATTACCTTTACTACGGTGTGCGCGAGTTCGGCATGAGCGCCATAGCCAATGGCATCGCGCTGCATGGCGGGTTCATTCCGTACGACGCGACGTTCCTGGTGTTCTCTGATTACGCGCGCAACGCCGTGCGCATGAGCGCGCTGATCCCGGCGCACGCCATCCACGTCTACACGCATGACTCCATCGGTCTGGGCGAAGACGGCCCGACGCATCAGCCGGTCGAGCATCTGGCCAGCCTGCGCTACATCCCGAACAACCAGGTGTGGCGTCCCTGCGATGCCGTGGAATCGGCCGTGTCCTGGAAGGTGGCGATCGAGCGCAAGGGCAACCCGGCGTGCCTGGTGTTCTCGCGTCAGAACCTCAAGCACCAGCAGCGCACTGCCCAGCAGGTCGCTGACATCCAGCGCGGCGCGTACGTGCTGTCCGACCCGCAGGACACCAAGTTCAAGGCCATCCTGATCGCCACCGGCTCGGAAGTGGAGCTGGCGATGGAAGCGGCCCGCACGCTGGCGCAGCAGGACATCCCGGTGCGCGTGGTGTCGATGCCGTGCACGGAAGTGTTCGACGCACAGCCGCTGGAATACCGCGAAGGCATCCTGCCGGGCTGGTGTCGTGCGCGCGTGGCGGTGGAAGCGGCGACGTCCGACTTCTGGCGCAAGTACGTCGGCCTGGACGGCGAAGTGATCGGCATGACCACGTTCGGTGCCTCGGCGCCGGCGTCGAAGCTATTCGACTACTTCGGTTTCACCGTGTCGCATGTGGTGGATGCGGTGAAGCGCACGGTCGGCTGATCGAACGCGCGGGAACAAAAAAAGCCGCGGCACTGACCGCGGCTTTTTTTATGCTTTGTGCAAGCGGATGGCCTCAGGCGGCCAGCATGCCGACCAGGTCCAGTGGCTGCTTGGCCAGCGCATGCGCGCCCGCCTTCTCCAGCTCGGCGCGATCACCGAATCCCCACAACACGCCGACGCCGCGAATGCCATTGGCGACGGCGCCATCGATGTCGAAGTGACGATCACCGATCATCGCCGTGTATTCGCGCGCCGCGCCGAAATCCGCGATGGCCGCTGCAATCATCGTAGCCTTTTCGCTGTGCGGGCTCAGCGGATCTGGCCCGTACAGGCGACTGAAGGCCTTGCCGAACGGGAGGTTCTCCACGATGGGCCGCGCGTGGCGTTCCGGCTTGCTGGTGACGACGGCGAGCTCGTGGCCGGCGGCCTTCAGCCGGATGATCGTCTCCTCGATATCCGGATAGACGCTGTGTTCGCGCCAGCCCAGGGTGTGGAAACGCTCGTGGTAGTACTCCACGGCCGCTTCCACGCGTTCGTGGTCGTGGTCGAGGAAGGGCGCGAAGCTGTGGCGCAGCGGTGGGCCGATCCAGTGACGCAGCTCGGCGGGCGCGGCCACGCCGAGGCGGTCGAAGGCATGTCGCACGCAGGCGACGATGCCTTCTTCGGAGTCGATCAGGGTGCCATCGAGGTCAAACAGACAGAGCATTACTTACCTGCACGTGCTTTGAGGGCGGCAACCGCCGGCAGCTCCTTGCCTTCGAGGAATTCGAGGAAAGCGCCGCCACCGGTGGAAATGTAGGACACGTCCTTGTCGATGCCGTACTTGTCGACGGCGGCCAGGGTGTCGCCACCGCCGGCAATGGAGAACGCTTTGGACGCCGCGACGGCGCGCGCCAGGGTCTCCGTGCCCTTGCCGAAGGCGTCGAATTCGAACACGCCGACGGGGCCGTTCCACACAACCGTGCCGGCCTTGGCGATCAGCTCGGCGTACATCTGCGCGGTAGCCGGGCCGATGTCGAGGATCATCTCGCCATCTTTGACCTGATCCACCGGCTTGACCGTCGCCGGCGCATGCGCGGAGAACTCCGGCGCGACCACCACGTCGACCGGCATCGGCACGTCGGCGCCGCGACGTCGCGCATCGGCCATCACCTTCTTGGCGGCATCGAGGAGGTCGGGTTCGTACAGCGAATTGCCGACGCCATGGCCGGCTGCCTTGATGAAGGTGTTGGCGATGCCGCCGCCGACGATCAGCTGGTCGACCTTGCCGATGAGGTTTTCGAGCAGGGTGAGCTTGGTCGACACCTTGGAGCCGGCGACGATGGCGAGCAGCGGCTTGGCCGGATGCTCCAGTGCCTTGCCCAGCGCGTCCAGCTCGGCCGACAGCAGCGGACCGGCGGCGGCGATCGGGGCGAATTTGATGACGCCATGCGTGGACGCCTGCGCGCGATGCGCGGTGCCGAAGGCGTCCATGACGAAGATGTCGCACAGGGCGGCGTACTTCTTCGACAGCGACTCGTCGTCCTTGCCCTCGCCGACGTTCATGCGGCAATTTTCGAGCACCACCACTTCGCCTTCGGCGACGTCGACGCCGTCGAGGTAGTCGCGCACCAGACGGACCGAGGTGCCAAGCTTGTCGCCGAGCCACTTGGCAACCGGCGCCAGCGAGGACTCTTCGTCGAACTGGCCTTCCTTCGGGCGACCCAGGTGGGAGATCACCATCACGCGTGCACCGGCGTCGCGAGCGGTCTTGATCGTCGGCAGGGCCGCGTCCAGGCGCTGCGTGGACGTGATCTTGCCGTTTTCGATCGGCACGTTCAGGTCTTCGCGGATCAGCACGCGCTTGCCGCGCAGATCAAGATCGCTCATGCGGGTGACGGACACGGCATAACTCCTTGGTTTGGATACAAGACGACGCCACGAGGCGCGAATCGCCTATTGTCCCGCCCCCCTGACGGCGATGCAAACCGCGCCCGGCGCTATGCTTGGCGTCTCCACAGGCAAACCATGGGTTCTCCGGTATGACGGCTGATCTGGTTCTGTACGGCTACTGGCGCTCCAGCGCGGCCTATCGCGTGCGCATCGCCTTGAATCTCAAGGGGCTTGCGTACGAATCGCGCGCCGTGCACCTGGTGAAGGATGGTGGCGAACAGCATTCCGATCGCTACCGCGCGCTCAATCCGCAGGAACTGGTGCCGTGCCTGATCCACGGCGACCAGGTGCTGACCCAGTCCATGGCGATCATGGAATACCTGGACGACGCCTTTCCTGCCTCGCCGCTGTTGCCGAACGATGCGGGCGGCCGTGCGCGCGTGAGGGCGCTGGCGCAACTGGTTGCCTGCGATATCCATCCGATCGGCAACCTGCGCGTGCTGCAGTACCTGGGCAGCCATTTCAACGCCGATGACGCGGTGAAGGGTGAATGGTCGCGCCACTGGATCGGCGAAGGCTTCAAGGCGCTGGAAACCATGCTGGCCAGCAGTGCGCAAACCGGTCGCTTCTGCCACGGCGACACGCCCTCGCTGGCCGACGCCTGCCTGGTGCCGCAGTACTACAACGCCACGCGCTGGAAGCTGCCGATGGATGCGTTTCCGACAATCCAGCGGGTTGTCGATGCCTGCAACGCGTTGGATGCGTTTGCGCAGGCCTCGCCGGAAGCGCAGCCTGACGCGCCGCCGTCTCACTGATCATGTGGCGCAATCTCTGGCGCTGGCAACGAGGCCGGCAGGGCACGGGCTACGACAAGATGCTGCTCGCCGGCAGCCTGTGGCCGTTGCCGTGTGACTGCTATCTGCTGCGGTTTCCGGCGGGAACCACCGTGCCGCCGCATGTGGACCGCGTGGAGCGCGGGCGACATTTCCGGCTCAATATCATTCTGCGACCGGCGAAGCGCGGCGGTGAATTCGTCTGTGAGCGTCCGATTTTCATCAGCCGCCGCATCAAGCTGTTTCGTCCGGACCGTGAAACGCACAGTGTCACGCGCATCGAAGAAGGCACGCGCTGGGTGCTGAGTTTCGGGTGGGTCAGGGGCGCGAAAGGCGCGGTGAAGCCGGCCGCGTGAATCGTCAGCGCAGGGCAAAAAGAAAGGGCGCGACACTTTCGTGTGGCGCCCTTCGTTTTCGGTAGCGACGGGTTTTAGAAACCCAGCCCGTACGGATCGCTGCCCACCAACTCCGAGCTCTCCGAGCCGCCGCCTTCGGACAGGCGCACCTTGAGCGCCAGGCCGTCGCGCGAGTCGGCTTTGCTGAGCGCTTCTTCCAGCTCGATGCGACCTTCCTTGTAGAGGCGGTACAGCGACTGGTCGAAGGTCTGCATGCCTTCCTGCAGGCTGCGGTCCATGGCCTCCTTCACTTCGTGGATCTGGCCACGGCGGATCATGTCGCGGATGAAGGGGGTGTTGAGCAGCACTTCCGTTGCCGGCAGGCGGCGGCCGTCCTTGCCGATCACCAGGCGCTGGCTGATCACCGCGCGCAGGTTCAGGGCCAGGTTCATCAGCACGTTCTTGTGGGCCGATTCCGGGAAGAAGTTGAGGATGCGTTCCAGGGTCTGGTCGGCGTTGTTCGAGTGCAGCGTCGCCAGGCAGAGGTGGCCGGTTTCGGAGAACGCGATAGCCGCTTCCATGGTGTCGGTGTCGCGGATTTCGCCGATCATGATCACGTCCGGCGCCTCACGCATCGCGTTCTTCAACGCCTCGTGATAGCTGTGCGTGTCTAGGCCGACTTCGCGCTGGTTGACGATGGATTTCTTGTGGCGGTGCAGGTACTCGATCGGGTCCTCGATGGTGAGGATGTGGCCCGAAGAGTGGTTGTTGCGATGGTCGATCATCGCGGCCAGGGTGGTGGACTTGCCCGAGCCGGTGGCGCCGACGACCAGGATCAGGCCGCGCGGCTCCATGATCAGCTCGCGGAAGATGCCCGGCAGCTGCAGCTGGTCGATGCTGGGGATCTCGCTCTTGATCGCGCGGATCACCATGCCCACTTCGCCGCGCTGCTTGAACACGTTGATGCGGAAGCGGCCGGCTTCCTTCACGGCCAGGGCCATGTTGAGTTCCAGGTCGCGTTCGAACTGCGGCACCTGGCCCTCGTCCATCAGGGAGTAGGCGATTTTCTTGACCATACCGCCCGGCAGGCCGGTATTGCCCAGCGGGTACAGCTTGCCCTCGACCTTGATGTTCACGGGGGCACCGGTCGTCAGGAACATATCCGACGCGCCCTTGTCCACCATGAGCTTGAGGAAGTAACCAATGTCCACTCGTGTCCCCTGAAAATTGTGCGCGTTGCAATAGTGGATTATGCCCGCCCACAATACGCTGCGACACTCTTAGAGGAATGAGTGATGGTGCACATCTTTTTCCCGTCAAACGGGCGTTCACAAGGCGCCCGCAAGGCGGTTTCCACCCTGGTACTGGCCCTGGTCCTGGGCTCGCTTGGCGGTTGCGCCAGCGTGCCCCCGCCCGATACGGCCATGAATCAGGCCCAGACCCAGCTCCAGGCCGCCCGTGATGCGGGTGCCGCCGACTACGCGCCGGTGGACCTGGGTTTTGCCCAGAACAAGTTCCAGCAGGCCCAGTCGGCCATGGCCAGCCGTGACTACGACGTGGCCGCCAGCCTCGCCGAAGAAGCCCAGGCGGACGCCGAACTGGCGCGCGCCAAGGCCCGCCTGGGTGCCGCCCGCGCCCAGATCCAGGCCAAGACCGACGCCAACAACCAGCTGCGCGAGCAGATCGAGGAAACCCTGAACCAGCAGGAGCAGCAGGCCCAGCAAGCCGCCCAGCAGGCCCAGGACCAGCAGAATGGCCTGCCGCCGCAGCAGCAGACGCTGGACATGCCGGCGCCGTCGTCCTCGGCCCTCCAGCCCCTGCCGCAAGGCCAGGGCTTCGAGACCCTGCCGCAGCCCCAGCAACAGCCGCAACAGCATGACCAGGGGGGCAACCCATGAAGATCCGCTTGACGCTCTCCGCCCTGGTCCTCGCCCTGGCCGCCGTGGGTAGTGCCCATGCCAAGGACGACCTGGACATCGCCCGGCTGAACAACAGCCTGGATCAGCTGTCCCGCGACCCCACTCTCGGCAACTACGCCCAGGGCGAGCAGGCCCGCGCCCGCGATGCCATTGCCCGCCTGGCCCAGGCACGTTCCAAGGAACGTCCGCACGCGCTTTACGTCGCAGAAAGACGCGTCGACCTGGCCAAGGCTGCCGCCCAGCTGCAGGACGCCCAGCTGAAGATCAACCAGCTGGATCGCGAGCACGACCAGATCCAGCTCGATGGCAGCCGCCGCGAGGCGGAAGCGGCCCGGCGTGAACTGGAACGCCAGCGCATGCAGTACCAGATGGCCCAGGAAGAGGCAGCCCGCCTCCAGGCCGAGGGTGCCGCCGCCGCGCAGCAGGCCCAGCAGGCGCAGGCCCAGGCCGAGCAGGCCAGGAAGCTCGCCGCCGCGCAGGCCAAGGCCGCCAGCGCCGCGCGCAAGCAGGCCGATGCCGCCACGCAGGCAGCGCGTGCACTGCGTAACCAGATGCAGGATTCGGGCGGCAAGTAAGCCTGCTTTTCATGCATCGACGAGCACGCCCGGTGCGTTCTGCGCCGGGCGTTTTCGTTGGCGTTCCGACAGTCGTTAGCGATGCGTTGAGCTTTCGTTGTCCTCGCGCAAACACGCGCATCGGCACGCGTGAAAATTAGCTGCCGCGACGGTAGTTGCCGATGAAAAACCGTGCCAGATAACGGTTTGCCGCAGGTGCTTGCGGACCCCGAAAACGCGGAGTAGGGTCAGATACCCATGGGGCATCTCCGCTCCATGGGTCACTGACCTGAATCATGCGCCGAATCCCTGATCGTCATGCTTCTCATGCTCCGGAAAACCGGCATGAGGCGTGGGTGCGCGCGTGTTTCTCCACCGTTTGCGGGCGCACCGATCCCGTGCCCGCGGTCATTTGCGAGGAGGTCGGATCATGTTCGAAAACCAGCAGCGTGATGATGTCGAAGCTTTGATGAAGGCCGACGCGGAGTTTCGTCGGCTTTACCAACATCACAAGGAACTCGACAGCAAGGTGCACGACGCAGAAATTGGCGTCCTACCGATCGATGACATGACGTTATCGGGCATGAAGAAAGAAAAGCTTCACGCCAAGCAACGACTACAACGCATGTGGGACGACCGAAGTCACCTCATCAACTGAATCTGCGCGGTTTCCGTGACAGCGGCCCCGGAGCCTCCCGCAAGGGATCGGCGACCGGGGCCGAATCGTTTCCGGCGCTCGGTTATGATGGCCCACCTTTTTGGCGCGCCCCCGGGCATGCGCCGACGCCACGGCAACGGAGTTTTCATGACGGTCCACCAAAGCGTTCTCGAACTGATCGGCCAAACCCCTATCGTGCGTGCACAGCGCCTGGATACCGGGCCGTGCGAGTTGTTCCTCAAACTCGAAAGCACCAATCCGGGTGGATCGATCAAGGACCGCATCGGCCTGTCGATGATCGAAGCGGCAGAGAAGGCGGGCAAGATCAAGCCGGGCGCTACGCTGGTGGAAGGCACGGCGGGCAACACGGGCCTGGGCCTAGCGCTGGTCGCGCAGCAGAAGGGTTATCGCCTGATCCTGGTGGTGCCCGACAAGATGAGCCGCGAGAAGATCTTCAACCTCAAGGCCATGGGCGCCGAGGTGGTGCTGACGCGTTCGGACGTGGCGAAGGGGCATCCGGAGTACTACCAGGACATGGCCGAGCGCATCGCGCGCGAAACGCCCGGGGCGTATTTCATCAACCAGTTCGGCAATCCGGACAACCCGGCCGCGCATATCGCAACGACCGGGCCGGAAATCCTCGAACAGATGGACGGTAAGGTCGACGCCATCGTCGTCGGCTGCGGCTCGTCGGGCACCATGACGGGACTGTCGAAGTACTTCGCCGAGCATTCGCCGAATACGGCGATCGTGCTGGCCGACCCGGTCGGTTCGATCCTCGCCCAGTACATCAACGAAGGCGTGCTATCGACCAAGTCGGGCAGCTGGATGGTGGAAGGCATTGGCGAGGACTTCCTGCCGTCGATCAGTGACTTCTCACGCGTGAAGAAGGCCTACGCCATCTCCGACAAGGAAAGCTTCCTGGCCGCGCGCGAGCTGCTCTCCAAGGAGGGCATCCTGGGTGGTTCGTCCACTGGCACGCTGCTCTCGGCGGCCCTGAAGTACTGCCGCGAACAGACGGCGCCCCAGCGCGTGGTCACGCTGGTGTGCGACACCGGCAACAAGTACCTCTCCAAGATGTACAACGACTACTGGATGCTCGACAACGGCTTCATCGAGCGCGAGCAGCACGGCGATCTGCGTGACCTGCTGCTGCGCCCGTTTGCGCAGCGTGACACCGTTGTCATCGGTCCCAACGAGCTGCTGATGACGGCCTACACGCGCATGAAGCTGTACGACGTCTCGCAGTTGCCGGTGATGGACGGCAACAAGCTGATGGGCATCCTGGACGAGTCGGACGTGCTGATGCACGTGCACGCTGACGAGGCCCGTTTCCGCGATCCGGTGTCCACGGCCATGATCAGCAACCTGCAGATGCTCGACGTGCGTTCGCCGATCGAATCGCTGCTGCCAGTGTTCGACCGCGGCCACGTGGCCATCGTCGTGGACGGCGAACAGTTTCTGGGCCTGATTACCCGCATCGACCTGCTGAATTATCTACGCCGTAAGGTGCACTAGTACCCAGCGAACGAAAGGCAGATGCTCCCCGTGAACGAAAGGGGGAGCGGCTTGTCTTAGCCGCTGTGCGCCCGCGTGCGCCTTCGGCAGCTCGCTTCCCCGGTGAAAGTTTGCCGAAACGGGTCGCCGACACAGTGGCGTCCCGCTGGCGCCTACGCGCTCTTCAGGAAAGGACAGAAAGACCATGTGTGGAATTGTTGCCGCTACCGCCCAGCGCGACGTCGCCCCCCTGTTGATCGCCGGCCTGAAGGCGCTCGAATACCGCGGTTATGACTCGGCCGGACTGGCCGTCCTGGCCCAGGGTCAGATCCGTCGCGTGCGTGAAAAGGGCAAGGTGCGCGAGATGGAGGCGTTGTACCTGGCCGATCCGTTCCCGGGTGGGACGGGTATCGCACACACGCGCTGGGCGACACATGGCGTGCCCAACAAGGTCAACGCACACCCGCACGTGGCTGGGAGCATCGCGCTGGTCCACAACGGCATCATCGAAAATTATGCGGAACTGCGCGCCGAGCTCCAGTCGCGGGGTCACGAGTTCACGTCCGAGACGGATACTGAGGTCATGGCGGCGCTGATCAGCGAGCGCCTTGAAGGGCGTTCTCTCCTCGATGCGGTGTCGTCGGTCGTGCACGAACTTGAAGGCGCTTACGCCATCGCCGTCGTCAGCCAGGACGAACCCGGTCGCGTGGTCGGTGCGCGGCGCGGTGCACCTCTGCTGGTGGGCGTCGGAATTGGGGAGAATTTCCTTGGTTCCGATGCGCAGGCGTTGATCCAGGTCACCAACCGCATCATCTATCTCGAAGAGCACGATGTCGTCGAGATCACGCGCGACAGCGTCCGCATATTCGATCGCGCCGGCGCCCCGGTCGAGCGCGCGGTGCATGAGAGCGAGCTCTCGGCCGACGCCGTCGAGCGCGGCGAATACCGCCATTACATGCAGAAGGAAATCTTCGAGCAGCCTCGCGCCGTGGCGGATACGCTCGAAGCGCGCATTGGCCCGCATGGCGTGCTGCCGAACATTTTTGGCGTCGGCGGCGACGACCTGCTGGCGAAAGTGAAGGGCATCCACATCATCGCTTGCGGCACGAGTTATCACGCCGGCCTGGTGGCGAAGTACTGGATCGAGGATTACGCGCGCCTGCCGGTTAACGTCGAAGTGGCGAGCGAGTACCGCTATCGCGAAGCCGTGGTGCCGCAGGACACCTTGTTCGTGGCGATTTCCCAGTCGGGCGAGACCGCCGACACGCTGGCCGCCATGCGCGAATCGCGTCGTCGCGGCTACCTGGGCACGCTGGCGATCTGCAACGTGCCGGAGTCTTCGGTGGTGCGCGAGGCGGACCTCAAGCTGATGACGCGCGCGGGTCCGGAGATCGGCGTTGCATCGACGAAGGCCTTCACCACGCAGCTTGCCGCGCTGGGCCTGCTGACGCTACAGCTGGCACGCCAGCGCGGCCTGGACGACAACCGTTACGCCGATCTCACGGCGCAACTGCAGAACATGCCGTCGATGATTGCCAAAGCGCTCGAGGTGGAGCCCAAGGTCATCGAGCTGTCCGAGCATCTGATCCACCGCCAGCATGCGCTGTTCCTCGGCCGCGGCGCGCAGTATCCCGTGGCCATGGAAGGTGCGCTCAAGCTCAAGGAAATCTCCTACATCCACGCCGAAGCGTATGCCGCCGGTGAGCTCAAGCACGGCCCGCTGGCGCTGGTGGACGAGGACATGCCTGTCATTGCGGTGGCGCCCAATGGTCCGCTGCTGGACAAGCTCAAGTCCAATCTGCAGGAAGTGCGCGCACGTGGCGGCGAACTGCTGGTGTTCGCCGATGGTGCGGCGAGCATGGACGGCAACGAAGCCCGCGGCGTGACGCTGCGCATTGAGGGTGGCGGCGATTTCATCGCGCCGGCGGTGTTCACCATTCCGCTGCAGCTGCTGGCTTATCACGTGGCGGTGCTGCGCGGTACCGACGTGGATCAGCCGCGCAATCTGGCGAAGTCGGTGACGGTGGAGTAACCGGTTTCATGCGGGTCGCCGCTGGCGATCCGTCTTACGCTAGAGCGTCTGGTCACCGTCAACCAGCCAACCTTCATTCGTCAGTACCAGGATGAGCTGGCGCTTGCCCACCGGGTCGCGCCAGCGGACGGCTTCGGGCATGGCGTCGCCAAGGTCCTTGCGCATGGCCCATGCGGGCACGTCGACGGCTTTGGCCGTGAAGGTGACTTGGGAAACGGTCATGCCGTTGGAAACCGCGGGTGTCGTGAACATCACGATCTCCGTCGTTTCCAGGTGCCCGGCGCAGAAGCGGTTGGTGTCGTACTTGCCCTGGCCCTTCAGTGCCACGCGGCCGGCTGCCGTGAGGCTGTAGGTCTTGTTGGGGCGCTCGCCCCAGATGCCCTGAGTCACGCCGTCCTGCACTGCGAGCATGCCGGCTTTTACCAGCGCCTCATATGACGCCACCATCCAGGCGCCGCCATCGGTATCGTCGCCATTGAGCGTAAATGTCGCCGGATAGCTGTCGGCATCGTTGAAATCATGGGTTGTTGGATTGACTTCGAGGCAATGCTTCTGGAAATGCGCATCGATGGCCTGAGTGAAGTGGCGCTTGCTGGGATCCCTGGAGGAGCAGGCGGCGAGCAGCGCGGTGGCGCCGAGGGCAGCGAGGAGGTAAGGGGTCTTCACGGGAGTGTCCTGATACGTCGGTGATGCGGGCATCACTTTGTCGGCAGGCTCGCTCGAATCTTTCGGCCCCTGGCGCCAGAAAAAAAAGAGCCGCGGCAGGCGCGGCTCGTGATCGTGTGTCCCGACGCGTATCAGGAGCGTCCGTAGACGTCTTCCAGGCGCACGATGTCGTCTTCACCCAGATAGCTGCCCGATTGCACCTCGATCATTTCGAGCGGCATCTTGCCCGGGTTGCGCAGGCGGTGGGTGCTGCCTAGCGGGATGTAAGTGCTCTGGTTTTCGCCCAGCAGGAAAACCTTGTCGTCGCAGGTCACTTCCGCCGTGCCCGAGACGACGATCCAGTGTTCTGCGCGATGGTGGTGCTTCTGCAGGCTAAGCGCGGCGCCCGGCTTCACGACGATACGCTTGACCTGGAAACGGTCGCCGGCTTCCAGCGAATCGTAGCTGCCCCACGGGCGGCGGACGATGCGATGGAGCGAGTGCTCGCTGCGGCCCGAAGCCTTCAGTTCCTCGACAACCTGTTTGACGTCCTGGGCCGCGTCGCGATGCGCGACGAGGGTGGCGTCGGGCGTGGTGACGACGATGAGGTTGTCGACCCCCACGGTGGCAAGCAAGTGACGCTTGTGCGAGCGCAGGAGCGAGTTGGTGGTATTTACCGCGATGGTGTCACCGTCGCGCAGATTGCCTTCGGCGTCGCGCACGCCGGCCAGCCAGAGGGCCGACCAGGAGCCGATGTCACTCCAGGCCACGGAAACGGGAATCACGGCCGCACGGCGGGTCTTTTCCATGACGGCATAGTCGATGGAATTGTCCGGCACCCTGGCGAAGGCGTCGGCATCAACGCGCACGAAATCCAGGTCGGTGGCGGCCGATGCATGGGCCACCTTGACTGTTTCCATCATGGCTGGCGCGTGCTGAGCCAGTTCCTCGAGGTAGCGCGAGGCCCTGAACAGGAACATGCCCGAGTTCCAGTCGTAACCGCCATCCTCGAGATAGGCCTGAGCCGTTTTCAGGGCGGGCTTCTCTACGAACTGCGCCACCTGGAATGCGTGCTCGCCGATGCCATCGCCGCGGCGGATGTATCCAAAACCGGTTTCAGGGCGATCCGGTCGAATGCCGAAGGTCACCAGCCAGCCATCGCGCGCGGCGGGCAGCGCCTGTTCAACGGCTTCGCAAAAATGCTCGGTATCACCGATCAGGTGATCGGCCGGAAGCACCAGCAGCAGGGCGTCGGGATCCTTGTCGATGGCGTGCAGTGCGCCCAGGGCGATCGCCGGCGCGGTGTTTCGGGCTACCGGCTCGAGGACGATGGTGGAACCTTCGATGCCCAGTTCCATCAACTGCTCGGCTGCCAGAAAGCGATGGTCTTCGCTGGCGACGACGATCGGTGCCGTTACGTCCGGTAGCACGCGAGTACGTTCCACGGTTTGCTGGAAAAGTGTTCCGTGGCCCATCAGCGAAAGGAATTGCTTGGGCAGGTTTTTGCGCGACACCGGCCAAAGGCGAGTGCCGCTACCGCCGCTGAGAATGAGAGGGATCAACATCGTTCATTTCCTCTGCAAGGCGAGGGTCGCCAGAACCCCGTCCAGGCCTTGCTGCCATGAGGGTAAGAGCATGCCAAAAGTCCGCTCGAATCCGCTCGCGTCAAGCACCGAATAGCGGGGGCGACGCGCGGGGGTCGGGAACTCGTTCGTGCCGATCGCCGTGACGCGCGGACAGCGCGCAAGGATACCGCGCTCGTGAGCCTGCTGGACGATCGCCGAGGCAAAGCCATGCCAGGAAGTTTCGCCACCCGCCACCAGATGGTGGACGCCCTCGAGCCCGCGACGGGTGTCCTGGTCGGCGGCCAGCCAGTGTTCCAGTGCCAGCATCGCGCCATCGGCGATGAGGGTGGTCGTGGTCGGGGCACCGACCTGATCGGCGACCACCCGAAGTTCGTCGCGATCGGCTGCCAGCCTCAGCATGGTGCGGAGAAAGTTATGTCCCCATGGGGCATAGACCCAGGCAGTGCGGAAAATCAGGTGAGCGACGCCACTGTGTTGCAGCGCCCGTTCGCCGGCCCGCTTGCTGCGGCCGTAGGCCCCGAGCGGGGACGTCGGATCATCCGGGAGGTACGGTCGGGTCCCTTCGCCGTCGAACACGTAATCGGTGGAGAAATGGACCACCGGGATGCCTCGGCCGGCAGCCCACTGGCCCAGCACGCCCACGGCTTCGCCATTGACGCGGGTGGCGAGGTCTTCTTCAGTCTCTGCGCGGTCCACCGCCGTGTAGGCGGCGGCATTGATGATGACATCGGGCGAGATTCGGTCGAGCACGGCCGTGAGGGATTCCGGCCGTGACAGGTCGGCCGTCTCGGCGGAGGCCCCGTTGCTGAGCTGTCCGTCCCGGGTGGCCAGGATGACTTCACCAAGCGACGCGAGCCGCGGATGGGCAGCGAGGTTCTGGCCCAGCTGCCCGTTGGCGCCAAGTAGCAGTGCCTTCAAGCCAGGTAGTCCGGCAGTCGTCCGGCAGGCACGTCCTTGAGCAAGGGCGTGCGCGTGTCCTTGTCCGACAGCAGTGGCTGGCCGATGGGCCAGTCAACCCCGATATCGGCGTCGTTCCAGCGAATGCCGGCATCGCACTCGCGGTCATACAGTGCCGTGCACTGATAAGCGAAGGTGGCAAATTCGCTCACGACGCAGAAGCCGTGTGCAAAACCTTCCGGAACCCAGAAGTGGCGCTTGTTCTCCGCTGAGAGCATGACCCCCGCCCACTGGCCGAAGGTCGGTGAGCCGCGTCGGATATCGACCGCGACGTCATAGACTTCACCTTCGAGCACGCTCACCAGCTTGCCCTGCGGATGGGGCCACTGGTAATGCAGTCCGCGCAACACGCCTTTGCTCGAGCGCGACACGTTCGACTGCACGAAGGTGCGGTCGATGCCGATCGCCTTGTAGCGTTCGGCATTGAAGCTCTCGTAAAAAAAGCCACGGCTGTCGCCAAAGACCTGCGGTTCGATGACCACGGCTCCGGCCAGCTGGGTTTCTATCACTTTCATCGAACGTGACCCTGATTGACCAGGCGCTGCAGGTACTGGCCGTAGCCTGTTTTTGCGAGCGGGGCGGCAGCGCGCAAGACCTGTTCGGCGTCGATCCAGCCATTGATGAAGGCGATCTCCTCGGGACAGCACACTTTGAGCCCCTGGCGATTCTCGATGGTTTCGATGTAGTTGCCTGCTTCCATCAGCGATTCATGCGTGCCGGTATCGAGCCAGGCGAAGCCGCGGCCAAGCTGTTCGAGATGCAGCGAATCGTCGTCGAGGTAGCGACGGTTGAGATCGGTGATTTCCAGCTCCCCGCGCGGCGAAGGCTGGAGATCCGCGGCGAAATCGCAGGCGCGCTTGTCGTAGAAGTACAAGCCCGTGACCGCGTAGCTGGATTTCGGATGGCTGGGCTTTTCTTCCAGGCCGATAACCTTGCCGGACGCATCGAATTCGGCGACGCCGTAGCGCTCCGGATCCCTCACCCAGTATCCGAAGACCGTCGCGCCATGATCACGCGCGGAGGCTCGCTTGAGTCGTTCGGTGAGGCCGACGCCGTAGAAAATATTGTCGCCGAGCACCAGGCAGCTTGGGTCGCCGTTGACGAAGTCGCGTCCGATGATGAACGCCTGGGCGAGGCCATCCGGCGAAGGCTGCACGGCGTACTGGATGTCGATGCCCCACTGCGAACCATCGCCAAGCAGGCGCTGAAACAAGGGTTGTTCGTGCGGGGTGTTGATCATCAGCACCTGACGCACGCCCGCCAGCATGAGCGTGGCCAGTGGGTAGTACACCATCGGCTTGTCGTACACGGGCAGGAGCTGTTTGCTCACCGCCTGGGTGATCGGGTACAGCCGCGTGCCCGAACCGCCTGCGAGGATGATGCCTTTCTGGGTCGTCATTGGCCGAGTCGCTCCATACGGTAGCTGCCATCCAGAACGCGCTGGACCCAGGGCTGGTTGTCCAGGAACCAGTCAACGGTCTGCGCGATGCCCGATTCGAAGGTTTGCGACGGCGACCAGCCCAGTTCGCGCTGAAGCTTGCTCGCATCGATCGCGTAGCGGCGATCGTGCCCCGGGCGATCCTTGACGTAGGTGATCAGCGACTCGCGCTTACGACCATCCGCCAGGGGGCGACGCTGGTCGAGCAGGGCGCAGATGGTTTTCACCACGGTGATGTTCTCCCGCTCGGCGTTGCCGCCGACGTTGTAGGTCTCGCCCACGGTACCGGCTTCAAGCACGCGCGCAATGGCGCTGCAGTGATCGCCGACGAACAACCAGTCGCGAATGTTCAGGCCATCGCCATAGACCGGCAAAGGCTCACCGGCGAGTGCCTTCTGGATGACCAGAGGGATCAATTTTTCCGGGAACTGATACGGCCCGTAGTTGTTCGAGCAGTTCGTCGTGAGCGTCGGAAGTCCATAAGTGTGATGGAACGCACGAACCAGGTGGTCGGATGCCGCCTTCGACGCCGAGTACGGCGAGTTGGGGGCGTAAGCGGTCGTTTCGGTGAACTTGCCGTCGGCACCGAGGGAGCCGTAGACCTCATCCGTCGACACATGCAGGAAGCGGAACGCCTCAGCTTGCGCCGGGGCCAGGGCGCGCCAGTAATCGCGGGCGCACTCGAGCAGGCCCAGGGTGCCGACGACGTTGGTTTCCACGAATGCAGCCGGGCCGTCGATCGAGCGGTCGACATGGGACTCCGCCGCGAAGTTGACGATGGCTGCAGGGTGGTGCTCTGCCAACAGCCGTGCTACCAGGGTCCGGTCGCCGATGTCGCCCTGCACGAAGACGTGGTGCGGGTTCTCTTTGACCGAAGTCAGGGTGTCGAGGTTGCCGGCGTACGTGAGCTTGTCGAGATTGACGACCTTCTGCCCACGCGCCAATGCGCCGAGTACGAAGTTGGCGCCGATGAAACCCGCACCTCCGGTTACCAGAATTGTCGCGGGTCCGCGGGAAGTGTCGCTCATGAAATGGGTCCGTATTTCAAGGGGGAGTGCGTCGCGATGGATGGCAGCGCATTTCTTCAATGATGCCTGTTAAGGCCAGAACAAACCAAGCTCGAGTGCGCCGCGCAGGGCGTTACGGTCAGGCTTGGTGCAGATCATGCTGACGGATGGGCGGCGTGAAGATGAAATTCACTTAACGGCCAGCCACGGCCGACGGATGGGCAACCAGCAGGACGCGAACCTTAAGCCATCGGTGACCCATGGCCGGCATGCGAAAGGCGGGCGATGGCGGCATCGAGCACTTTCCCGGCATGGGCGTGGAGCGCGAGGTCGAGGGCATTGGCCGCCATGAAACGGGCGTGCAATTCCTCGCCCAGAAGGCCGGCGAGCCACGCAAGCCTGTCCGGATGGAGCGCCGCTTCGGGCTCCGAAACGTTTTCACGGTCATAAGCCAGTCTCAACCCGGGCAAGGGTGCGCCGTACAGAGCCTGATAGGTATCGACAGATTCCTCGAAACGCTCCACGACGCCCGCTACACCCCATGCATTGAGCAGGGCCGTGGCCTGGCGCAGATCGGCCTCCGTCGCGCGCGCGTCGAGAATGTGGTCGCACCGCCATGAAGCGTCGCTGAGGTGGACGACCTGGTAGTTGCGGATGACGATGCTTCCGGGCTCCTCGCGAAGGGCCCATTCGATGTAGTCGGCAAATCCCTGTTCCGCCGCGGCATCGGCAAACGGCTGGCCGGGGTCCTTCCTTTTGAACAGGTAAACGGAATAGGCGCGCAGCAGGGGGTGGCGAAGAAAAACCACCGGCAGGCAGTCGGGATATGGCAGCGGCGGGCGCGCCAGATGACTCGAAATTGCGAGAAATCCGGGATTGGACGTCATGAACGTTGCCAGCTGGGATGCCGACTGGATGTCATGAGCGTTCGAGCCCTCGAAAGCCGCCCATCGGTCGCCAAAGCTCCGTTTCAGGCTCGAATCAATACTGGTTCCGGCATTTTTGAAGATGTGATAGTGGACTAGTGCGCGTGCTTTCATCATTTCGTAAGCTTAGCGAAGGGTTTTGTCATCGCTACATAACAACGCGCCATTTGAGCGCGGGTTGGCAGTCTTCACGCAAATACAACATTTGTTTGACGCAAGATGACGCCGCGGATGTCCTCTCGAACGCCCACTTCACGTGGGTTGTTGGTGGCGTGCGCGAAAATGAACAAAAGCCATCGTTGAAACGGTAGGGCCTGCCAGGGCAGGTAAGATGCGCGATTGATCCGGGTGGAGCAGGTTTCGCTACGTATGGCTACATCGAAGAAGAAGGTTCAGGGGCAGCGCGAGCTCGGTCTGGGCACGCTCGCCATTCATGCCGGGCAGCAGCCCGACCCATCGACCGGGGCCATCATGACCCCGATTTACGCCACGTCCACGTACGTGCAAGAGAGCCCGGGCGTTCACAAGGGCTACGAATATTCGCGCACGCAAAATCCGACGCGCATGGCCTATGAGCGCTGCGTGGCGGCGCTTGAGGGTGGCGTAGCGGGCTTCGCCTTCGGCTCGGGGCTGGCAGCGGCCGCCACGGTGCTGGATCTGCTCGACAGTGGCAGCCACGTCATCGCCATGGACGATCTCTATGGCGGCACGTATCGCTTGTTCGAGCGCGTGCGTCGCCGCTCAGCCGGCCTGGATTTCAGCTTCGTCGATCTGAACGACCTTGCTGCAGTCAAAGCCGCACTCAAGCCCAATACGCGCATGATCTGGGCCGAAACCCCCACCAATCCGATGCTGAAGCTGGTAGATCTGCGCAAGATCGCCGATTTTGCACGCAAGCACGGATTGATCCTGGTGGTAGACAACACCTTCTGTTCGCCCATGATCCAGCGCCCCTTCGAGAGCGGCGCGGATCTGGTCCTGCATTCGGCAACGAAGTACCTCAACGGCCATTCCGACATGGTCGGCGGCATCGTCGTGGCTCGCGAACAGGCCCTGGCTGAGCAGATGGCTTTCCTGCAGAACTCGGTGGGCGCCGTGGGGGGACCCTTCGATGCTTTCCTGGCCATGCGGGGCCTCAAGACCCTGCACCTGCGCATGAAGGCTCACTGCGAGAGCGCGCTGATCCTTGCCCAGTGGCTGGAGAAGCACCCGGCCATTGATCGGGTGATCTATCCCGGACTCAAGAGCCATCCGCAGCACGCCCTGGCGCGCCGTCAGATGGATGGCTTCGGCGGCATCATCAGCGTCGAGGTGAAGGGCGGTCTGCGCAAGGCCCGCCGTGTCCTCGAGCGCTGCGAACTGTTTGCACTCGCTGAATCGCTCGGCGGGGTCGAAAGCCTCATCGAGCATCCGGCCATCATGACGCACGCTTCGGTCCCGCCGGCCAATCGAAAGCGCCTGGGCATCAGTGACTCGCTCATCCGTCTTTCGGTCGGCGTGGAAGACATCGACGACTTGCGGCATGAACTCGATGCTGCACTGCGCTGAAAGGCTTTCGAAGGTAATGGACCGGCTGGTCGCACTTTCAGGCGCGACTAGCCATGGTCTGCAATACAACTCTCCCCGCACTTCAATCGGAACTGCATGATTTCGAAGTACAGGCTAGCTGATCCCCTGTCGCCCTATCGGGCCCTCCTGCGCCATTTTCACCTGGTGGTGCAGATGGCCAAGCGCGATGTCATTGGCCGCTATCGCGGTTCATTCATCGGCCTGCTGTGGTCGTTCTTCAATCCGCTTTTGATGTTGAGCGTATACACGTTCGTCTTTGGCTACGTCTTCAAATCGCGTTGGGCCGGGCAGGGTGGCGGTCAGTTTGAGTTCGCGGTGATCCTGTTCGCCGGTCTCAATATCAACACGTTTTTCCAGGAGTGCGCCAACCGCGCGCCGACGCTGATCCTGGAGAACCGCAATTTCGTCAAGAAGATCGTGTTCCCGCTGGAAACGTTGTCCTGGACGACCATCGGATCGGCGCTGTTCCATTTGCTGATCTCAACAATCGTCCTGCTGATATTCGCGCTGGTCGTGCGTGGAACGCTGCCGTGGACCGTGGTGCTGTTTCCGATCGTGGTGCTCGTCTTCCTGCCTTTCATGGCGGGGCTGGTATGGTTCCTGTCGTCGCTTGGCGTGTTCCTGCGCGATCTCAAGCACGCCATCACCATCATCACGATCATGCTGATGTTCCTCGCGCCCATTTTCTACTCAAAGGAAATGATCCCGGAGCACTACAGGAAGCTGCTTTATCTCAATCCGCTGACGGCGATCGTCGAATCGACGCGCGACGTCCTGATCTGGGGACGCATGCCCGATTGGGGCATGCTGGGCGCCTATACGCTGGCTGCCGTGCTGTTCGCCTGGCTTTCTTTCGGATGGTTTGAACGCACGCGCAAGGGGTTCGCCGATGTCCTCTGACGAACTCATCATTTCCGTCGATTCGCTGGGCAAGAAGTACGACATTTATGCCCAGCCGGTCGATCGCCTCAAGCAGATGATCCTGCCGCGTCTTGGTCGCGCCGTGGGTCGTCACGACCTGCGATACCACAAGGAATTCTGGGCGCTGCGCAACGTGAGTTTCAGCGTTCGTCGTGGCGAGACCGTGGGCATCATCGGTCGCAACGGTTCCGGCAAGTCCACGTTGCTGCAGATGATCTGCGGCACGTTGCACCCTACCGAAGGCGAGGTAAAGACATTCGGCCGCATCGCCGCGCTGCTGGAGCTGGGTGCGGGTTTCAATCCCGAGTTCACGGGCGAGGAAAACGTCTACCTGAGCGGCTTGCTGTACGGTATCCCGGAAGTCGAGCTGCGCAAGCGTTTCGATTCCATCCTGGCGTTCGCCGATATCGGCGACTTCATCAAGCAGCCGGTGAAGACCTACTCCAGCGGCATGTACGTGCGCCTCGCGTTTTCCATCGCCGCGCATGTGGATGCCGACACGCTGGTGATCGACGAGGCGCTCAGCGTCGGTGATATCCGGTTCACGCAAAAGTGCATGCGATATCTGCGCGAGTTCCAAAAGCGCGGCACGCTGCTTTTCGTCAGTCACGATACAGGTGCCGTCACCAATCTTTGTGATCGTGCCGTCTGGCTGGATCGTGGTGAAATGGTGATGGACGGAATCACTCGCGACGTCGTGGAGTCGTATCTTGCGGCCCAGCACGCCGCGGACCGGGCAAGTATCGGGCAATCCATTTCGGTGGAAAAACCCAGGGCGACCTCGGCTCGTGCAGCCGAGTCGGCGGACGCTGCCCCCGCGCCGCTCGCGATGCCGGCTACGGATGCCCATCCCGATGATGTCATGGACGGGCGCCTGGCGGAGCTGCATGGCCGGGGTGCCCGCAATATCGTCGAATTCTTTGAGTTTGATCCGGATCAGGTGGGTTCGTCGTTCGGGGCGGGCGCGGCGGAAATCGTCGACGTCAAGCTTGCCGGAGCGACGGGCGAGAGTGCCCAGATCGTGCTGGGTGGCGAGCTGGTGGAGCTTTCGATCGACGCCCGGATTCGTGAGCCCATCGAAGGCCCCATTTTCGGGTTCTACGTGAAAGACCGTCTTGGGCAGCGCCTGTTTGGTGACAACACCTTTGTGTCGTATGTGGACAAGCCGCTGATGCCAGGGGCCGGCGCGCGCGTGCGTGCGTCCTTCCACTTTCGCATGCCCATTCTCCCGACGGGTGAGTACTCAATCGACGTGGCGCTTGCCAGCGGAACGCAGATTGACCACACGCACCAGCACTGGATTCACGACGCTCTCTCCTTCCGGGCCAGCGAGAGCACCATGCGATATGGCCTGGTGGGCATCCCGATGCTGTCCATCGATCTGCGTCAGGTGGAGGTTTGACGATGGAGTTCACCGGCGAACGATTCATTCCCACCGAGGCGGGGGAAATCCGCCACGAACACCTGCATCGCTATGCCTGGTGCAGGGAGCTGGCGCGGGGCAAACAGGTCCTTGATATCGCATGCGGCGAAGGCTATGGCAGCGCGATGCTTGCCACCGTTGCCGGTTCGGTCACTGGCGTGGATATCGCCCAAGAGGCCGTCGATCACGCCACGAATGCATACCGGGGTGCCTCCAATCTCTCGTTCCGCCAGGGTGACGCGGCGCGCATCCCGCTGGAAGACAACAGCGTGGATCTCGTGGTGTCGTTCGAGACGATCGAGCACCACGATCGCCATGAGGAAATGATTTCGGAAATTCGGCGCGTCCTTCGCCCCGATGGCGTACTGGTCATCTCATCGCCGAATCGACCGGTCTATTCTGACAAGGCCGGTCACCACAACGAATTTCACGTCAAGGAACTCGATCTCGCCGAACTGGATGCGTTGCTGCGCTCGGTCTTCCCGCGCGTTCGTTATTACGGCCAGCGCCTGGCGGTGGGTTCAGCCGTCGCGCCCATGGCACTCGAAGATACCGAGCAGGCCATGGAGGCCTTTACCGACACGGGTACCGATGTCGTTGAGCGATCGGTCCGCCTGATCGATCCCGTGTACTACGTCGCCATTGCGGCGGGCGAGCAGGTCGATTTGCCCAGGCTCCAGCCTTCGGTGTTTTTTTCCGAGGCCGAAGATCTCTACAACCATCACCACGACATTGCGAAGTGGGCGCAACGCATCGACAAGGAGCTCAGCGAGGTTCGCACCAAGTACGGCAACCTCGTGCAGGAGCACGAGAAGACTGCCAAGTGGGCGCTTGGACTCGATGGTGATCTTCAAAAGCTCCGCGGATTCCATACCGGAGTGCTCAAGCATGAGCAGGAGCTGTCCGGATTGCTGGATGAGGACGAGCGACTGTTGGCCGACCTGCGCGATAAGCACGACAAGATGACGTCTCGCCTGGCCGTGTTGCTGGATGAAGGCAAGCAACAGGGCATCTCCGGCGTGTCATCCGTTGCTGACGATCTGTCGCCGGTGCTGTCGGGTGTCGAGACCATGGTGCGCTCGGCCTTGTCCAGGCTCGGCGAGTTGAACCAGCTCAGTTCGCGACACATGGATGACACACGCGAGCTCGCCGAAAAGCTGGTGCACCTCGAACGTGAATTGTCGGAAGCCCATATTCACGCCAGGAAGATCACCGTTGAGCGCGACCAGTGGGAGCGCCAGGTTCAAACCGGCAAGCATGATCTCGAATCATGGCAGTTGCGTTTCAACTCGCTGAGTGAGGCGCACGAATCCGCCAATCACCTCGTCGCAACCCAGACCAGCGACATTGCCGAGCTCCAGGCGCGCTGCGGCGAATACGAGCGCGAGTTCCGTTCCGCGCTGGCGCAGATCTCCGACCTGAGTGTCAAGCTGCTGGAGCGCGATGAGCGCCTCAATCTTGCGCACAATGAAATACAGGCTACACTCAGGAATGTCGCAGAGCTTGAGCAGGGGCGCAAGGACGTGGAGTTGTGGGCTAAGGAAGTCGAGCGGAAGCTCGATAGGCTCGGTGTCAACCTGCTTGGCGAGACCTATCTGCAGGAGAGTGTCGAAACCAACACCAGCCTGATGGCGCGACATGATTCGCTCATGTCGGAAATTGGTGAGTTTCGCCTCGAGAACCTGATTCTTCGGGAGCGCCTGAATGCCGTGGAAGCACGCGCCGATAGCCAGCGTGCCTCCATCGACAAACTCGAGCTGTACGAAAATCACGCACGCGAACGCATCAATGCATTGATGGAGGAGTCGCGCCACCTGCGCGCCCTCAACGATCAGTTGATCGCGTCGCGCTCGTGGAAAATGACCCGGCCGCTTCGCCTCATGGGACGCGTCTTCCGTGGCGACTGGAGCGGTGCCGTCGATTCGGTCAAGCACATCCCACTGGCTCGTTCGCCGGCGCTTGCACCTGTGCGCAAGCTGGTCAGGAAGCATCTTCTCAAGACCACGGCGCCCGCACCCAGGCTGGACGCGCCGAGCGATGAGTCGCCGCGTGACATCGTTGCCCAGCTTGCATTCCCGGTGTTCACTGATCCAAAGGTCAGTATCATCATCCCGGCCTATGGCAGGCTGGACTTCACCGCTGCCTGCCTGCGCTCGATTTTGCAGCACAAACCCAGCTGTGAATTCGAAGTGCTGGTAGTGGAAGATGTCTCGGGCGACGAAGAGATCCACCTCCTGGCGGATGTTCCCGGCCTTCGTTACGAAGTGAATCCGGAAAACCTTGGCTTCATTCGCTCCTGCAATCGCGCGTCGACGCTAGCGCGCGGCGAGTACATCTATTTTCTCAATAACGATACGCGCGTGACCGAAGGGTGGCTCGACGCCATGCTCGAGGTCTTTGAGCGTTTCGACGATTGCGGCATGGTTGGTTCCAGGCTGGTGTATCCCGACGGTCGCCTGCAGGAAGCGGGCGGGATCATCTGGAATGACGCATCCGGATGGAATTTCGGTCGGCTGGCCGATCCGGAGGAATCGCGTTTCAACTATGTGCACGAAGTGGACTACTGTTCCGGCGCATCACTATTGATCAAGTCGACGCTCTTCGATCGCCTGGGGCGTTTCGATGAGCATTATGTGCCGGCGTACTGCGAGGACTCCGATCTTGCATTCAAGGTGCGCCAAGCGGGGCTGAAGCTCTACTACACGCCATTCTCGACCGTTGTGCACTATGAAGGCATCTCGCACGGAACGGACGAGACCAGTGGCATCAAGGCGTATCAGGTAGAGAACCAAAAAAAGTTCTTTGCGCGCTGGAAGGCGGTGCTCGAGTCCGAGCAGTATCCCAATGCGCAGAACGTCTTTCGCGCACGCGAGCGTTCTCGCCATAAGCCTGTCGTGCTGGTGGTGGATCACTACGTTCCCCAGCCGGACCGCGATGCGGGCTCGCGGACCATGATGCAGTTCATCCGCCAGCTCTGCGCACTTGGTTGCTCGGTCAAGTTTTGGCCCGAGAACCTCTGGCGCGATCCGCACTACACGCCGCGCCTGCAGGAAATGGGCGTCGAGGTGATCTACGGGCACGAATGGGTGGGCGGATTCGAACGCTATCTTCAGGAAGCCAATGGCAACATCGATCGCGTGTTGCTTAGCCGCCCCCATATCTCCGTGCAATTCATCGATGCGATCCGCAAACACGCGCCGAACGCGCGTGTCGTTTACTACGGGCACGATCTCCATTTCGCGCGCGCGCAGCAGCGCTTCGAGCTGTCCGGCAACCAGGAGTACCTCGACGAAGCGAACCGCTTCAAGTCGATGGAGCTGGCGCTGTGGCAGAAGAGTGACATGGTGCTATATCCGTCGCCGGATGAAATCACCGAGGTTGGCAAGCTCGCTCCCGCAGTCAAGGCACGCGCGATCCAGGCCTATTGCTACGAGGCGTTTGGTAGCGGAAACCGCCCGCCTGAGCAGCGCTCGGACATTCTCTTCGTGGCTGGATTCGGACATCCGCCGAATGAAGATGCGGCCGTTTGGTTGGCTGAGTCGATCTTCCCAAAGGTGCAGGCGCGGGTGCCTGATGCCCGGCTTTACCTGGTCGGCTCCAACCCTACGCCACGCGTGGAAGCACTGGCGCACGGCAGGGTGGTCGTAACGGGCTTTGTTGAAGACGATGTCCTGCGCGACTTCTATAGCAAGAGCCGCGTAGCGGTGGTGCCGCTTCGCTTCGGCGCAGGCATCAAGTCCAAGGTGGTGGAGGCGTTGCAGCAGGGGGTTCCCCTGGTCACGACGTCAGTCGGCGCCCAGGGTTTGCCAGGCGTGGAGCGCGTGGCGCGAGTCGTCGACGATGAAGATGCCATGGCCGATGCGCTGGTTGAGCTGCTGACCAGTGGCGATGCCTGGCGCCTGATGTCGGCCGGCGGCAGTCGCTACGCCGAAGCTCACTTCTCGTCGGGCAGCATGCGAAAGGCGCTCGCGGAGGTGTTTCGCCTGGAGACGGCGGCATGATCGTTCGATCGCGAGCGCCGTTGCGACTAGGCCTGGCCGGCGGTGGCACCGATGTGTCGCCTTATTGCGATGTCTTCGGTGGTCATGTGATGAACGTGACCATCGACAAGCATGCATTTGCCATCATTTCGGATTCACCGGACGGCAAGTGTGAGTTCGCGGCCATGGACGTGGGTGTCAGCGAGTCCTATGCCTGTCATCAGGAGTTCGCTTCGAACGGTCCGCTGCAGCTGCTAAAGGGCGTCTATTCGCGCATCTGCAAGGAGTTTCTGGGCGGTGAGCACCGGCCATTGCGCGTCCAGACGTTTTCTGACGCGCCTCCTGGCTCCGGTCTCGGTTCGTCGTCCACGATGGTAGTCGCGCTTGTTCAGGCCTTCGCCGAGTACTTCATGCTCCCTCTGGGCGAGTACGAGGTCGCGCATCTTGCCTACAACATCGAGCGCAAGGATCTTCAGCTCGCAGGCGGCAAGCAGGATCAGTACGCCGCGACGTTCGGTGGCTTCAACTTCATGGAGTTCTACAAGGACGATCGCGTCATTGTGAACCCATTGCGTGTGAAAGACTGGGTCTGGTCCGAGCTGGAAGCATCACTGGTGCTTTACTTCACCGGCGTGTCGCGCGCATCGTCCGACATTATCGACCAGCAGTCGCGTAACGTCGTTCAGGGCAATCAGGCGTCCATCGACGCCATGCACAGCCTCAAGCAGGAGGCCGTGCAAATGAAGGAATGCGTTCTTCGGGGAGACATTCAGGGGCTTGCCCGCACTTTGCAGGCTGGCTGGGAAGCAAAGAAGAACATGGCCACGTCGATCAGCAACCCGTTGATCGAAGAGGTCGAGCGCGTGGCCTTTGCCAATGGTGCATACGCGGCCAAGGTCTCGGGCGCTGGCGGTGGCGGATTCATGATGTTCATGTGCAGCCCCGACAAGCGCGTCGGGTTGACCAGAGCACTCGCCGAACAGGGCGGTCGACTGCTTGATTTTCATTTCACGCAGCAAGGAGCGACCTCGTGGCGAATCATGTGACGTCCATGCTTGAGTCGGAATTCAGCAAGTCCATCGCATTGCTCACGACGATGCGTAACGACACGGGCCTGCACGACCAGGTGCAGCAGGCGCTCGAAATTTCGGTTTCCGCGCTCAAGAGCGGTAAGAAAATACTCTTCGCCGGCAATGGTGGCAGCGCGGCTGACGCGCAGCACTGGGCAGGAGAGCTGGTCAGTCGGTTTTACTTCGATCGGCCGGGTTTGCCGGGCATCGCGTTGACGACGGATACCAGCATCATTACCGCGGTTGGCAACGACTACGGCTACGACTACGTATTCGCGCGCCAGATCGAAGCGCTCGGCGCGGAGGGTGATGTCTTCTACGCCATCTCGACCTCCGGTAACTCAAAGAACATCATTCGTGCCATTGACGCTGCTCGCGCAAAGGGTATCAAGGTCATTGGATTCACCGGCCAGTCAGGTGGTGCGATGGCATCGGCATGCGACATCTGTTTTCGCATTCCTTCCACGGAGACACCCCGTATCCAGGAAGGCCATGAGGCACTTGGCCACCTGCTTTGCGCGTTGATCGAACAGGAAATGTTTGGCGATGCTCGCCACTGACGAGGCCATCATCCTCGCCGGTGGTTTCGGCACACGCCTGCAAAGCGTAGTCAGGGATGTTCCCAAGCCGTTGGCACCCGTTGCCGGACGGCCGTTTCTGGCCTGGCTGCTGGATCAACTCGCCGGCCAGGGGGTCAGGCGGGCCGTGCTTGCGACGGGTTACCTGGCGGACGTCGTGGAATCGACGCTTGGAAGCGACTGGCATGGCATGAAACTTGTCTACTCCCGTGAAGAGCAGCCCTTAGGCACCGGGGGAGCCATCGCCAAGGCGGCGTCGGCGGTTTCAGGCAAGCGGGCGTTCGTGCTTAATGGCGACACGCATCTGGCGCTTGACTATGCCCGTTTAGGCCAACTTGCGATCGGCGGGGCTTCGCCCATCACCATGGCGCTGGCGTCGGTCGACGACGTGGGTCGGTATGGTGCCGTGATGTTGTCCGGTGATCGCGTGACCGGGTTTTCCGAAAAGGGAGGCCACGGGCCGGGCATGATCAATGCCGGCGTGTACGATATCGACCTGGCGTCTCTATCGGCGGAATTTCCCCATGGCCCATTCTCGTTCGAGCAGGATGTTCTGGTGCCTGCAGCCGCCAAGGGGCGGGTCCGCGCATTTACGCAAACGTCCCGGTTCATCGACATAGGCATTCCGGAAGACTTTGAGCGCGCGCAAAGCATGTTCTCTCAGTCACTGCAGAACGGGGCATGACACCCCATCCTGGCCGGTTCTGGTCGTCTCCGCCCCCGCCCGCCAGCGGCGCCGCGAGGAAAGTTCTGTTTCTGGATCGCGATGGCGTGGTCAATATCAATCACGGCTATGTTCATCGGCCCGATCAAACGGATTGGGTGGCAGGTGTGTTTGATGCCGCGCGCGCGGCGAAGCGCGCCGGTTACGGACTGGTGATCGTTACGAACCAGGCGGGCATAGCGCGCGGCTATTACAGCGAGGACCAGTTTCTCCAGTTCACTCGCTGGATACACGAGCAGTTTGCAATCCATGGCGCCGACCTTCTTGCGACCTATTACTGCCCACATCATCCGGAAGGGATCGTCCCTGGACTGAATGTGAGTTGCGAATGCCGCAAGCCTGGCCCGGGAATGATTCTCGCGGCAGGAAAGGACCTGGAGATCGACTTGGGTCAGTCGCTTCTCGTGGGCGATCAAACAAGTGACCTGCAGGCTGCGGCATCGGCTGGCATTGAACGTTCCTGGCTTATTGACGACCGGTCGCCAGAGCCATTCCGGGAATTCGTGGAAGGCCTCTGAGGCCCGTCCGCCAGCTGTGAGAAAATCGTGAACTGCGGCGAAGTGGTTCAGTCATGATTATTTGACTATGATCGGCGGGTTGCGAAACCAGCTCGGGTCACTTATGAATTTCATGAGTTCGCTGCTATATCGCGTCAAGCGCGCCATGCGCGTCGACCATGCACTGGCACTGCCAGACGCAGATACCTCCGATGATTATCGTCGCAAGCTTCAGCGCGAGACGGATATCTACAAGGATGTCGTCAACATCAATGTCCTGCCGGACATTTTCCACTATTGGTCGCATCGTTATCTGAAACCCATGCTCGACGAGTATGAGATAACGAGTTTCGAGCAGTTTTTTGCGCGTTCCCTGCTGGAAAGTGCGGAACGCGTCAGTGCCGATAATCCGGTATTCATCAGCGTCGGTGTGGGTAATTGCGAAACGGAAGTCGCCGTCGCCAGACTCATGGTTCAGGCTGGTCTGAAAGACTTCACCATCGAGTGCCTGGACATCAATCCGCATATGTTGGCTCGGGGCAAGGCGCTTGCCGAAAAGGAAGGTGTCGCAGAACACCTGGCATTCGTGGAGGGTGATTTCAATCGGTGGGCTCCCCAAAAGACCTATGCGGGTGCCATGGCCAACCAGTCGCTGCATCATGTCCTCAACCTCGAAGGACTGTTTGACGGACTCCGCAAGGCTTTGCCAGCGGACGGTTACCTGGTGATGCACGACATGATTGGCCGCAACGGTCACATGCGCTGGCCTGAAGCCTATGAGTCCGTGTCAGCATTCTGGAGCGAGTTGCCCCTTGCTTACCGCTATAACCGGCTGCTCAAGCGCCAGGAAAAGGTTTATGTAAATTGGGATTGCTCGAACGAGGGGTTTGAGGGGATTCGCGCGCAGGACATTGTTCCTTTGTTGCTGGAACGATTCCATCCGCGACTGTTCATCGGATTCGCCAATGTCATCGACCCGTTCATCGATCGCGCATTTGGTCATAATTTTGATGCGAACGCCGAATGGGATCGAAGCTTCATCGATCGAATCCATCAATTCGACGAGGAGGCGTTCCAAAGCGGACGTCTTTCTCCCACCCATATGGTTGCCATTATGAGCGGGGCGTCCTGCAGCAACCCCCGTTTTTCGCGAGGCATTGGACCGGCAACCTGCATCAGATCGGCTTGAGTCAGCCTCGGGGCGTGCTGGCTACCTTTGTTCGCGTCGGGATGTCGGCAGGCTGATCTGCCTGCTGCAAGCGAAGCCGCGGGTCATCGGGTCCCATGGCCCGTAACCCTGGAGCAGGGTGATTTGTTATGCTGCTGATACGGCTGCGCGATGTGCGATGTGGACGATAAGACGCACAGAAGCGCAGTTGGAATCGGTGTTCCAGCAGATTCCACACAGGGAGGACGGAGCGCTCGCGTGTGGCGCCTCCTGCTCCGGTTTCAGACAGGGGGCCGGCATGAGGAACGTGCCGGACATAAAATCCGGAAACGTTTGATATGCATATTGACCACCAGGGCATGAAAGTCGCCCTCCGAGACGTCTGCCTGATCGGCCTTGCCGTTCTCGTTGTCTCACTCCTGCCGTATCACCCCTACTTCTTTGGCGACGAACTCCTGCCATTCAATTTCGGAGAGCGCCTGGGGAATGGTGTTCTATCCGTCTATAAGGGATTGAACAGCTATAAGCCCCGTCTGGTAATGAACATCTTCTGGGCGTTCGTTGTTGGCGATAGTTGGCCGCGATGGGTTGCGATGCTGTTCAATGCCGCGTGTATTGCGGCCTCCGCATCACTGGCCTATGCGCTGTGCGTGCGGCGCTTCTCGACAGGTCGATTGACTGCACTGCTGGTCGCGGCACTGGTCATTGGCTCGCGCTACGACGTGATGCTTTACTGGGATTACGTATCAGGCACGGTGGAGACGCTCAGCCTCGCGCTCTTTCTGGCGGGCATCTACTGCGGCTCGGATCTGTTTGAAGCTGGGCGTCAACCGCGTCCACGCATGCTTGCAGCGGCGTTTGCCTTCTTCCTTCTCTGCGTCTTCGTCCATGAGCGCTACGCGGTTGGCGTGCTCGGGTTCGCGGGTGCCGTCGCGGTATTTCAGCTGAAGGCGCTCACGCAGAAGAAGCTGACGCATCCCATGCTGTTCGCGATCCTGATAGCCGTTGTGCCGCTGGGCCTCTTTGCCTGCATGGTAAAGCTGCTTTCGGATAACCCCATCACGATGGGCTCCACGGGTCGCGTCGTGACGCTGAACGTGGAGACATTCAAAGTTGCCCTGACGTATCTGGGTAATCTTTTCGTGGGCACGAATTACGGTCCGCCCTGGTTCGTTGGGGTCGTCAATCAGGAAGTGCTCGTTCATTCGAAGCGTTTCTGGTTGTTGGTGGCTGCCTTCGTCATCTGCTGGATCGCTCCGTGGATTTTTCAGCGCAAGAAGATGCTGGCCAGTCCCCGCGCACCAGTGATTTTCCTGGCGACACTGCTCGGTTTCGTGTGCATTGCCAGCCTGCCTGGCGCCGATCGTCAAGAAGCGCGCTGGATGTATCCCGCTTTCGTGATGATGCTTCTGCTGGTCGTGGCGACCTATCCGGCGCGTGCGCGACTCGTGTTGTTGCTGCTGCTTGCGGTCCAACAGGTCGCTTTCGTGGGCTTTGGCGGGATCGCAACTATCTCCAGCATTTCAGGTTCCCGCACCGCGCGATCGCTTGCAGAGTCGTTCAGTCATGTTCGGCCGGCGCAAGGTGAGGGTGTGCTGATCGGCGTACCCGAGCCAGATACGGGGTGGATATTGGGCGGCGACGGCGCACTTTTCTGTCGTATCAATCTGGGTGGACAGAATTGCCTGCATCGGGCCCGTTCATACAGCGGAGAGCCTTTCGCCGGATACAGTTTTGGCCTCGTAGCCACCACGATCGATCGCACCAATCCCTCCTACCGATTGGTGGGCCGGCCCATGGCCGAATTGCTCCTCAATGAGAAGCCGTTTCCGGCTCAAGGCGATGTCCTTGGCGAAGGTGCTGAGTGGAAAGGCTGGGCGTGGTCCGACCCGACCATGGTTGGCCCGGAAGGCGTGAAGCTAAGCCGCCTCGCGGACAATTTCATGAATGTTGCGGCTGCGCGCGTGGATGGGCGCTTGCTCATCTACCGTGCCCGGGCCACCGAAGGGGATCAGGTCCCCATGCGCCTGCAAATCAACTGGAGTGACGCGTCCGGCAAATTCCTGGGCGCGCAAATTGTCGTCGTTAGCATTACCCCTGAGTTCACCGAACACGCCCTGTTTGCCGCGGCCCCGCCGGGTTCCGCCATTGGCGCTGTCTACGCAACGCTGCACGATGGCGCCAAGGGTTCCGTGTTGCTCGAGTCGGTCAGGGCGGCTGGCGATATTGACCTGCATTCCAGCGAAGCCAGTGATTCAGCTGCGGAGTAGGTCGCTCTTTTGTCACGCATTTGCATCATCCCGCCGCACCTGATGTGTTAGCTTGAGTCCTTAGGAATTTGCCACCCGTTGTTCATAGAGGTGGCAAGTTCCATTGCCCTTGCCTGTCGGTCCATGGACCGACAACTTCTTCGGAGGCGGTGATGGACGAGCTTGTAAATCAGGATCTCATAGCACCTGACAAGGCGCCCCAAGGGGGCTCCGAGAGCGACCCTTTGGCGGTGAAGGCATGGTTAGCGCACTCGGCCACCACCGTTCTGCCAAGGGGTGAGCTGCTCGAAACCTTTCACGGGCAGCACCCTCGAACCCTCTTCGTGAAGTCGCTCAAAGCCCGTTCATCGGTGCTGGACGTTGGAGCGGGTGACGGTGCCCTGAGCATCTTCAGGCGTTGGCCTCGCCCCGCCCGACAGGACTTGAAGATATACGCCTACTCCCTGGAAAAGGGACAGAACTTCGACGACTACGACGGTTACGAACTTAGCGACTGGAATGTCCAGAAGCCCTTTGCCGATCGCACCTTCGATGCGATCTTCTGTTCACATTTCGTCGAACACATCGCCGATCCCGTTGCCTTTATTACCTGGATGGCCTCGAAACTCAGTGAAAACGGCCGGGTCTACATTGAGTGGCCGTCCGCGTACGCACTAACTTCGCCTTCCAATCAATTGCTGGCCGAGTGGGGATTCTCCGGACTCACGGGGAACTACTTCGACGATGACACGCATCGCGATCCCTTGCCTGATCGCGGAGTGCTGGAGGCGACGCTTCGAAAGCTTGGCTTCGATATCAATGCGTCAGGCATTGTCTCCATGCCCTTGTTTGAAGATGAGCTACTCGCGTACTCCAGGCACGCGGGAGACAGGGTGGCGCTGCAGTTTGCCTATTGGCTCAAGACGCGCTGGTGTCAATACCTGGTGGCGACGCTGGGCTGATGGCACGCAGCTCGGCCTAGATTTGGCATCGGACGAGCCCCGCACCGATGCGGTGGCGTCCGTCCAGCGTCGCCGCAAGTGATGCGCCTTTCAGGGGCAGGAGGGTCCGCCCACGGTCGCATCGGCCAGGACCTTCCCGTCGCTCTTGTTCTTCAGGAAAAAGTGCAGGCCTGGATGTGTCCAGGGTCCGGTCCTGGCTTCGCCGATGGCACCGCCAGCTGCAAAGAGCTTGGCACCCTCTAGCGTGGAGCCCACCCAGACCTCCACGGCCTCGGTCGCCACCCCGGCAGCAGAGGCATCCCACGTGATCGACGTTACAGCCCCGGGTTCGCAGGCAGCCAGGTGATCTGGTGACACCGTGAGGCCGGAAGATGATTTGGGGGCGGTGCCGGCTCCCGTCGACGGGGCTGCCGCCTGATCGTTGTCCGGGTGCTGGCATCCCGCCAGGCTGGCGAGGAAGAGTACGGCCAGGTAGCGCTTGTACGTCATCGATGCATCTCCAAGGGTGACATATCGTCGATCAGTGTATCGAAGAGGTTCGCGCCGATGGTGATGACCGCGTGGGCTTCGACCACATCACGTTAAAGCGCGACGACGTCGCTGCTGTCGACGATATCGCTGCCATGGATGGTGAAATTGACCGGGGGCGTGGATTCTTCGTAAGTCATACTGCGAAGTGTCAGTGCCATCGGTCCCGCCATGGCAGTGAGCGCAGGAGGTACCTCGATGGTCACCAGATCACCTCCGGGATGTACGGTCGTGGCGAGCGGAACGTCGTTGAGCGAGGCAACGGTATCGAAAGCCGCATGGCGGGTTCGTATCCAAAGTGCATTAGAGCCATTGGGCTGCGGATTGAACGGGGCGCCTGCCATGACCTCTTGCGGCCCCCATTCCACGATGGACATCGGCGATTCAAGTCGCTTGAGGCGGGCCTGCAACGTTTCATTGTCTTGTCTGAGTGCGAGGTTCTCAGCCGCGAGGCGCTCGTTCGTCTCGGGCCTGAGTCCGCGGACGTACTCATCCATGGACCGCTTCATGTGGCGAAGTGCGGTCGACCTGTCGCCATTGATCACGGGAAGGCCTTGGCTAAGGCGCTTGAAAAGCTCAAATGCTTCGCGAATCCACGGCTTTTCCGATTGCAGATTCGTTTCTATGCTGCAGTCGCCCGGATCGTCATAGCGAGAACTGTTGAGCTTTTCGCGCAGCGGCAGCAGGCAATGTGGATGAAAGCGTTCACCGGCGAATTCGAGGCACTTGCGAAGCGCGTGCTCCGGAGAGGTCACCAGTTCCTCATGGTCGAGCCGCATGACGGTCTTTGGCCCAAGCGCCTGTTCGGCTAGCGCGCTGTTGTGGACGAGCCGATACCACGTGCGGTACGCCTCTTCCTCGGCGTAGTCCGTGGCGCCCATGGTCGAGAAGTTCATCAGCGACGTGGCAACTCGTTTGGGGTTGCGCAGAACATGGATGAATCGCGCATCAGGGAACATGCGCAGAAGAGGCAGGACGTAGTGCGAATTTTCCGGCGTGCCGTCTACCCAGCGCCGCTTGGGCTGAAAGCGACCACGCGTTAGCTTGACGTTGTCAGAGATCAACGAGGCGTTGCGCCTCGCAGCACTCACCGCATTCTTGGCGATGCGTTTTTTTGCGTCGGTGACCAGGTCATGGACGGTCTGGCCAAAGTGCTCACGAAATTCGCGTGGCGTATAGCCCGCCAAACCCAGCAAGGAGTGCTCACCCTGCGCGCTGCCGATCCGGTAGAGATATTCCAGATCCACGGAGAGCTTGTAGAGGAAATGCGTTTCCTCCAATGGAAATACATTGGGGTGCTGTCCCATCGCCCAGGTGAGGGCGCTGGTGGCCGAGCGGTACGATCCGATGATGAAGATCGGGCCCGGCTTACCGAACCGTAGTGAGCGGAACACCATTTTCCCCTGCCTTTCTTGCGGCCGGGGGTCCGCTCGTCTCAGCGCGATGGATTCACCCCGGCAAATTACGCCGGGCTGAATCATGCGTGCCCCACGGATGGTTGCGCAAGTTCGTACGCAACAATCCGCGGGTATTTGTCTTGCGCTTAACCGACAGCCGCCTCGATCTCCGGGATCAGCTTGAACAGATCCCCCACCAAGCCGATGTCCGCGATCTCGAAAATCGGGGCCTCGCCGTCCTTGTTGATGGCGACAATGGTGCCGGCGTCCTTGATGCCGGTCAGGTGCTGGATGGCGCCGGAGATGCCGAAGGCCATGTACAGCTCGGGGGCGATGATCTTGCCGGTCTGGCCCACCTGCAGCTCGTTCGGTACGTAGCCGGCATCCACCGCGGCGCGGGAGGCGCCCACGGCCGCACCGATCTTGTCGGCGAGCTTGTAGATGATCTCGAAGTTCTCCTTCGAGCCGACGCCACGGCCACCGGAGACCACCTTGCTGGCGCTCTGAAGGTCAGGGCGATCGCTCTTGCCCTGCTGCAGCTCGACGAAGCGGGTGTGCGAGGGCAGGGCGGCGTCCACCGACAGGGCCTCGACGGGGGCGCTGTTGGCGCCGTTGGCGGCTGCCGGCCACGAAGCCGTGCGGATGGTGGCGACCACCGCATGGGCCGGGTTGGCCTCGACGGTGATGATCGCGTTGCCGGCGTAGATGGGGCGCTTGAAGCTGTGTGCGCCTTCGACGGTCATGACGTCGCTGACCTGGGACACGCCCAGCAGGGCGGCCACGCGGGGGGCGACGTCCTTGCCGAACGTGGTCGACGGCAGGAAGACGTGGGAGTACCCGGCGGCGGCCTTGGCGATCTGCGGGGCCAGGACGGCGGCCAGCGGATGGGCGTTTTCAGCGCGGGCGATGGTGAGGACGCGGCTGACGCCTTCGATCGTCGCGGCCTCGGCAGCGATGGCGTCGACGCTATCGGCCAGCACCAGCACGTCGACGGTATCGCCCTTGACGGCGTTGGCGGCGCTCACGGCGCGGGCGGTGGAGGGGTTCAGCTTGCCGTTGAGGTGCTCGGCGATGACGAGAATCTTGCTCATGTCTGTCTCCTGGCAACCTGCTTACAGCAGGCCCTTCTGCTTGAGGACGGCGACCAGCTCGGCGGCATCCTTCACCATGACGCCCTTGCTGCGCTTGGCGGGGGCGGCGAAATGGGTGGTCTTGAGGTGGTCGTGGGCTTCCACGCCCAGCGAGCCGAACTCGATGGTGTCGATCGGCTTGGCCTTGGCCTTCATGATGTCCGGCAGCTTGATGAAGCGCGGCTCGTTGAGGCGCAGGTCGGTCGTGAGCACCGCCGGGAGATCGGCCTCGATCACTTCCAGGCCGGCGTCCACCTCGCGGGTGACCGTGGCTTTGCCATCGGCGATCTCGACCTTGCTGGCGAACGTGGCCTGCGGGCGGTCCCACAGCGCGGCCAGCATCTGGCCGGTCTGGTTGGCATCATCGTCGATGGCCTGCTTGCCCAGGATGACCAGCTCCGGCTGCTCCTTCTCAACCAGCTTGAGAAGCGTGCGGGCGGCCGTGAGCGGCTGCACTTCGTCGGCAGTGACCACATGGATGGCGCGGTTGGCGCCCATGGCCAGGCCGTTGCGCAGGTGCGCGGTCAGGTCGGCCGGGCCGATGCCCACCACGACGACCTCGGTGGCAACACCCTTCTCACGCAGGCGCAGGGCCTCTTCGAGGGCGATATCGTCGAACGGGTTGGCCGAAAGCTTGACGCCATCGGTCACCACGCCGGTGCCATCGGGTTTGACCTGGATGCGGACGTTGTAGTCCACCACGCGCTTGTAGCCGACAAGAATCTTCATGTGCGAGTCCTTAGTACGGTGGCTACCGGCCGGTAGCCCAAAAACCGGATTGTACCCGCCGTCAAACGCTCGTTTGAAGTCCTTGGGGGAGGCGGGGAACGGATCAGGATATCAAGCCAGGGCCGCTTCTAGCGTCGCCCGGGCAATGGCCGGTGAGAAATGGTCCTGGATGTTCCTGAGGCTGGCGTCGGAAATGCGCTGCCACAGCACCGGATCGTCGTACAGCCGCAGCACGGCATCGACGTAGGCGTCGGTGTCGTCGGCGATCAGGACATTGCGATCATCCTCCAGGAACATGCCTTCGGCGGCGATGCTCGTGGCTACCACGGGCAGGCCGTGGCTCATGGCGGTGTTCACCTTGCCCTTCACGCCCGCGCCATAGCGCAGCGGGGCGAGGGCAATTCTTGCGCCGTCCATCCAGGGGTCGATGTCCTCGACGCGACCGTGGGCAATGACGCCATGGCCGGTGAGTTCCTCGCGCGTGGCGTCGGGCATCTGGCCGATCAAATGAAGTTCGATCTCAGGGCGCGCCGCATGGATCTTCGGGAAGATCTCGCGGGTGAGCCAGTGCACGGCATCGACGTTGGGCGGGTGGCCGAATCCACCGACGAAAACCAGGTGGCGGCGTTCGTCATAGCCCTTCTTGCGGCCATGCACCTCGTGCATGTTGGGCAGCAACATCACGCTGGCGCCTGGCACCGCTTCGCGCAGCAGGGCCAGTTCAACCGTGCTGACAACGAAGGTGGCATGGCAGTCGCGAATGATGGCCAGCTCGCGTTGCTGCGAGGCGGCTGCGCGGCGCGCGAGGGCAGGGTTGTTGGTGTGCTCGGCCGCGCGCTGTTCGCGCAGGAAGTGCACGTCGACCGTGTCGAACAGGAGGCGGGCCTGCGGCGCCAGTCGCTTCATCAAGGGGAGGTTGGGATCGGCGACGTAGTGCCGGCACAGCAATACCGCGTCGAGATCGGGTCCTTCATCGCGCAGCCAGGTGGCGAGCGAGTTGACGAAAGGCTTGCACAGCACTTCGACGCCGATCTCGCCCAGCGTTCGCAGATCGCTCGCACTGGCCTGGCCGTTGTCGGCCATGAACGTCACACGCCAACCCATGTCGCGGAACAGCTTCATGATGTTGTAGAGCTGCAGCGAGCCGGCATCGCGACGCGGGTCGGGCGTGAGCGCGTCCATGATGAAGACGTGCCGGCGCCCGCCGCGCAATGCCCTGGCCACCGAGGTACTGCGCGGTGGCAGGTGCGTGAGCGCTTCGGCCCACTTTTCCCTGAACTTCACGCGGTTCAGCACCTGGTATTGCTTGACGCCCTGGGTCAGGTCGGTGCCGGAGCTGATGCCTTCGCAATGCACCACCACGCTGGTGGGTTCGTAGATGACGCGGCGACCGGCGTCGCGCACGGCAAAGGCCAGGTCCATGTCTTCGCAATACGCGGGCATGTAGCGCACGTCGAAGCCGCCGACGTGGTCGAACAGCGCCCTGTCGATCAGCAGGGCGGCGCCGGAAACGTAGTCGACATCGCGACGATAGAGGAAACGCGGATCGTCGCGCTTCTCGAAACGCCCGACATTCCAGGCTTCGCCGTCGGAAAACACCAGTGCTCCGGCTTCCTGCAGGCGCCCGTCCGGATAGATCAGCTGGCTGCCGACGATACCCGCGCCCGGTTCATCGCGATGCGTACGCAGGAGGTTATCGAGCCAGCCCGGCGTGACTTGCGTGTCGTTGTTGAGGAACAGCAGGTAAGGCGAGCGCGCCGCGTGGGCGCCCGCGTTGCAGCTGCCGATGAAACCGAGGTTCTGCTCGTTGGCAATGAGTCGGAGCCCATCGACCTGGGCGAGCGTCTGACGGGTGTTGTCCGGCGATGCATCGTCGATGACGAGCACTTCGAAGGGCGCGGCGGCGCCGTAGCGGGCGATTGAACGCAGGCAGGCGACGGTCCACGCCACTTTCCCGTGAACCGGGATGATGACCGAGACGAGCGGTGCCTCGCTGGTGGGCAGGGCGAACGGCTCGAATGCGGCGTCCAGTGGCTCCAGTTCCAGCGCCTGGTCCTCGGCCGGCACGGGGCGGAATTCCTGCATCACGCGGGAAACGGTTCCCTTGAACCCGCGTTGCGCGATGCTGCCAATCACGCGTTGCGAGAGATATCGCAGCCGCTTGATCCGCCATGGCAATGTGCTGAACGACATTCCTACCTCATGTCACTGCTGGCCCGGTCAGGGCTTGTCCAAAACAACGGGCCAGTCAGTCATGACGACGGCGTGGCGCGCCTTACAGATTCTGATAATTCGGGCCTGAACCGCCTTCCGGCGTTACCCAGTTGATGATCTGGTACGGGTCCTTGATGTCGCAGGTCTTGCAGTGCACGCAGTTGGCGGCGTTGATCTGCAAGCGCTTGCCGGCCTCGTCTTCCACGATCTCATAGACGTTCGCGGGGCAGAAGCGCTGGCAGGGGTTGCCGTATTCCACCGTGCACTTGGTCACGCAGATAGACGTGTCGGCGACGTGCAAATGAACCGGCTGGTCTTCGTCGTGTTCGGTGGCGGCGAAATACACGCCAGCCAGTCGATCGCGCGGCGCCAGGTCACGCTGCACGTAATCGCGCCTGGGCTCTTCCTGTTCGCCGAGCTTGTGCAGCGAGGACCAGTCGGCCTTGTTCTTCAGCGTCCACGGCGAGGCGCCGCCGGTCACCGTTTCCCAGGCTGCGTTGGCCATGCCGAACCACAGGCCCTTCTTGAAGCCGGGCTTGATGTTGCGAACCTTCTTCAGCTCGGCCATGACGTCGGAGCCGCGAAGCTTCGCGTTGAAACCGGCCGGCTTGAGGTCATTCGCCGCCAGGTGCTCGGCGGCAAGCATGCCGCTCTTGATCGCCTGGTGGGTGCCCTTGATCTTGGGCACGTTGAGCAGGCCGGCGGTATCGCCGATCAGCAGGGCGCCGGGCATATCCACGTTCGGCAGCGACTGGTAGCCGCCGGTGACGATGGCACGCGCACCGGCCGAAAGAATGGTGCCGCCTTCCAGCAACGCCTTCACCGATGGGTGGTTCTTCCACTGCTGGAAGGCTTCCCAGGGCTGGTAGTTCGGGTCGCTGTAGTCCAGGCCACTGACGTAACCCAGGGCGATGCGGTCCTTGTCCAGGTGATAGAGGAAGCTGCCGCCGTAAGTGTGGTTGTCCGCCGGCCAGCCGAAGCTGTGCACGATCTTGCCCGGCTGCACGCGGCCGGCCGGGACCTGCCAGAGCTCTTTGATTCCGATGGAATAACCCTGCGGGTCGCTGTCCTTGTCCAGCTTGAAGCGCTTGATCAGCTGCTTGGTCAGGCTGCCACGCGCGCCTTCGGCGAGCACGGTGACCTTTGCCTTGATGTCGATGCCCTGGGTGTAACCGGGCTTGTGCGAACCATCCTTGGCCACGCCCATGTCACCGATGCGCACGCCGGCGACCGAACCGTCGTCGTTATAGACGGTGTCGGCGGCAGCAAAGCCAGGGAACACGTCCACGCCCAGCGCTTCGGCCTGGGGCGCGAGCCATGCGCACATGGCGCCCAGCGACACGATGAAGTTGCCCTGGTTGTGCATGCCCGGTGGCACCGGCAGCTTGCGAGCGCCTGTCTTGCTCAGCAGCCAGAACTCGTCCTCCGTGGCGGGGACGCAGATCGGCGGCGGACTGTTGCGCCAACCGGGGAGCAGGGCGTCCAGCGGTTGGGGTTCGATCACCGCGCCGGACAGGATCTGGGCGCCGATGGTCGAGGCCTTTTCGATGACGCACACGCTCACATCCGGCTTGAGCTGCTTGAGGCGAATCGCGAAGGACAGGCCCGCAGGGCCTGCGCCGACGACGATGACGTCGTATTCCATGGTTTCGCGTTCGCTCATGGCGTGCTCCAAACATTCAGGGCTGGCGGTGGCTGGCCGGTTCCGGGGCAACGAGGCTCCGGGAGGTGCTTTAACGCTCCATTGTCCGGTTTCGGGCTCCGTGCGGCAACGCATGGTGCCTCGGCGCGGGATAACGAGAACCGAATCAACGGCGTGGCAGGATCCGTCCAGGGTGCGTCCGAACGGCCAAGCGGCGCCGTTTGCTTGCAAACACTTCACAAGACGCATTGATAATCGGTTCGACGAAAGGGAGCGTTCATGAATCAGTTGCCGCCGATCTCCGATCACGATCTACGCCGCGCTACGGTCTGCCAGTTGCTGCACTGGCTGGCCAGTGGACGGATCCAGCCCCAGACCCTGACGGATGCCTATCAAGACGCCATCGAGCGGTTCAATCCCCAACTCAACGCCTACGTTGGCCTGAGCTCGGCTTTGCTCCAGGAACAGGCCGCCGCCGCCCAGCATCGCCGGCGTGACGGCGTCATCGGTCGCCTCGACGGCATTCCGGTGGCCCTCAAGGACAACTTCGATATTGCCGGCTGGCCGACGCATGCGGGCCTGCCGGGCCGGCGCACGCCGGTGCAAGAGGACGCCCACGCGGTGGCGCGCTTGCGCGCGTCCGGTGCCGTCCTGCTGGGCAAGACCAATATGGATGAAGGCGCGCTGGGCGCCACTACCAACAACCCTCACTACGGCGCGACCCACAATCCCCATCGCCATGGCTACACCGCAGGTGGTTCTTCCGGTGGCGCGGCGGCCGCGGTGGCTGCGGGATTGGCGGCCGTAGCCGTCGGTTCCGACAGCCTGGGTTCGATTCGTATTCCCGCCAGTTACTGCGGCATTTACGCGCTCAAGCCGACGCATGGTGAGATTTCCGCGCGGGGGCTGGTGCCGGCAGCGCGTCGTCTGGACGTGGTGGGTCTGCTGGGGCGCAGTGCAAACGACCTGACCGTATTGCTCCAGGTGCTCGCCGGCTATGACGCTGACGATGCGCGCTCGCGCCGTCGCCGCGTGGCATTTGCGCCGCCGGACTGGGAGCCGGGCAATCTCCGTTGCGGCCTGCTGCCGGACCTTGCCGCCATCGGCGTCGATGCCGATGTCATCGACGTTTTCGAAGAGGCGCTCGCACGCCTGCCGCGCGAACTGGGTGAGCGCCGCCATGTCGATTTCGCGGACTGGGATTTTGCGCGGACCCGTCGCGCCGGTCTGTTCCTGATGGAAGCGGAGATGCTCAGCACCTATGCCGGGGATCTGGCCGACAAGCAGCATCCGGTGTCCGATCGTTTCCGCCAGATGTTGTCATATGCGTCGAAGAAGAGTGCCGCCGACTATGCCGAGGCGGATCGCGTGCTCGATGCCGCCACGCTGAAAATGCGCCGGCTGTTCGCGCAGGTCGACGTGCTGGTGTTGCCGACGACGCCGCAGGGCGCGTTCCCGCTCGATGGCCCGGTGCCCGACTCACAGGCCGACCTGACCAGCTTCGCCAGCCTCGCCGGTTGCCCGGCGGTCTCCATTCCGATGGGCACCCTGCCCAACGGCTTGCCCATCGGCCTGCAATTCGTGGGCGCACGCGGCTCCGATCTTCGACTGCTGGAGTTGGCGGCGGTCTGTTCGGCGACGCTGGATGCCGATCCCACCTATCCGGTGGCGGCGGCGTAGCGATGACCGTCGAAGCGCTCGTGCCGATGCTGCGCTGTGCGGACATCGGCACGATGGTGCGCTTCTATTGCCAGACGCTGGGTTTTCGCATTGACGGCGGTGACGAGGCGCTCGGTTGGGTATCGCTGGCCCGCGACGACGTGAGCATCATGCTGTCGCGCCTGAGCGAACACGAGGGCGACCAGCGCCCCCATTTCACCGGCTCGCTGTACTTCCGGGTCGATGATGTCGATACGCGCTGGCTCCTGCTGTGCGAGCGCGCGACGGTTTGCTACCCGATTGAAGATTTTCCCTACGGCATGCGCGAATTCGGCATCTACGACCCGGAGGGCTACTTGCTTCAGTTTGGTCAGCCGATACGCTCGTAGCCATGGATCTATTCAGTCACATGCAAAGTGGGCCGTGGCAATCGCTCGCCTTACCGGGTGGCGATGTCGCGCTGTTGCCCCAATGGCTGTCGCGCGAAGAGGCGGATGGCCTGCTGCAGCAGTGCATCGACGATATTCCCTGGGAAACCCATCGCATCCGAATCTTCGGGCGCGAGGTGGATTCGCCTCGACTGAGCTGCTGGATGGGCGAACGGGAAGCGACCTATGTCTATTCCGGCACGCGCTTCGATCCCCATCCGTGGTTGCCTGCCCTGGATGCCTTGCGGCCGCGCCTTGCGTCCGCGTGCGGCGCGCGTTTCAACAGTGTGCTTGCCAACTTGTACCGTGACGGCCATGACTCGATGGGCTGGCATAGCGATGACGAGCCGGAGCTGGGGCCTTCGCCGGTCATCGCCTCCCTCAGCCTCGGGGCCGAACGCGTCTTTCGCCTGCGCAAGCGGGCCATCGACGCCGGTCGTCGCGAAAGCCTCGGGCTGCGATTGCCCCATGGAAGCTTGCTGCGCATGGCCGGTCAGACGCAGCGCCTCTATCAGCACGCCTTGCCGAAAACCACGCGCAGTGGTCTGCGCATCAACCTGACGTTTCGGTGGATCGACGCCGGCGCGCGACGCTGAGTCAGCGGGTCGTGGATGCTTGAAGTGACTGCTGCATCGTCCAGTTGACGACCTGGGTGGCCAGCGCGTCACCGGCCAGGCCAAAGGCTGCGACCACCTGCGGAACCGCGGTGCCACTCGCCGGCTGCGTGATTTCAAAACGCTGCGTGGCAACGATGCGCAATCCCGAATTGCGCACCAGGCGGGCGTCGTAGCGGATGACCACGACCGGCTGGCCATTGCGATACTCCGACTGGAAGGCCGTGAGGTCGGCATCGAGGAGGAAATCAGCCTGGAGATTCGAGTCGTCACTGCTCAGGGCACCGACGCGACCGTCATCGCGGAAGGCCTGCATCAGGCGATCCCGCAGTATGGTGGTGCCGCGGTCGCTCCAGCGGGCGCCCTGGTACACGCTGATGACGTCACCTTGCGGCATCACGGCGATGCGCGAGCTGTCGAGCATGCGGCTGGCCTGCGGCGTGTTGATGCGCAACGACCAGGCCACCGGCGCCGTGCCCTGATGCTGCATGGCGGTGGCGGGAAGACGATACACGTCGGGCGACTCCGCCTTGGGAAGGACCGAGCAGGCCGTCAGCGCCAGGAGCGCGAGCGCGGCGGATGCGTGCGCAAGGCGACGATGAAAACTCATGGCGTGAACTCCTTGTTGCGGTCGCGGCCAAGCAGGTAGCCCGCCGGGTTTTCGTCGAGTTTGCGGGTGATCCCGCGCAGCGAACTGGCGGCGTCGCGCAGTTCGCGCACCGCCGGTCCCAGTTCGCCAATGCCCTGCATGCCACCGTCCAGCGACGCGCGGTTTTCGCTCAGCAGGCGATCGATGGCGGCGGTGGAGCGTTCGAGCGAGGCCATCGCATTTTTCGCGCTCTCGAGCGTGTCATGCGCCGGCCCGTTCACCAGCCCATTGGCCTGGCGCGCCAGTTGCTCGGTCTGCGCCAGCGTGGCATTGGCCTGCTTGCTGGCTTCGGCGAGCTGGACAATCAGCTGGCGGATGTCGTCGCGCTGATCGGCAATGGCGCCCGTGGTTTTATCCAGGTGATCGAGCGTACGGCTGATGCGATCCACGTTCTCCGAGGACAGCAGCAGGCTGGCGCGCGAAATCACCTCGTTGATATTGGTGACCACGTCCTCGCCATTGGCGAGCAGTCGGCTCAGCGGCGACGGATCGGCGACGATGACCGGGATCGATCCATCCCTGGACGTCAGCGGCGCGCTCGTCGGGTTGCCGCCACTGAGCTGGATGATCGAAAGCCCCGTGACACCGGTGAGCGCGATGCGCGCGTGCGTGTCTTCCTTCACTGGCGTATCGGCGCCGACGCGAATGCGTGCCAGCACGCGGCGCGGATCCTTGGGGTCCAGCTTGAGCTGGGTGACGTCGCCGACCTTGATGCCGTTGTATTGCACGGCACCGCCCACCGACAGGCCAGTCACGGCTTCGTTGAACACAATGTCGTATTGGTTGAACTGTCGGTCCGCGCTGGACTTGGCCAGCCATAGCGCGAAGAGCAGGGCGGCGGCGACCACGATCACCGTGAACAGGCCGATCAACACATGATGGGCACGGGTTTCCATCTCACTTCACCTCTTGCGAACGTTCGGCCGCCGCTTCGGCAGCCCGGCCGCGTGGGCCATGGAAATAGGCTTGAACCCAGGCATCGGGATTGGCGGCGACTACGTCCAGCGTGTCGCACACCAGCACCTTTTTCTGCGACAGCACGGCGACGCGATCGCACGTGGTGTAAAGCGTGTCCAGGTCATGCGTGACCAGGAAGACCGTCAGTCCCAGCGCATCGCGCAGGGTCAGAATGAGCTGATCGAACGCCGCTGCGCTGATGGGGTCGAGGCCGGCGGTCGGTTCATCGAGGAACAGGATTTCCGGATCGAGCGCCAGCGCGCGAGCCAGTGCGGCGCGTTTGACCATGCCGCCGGAGAGTTCCGAGGGGTACTTCACGTCCGTGCCCTGCGGCAAGCCCGCCAGGGCGAGTTTCACCTCGGCCAGCGATTCGGCGTCCGCGCGCGTCAGGCCGGCGTGTTCGATCAGCGGCGTAGCAATGTTTTCGGCGATGTTCTGCGACGAGAACAGCGCGCCATTCTGGAACAGCACGCCGAAACGCCGCTCGATCAGCGAGCGCCGCTCCGGGGAAAGCGCGAGCAGGTCCTCGCCGAAAACATGCACGTGGCCCGAGGTAGGGCGGCGCAGGCCGACGATGGTGCGCAGGAGCACGGATTTGCCCGTGCCCGAACCGCCGACGACGCCCAGGATCTCACCACGACGCACGTCGAGATTCAGATGTTCGTGCACCGCCTGGCTACCGAAGCGATTGGTCAGGTCGCGAACCTGGATGATGTTGTCCGGTGCGGCGCTGGCGTTCACCAGTTCATCTCCATGAAGAACAGGGCAGCCATGGCATCGAGCAGGATCACCACGAAGATCGACTGCACGACGCTCGAGGTGGTGTGTTCGCCGACGGACTGCGCGCTGCCGCTGACCTTGAAGCCCTCGAGGCAGCCGATGACGGCGATGATGAAGGCGAAGACCGGCGCCTTGACGATGCCGACCACGAAGTGGCGCACGCCGATGTCCGATTTCAGCAGCGAAATGAACATCACCGGCGAGATATCCAGCACCAGGGCGCACACCACGCCGCCGCCGATCAGGCCGGCCATCATGGCCAGGAAGGTGAGCAGAGGCAGCGACACCAGCATGGCCAGTACGCGCGGTACGACCAGCAGTTCCATCGGATCGAGGCCGAGGGCGCGGATCGCGTCGATTTCCTCGTTGGCTTTCATCGATCCGATCTGCGCGGTGAAGGCACTGGCCGTACGACCGGCCATCAGGATGGCGGTGAGCAGTACGCCGAATTCGCGCAGGAAGGAAAACGCCACCAGGTCGACGGTGTAGATGCTGGCACCGAAGTCGGCCAGCACAGTGGAGCCCAGGAACGCCACCACGGCGCCCACCATGAAGGTGAGCAGGGCGACGATCGGCACGGCGTCGAGACCGGTCTGCTCGATGTGCGATACCAGCGACGTGACCCGCCATCGTCGAGGCCGGGGGGCCGTGCGAAAAATGGTTTCGAGCGTGAGGCCAATGAATCCCAGCAGCTGGACCTGCTGGTGCCACAGGCCCTCCATGGTGCGCCCGATGCGCGCCAGGACATCGGACAGCGTCGAAGTTTTTGGACCGCGCGGGGGCTTTTTGTAGGTTGCCATCGCCGCGCCGACGGTTTGCATCAGGGCGCGTTGTGCCTCCGGAAGGTGGGGCGCCTCCTGGGCCAGGTCCTTGATGCGTTCGGGCCCGATCAGACGAACCAGAAGCGACGCCCCGGCAGTATCGAGCTCACCCAGGGGGTCGAGGTTCACCGTCACGGATTCGCCCAGCTTGCCTGACAGGCCGGCGACCACTTGCTCCAGCGCGGCATAGTGGGTGAGTGTCCAATCGCCTGCGATGCACAGGCTAGGCGGCTGCGCATGGGCATCGAACTGTGCGCTTCCTGTCGCCTTCGATGATTTCATGGGCCGCATCTTATATGGAGTATCGAGATTGTGCGTTGCAGCGTGGACGACGGGTGACGGCCATGGTCGTCACTGATGTGTCATCGCAAAGGATGTTCGGGCCGCTTCACGTCATCCCAGTGACATGATATGCGTTAGAGTCGTCAGCCCGCCGCAAGCCAGGAAGGGGAAGGCTCGTGGCATGGCGGGATCGCAACGCCCGTGGGAGGGGCGTTGCCGAACTGATTCACTTCGCACAGGCCGTACCGAACGACATGCAAGATCATTCGTTGCTGGATGCACTCGAGGCCGAGAGCATTCATATTCTTCGTGAGACCGCGGCAGAGTTCCGGCGGCCCGTCCTTCTGTACTCCATCGGCAAGGACTCATCGGTCCTGCTGCACCTGTTGCGGAAGGCCTTTTATCCCGCGCGGCCGCCGATGCCATTGCTGCACGTGGACACGACCTGGAAATTTCGCGAGATGATCGCCTGGCGCGAGCGCGTCGCTGGCGACGGCGATATCGAAATGCTCGTGCATATCAACGAGGAAGGCTTGCGCCAGGGGATTTCGCCGCTGGTGCATGGATCCTCGTACTACACCGACATCATGAAAACCGTCGGACTCAAGCAGGCGCTGGACAAGTACGGCTTCGACGCGGCCATTGGCGGCGCGCGCCGCGACGAGGAAAAGTCGCGCGCCAAAGAGCGCGTGTTCTCGTTCCGCAGCGCCAACCACGCCTGGGACCCGCGTCGCCAGCGGCCGGAACTCTGGCATTGCTTCAATACCCAGATCCGCGCAGGCGAAAGCGTGCGCGTGTTTCCGTTGTCCAACTGGACCGAAATGGATGTATGGCGTTACATCCAGCGCGAGTCGATTCCGGTCGTACCCTTGTATTTCGCCAAACCCCGGCCGGTGATCGAGCGCGACGGTGCACTGATCATGGTCGATGACGAGCGCCTTCACCTGCGCGATGGCGAGGAAGCACAGATGCGCTCGGTGCGTTTCCGCACGCTGGGCTGCTATCCCCTGACCGGCGCGGTGCCGTCAACCGCAGCGACGCTTGAGGCCGTCATCGACGAAATGGCAGTTTCCCGGGTATCCGAGCGCCAGGGTCGCATGATCGACCACGACGGCGCGGCTTCGATGGAACGCAAGAAGCGCGAGGGCTACTTCTGATGAACTTGCTGTCTCATCGCGGCGAAGCCTTCGCCACCACCGCCAGCCTGCTGCGCTTCATCACCTGCGGCAGCGTGGATGACGGCAAGAGCACCTTGCTGGGTCGCCTGCTCTATGACGCGGGCATGGTGCCGGAGGATCAGCTGGCAGCCCTGGAGCGTGACAGCGCGCGCACCTGCCCGGGCGAAGCGCCGAGCCTGGATTTCTCCCTGCTGACGGATGGCCTGGATGCCGAACGGCAACAGGGCATCACCATCGACGTGGCCTACCGCTATTTCCAGACGCCGCGCCGTAGTTTCATCGTGGCCGATTGCCCGGGGCATGAGCAGTACACCCGCAACATGGCCACCGGCGCCTCGACCGCCGACGTGGCGGTAGTGCTGGTGGATGCGCGCAAGGGCCTGCTGACCCAGACGCGGCGGCATTCGTACATTTGCGCGTTGCTGGGCGTGAGGCAAGTCATCCTGGCGGTGAACAAGATGGACCTGGTCGAGTTCCGGCAGGACATCTACGCGTCCATCGAGATGGCCTGTCGCGAGATGATCGCCAGCCTGGGCATCGACGACGTGCAGTGCCTGCCGGTGGTGGCAACCGATGGCGACAACATCGGCAAGCGCTCTGCACGCATGCCCTGGTACGACGGCCCGAGCCTGTTGGAACGGCTGGAGTGCATCGAGGTGCCGGCCGTTCGGGGTGCGGCGTTCCGTATGCCCGTGCAGTGGGTCAACCGACCCGATCCGGAATTTCGCGGCTATGCGGGCACCATCTGCGGCGGCACGGTCGCCGTGGGTATGCCCGTGGTCGTCCAGCCGGGATCGCAGCGGGCGCACATCGAACGCATCGTCACTGCGGATGGCGACCTGCCGCAGGCGCGCGAAGGCCAGGCGGTGACGCTGACGCTGGACCGTGAGATCGACATTGTTCGCGGCGATGTCCTGGCTGACGCCGCGCAGCCGGCGCAGGTCAGCGACCAGTTCGCCGCCCATTTGCTTTGGATGGGTGATGAGGCCTTGCTGCCCAACCGCACCTATATCCTCAAGTGCGGCACGCGATCGGTCAGCGCGCGCATCACGGCCATCAAGCACAAGGTGGACGTGAACACCCAGGCCGAGCTGGCCGCGCGGCGGCTGGAGCTCAATGAGGTCGGCTACTGCAATCTCGATCTCGATCACCCGATCGCCTTCGAGCCTTACGCTCAGAACCGGACGCTGGGCGGCTTCATCCTGATCGACCGCCAGAGCCAGGCCACGGTGGCCTGCGGCATGTTCGACTTCGGCCTGCGTCGCGCGCACAACGTCCACTGGCAGCATCTGGACCTGGACAAGCGCATGCGCGGCGCCCTGAAAGGGCAGGTGCCGCGTTGCCTGTGGTTCACCGGTCTGTCGGGTGCCGGCAAGTCGACGGTCGCCAATCTGGTCGAGCGGCGCCTGCACGCACAGGGCCTGCACACCTATCTGCTCGACGGCGACAACCTTCGCCATGGCCTCAACAAGGATCTTGGCTTCACGGCGGAAGCGCGCGTCGAAAACGTCCGCCGCGTCGCCGAAGTGGCAAAGCTGATGGTTGACGCCGGCCTGATCGTGCTGGTCTGCGTCATTTCGCCCTTCCAGGAGGAGCGTCGCTTTGCCCGCGAGTTGTTCGACGAGGGCGAGTTCGTCGAAGTCTTCGTCGACACGCCGCTTGAAGTCTGCGAGCAACGCGATCCCAAGGGCCTGTATCACAAGGCGCGTGCCGGCCTGATTCAGAATTTCACCGGCATCGATTCGCCGTACGAGGCCCCGCAGTCGCCCGAGTTGCGATTGGCCTCCGGGCGCGATGAAGCCACCGTGCTGGCGGCGCAAGTGGTGACCTACCTGCTGGCGGACGAGTAAGAAAGATCACTGCATACGCTGGCGCACGGCGTCTCGGCTTGGATTGCGCGGGAACGGCGGCGATAATGCCGCCTTTCCCCAAGGCGATCCTGCGATGACCGAGAAGACCGTACTCAACGCTACTCACCGCGCGCTGGGCGCTCGCATGGTCGATTTCGGCGGCTGGGACATGCCGATCAACTACGGTTCGCAGATCGAGGAGCACCACGCCGTGCGCCGCGAAGCCGGCATGTTCGACGTTTCCCACATGACGGTCGTCGACCTCCACGGCGATCAGGCTCGCGCCTTCCTGCGCCACCTGCTGGCCAACAACGTCGACAAGCTCAAGGTGCAGGGCAAGGCGCTGTACTCCTGCATGCTCAACGAGAACGGCGGCGTCATCGACGACCTGATCGTCTATTTCTTCGACGAAGCCCATTTCCGCCTGGTGGTAAACGCCGCCACCCGCGCCAAGGATCTGGCGTGGATCGAGCAGCAGGCCAAGGCCTTCGGCGTGGAAGTGAAGGAGCGCCCCGAGTTCGCGATGATCGCGGTGCAGGGTCCCTCGGCACGCGACAAGGTGGTTGGCCTGCTTCACGACGTGGATCGCGACCGCATCCGCAAGCTGGGCAAGTTCGTCGCCGCTGCCGCGCAGGGTCCCCACGGCATGCCGCTGTTTATCGCACGCACGGGTTACACCGGTGAAGACGGCTTCGAAATCATCGTGCCGCAGGAGCAGGCCGTGGCCCTGTGGGAAGCCCTCGCCGCGGCGGGCGTCGTCCCCGCTGGCCTGGGCGCGCGCGATACCCTGCGCCTGGAAGCCGGCATGAACCTCTACGGCCAGGACATGGATGACGATGTGTCGCCGTGGGAAGCCAACCTGGCCTGGACCATCGCGCTGGACGAAGGCCGTGACTTCATCGGGCGCAAGGCACTCGAAGCACAGAAGGCTGCCGGCGTGAAGCGCCAGATGATCGGCCTCGTCCTGGATGACAAGGGCGTGCTTCGCCATGGCCAGAAGGTGCTGACCGCAGCCGGCGACGGCGAGATCCTGTCCGGCAGCTTCGCCCCGACGCTCAACAAGGCTGTCGCCTTTGCGCGCGTGCCGGTGGGCGACCTGGGTGATGTGCGCGTCGATATCCGCGGCAAGGAAGTGCCCGTGCGCGTGGTGAAGTACCCGTTCGTGCGCGACGGCAAGCCCTGCGAAGGTATCTGATCCAGGCGCCGCGTCTGCGTGCGTGGCGTCTTCACAATTCCATGATTGCGCCGGCTGCACGTTTTGCCGTCGGCGCGAAGCGGCTAGAATGGCGCTTCATTGTTCCCCGCAAACCCAAAGACTGGACCCGATCATGAGCGAGATTCCCGGCGATCTGAAGTTTCTCAAGTCCCACGAATGGGCCCGCGTCGAAGACAACGGTCTGGTGCGCGTTGGCATTTCCGACCATGCGCAGAGCGCACTGGGCGACCTGGTCTACGTTGAGCTGCCGGAGATCGGTGCCAGCGTGACCGCCGGCACGGGTGCTGCCGTGGTCGAGTCGGTCAAGGCCGCCTCGGACATTTACTCGCCGGTGTCGGGCGAAGTAGTCGAGGTCAACGAAATCCTGGCCGACAAGCCGGAGACCATCAACGAAGACGCTTACGGCAACGGCTGGATCTTTGCCGTGCGCATCAGCAACCGCGACGAGCTTAACGATCTGCTCGACGCCGATGCCTACGCCGAGCTGATCGAGAACGAAGACCACTAAGCGGCATCGCCCGCCAGGTACCCCCGACGGCCGCGCAAGCGGCCGTTGGTTTGTAGGGGTGACGGTTGTCGCGCTGACCGGGCCGGTCATGCCGGCATGACCCCCATTCCCGGGCCGTGGGACGTTTGCAGGATCCCGCGCCGCGCACATCGCGATGGCGATTTATCGTGGTCGGGTCATGGCGAGGCCGCGCCGGTGCAAGATCGAAATGTCGAGTTTTCATCGACGAGATCGCTCCCTGTGCGCGCACGATTTCTTCCTGATCCCTGCGCCTGGCACCTGTGCGTACACGCTTTGGCGAGGTCGGAATTTGGATGCTTAGCCATCCATGCGGCCGATCATTGGCGGGTGTCGTTCGCGCGGGATGGCGTTGCCGCCGGGAGGGCGTTGGCCGTCGGTCGGCGATCGATTCGGGTCGTTCGGGCAGGTTCGGCGACCTTCCGGGGCGGGTTTCAGTCGAGCGCCGTTCATCCACGAAAACACCGCCGGATCGACCGCAAACGGCGCCGCTATAAGGTTCGTCGCATATTGAGACAGTCGAGGCGACCGTCAATGCATGCCACTTCAGGGAATGCCTTATTTCAAGGGATTTTCTGTGGATTTTATATTTTATCGGATTAATTCGTTTGGCTGTTTAGACGTCCAATCGAATATGTCCGTGTTACTCCCGGAACCCTTGTGTGGCACCGTTTCCGGGGTGTGCGGACTGGGTCAGGCTGATTGATTTCATTATAGAAATCAATTGACAGCTGAAATAATCGGGAATAGCTTTCGCTCCAGATATCGGGGAACAGGCGTCATGGCATCATCGAAATTCATAAAACCGTATGTCGAGCACGGCGAGAAAGCCGGCGCGGTACGCAAGATTACGGTCTCCATTCCGCTGCACGTCCTGCAGCCCCTATCCGACGAGCGCACCCGCCGTCAGGTGAATAATCTTCGGCACGCCACCAATAGCGATCTGCTTGTTGAGGCGTTCCTGCACGCTTTTACTGGGCAACCACTGCCAACTGATGAGGAGCTGAGACGAACTATGGCCACTGCCAAGAAAGCTGCAAAGAAAGCTGTGAAGAAAGCCGCCGCCAAGAAGGCTGTGAAGAAGGCCGTCAAGAAGACCGCCGTGAAGAAGGCCGCAACCAAGAAGCCGGTTGCCCGTAAGCCTGCTGCCAAGAAGGCTGCCAAGAAGGTCGCTCGCAAGGCTGTTGCCAAGAAGCGTCCGGCGGCTGCCAAGAAGGCGTCCGTCAAGAAGGTTGCCGTGAAGAAGGTGGCCAAGAAGGCCGCTCGCAAGACGGTGAAGAAGGCTGCTGCTGCCAAGGTGGTCAAGGCCACCAAGACCAGCAAGCCGCGCGCTGCCAAGGCCGCCAAGGCCAAGAAGTAAGCATTAGAAGAACAGTCTGTACTGATTTCCCTCCCTGCGATGCCCAGCGCGGGGAGGGGCATTAGAAGATCGATTCGTCCCGGCCTGGCCGGGACGCTTCGTTTGTGGGGTTGGAAAAAGCGGTGAACGGACAACGGTGAACGGTAAACAGTGAAAAGCGGGGTCGCGACTTGCGGGTCGCATCTTCGCGACACTGGAAAAATTCCTATCGGTACGAGAGCCGCCCGTTGCGCACTTGCCCCACGCGTCGATTCGCCGCGCTTCCATGATGGCGAAGCCGCTGTGCTCTTACCTGTTCACCGTTCACCGTTCCCCCTTTACCGCTCTCCCTTTACCTCTCTTCCCCTACACGCCATTTGCCGTGATGCTTCATTGCGGTTACCTTTCGCACATCCGCGCCGCGGCCAGCCTGGGGAGGCTCGCCGCTCCTGGGTACCACAGGGGGAAAAAGCGCGGGTATCGATGCCACTCAGTGAGAGACCATGGATACCCGAACCATACGTCAGGCGCGCTTTGCGCGTGGGGCTGTTCAGCCCGCCGTTTACGCCATTCTGGTCATCATCGCCGTGTTGGCGGGTGCCGCGTGGTTTTTGATCATCAAGCCGCATCAGGATCTGACGCGTGCCGACCTGGGCGACCATCCGTCCACGCCGGTGGCCGCCAGTCGTGAGGCACCGCCGCCGCCAGTGAACGTTGAGGCCATGAGTCTCAACCAGCTGCTGTCCGAAGCGCGTCGCGCGATGAACGAGCAGCGCCTGGCCTCGCCGGCCGGCAACAACGCGTTCGAGTTCTACCTGAAGGTGCTGCAGAAGCAGCCCGGCAACCAGGTGGCGACCGACGCGCTGCGCGAGACGTTCCCGTTTGCCGCCACCAATGCGGAACAGGCGATCAACCAGCGCGACTTCAATGACGCGCAACGCCAGATCGACCTGCTCGCCAAGGCCGACCCGTCCAACTACACCCTGAACATCCTGCGTTCCAAGCTCGATGCCCAGCGCAAGCTGCTCGACCGCGAACAGCAGCTGGCGGCGGACAAGGAAAAGCAGCAGCAACTCGCCGCGCAGAAGGCAGCTGCTGACAAGGCTGAAGCCGAACGCGCTGCGTCCGAGCAGGCCAAGTCGCAGGCTTCTGAGCAGCAACAGCGCACCGCGCAGAGTCGTCTCGCCCAGCAGCAGGCGGCGGCCGAAGCGGCGGCGCGCCAGTTGCAGGCCAATGCCAGCCAGTCCGCCGCGCCCGCCGGCGAGAGTGCAGGTGGTGCAGCCGGTTCGCATGCCGCTGTCCTGGTGAAGAACGCGCCGCCGCGCTATCCGACGGCCGCCATGCGTGCCAACCAGGAAGGCTGGGTGGAGCTTTCGTTCACCATTACGGCGTCCGGCGATGTGTCCGACGTGAAGGTGCTCGACGCACAGCCCCGCCACGTCTTCGACCGAGCCGCCGTCGATGCCGTGAGCCGCTGGAAGTACCAGCCTGCCACCCAGGACGGCAACCCGGTTGTTTCCAACAAGCGTCAGCGCATCGAGTTCAAGCTGTAAAGGTGACTGAGTTTCGATGTAACGCCGCGCCCTGTGCGCGGCGTTGTCGTTTGTGCGGTGGGGGAGCCCGCTATGCGGGCTGGGAGGGCGCGCCCTTGGCGCTGTGAACAGTAAACGGTAAGAGCCAAGAGCCGAGAACCGGATGAGCGTGGCTCTCGCTCTTACCGTTCACCGTTCACAGCTCCGCGCAGCGGGCGCCTTCACAGGGCCGCGCTAGCGGCCCGCCCCCCACCTTACTTCGCGGCTTTCTTCTTCTTGGTGGCCTTGGGCTTTGCCTTGGCGGGTGCCGCCTTCTTTGCGGGCGCGGCTGCGGGATTGCTGTCGAGTCCTGCCCAGTCCACATGCGGCAGGCCCAGCAGGCTGTCCAGCACCATCGGCATCAGGCCCGACGGCACGGGGCCGGCGGAGTTCCACATCGTGACAACGCCGGCGTGGTACTTCGGAAAAAAGCCGATCATGGTGCGATAGCCTTCGACCGCGCCGGCGTGGAACACGAGGGTCTCACCGCCGTAGGTGAAGACGCGCCAGCCCAGCGCGTAGTGCGCGGACGTCAGTCGAGCGCTGCGCCACGGGGTGGAACGCAATTCGACCGGCGTGGTGACTTCGGGCGTGTGCAGCGTTTCGAGCAGAGCAGGCGACAGCACGTCGGGGCGTCCGCCCATCTGCGCGATCAGCCACTGCTCCATGTCGCGCAGGCTGGCATTGACGCCGGCCGCGGGAGCCACGCGGTAATAGGCTTCCTTCGGTTCGAACGGACGCCAGTTGCCGCCGCCGGCGGGACGATGCGGACGCGCCCAGCTCGGGCTGGCCTCCAGCGCTTCGCGCCCGTAGCTGGCGGTCTTCATGCCGAGCGGGAAGAAGATCCGCTTGTCGACCTGGCGGTAAAAGAAATCGCCGGTCATGGCGTAGATCACGTCGCCGATCATGCTGAAGGCAACGTTCTGATAGCCGTAGCACTTGCCGACGCCGCAGGCCATGTCCACTTCATCGAGCTTGCGCACCAGCTCTTCGTAGGACACGTCACCTTCGAGCATGTTGTCGTAGGTGTTGCGCGGCAGGCCCAGGCGCTGGCCAAGAATGTCGCGCACCGTGGCCTGCTCGGCGGCTTGCGCATCCTTGAGCTTGAAGTAGGGCAGGACGTCAGCAAGCTTGGTATCCCAGCTCAGCTTGCCGTCGCCGACCAGCACGCCGGTCACGGCCGTGGCGAAGGCCTTGGAGAGCGAGGCAAGGCGGAATACGGTCTCGGGCGTGATCGGCTCCTGCGTCGTCGCGTTGGCGTAACCGACAGTGCCTTCGAACACGACCTTGTCATCGACGACCACAGCCGTCGCCAGGCCGGCGACGGCATGGCGCTGCTCGAGTTTGTCCAGCCACTGCCGGTAATCGGCCAGCGTCTCCTTCACGCGTTCGGCGGGCAGGTGCTGCTGAGGCGGTGTGGGCGTCGTCTTTGCGGGTGACGGCGCGACCGGCTTGGCTGGCGGCTGAGCGGGAGGCTGCGGCGTGGCCGCGAGAGCGGGGAGCGTGGCGCTGGCGAGTCCGAGGCTGCCAGCGATCGACAGGAATATCTTGCGAAACTGCATGCTACTCTGCGTGGCGATGGGCGCCGGGGGCGCTCAAATGACAGGGGAAGCCCGTGGGCCTGTTGATCTTTCTGATCATAATCGTCCTGATTGTCGTGTACTTCGTGTCGCTCTACAACGGACTCGTGCGAGCACGCAATGGCTACAAGAATGCCTTTGCACAGATCGACGTTCAGCTTACGCGACGTCACGACCTGGTGCCCAACCTCGTCGAGACAGCCAAAGCCTATCTCACCCACGAGCGCACCACGCTTGAAGCCGTGATCCAGGCGCGCAACGCGGCCGTCAGCGGCCTGGCGGGTGCCAAGGCCCAGCCTGGCGATGAAGCGGCCATGCAACAGCTGGCGGGTGCCGAGAACGCGCTGACGCAGAATCTCGGGCGTCTGTTCGCCCTGAGCGAAAGCTATCCCGATCTCAAGGCCAGCCAGACCATGATGCAGCTCTCCGAAGAGCTGTCGTCGACGGAGAACCGCGTGGCATTTGCGCGGCAGGCCTACAACGACGCCGTGATGGGCTACAACAACGCCTGCGAAGTGTTCCCCGGCTCGATCCTGGCCCGCCAGTTCGACTTCGGGCCGGCGACCTCGCTGCAGATCGAGGATCCGGTCAAGCGCGACGTGCCCAGGGTTTCGTTCGCCTGAACGCTGGCGCCGCTGCAAGGCGGCGCATCCCTAGGGGGACGGGGACATGGATTTTTTTGCAGAGCAAGCGCATCAGCGCGCATTGACGCGCAAGCTGATCCTGCTGTTTATCGTGGCGGTAGCGATCATCGTCGTGATGGTCGACATCCCGGCGCTTTGGCTGTGGGCCATCGTTCGGCATGGCTGGATCGGCGCGTTTCGTCATCGCTTCCACTGGGAAACCGGTGTCCTGGTGGTGACGTCACTCACCGTGGTGGGCGGCATCCTGTGGTTCTCGCTCAGTCGTATCCGCAGCCTTGCCGAAGGCGGTCCGGCCGTCGCGCGCTCCGTGGGGGCCGACGAGGTTTCGCCCGAGACGCGCGAGCCGCAGCTTCGCCGGCTGTACAACGTGGTTGAGGAAGTCGCGATTGCCTCCGGCGTCCGGGTGCCGCGCGTGTACGTCCTGGCGACCGAGGATGGCATCAACGCCTTCGCCGCCGGTTACGAAATGAGCGACGCCGCCGTGTGCGTGACCCAGGGTTGCCTGGACCACCTCACCCGCGACGAGCTGCAGGGCGTGATCGCGCACGAGTTCAGCCACATCCTCAATGGCGACATGCGCATCAACATTCGCATGATGGGCCTGTTGTACGGCATCCAGGTGCTGGGACTGCTCGGACGCGAGCTGATGAGCACCGACCTTGATGACAACGGTCGCAACCGCGATCCGCGCGGCGATGCACTGCTCTGGATACTGGGTCTTGCGATGGTGGCGGCCGGTTACGTGGGGTTGGTGCTGGGGCGCCTGATTCAGGCCGCGGTGTCGCGTTCGCGCGAAACACTTGCCGATGCCTCGGCCGTGCAGTTCACGCGTCAGACCAACGGCCTGGTCGGCGCCCTGCGCAAGATCGCGGCGGTGGACGAAGGCTCGAGCCTGTCGCTCGCGACGCGCGACGAAGTGGCTCACATGATGTTCGGCGAGGTGGGGCCGTGGCGTTCGATGTTCGCCACCCATCCGCCCATTCTGGAACGCATTATCGCGCTCGAACCGGGCTACAGCGCGACGGCGCTGAAGCTGTTCACGATGCGCTACGCCAAACAGCTCGACGTCTGGCGGGCCGAGCGCTACACCCAGGGCGATCACTTTGGCCGGGTGGGTGAGGGGGCGCAGGAGCCGTTCAACGAGCGCATGCCCGCGATGACTTTGTTCGCGGCCCTGGTCGGCGCACCGGGCGCTGATGAGGCAGGATCCAGCCGGCCGCCCGAATCCGTCGTCCATGCGACGCAGGACCCTGAGTCGGCGATATGGCTGTTGCTGGCTGCGATGCCCGGTTACCTGGCGGGAGGCGAGCGCGACCGGCTCATGGGCAGCGCCCTCGGCGATGACACGGTGGACCAGATCCGCGCGTGCGCCGGCAGTCTGTCGCGCCTGACGGAGCGTCAGCGTCGCACGGTGCTTCAGTTCGCCGCGCAGTCCGTGCTGAAGCTTCCTGAAGGGCGTCGGCATACGCTGAGCAACGTGCTCGACGATATCGCCCGCATCGACGCGCAGTCGGACCTCGCCACCTACTGCACGCTGCGTATGTTGCGCATGCGCTTGCGCAACCGGGCGACCCTGCGTGGTGCGCGCGAGCGGAAGCTGTCGCAGTGTCGCGAAGCATTTGGTCTGGTGTGTGCCGTCGCCGCCACCATCGGTCGCCCCGAGGAAGCCGATGCGCGGCGCGTCTGGCGCGTGGCCGTGCATGACGCCTTGCCCGAGAGCGATCTCGTCTGGCCCTTGATGCCGGGAGCCTGGCAGCCGATGGTGGACGCGGCCCTGGACGAGCTCTACTGGCTATCCGAGCCTGCGCGCCTGTTGGCGCTGCAGGCCCTGATGAAAACCGTCAACCGCGACGACGAGGGGCGAACGGGCATCGCCTGGATCCGCGTGGCATCCACCAGCATGGACCTGCCGACGCCCGAGCGCGCTGCCTGCGCGTAGGTCGCCTCAGGCGGATTGTCCCAGCATCCAGGCGCTGGCACGCTCGGCCATCATGATCGTCGGCGCATTGGTGTTGCCAGTGATCAGGGTGGGCATCGTGGAGGCGTCGACGATGCGAAGGCCCTCCAGTCCGTAGGCGCGCAACTGGCTGTCCACCACGCCTTCGCCCTGCCGGCCCATGCGGCAGGTGCCGATGGGGTGATAGATGGTTTCGGCGCGCGCGCGGATGAAGCGGGCGTAGTCGTCATCTGTTTGCAGCGCGTGCGGCGGCTGGACCGATGAGGTGCGATAGGGATCGAAGGCATGCTGGGCGAGCACGTCACGGGAGAGCTTCGCCGCTTCGATCATCAGCGTGAGATCGTGGCCCTCCGGGTCACCCAGATAATTGGCCTCGATGCGAGCGTGCTGGCGCGGGTCGGCGGAATGCAGGCCCAGGCGACCGCGACTGCGTGGATGCAGGTAACAGGCATGCAGCGTGTAACCGCGGCCGGGCAGGGAGCGGGCACCGTGATCGTCGAGCTGCGCCGGAATGAAATGGAACTGGATGTCGCAGCGCTCGTCCGGGGCGAACCGACTGCGTACGAACCCTGCGCCTTCGGCGGCATTGGAGGTGCCGATACCATCGCGGTGGCGCAGGTAACGCCAGGCCACGGCGGCGTCATTGAGATGATCGAACGTCGCATTGCTGCGCGTGCCGGTGACGGTGCAGATGTCCAGGTGATCCTGCAGGTGCGCGCCGACGTGGGGCTGGTCGAGGACCGTTGGGATACCGTGCTGGCGCAGTTCGTCGGCGGGGCCGACGCCCGACAGCATCAGCAACTGTGGCGTATTGATCGCGCCTGCCGACAGAACGACTTCGCCTGCCTCAATACGCTCACCATCAGCCAGCTGCACGCCCATGGCGCGGGTGCCGTCGAACAGTACCCGATGGACGAGGACGCCCGTGCGCACCGTCAGGTTCGCGCGCGAGCGTGCGGGTGTGAGATAGGCGACGGCTGCCGAACAACGTGCACCATCGCGTTGCGTGACCTGGTACAGGCCGAAGCCTTCCTGGCTGGGGCCGTTGAAGTCGTCATTGCGAGGGAAGCCGGCCTGCACGCCGGCATCGATGAAGGCATCGGTCAGCTCGCTGTGGAAACGCAGGTCGTCGACCCCCAGCGGCCCGCCTTGCCCGTGCCACGGACCGGCGCCGCGGGTGTTGTCCTCGCTGCGCAGGAACCAGGGTAAAACCCGGTCCCAGCCCCAGGTATCGTCGCCCGTGGCATCCGTCCATTGGGCGTAATCGCGCGGCGCGCCACGCATATAGATCATCGCGTTGATGGCGCTGGAGCCGCCGAGCGTCTTGCCACGCGGCCACCAGAGGCGACGGCCGTCCAGCTGTGCTTCCGGCTCGGTACGGTAGCCCCAGTTGATGCTGTGCGCCCCGAACAGGCGCGACCATCCCCGATGGTCGCCCACCAGCTTGGCGATGCCCGCCGGCATATGGATCAACGGGTTCCAGTCTTTTGGCCCGGCCTCCAGCAGGAGGACCCGCTTGCCCGGCGCGGCGCTCAGGCGATGGGCCAGCACGCAACCCGCCGAGCCGCCCCCCACAATGATGTAGTCGTACACTCAGATGCCCCCATCGACGATCCGTCCATGGTCGCATGCTAGGCTTCGCCGCGACCCATGCAGGATGTCCCCCGGTGAATGCGCCCCGATCTGCCGTGACAGCACAGGCCATGCCCTCTGTCCTGTCCGCGCTGGCCTTTTTCTTCGTGATGACGGCCTATTACATCGTGCGCCCGGTGCGCGACCAGCTGAGCGGCGCCGTGGGATCGCAGTCGCTGCCGCTGTTCTATCTGGTCGTGTTCGTGGTGATGCTCCTGCTGACGCCCGTATTCGGCATGCTGGTGACACGCTTTCGACGCAAGCAACTGCTGGGTTGGAGCTACACATTTTTCGTGCTGTGCCTGCTGGCTTTCGTGCCGGCTTTCGTGGCGCAGGACCAGATCGGAGCGCGGAACCTGGGCGTGGTGTTCTACGTCTGGGTGAGCGTGTTCAATCTCTTCGTCGTGTCGCTCTTCTGGAGCTTCATGGCGGACATTTTCAGCAGCCTGGAAGCGCGCAGAGTATTCCCACTGATCGCCCTGGGCGGCATGGCCGGCGCGATCTTCGGGCCGGGCATCACCAAGCTGCTGGTGGGCGTCATTGGCGTGGCGCCCCTGCTGGTGGTTTCGGCCATCGCGCTGGCCATCGCCGAAATCATGCTGCTGACGCTGTCATCCAATCATGAGCGCAGTGGCGTGGCGCAGGAGCCGATCGGTGGCTCGTTGTGGGCAGGCGCGAAGGAACTGTGGTCGCGCCCGTTCCTGCGCTACATGGCGATCCTCATGGTGCTGGGCGATGGCATCGGTACGCTGGCCTACGCCCTGATGGCGGACTACGCCAAGGTACATCTCACCGACAAGGTGTTGCGCACGTCGTTCTACAACGACATGGACCTGGTCACTAACCTGATCGGCGCCGTGCTTCAGCTTACGGCGACGCGCTGGATCATGGTGCGCTTCGGTGCCGGCCGGGCGCTGGTGGTGCCGGCGCTCGCGAATCTGGTTTTGTTGGTTGCGGTTTGGGTCTACGGCATAGGTGACATCACCGTACTCGGCCTGACGACGCCGATGCTCGCCATCATGATGGTTGGCTCGCGCGCCTTCGCCTATGGCATGACCAAGCCAGCGGTCGATGCGCTGTATACCCGCGTGCCGCGAGAGACGCGTTACAAGGGCAAGAACTTCGTGGAAACCGCCGTGTGGCGCTTCGGCGACTTCGCCGTCACCAGCGGCGTGCAGGTGCTTGCCGCCATCGGCATCACGGCTGCGGGCATGGCGGGCATGGGAGCGGGCATTTCGGTGGTCGCCGCGTGGGTGGCGCAACGCGCGGGCCAGTCCCCCGATCTGGCGCCGGACACGCCGCACGACGCGAGCGAAGAAAAAGCATCAGGCGCAACGGCCTGACGTCGCCGGTTCAGCTGGTGATGTAGCGCTGCAGCTGTTCGATCTGTTCGGCCTGGGCATCGATCACGGCCTTCACCAGGTCGCCGATGGAAATCACGCCGACGACGCGGTCGCCCGAGACCACTGGCAGGTGACGGATGCGGCTGTCGGTACACAGGCGCATGCAGTCGAAGACATCGGTATCGGGGCTGACGGTCAGGGCGGGGCTGGACATGATTTCGGCGACCAGGGTCTGGGCCGACGAACGCCCTTGCAGGATGACCTTGCGCGCATAGTCGCGCTCGGAAACGATGCCGACAAGAAGTTCGCCGCGCATGACGATCAGGGCGCCGACGCGTTTCTCGGCCATGTGCTTGATGGCCTCGAGCACTTGCGCGTCCGGCGCGACGCTGAAGATCTGGTGGCCCTTGCCTTCGAGCAGATGCTTGACCTGACGCATGCCTCATGCCTCCGGGTTTGCCGTGGACGAAACGCTTGCGACGAGTCTAGCGCTGGTCGATGGAACAGATGTAGCGCCGATGTGAAGCTGACTGTTCAGCCGCGACTGCGGCGGTGTTCATCGATGAAGTAGAGCGGGCGCTGCTTGCTTTCAGCGTAGTTGCGGCCGAGGTATTCGCCGATGACGCCCAGGGCCAGCAATTGCACGCCACCCAAAAACAGGATGACGGTCATCAGGGTCGGGTAGCCGCGTACCGGGTCGCCGTAGATCATGGCCTTGACCAGCACCCAGATGCCGTACAGAAAGGCCAGTACCGAGGCGCCCACGCCAGTCCAGGTAGCCAGGCGAAGCGGCGCGGTGGAGAACGACGTGATGCCCTCGATGGCCAACTGGGTCAGGCGCCAGTAGTTCCATTTCGTGGTGCCGGCAGCGCGCGGTTCCCGCAGGTAATAGACGGCCGTCTGGCGATAGCCGATCCAGGCGAACAGGCCCTTCATGAAGCGCTGGCGCTCGCGCAGCTGGCGCAGCGCGTCGACCGCGCGTCGCGACAAGAGCCGGAAGTCGCCGGTATCGCGCGGTACCGGGGTCTGGGAAATCTTTTCCATGCTGCGGTAGAAGGCCGCGGAAGTGAACTTCTTGAGGCCGGTCTCACCTTCGCGGGCGCTGCGCGTGGCGTAAACGACGTCGAACCCGGCGTGCCACTGTTCGACGAGCGAGGGAATCAGTTCCGGCGGATCCTGCAGGTCGGCATCGATGACGACTACCGCATCCGCGTCGACAGCATCGAGTCCGGCTGTCATGGCCGCCTCCTTGCCGAAATTGCGCGACAGCTTGATGGCTTCGGCGCGCGGATCGCGCGTCGTCAGCGAGGCCATGATGTCCCAGGTGCGGTCGCTGCTGCCGTCATCCACATAGAGCACGCGGCAATCCAGCGGCATGTCATCGAATACGCGGGCCAGGCGCTCGTGGAAGGCTTCGAGCACGGCCGCCTCGTTGAAGGCGGGGACAACGACGGTGAGCTTGGACATGAAGGTGCCATCCATGAAGACGGCGGCATGCTAACGAATCGGGCGGGCCCCGGCGAGGTTCAGCGTCGGCGGCGGGTGTTTGCCGGTGCCTGTTCGGCGCGCAGGTAGCCGGGGCCGCCGAGCTGCGCCATCTGTCCCTGGATCCAGTTGGCGCGTCCCATCACGTAAGCGCTGGGCTGGTCGACGCGGAAGCGGCGCGGATTGGGCAGCACGGCTGCCAGTCGCGCTGCCTGGGCCGGGCCCAGGCGTGCCGGCGGGGTATGGAAGTACACGTCGCTGGCGGCGCCGACGCCGTAAACGCCGTTGCCCAGCTCAGCGATGTTCATATAGACCTCGAGAATGCGCTGCTTGGGCCAGGTCAGCTCGATCAGCACCGTGAAATACGCCTCCAGCCCTTTGCGGACGAAGCTGCGGCCGTTCCAAAGGAACAGGTTTTTTGCGGTCTGCTGGCTGATGGTGCTGGCGCCGCGCAGGCGCCGGCCTTCGTCCGCGGCATCCATGGCGTTCTGGATCGAATCGAAGTCGAAGCCGTGATGAAAGGGGAATTTCTGGTCCTCTCCGGCCACCATGGCGAGCGGCACGTAAGGCGACACCTGGCTCCACGGCACCCAGCGGTGGCGCAGCTGGAAATCCTGTTCGCTGCGCACCCAGGCGCCCACCTGGCGCTCCATCATCACGGCCGAGGTCCAGGGCGGGACGAAGCGCAGCACCAGCACCACCAGCCAGCTCAGGAGCAACCAGCCCGCGGCCAGGATCACGATCGAGCGCAACAGGGTGGCGAACAGCGGGCGTCGTGTGGTCATGGCGGCGCGGTGGTCAGATTGGGCGGCAGTATAGGGGCTCGGCCCCGGGTCGCCGGCCCGTCGGCGACGATCAGGCCTTACACTGGTCGGGTCACCATTCAGCCCGGACCCGGCGCATGGGCGCGCCTGAAGGGCCGCCGCTTGCGTCGGCCGCTTGGCGTCCCCATCTTTCGCGCCTTGCCGACAGAGGTTCTATTCCGTGGAAACTGTGCTTGTTGAAGACGTGCTGCATCGCTTCCTGCTCGAGCGCGCTGGCGTTCGCGGGGTGTTGGTGCGCCTGGGCGCCGCCTGGCGCGAAGTCGCCGGTCGCGCCGATTACCCGCCGGCATTGCGCAACCTGCTGGGCGAAGCACTGACGGCCAGCGCCATGCTCACGGGCAATATCAAGCTCGACGGTTCGCTTTCGATCGAGCTCAAGAGCAGCGGTGCCATGCGCCTGCTGTTCACCGAATGCACCGACCAGGGTCACCTGCGTGGCCTGGCCCGCTGGAGCGATCCGCTGCCGGAGACGCTCGAACTGGCCAGTCTGCCCGACGCCATCATGGCGATCACCATTGGCTCGGCCGAGCGTGGTCAGCGCTACCAGGGCCTGGTTGACCTGCAGCATCCGGATCTGATCGGTGCGCTGGAGAACTACTTCAGCCAGTCCGAACAGCTGCCCGCGCGCATCATGCTGGCGGCCGACGGCGAACACGCCGTGGGGCTCATGTTGCAGAAGATGCCGGGCGAAGGTGGCTACGACGCCGTCGAGGACGAGGACGCCTGGAACCGCATCATGCACCTGGCCGCCACGCTCGGTCGCGAGGAAATGCTCACCACCGCGCCGGAACAGTTGCTGTATCGCCTGTTCCACGAGGAGTCCGTGCGCCTGTTCGAGCCGCGCCCGCTCGCATTCGGTTGCAGTTGCACGCGTGAGCGCGTGGAAGCCGTGCTGCGCATGCTCGGTCGCGAAGAGGCCGAGGCGGCCCTCGAAGCGCACAACGACGAGATCGAGGTAACCTGCGAGTTCTGCGCGCAGCGCTACACCTTCGACCGCATCGACGTGGAGCATCTGCTGAGCGATTCGGCCGCGGCTGCCACGCCTCCCACCGCGCAGTAGCGCGGTGAGGGTTCGCTCGCTTGCGCTCGCTGTAAACGGGGAACAATAAACGGTAAAAGCAAAGAGCGGGCTTGGCCCGCTCTTTTTTTATTGTCCAGGCACATCAAGGTCGCCGCAGCCCGCTCTTACCTGTTTACCGTTAACCGCGAGCGAAGCGAGCGAACTCACGGCAGCGCAAAATGGTACTCGCGCTGCAACCACACATCCGCAGCCTTCGGAATCGCAAACAGGAAGCCCTGTCCGTAACGGCAGCCGACCTTCATCAGTGCCTCGCGCTGTGCCTCTTCCTCGATGCCTTCGGCAATCACCTGCATCTGCAGGGAGTCGGCGAGCACCTGGATGGCACGGACCACGGCGAAGCTGTGGCTGCCCTCGCGCGCCAGTTCGGTGATGAAGGAGCGGTCGATCTTGAGCGTGCCGATCGGGTACTGGTGCAGGTAACTCAGTGACGAATAACCGGTGCCGAAATCGTCCAGCGCGATGCTGACGCCGTGCGCGCGCAAGGTATCGAGGATCCGCTTCACCTGCGAGGCGTTCTCCAGCAGCGCGCGTTCCGTCACTTCGATGCGCAGGCAACGCGGCGGCAGGCGATGGGTTTCCACCAGGTCAAGCAGGCGGCGATCCAGGTCCGGTGAGCGGAAATGGCGGCCGGAGACGTTGATGCTGACGAAACCGTCGGCGCCGGCCAACGCTTCGGCCTGTGCGCAAACCTGGTCGAAGATCTGCCAGTCGATGCTCTCCGACACGCCGCTTTCTTCCGCGACAGCGAGGAAGTCGCTTGGCGTGAGCAGGCCACGATCGGGGTGGCGCCAGCGAAGCAGCGCTTCGTAACCGACGGTACGACCGTCTTCCAGCGACACGATCGGCTGGTAGAACGGCACGAACTCATTGCGACCCAGCGCGCGGCGCAGGTCGCCTTCCATCTCGAGCAGCGACAGCGCTTCGCGGCGCAGGCGATCATCGAAGACCGCGGCGCGATGGCGACCTTCATCCTTGGCGCGATACATCGCGGCGTCGGCGTCGCGCAGCAGTTCTTCCGGCCGCTGGTAATGCGGGCCGGGCAGGGCGATGCCGATGGACGCGGAGGTGAAGATTTCCTTCGCGCCGAGGCGGAACGGTGTCTGCAATTCGTCGATGATGCGCTCGGCGATCAGCAGCGCCATGCGCGCGTCGGTGATGCCTTCGGCGAGCACGGCGAACTCGTCGCCGCCCAGGCGTGCCACCACGTCGCGTGTTTTGAGGCAGGCGCGAATGCGTCCGCCGACCTGGAACAACAGGTCGTCGCCCACCAGGTGCCCGACCGAATCGTTGATGACCTTGAAGCGATCAAGGTCAATGAACAGCACGGCGAACAGATCCTGTGCATTGCCGTGATAGCGCTGCAGGGCCTGCTCCAGGCGCTGCAGCAGCAAGGTGCGGTTGGGCAGGCCGGTCAGCGAGTCGTGCAGGGTTTCGTATTTGAGTCGCCGCTCGACGCGTTCGCGTTCGGCAATCTGTTCGCGCAGGTCGCGGTTGGCCAGTGCCAGGGCGCGCGTGCGTTCGGTGACGCGGCGTTCCAGGCCGGCATACGCCTGCTTCAGCGATTCCGTCGTGTGCTTGCGCTGCAGGGCGTTGGCGACGTGGTAGCTCACGAAAGTGAGCAGCTCCTGGTCGCGCACGTCGTAGGTGTGTTCGGGCGAGTAGCTCTGCACCGCCAGCACACCCATGGCGCGCTCGCCCCAGATCAGCGGCACGCCAAGCCAGCACACTGAGCGGGAACCGTGCTGGCCGACTTCGCCCTGGCGCATCAGGCGCTCGATGTCGTCGGGCGATGCGAGCAGCGGCTTGCCATGGCGGAGCACGAATTCGGTCAGGCCGCGGCCGTGCGAGCGGGGCAGGCGGACCGTGTCGAACTCGTCGACCGAATACGGGAAGGTGAGCTGGTTGGGTTCCTCGTCCAGCAGCGCGATGTAGAAGTTGCGCGCATACAGCAGGCCGCCGATGACGCGATGCACGGCAGCGTAGAAGTTGTCCAGGCTTTCGGATGCATTGGCCAGCTCAGCAATGCGGAACAGCGCTGCCTGCAGGCGCTCGCCACGCTGGCGCTGCAGTACCTGCTGGCGCAGCACGCGGTTGGCTTCGCGCAAGGCGGCAGTGCGGCTGGTGACGCGACGTTCGAGTTCGGCATGGGCTTCGCGCCGCTCCAGCGCCGTCTGCACGTGTTTGGCGACGTAGCTGAGCAGTTCGCGATCGTGCTCGGTGTAATGCGTGTCTTCGCGATAGCTCTGCATGACGATGCCGCCGACGACGCGGCCGTCGCGAAGCAGGGGCACGCCAAGCCAGTGCTCGCAGGCCGGGCCCAGCAGGATGAACTGGCCCTTGAACTGCCGCGCCAGCTCTTCCATCGAACCCATGATGGCCTGGCCGCTCTGCAGCAGGTTCCAGGTCAGGCTGTGGCGCATTTCCTGGAGCGGGGCGCTCTGGTCGGGCGAGGGCGGATCCTTGTCCATCGTGTCGACGTAGTACGGAAAGCGCACGCTGTCCGTCGCCGCGTCATAGAGCGCGATGTAGAAATTCTCCGCATACATGAGACTGCCGAGAATGGAATGCAGGGAATGCATCATCTCGCCCATGTTGTGGTCGGTGCCGGCCTGGTCGGCGATGGCGTACAGCGCGCGCTGCAGGCGCTCGGCGAGGGCGAGACGCGAAATGGCCTCGTAGAGGCGCGATGTCTCCGCCAACTGGCGCAGTCGAGCCGCCGCGAGCCTGCCCAGCCAGGCGAGGTGTCCCCGGGTGATGTCTGAGATTGAGCTTTGTGGCACCTGCAGGACCAGCATGCGCAGGCCCTGCGGATCCTCGGCCAGGGGCAGCGGGTCGTGCGGACCCGGCTGGTCCGGTTGGTTATCCAGCAGTTGCCAGCCCAGGGCGGCGCGCACGCCCAGGGCGCCAATCATGGCTTCGCAGACCTCGAAAACGCTCGCGGCGTCGCTGGCCCGGAACAGGCCCTCGACGGCCGAATGCCACGCCGCGGGGTTCAATCCCGCCGGTATGGGTTCGGAGGCGCTGCTGGTAGGTGCTGAACTCATCCGGCGTCGACCGGTCCATGGGTATCGGGATGCGCCTTTATATCGCCTCTATTCAGCTTTGTCGCCGGGGAGTGACCATAAATCGCATCGGCCAGAGGTTGGGGTAAGGGACGGATATGGCTCGAATTCTGTGGCCTGGTTCGCTTTAGGAATGTGCTCAGAATGGGTGTTAGTAAAAAGTAAAACGTGGTAATGTTTGTACACCCACACCCCTGGGAGGGCGGTGTGTCTGGCTCTCATACGGATTAACCCGGTTCTCGCTCATGCGTCGCTTTCTTCTGCCCCTGTCAGCGTTATTGCTGATGCCGCTCGCCGCGGCAGGGCAGTCGCTGTCCGGCGATCGCCTGGGACAGAAGCAGGACCTTTCGGCCTATTCGCAGGCCGTCAATCCGTCGCCGCTGGCCATCGAGACCGATTCAAGCACCTTCACCGCACGTGGCGACCTGCCGCTGCAGTTTGGCGTAACGGATTCGTCCCGGGCTAATTCCACGGATCTCACCTACGGTCTGGGCTCCAATGTGCAGGCTCACGTTGCCGTGAGCGAGCACATCTGGATGAACAATCGTGCGCCGCGTGTCATCGGCAGCGAGGTGGGTGCCACCTATAACGCCGGCCGTTACAGCCTGGGCCTGAGCGTGGGGGCCAACAGCGCACCGACCGCTGCCGTGCTGCCTCGCGTGCTGCCGGGTGCGACGCCGGGCGTGAACGGCTTGTCCGGTTTCGACAGCAGCGCGCAGCTCAATGCGCACGGCCGCGTCGCGCTGGACAGCAAAAGCGGCATCGACCTGGGTGCCAGCGTCGGTCGCATTCGCCTGCTTCCGGGCAATGCCCTGGGCGTGAATTCCCTGGACCAGAAGGCGCTGAGCTTCGGCGTTGATCGCGGTCCGTTGAGTGGCAGCGTGGTGGGTCGCACGATGCAGCCGACCGCCGGCATCCCGGGCGCGGGTCTCAACCCGGAACGCCGCTGGAGCAGCATCGACCTGGGTGTGACCTGGCGCCTGCCATGGCAGGGTGAGCTGAGCATCGGTGCTCAGAACGTCTGGTCGTCGGGCAATGCGGTGAATACGCCGGTCGGTCCGGAGCCGGATCAGTCGCGCACACCTTACGTGCAGTACCACCAGGATCTGTAATCCTCAACGGTGCTCCCCAACATTGAAACGCCGTCGCATGCGACGGCGTTTTTGTTTGTGTCCCGGCGACCTCATGATTCGCAGTGGTCGTCACCTCACCTGATAGCGAAGCCTTCGGTCCAGTGACCACTTGTCCAGTGGGTATTCCCCGACATGGAAGCGACTGTCGGGCGTGCTGCTGTCCACGTCGCACATGCCCGGAAAGACGCGAAAGCCAGGCCGCGATTTCAGTCGCTCGACGGCGGCCAGCGCCATGTCTTTCGTGCGGTGGCTGCCAATGATCTTGATGCACTCGCGGTCTTCGTCGATCACGTGAGCATGTTGGACGATAAAAAAACGAACATCATCAGGATATCGCCGATCACGAGGGGGGCCTGAACTTCGCAGGGGCCCGGCACGGGTCGCAGGCTTACCCAAGAAAAACGCCGTCGCAAGCGACGGCGTTCTGGAAGCAAGCGCGAAGGGCATCAATCTCCCGACTTGATCCTCACATCACCACTGAAGCTCTCGATGTTCATGGTGGCATTGCCCTTGCCGGCCGTGGCATGGAGCTCCGAGCCGGGGCCGTGCTCAACCTTTTTCACGGTGCCGAAATCGGAGCGCAGGTCGCCGCTGAACGAGTTGGCCTTGATCAGGGCGGAGAGGTTGGTCGGGACCTGGATCTGTACATCGCCGCTCATGCTGTCGACGTCAAAGGTGCCGTTTGGTGCCATGCCGCCGGTAAGCTGCACGTCGCCCGACACCGTGCTCAGGTTGAGGCGACTCCATGGGCCGCCCGCCACGCGAATGCGGCCGGAAACCGTCTGAAGCTCGGCTTCGTTGCCGACGGCGGGGGCCAGGATGTCGCCACTCACCGTCTGTAGCGTCACTTTCTGCGCAAAGCCCGCCAGCTCGATGCTGCCACTCACGCTTTCGGCGTCGATCACCGGGGACTTCGCGTTGACGCGGATCTTGCCGCTGACTGTGTGGACATCGATCTTGCCGCCCTCGATGCCATCGATGCTCAGCGGTGCGCTGACCAGGTCGATATCAAGCGAGGCACCCTTGGGCACGCGGACATCCAGGGTGGTCGAACCCATGTTGGCGTCGCTGTTCCAGTTGAACCAGTTGCCGTTCTTGCCCATGGGCTGGATGCGCAGGTCGAGCGATTTGTCGTCACCCTCGAACTCCAGCGGCTTGGCGCCTTCACCGAGGCGGCCGGTCACCTGGACCTGGTTGCGATCCCAGGCACTGACCGTCACTGAACCCTTGACGTTGGAGATGCTGAGGCGGACGTTAGGCTTCGCGTCGTGAGTGAGGTTAATGGGTGTATCGGCCATTGCCTGGCCAACGCACAAGGCAAGCAGAACGGGAACGTAGCGTGCGGTTTTCATGGTTTTGCTCCGGTGACTCAGCTTGCCTGGTGTTCCAACTGACGCAGCTGCGATTGTCGTTTCTCGGTGCGATCCAGCAGCCGTTGTAGTGAAGGTGAATGGGGTGCCTGTTGCATGGCCTGGCGCAGCTCCATCTGTGCGGCGTCCAGTTCCACGGCCGCGCCGGCCAGGCGCGGGTCGTTCGGCTTCCATGCCTCGACCGTCTGTTGGACGGCCACGGGCGTCATGTCCTGTTCCTCATGCCTGACCCGCAGGTTGAGGCTGACCGCGAGGAGCGAAATCCCCGCGAAGCTGGCAGCCAGCAACCAGCCCTGCCGGCGCGACGCGCGGGCGGCGACAGGGGGTGCCTGTTCGGCAACCGGTTGATCCATTGCCACTTCGATGCGCGCCCAGAGGTCGCGCTGCGGCGTTACCGGCTCGCGCAATGCGCGCATCTGGCGGTGCCATTCGAATTCGTTCATGACGCTTCTCCTAATGCCTTGCGCAGCAGCCCGCGGGCACGGTGCAGTTGCGCTTTGGACGAACCGACGGCCATGCCGAGTTCGCCACTGATTTCTTCATGTCGCCAGCCTTCGATGTCGTGCAGCACCAGGACGGCACGCGCACGCGGGGGCAGTTTGCCGATCGCTCGTTCCAGTTCTTCGCGTTCCGCGGCGCAGAACGGCGTTTCACCGCGATCAGGCAGGTCTTCATCGTCCATGGTGCTCACCGGGTCCGAGCCCCGCGAGCGGATATCCATCAGCGCCACGTTCACCGCCAGCCGGTACAGCCAGGTGCCGAACGAGCTCTCCTGGCGAAAGCTGCCGAGCTTCTGCCAGGCCCGGACGAAAGCGTCCTGGGTCAGGTCTTCGGCGCGAGCGTGGTCGTAGCCGGCGAGGCGAAACACCGCGCCGTAGACGCGATCCAGGTGCTTGCGATAAAGCCGCTGGAAGGCGTGCCGATCGCCATCCGCGGCAGCGCGGACGTCGTCAACATCGTCTTGTCCTGCAACGTACGCAGGCGGCATCGCGGTTCCGGTGGTGGCAGGGCAGGCGCTGATCATCTTGCCAGCTTGGATGCCTGCAAGGGGGAGATGGTTTAAGGGCTTGGCCGGGAAGCGTGAGGCCGGCCCGCTTGCGCGGACCTGTAAAGCCGGCCGCTGGCGCGGCTTGAAAACGGTAAACGGTAAACGGAGAAGAGCAGGGGGGCCTCACCCTTCCGCTCTTCCCCGTTTACCGTTTACAGGCGCGCAGCGCCGAATTCACAGCGAGCGCTAGCGAGCGGCCCCACTCGTCACGAAGTGATGGCTTCCCGGGCGAGCGCCTGGGCCACCCGCTGCTGTTCCTGCTGCAGGCGGGCCGGAATGCGGCCGCCGAAGCTGTCCAGGTATTCGCCGATGGCACCGAGTTCAGCCTGCCAGCCGGCCTGGTCGACGGCGAGCAGTTCGTCCATCGTCGCCGGGGCAATGTCCAGATCGTGCAGGCGCAGCTCACCGTCGGCGGGCACGGTGCCGATGGGGGTGGCTTCGCCTTCGGCACGGCCTTCCACGCGATCGATCATCCATTCCAGCACGCGCAGGTTGTCACCGAAGCCCGGCCACAGGAACGCACCGTCCTTGCCCTTGCGGAACCAATTGACGTGGAAGATCTTCGGCAGCTTGTCGGCCTGTTCCTCGAACGACAACCAATGGGCGAAGTAGTCGCCGTAGTGGTAGCCGCAGAACGGCTTCATCGCCATCGAGTCGCGGCGCAGCACGCCGACGGCGCCCGTTGCCGCGGCCGTCGTCTCCGAGCCCATGGCTGCGCCGACCAAGACGCCGTGGGCCCAGTCGCGCGCTTCGAATACCAACGGCACCAGCGAGGGGCGGCGACCGCCGAACACGATGGCACTGATCGGCACGCCCTGGGCGTCTTCGGCCTTGGGCGACCAGGTCGGGCACTGCTTCGCGCTCACGGTGAAGCGTGAATTGGGGTGCGCGGCCGGGCCGTTGGCCGGATCGTAGGGACGACCCTGCCAGTCGGTGACAGGCTTGCCCGGCAGGCCTTCCCACCACGGCTGGTTGTCGGCGGTGACGGCGACATTGGTGAAGATCGTATCGCGCGCGATCGTCTCCAGCGCGTTGGGGTTGCTGCTGGTGCTGGTACCCGGCGCCACGCCGAAGAAGCCCGCTTCCGGATTGATGGCGTACAGGCGGCCATCGGCGCCCGGGCGCATCCAGCAGATGTCGTCGCCCACCGTCCACACCTTCCAGCCTTCCTGGCGATAGCCTTCCGGAGGAATCAGCATGGCAAGATTGGTCTTGCCGCAGGCAGACGGGAAGGCCGCCGCGATGTAATGCGTTTCGCCCTTCGGGTTTTCGATGCCGACGATGAGCATGTGCTCGGCCAGCCAGCCCTCGTTGCGCGCCTGCGAACTGGCGATGCGCAGCGCGTGGCACTTCTTGCCCAGCAGGGCGTTGCCGCCGTAGCCCGAACCGTAGGACTTGATCGTCAGCTCATGCGGGAAATGCATGATGAAGCGGCGCTCCGGATCCAGTTCACCGGTGGAGTGCAGGCCCTTCACGAAGGAACCCTCGCGCTCGATGCGCGCCTGTGCCGCGGCGCCCATGCGCGTCATGGTGCGCATGTTGGCGACAACGTACGGGCTGTCGGTGATTTCCACGCCGCAACGCGACAGCGGCGAATCGATCGGGCCCATGCAGTACGGGATGACGTACATGGTGCGGCCTTCCATGCAGCCTTCGAACAGGGCGTCCATGCGCGCGTGCGCATCGGCCGGCGACAGCCAGTGGTTGTTCGGGCCGGCGTCTTCTTCTTCGGGCGTGCACACGAACGTGAGGTGCTCGACGCGCGCCACGTCGGACGGATTGGAGCGGTGCAGGTAGCAACCGGGGTGGGTCTGCTGATTGAGCTCAATCAGGTCGCCGGTCTGCAGCATTTGCTGCACCAGTGACTGGTATTCGGCGTCCGAGCCGTCGCACCAATGGATCTGCGCGGGACGGGTCAGCGCCGCCACCTCGTTTACCCATCGCTGCAGCGATTCCAGCTTGCTCGCCATGCGTTCCTCACTTCTGGTCTTAGGGAAAAAAAGCGTGAAAACGGTAGTTTACGAATAGTGGCATTGCAAGGACGGATGCAGCAAAAAGCCAGCAACGGACTGATGTGTCAGAGATTTTTAGGGTGCGGCATGCGAAATCGGCGTGCAGCCGGGGTGCTGCTGAGACGCCTGAGCGCTTTAAAAGCGAAGGGCGCCGCCGGGGCGCCCTTCGCTCATGCATAAGCCTGTTTAGCTGGCGATCAGGCCGGCGTGAGCGTCCGGATCATGTGCTCGACGTAGGCGTCGAATTCTTCGTGGCTGATGCGCGGCAGGCCCAGCGTGAAGTTCAGCTGCAGGAAACCGACATAGGCGGCGTACGTGAGACGCGCGCGATTCAGCGCCTCATGCGTATCGAGGCCGGCTTCACGATAGATGTTGGTCAGGAATTCCATGCGGCGCTGCGAGACGCGGGCCATCACCGGCACGACCTGCGGGTGATCCAGCGCCTTCAGCAAGGCGGCATAGACGCGGTGCGGCGCGAGCTCGTGCGCCACGCGGCGGAACAGCTCCGGCAGGCGTGCGCGCGGATCCGGCATGGCTTCGATCTGCGCGATCACTTCGCGCTCGCCGTACTGCTCCCAGCGCTCCAGGGCGGCCTGGAGCAGGGCTTCGCGGGTGCGGAAGTGCCAGTAGAAGCTCCCCTTGGTCACGCCCAGTTGCCGTGCCAGGGCCTCGACGGCCAACGCGCCGACGCCTTGCTCGGCGATCAGCTTGAGGGCGGCATCTTCCCAGTCCTCGGCGGACAGGCGGGTGCGTTCGGGACGATCGGGTTTGGCGCTTGCATTCATCCGAGTATGGTAATCCCTGTCAGGGGCTTTGCAATCGGCGACGCTGCAACTTGTTGAATGTTCGCCGCATCTGGACGCTTTTTTTCATCTTTGCTGCACCTGTTGACGGCATCCGGTGACACCATCCATACTCAGGCGTATGGTTGCCACGACGACGCCCACGCTCCAATCGACCCGCTTCGCCACCGGCGACGGCCTGACCCTTGCCGTCGACATCTATGGAGACGACCAGCGACCGACCCTCCTTTTCGCGCATGGCTTTGGCCAGACGCGCGGTGCATGGAGGGCCACGGCGCGTTCGCTGGCGGGCGAGGGCTATCGCTGCGTCACGTTCGACAGCCGCGGCCATGGCGAAAGCGATCGTGTCCCCGCCGGTGAATACCACATGGAGCAGTTCGTTTCCGATGTGGTGCAGCTGGCGCACGCCCAGCCGGACAAGCCCGTCCTGGTGGGCGCATCGATGGGCGGGCTGCTGGCGCTGGTGGTCGCAGGTGAAATCGATCCGTCGGCATTTCGTGCGCTGGTGCTGGTGGACATCACCCCGCGCTGGGAGTCGGCGGGGGTGGAGCGCATCCTCGCCTTCATGCAGGCGCACCCGGATGGTTTCCTCAACTATGAGGATGCCGCGGAACAGATTTCGAAATACCTGCCGCATCGCGCCGGACGCAAGAGCGAAGAGCAGCTGCGCCCGCTGTTGCGCGAAGGCGCTGATGGCCGTCTGCGCTGGCACTGGGATCCGGCTCTGCTCGGTGGGCTGGTCAGCGAGAGCGAACGCTATCAGCCGCGCCTGATGTCGGCCGCAGCCAAGGTGCAGGTGCCCGTACTGTTGCTTTCTGGCGGTCGCAGCGATGTCGTGTCGAGCGATACGGTGCAGGAATTCCTCCAGTTGGTGCCGCATGCCGAACACGTGGAGCTTTCGCGCGCCACGCATATGGTGGCTGGCGATGCCAACGATGCTTTCACCCAGGAGATCGCACGATTCGTGCGACAGCTTGCGTAAGTACAAACAACACAAGCCGCGTCCACGCGGCGATCGACCCGGAAATGGTCATGTCTGCAAACCGCAACAACGATTCACGTAACGAGGTGCTGTGATGTCCGTGATCCTCACTCTGCTGGCCGCACTCATCGCCACCGGCGCCTGTGCTTACCATCGCACCAGCCTGCGCACCTGGGCCGTTGTCACGGTCGTGGCGACGCTTGTGGTCGGCCTGGTGGCGCAAGCGCCCTGGACGATGGTGATCCTGCTCATCATCGAGCTGGCCATCGCCGTGCCGCTGCTGATGATTGGCTTCCGCCGCAAGCAGATCAGCGCCCCTCTGCTGAAGCTGTTCGCCAAGGTCACGCCGAAACTGTCGGAAACCGAACAGACCGCGCTGGAAGCCGGCACTGTCGGTTTCGAAGGCGAGCTGTTCTCCGGCAAGCCCGACTGGCACGAGCTGCTCAAGCAGCCCAAGCCCGTGCTCAGCACCGAAGAACAGGCCTTCATGGATGGCCCGGTCGAACAACTCTGCGCCATGCTCGACGACTGGCAGATCACGCACGAGCTGGCCGATCTTCCGCCGGACGTCTGGGCTTTCATCAAGAAGCACAAGTTCTTCGGCATGATCATCCCGAAGCAGTACGGCGGCCTGGGCTTCTCGGCGCTGGCGCACTCGGCGGTGCTGCAAAAGCTGGCCACCATGTCGGCCACCGTCGCCTCGACCGTCGCCGTGCCCAACTCGCTGGGCCCGGCCGAACTGCTGCTGCACTACGGCAGCGACGAGCAGAAGAACCACTACCTGCCGCGCCTCGCCGTCGGTGAGGAAATCCCGTGCTTCGCGCTGACGGGTCCGTATGCCGGTTCCGACGCCACGTCGATCACCGACTTCGGCATCGTCTGCAAGCAGATGGTCGATGGCGTGGAAACGCTTGGCCTGCGCCTGACCTTCGACAAGCGCTACATCACGCTGGCGCCGATCGCGACCGTGGTCGGTCTGGCTTTCCGCATGTACGACCCGGACAAGCTGCTGGGCGACAAGGCAGACCTCGGCATCACGCTTGCCCTGATTCCGCGCTCGACCGCGGGCCTGGAAATCGGCCGTCGTCACTTCCCGCTGAACATCCCCTTCCAGAACGGCCCCGTGCACGGCAAGGACATTTTCGTGCCGATGTCGGTGCTGATCGGTGGTCCGGAAATGGCCGGCCATGGCTGGCGCATGCTGGTGGAATGCCTCTCGGTGGGTCGCGCGATTTCGCTGCCCTCCAATGCCACGGGCGGCGTACGCGCTGCGGTTGCCGCGACAGGTGCCTATGCGCGCATGCGCAAGCAGTTCGGCCTTTCGATCGCGCGTTTCGAAGGCGTCGAAGAAGCCCTGGCTCGCATCGGTGGCCTGACCTACGCGACCGCCGCGTTGTCGCGTGCTACGGCCGCAGCCGTCGATCGTGGCGAGAAGCCGGCCGTCCCGTCGGCCATCGCGAAGTATCACGCCACCGAGTTCGGTCGCACCATCGCCGGTGACGCCATGGACGTGCATGGCGGCAAGGCCGTGCAGCTGGGTCCGAAGAACTACGCTGGCCGTGCCTGGCAGGGCGTGCCCATCGCTATCACGGTGGAAGGTGCCAACATCATGACGCGCAGCCTGATGATCTTCGGTCAGGGTGCCATTCGCTGCCATCCGTATGTGCTGAAGGAAATGCAGGCACTGTCGATTGCCGACTACAGCGAGCGCCTGAAGACCTTTGATCGCGCCCTGTTCGGTCATCTCGGCTTTGGCGTGTCCAATGCGGTTCGCGCCTTCACGCTGGGCATCACCGGTTCGCGCATCGGTGATACCGCCGGCGACGCCTACACTCGCCGCTACTACCGCAAGCTCAACCGCTATTCGGCGGCGCTGGCTTTGTGCGCCGATACCTTCATGGGCGTTCTGGGTGGCAAGCTGAAGTTCAAGGAAAAGCTGTCCGCCCGCCTCGGTGACGTACTGAGCTACCTGTATATCGCCAGCGCGATGCTCAAGCGCTACGAGGACACCGGTCGTCCGGAAGCGGATCGCCCGCTGCTGGCCTGGGCCTTCCACGAGTGCATGTGGCGCATCCAGACGGCCCTTGATGGCGCCATCCGCAACTTCCCGGTGCGTCCCATTGCCTGGCTGCTGCGTGCCCTGGTGTTCCCGTTTGGCCGTCGCGAAGTACCGCCGTCCGATCGTCTGGGCCGTCGCGTTGCCGCCATCATCACGGCGCCGGGCGAGGCGCGCGATCGCCTGATGGAATGGGTCTACCTCACGCCGTCAGCCAACAACACGATCGGTCGCATGAACGAGTTGCTGCCGGACGTGATCGCGGCTGAACCGGTGGAACGCAAGTTCGCCAAGGCGCAGAAGGCCGGTCAGTTCAAGTCGCATGACTACAACGGCCAGCTGGCCGAAGCCGAGAAGGCCGGCATCCTGGATGCTGCCGAGGCGGCCTTGCTCAAGCGCGTGCGTGACGGCGTGTTCGAGTTCATTTCGGTGGACGATTTCGATCCGTCCGAGTTGCGCGCCGCGCACACCCGCGCCGACAAGAAGTCGCTGGCGGACGCTGCTTGACCCGCGGCAACCAGCGATGTGAAGGAGCGGCGCCATGAGCGCCGCTCTTTCCATGTGGAAGCGCTTCGGTGGCTCTGCGGCGGGGCGCTGGGTGTACTCGAAGCTGATCTGCTTGAAGGCACCGTACTTCGCCACCATTGCACCTCGATTTGAAGTGCTGGAGCTGGGCCGGTGCGAGATCCGCATCCCCGATCGTCGCCGGGTGCATAACCACATCGGCACCGTGCACGCGATTGCGCTGTGCAATATGGCGGAGCTCAGCGCCGGCATGATGACGGACGTGAGCATTCCCGCCAGCATGCGCTGGATTCCCAAGGGCATGACGGTGGAATACCTCGCCAAGGCCGTGGGCACGCTACGCGCCGTGGCCACGCCGGTATCGGCCGCGATCGAGTCGGACAGCGGTTACGAGTGGCCGGCCCTGGTGAGCGTGCGCGACGCGGCGGGCCAGGAAGTGTTTCGTGCGCGCATCGCCATGTGGGTGTCGCCGCGCCCGAAGCGCTGAGCGAGCGGATGATTCAGTCGGCCAGTACGCACTGGTTCTTGCCACCGTCCTTGGCCGCATAGAGCGCCCGGTCCGCGGCCTGGATCAGTTCCTCATCGATACCTGCGCCGCCGCAAACGGCAATGCCGATGCTGGCGCTGACCCTGGCATCAAAGGCACCCTGGCGGCCATGGAGGGGGTAAGGTTCGGCGAGTCGGGCGCCCAGTGCACGGCAACGCTCCATCAGCAGATCGACGTCGCTGACGTTTTCCAGGATCAGCGCGAACTCATCGCCACCGAGTCGCGCCACCGTGTCGTCGGCACGCAGCTCGTCGCGCAAGCGCGTCGCAATGGCGCAGAGCAGCGCGTCGCCCGCCGGATGGCCGTGCGTATCGTTCACACCCTTGAAGCCGTCGATGTCCAGCAGCGCCAACGCGAAACCCGTGCTCTGGCGCGGCGCGCGCTGCATGGCGGTGTGCAGGCGATCGTGGAACAGCGCCCGGTTGGGCAGCCCGGTGAGCATGTCATGCGTCGCCTGGTGCAGGATCTGCGCTTCGATGCGCTTGCGCTCGGCGATTTCCTCGTTCAGTTCGCGATTGCGCTCCGACAGCGCGTCAAGCGCATAGCGCAACTGGGCGCGCGCGTCGTACAGATCCAGGAAGATGCGCACCTTCGACTGCAGCACCACGTCGTTGATCGGCTTGGCGATGTAATCGACGGCCCCGAAGCGGTACCCCTTCAACCGGTTGATGTCATCGGCATAGGCCGCCGTGACGAAGATGATCGGCGTCTCGCGCAAGCGTTCGGCCTCGCCGAGCAAGGCGGCTACTTCGAACCCATCCATCTCCGGCATGTTGACGTCGAGCAGGATCAGCGCGAAATCGTGATCCAGGCACATGGTCAGAGCTTCGTTGCCACTGCTGGCCTCGAACAACTGCGCGCCGCTGTCGGCCAGCAGGCGACGCATGGCGACCAGGTTGGCGGGCGTGTCGTCGACAACGAGGATTTTTGGCGCGGTAGGTGTCATGAAAGGCACAGGCGATTGAGCAAAAGGGGAATCTCGGGCAAAGGCAGGCAGAAATCGGTGCCGGCCTGATCGAGGGCGGCCTGCGGCATGGCAGGGGACTCCGCATCCCTGGGGTCCTGCACGATGGCCAGTCCACCGTGACGGCGAACGGCGGCCAGACCCACGGCGCCGTCGCTGTTCGCGCCGGTGAGCATCACGCCGACCAGTCCCTCACGGTAGGTATCGGCCGCGGACTCGAAAAGTACATCGATGGAAGGGCGCGCAAAGCTCACTCGAGGATCCACCGAAAGTGCGAAGCGACGCTGGGATTCCACCAGAAGGTGATAGCCAGTGGGTGCGACGTAGATCGCGCCGCCGATGACCGGGCCACGTTCACGCGCCTCGATCACCGGCAATGTGGCGTGCTTCGCCAGCAGTTCGCACATCATGTCGACCGTGGATGAGCCCGTATGGCAGCACACGACAAACGGTTGCGGCACCGTGGAGTCGATGGCGGCGAACATCCGTTCCAGGGCGGAAAGGCCACCGGCAGAACAGCCCACGACAACCGCTTGCGGTCGAATCATCCTAAACGTCCTCCATGACGCGATGTCCCAGCCGGTAGATCCGCAGGCCGGCATTTACGGGTGCAAAATCCACGGCTGACGACGCGAAGTCCAGGCTTTCGCGCGTGCCGAGGCAAAGGAAACCGCCACGCACCAGACTGTCCCGGAACAAGCCGAGCACGCGGTCCTGCAGTGGGTCGGAAAAATAGATGAGTACGTTGCGACACAGCACCAGGTGCGCCTCGCAAAACACTTCGTCGGTCACGAGATTGTGGTTGGCGAAGATGACGTTGCGGCGCAGGCGCTGGTCGAGCTTCAGCAGCTCATAACGAGCGCTGTAGTAGTCGGCCAGCGTGTGGGTGCCGCCGGCCGCAAGGTAATTGCGCGACCACAGTTGCGCTTCCTTCGCCGGATAGATGCCTTCCTGCGCCTGTTTCAGCGCGCTCTCGTTGAAGTCGGTTGCGTAGATCTGCGTGCGATCATAGAGCCCGGCCTCTTCGAGCATGATCGCCAGCGAATAAACCTCCTGCCCGTGCGCGCAGCCGGCTTGCCAGATGTTGATCTGCGGATACGAGGCCAGCACCGGAAACACTTGTTCACGCAAGGCGCGGAACACATCCGGGTCGCGGAACATTTCCGATACGGGCACCGACAAGCCCTCAAGCACCGGTGCGAGGAATCCCTCTTCGTGCAACAGGCGTGTCGTCAGGTGGCTTACGGTGCCGGTATCCAGCGAGCTGGTCAGTTGCAGTACGCGTCGCTTGAGGGAGGCGGGTGCGTACTGGCTGAAGTCGTATCCATGGCGCAGTTTCAATGCACGCACGAACAGTTCGATCTCGATGTCCTCGAGCTCGGGATCGTTCGGCAGCAGACCGCGATCGTTCATTGATGCAGCCACACCCGCATCATCGAGGACAGCTTGTCGATGTCGATGGGCTTGGACAGGTAGTCATTGGCACCGGCCTCCAGGCATTTCTCGCGATCGCCGCGCATGGCCTTCGCGGTCAGCGCGATGATCGGAAGTCGCGCGTAACGCGCCTGTGCACGGATTTCGCGGATGGTGTCGTAGCCATCCATGACCGGCATCATCACGTCCATCAGCACCAGCTCGATGTCGCTCTGATCGCCGAGGGCCTTGAGGGCCTTCTGCCCGTCCTGGGCCATGGCCACATGCATGCCCCAGCCGCGCAACACCTTCGACAGGGCGAACAGATTGCGCATGTCGTCATCGACCAGCAGTACCTTGCGATCACGCAGCTCGTGCCCGGAGGGCGCTGCAGGCGTGGCGGCGGGTGAGGTGGCGCGGCCATCGCGGAAGCTGTGCAGGAACAGGCTTACTTCGTCGAGCAGGCGCTCCGGCGAGCGGGCGCCCTTGATCACGATGCTGTCGGTGTACTGGCGTAGTTTCAGGCTTTCTTCGCGGCTGAGCTCGCGTCCGGAATAGACCACGACGGGTGGCACGCTGCCCGTGGCCGCCACCTTTTCCAGGAACTCGATGCCCGACATGCCAGGCAGCCCCAGATCCAGCACGATGCAGTCGTAATGGGCACTCGCGGTGCGCTCAAGCGCTTCTTCCGCGGTACCCACTTCGTCAATGGCGATGTCCTTGTTCTTCAGCAGGGTGCGCATGGCGGCGCGCGAATCGGCGTCGTCATCGACGATCAGCAGCTGACGCTCCTGGCCTTCCGCAAAGTGCATCAGGCGATCGAATGCTTCGCCGATGGCTTCTCGGCTGACCGGCTTGGTGAGGAAACCCACTGCGCCCAGGTCGCGACCACGGCCCGCTTCGTCGACGGCGGAAATGAAGTGCACGGGAATGTGGCGGGTCTTCGAGTTGTCCTTGAGCTGGGCGATGACCGTCCAGCCGTCCATCCCGGGCAGCATGACGTCGAGCAGGATGCCGGTGGGGCGGAAGGTCGCCGCCAGCTGGATGCCCGATTCGCCGTCGCCCGCCGCCAAGACGCGATAGCCCTTGCGATGGACCATGTCGGCGAGGATGCGCGCAAACACGGGGTCATCCTCGATGATCAGGATGACCGTGTCATGGGAGGTGATCGTGTCGCGGTCGTCGTCGATGGTGTCGGGCAGCAGGGCCGTCGTGTGAGGGCGCGCCATCGGTGCAGGCGCCGGGGCGGCCGGCGGCAGGGTATCGACCTGGCCCTCGATGCGCTCCGGCAGCAGGATGGTGAAGGTGCTGCCCTGGCCTTCGGTGCTGTGCACGACGATATCGCCACCCAGCAGCTCGGCTATGCGTCGCGAAATGGTCAGTCCCAGTCCCGTGCCGCCGTACTGGCGACTGGTGCTGGCATCGACCTGCTCGAATGCCTGGAAAATCCGCTGCAGCTTGTGCGCGGGAATGCCGATGCCTGAATCCGTGACGCCGATGGCCACGGCCGGCTTGCCCTGAAGGGCCGGCGGCAGGGCGATGGTGGCTTCCGGGCGCCCGATGCGCACTTCCACGCGACCTTCGTGGGTGAACTTGAAGGCATTGCCGATGAGGTTGTTGGCGATCTGTTCGAGCTTGCTGGCGTCGGTGAACAGGCTCGCGGGCAGGCCGGGCTCCACGATGATGCGGAAATCGAGCTGCTTTTCCTGCGCGACGTGATTGAAGGTGCGGCCAAGCGTGCGCTCGAGGTCGGCCAGCGGGAAGTCGCTGGGCGACAGCTCCATCTTGCCGGCTTCGACCTTGGACAGGTCGAGGATGTCGTTGATCAGGCGCAGCAGATTGCTGCCCGAGTCATGGATGATGCGGGCCGACTCAATCTGTTCGTCATCCAGATTGCCTTCGCGGTTTTCCGACAGGCTGCGCGACAGGATCAGCAGGCTGTTGAGCGGCGTGCGCAGCTCGTGCGACATGTTGGCCAGGAACTCGGATTTGTACTGGCTGGCGCGCGCAAGTTCTTCGGCCTTTTCCTGCGTCTCTTTCTGCAGACTCTCCAGGACACCTTTCTGCTGGTTGAGCGTGTCGGTTTTCTGGCGAAGTTCTTCGTTCGACGCCTGCAGTTCTTCGGTCTGCACGCGGAGCTCTTCTTCCGATGCAAGCAGGCGCTGCGATTGCTCCTGCAATTCCTGTGTGCGCGCGTTGAGTTCTTCGTTGGTGGCTTGCAGATCCTGTTGCTGGCGACGAAGGGCTTCTTCGGACGTACGCAGTTCGTCAGCCTGTTCGCTGGTGCGATGGAGGAGGTCCTGCGTGCGAATGGCGCGGCCGATGTTCTCCAGCGAGAGCGCGGCAATCGGCAGCAATTCGTTGAGCAGACCTTGCTCGCTTTCGGTCAGGTGATGGAAGCAGGCCAGTTCGAGCACGCCAAGCAACCGGTCACGCAGCATGAGCGGCAGCACGACGATCGAACGCGGCGATGCTTCACCCGTACCGGAATGAATGCGGATGTAGTCGTCGGGCACTTCCTGGAGCGTGATCGGCTTGTGCTCGACGGCGCACTGCCCAACGAGACCTTCGCCCAGGGCGTACCGCGTGCTCAGGTGCTTGCGTTCCTGAAAACCGTAGCTGCCTTCGAGGCGAAGGGCGTTGTCTGCATCGTCCCAGCCATAGAACACAGCCACACCGGCTTCGACGAGCGGAGCCAGGGTGCCGGTCAGGCGTTCGGCGAACTCGCGCGTGGTGCTGACGGTCTGCAGTTCGCCGGCAATCTTCGAGACGTTGGACTTGACCCACGTTTGCGCACTGGTCTCCATTTCCATCTGCTTGAAGACGTGCAGGGCGCGCGCGATCTCGCCGATTTCATCGCGCCGCTCCAGACGGCGGATTTCCACGGTGTGATCGTGGCTGGCGAGTCGCGTCATCAGATCCGTCATGCGCCGGAGCGGGCGCGTGACCAGCCGATAGGTCATGACCACGACTGATGCGCCCAGGATCAGGCTGAGGAGCATGGTGAACCAGATGGCGGCTTCCACCTTGAAGACATAGCTGCGCTGCGCCTTTTCGCGCGCGTCCAGCAAGTCCTGCTCGGTGGCGTCGACCTGGTCGGCCAGGGTCAGGATGTCCTTCATGCGCACCGTGCGCGCCGCCATGTAGGTCGACTGGATGTTCTGGCGGGCCAGGGCCGCCGCTGCCGGATCGGTTTCCGTCAGTTGTTCCATCGGCACGACGCCGTTGCGGTTGAGCTCCAGGCGCCACTGCGTGGCCATGGACTGCAGGCGATCAATACGCGTCTGCTGCAACGGATTGTCGCTCGTGAGCTTGCGCAGTTCGGCCAGATGGTTGTCGAACTCGTTGCCGGCCCGGGTGAAGTCGTCCAGCTCGACCGGGTTGCGCGTCAGCAAATAGCCGCGCGCACCGGCCTGGCTTTCCTGGATGGACTGGACGACGTCATCGAGCTTCAGCTGCACCGCGAAGGTATGACGCGTCCAGTCCCAGCTTTCCTTCTGCTTGGTGATCGACACCAGCGACACGATGCTGCAGGCGGTAAAGATCGCGATGAGGCCACCAATGGCCACCATGATCTTGCGCTGTATCGGCTGGTGCGCGAGCCACGAGTACTTGTTCGTCGGGGAGGCCATGGCTGTCGGGTCTTCTTTTGGCGCCGGCTTGGCCGGCGCGGGGCGGAATTTCCCGGCAGATTAGCCTCAACGGGCTAGGATGCGGAAGCGGTGGCCGTCAGTCGACGGCGCGTCCACGAAGGCTTCACGATGGTGTGCCGGCGCAGGGCGATGAACAGCAGCACGATGGTCAGCGTCGTGCAGGTCGCCAGGGCCACCACCGAAGCCTCGGCGCCAAAGGCACCGCCGCTCAGCCATTCGGGGCCGGTCATGTGCGATACGAGGAAGCCGTTGCTCTCGAAGCCCGACACGGCGACGCCGTAGAAACTGCCCTGTAGCACGTTCCAGGCAGCGTGCATGCCCATGCAGACCCAGAGCGAGCGGGTGACGTGATACAGCATGGCCAGCAACAGGCCTGCTTCGATCGCGATGGCCGCCGAACTCCACAGCGTGGCGCCGGGGTTGTTGATGTGCGCGGCACCGAAGAAAAGCGCGGAAATGATCAGCGCACCCCAGGTGCCCAGTCCTTCCTCGACGATGCGGAACAGCACGCCGCGGGTGACGATTTCCTCGCCAATGCCGGCACCGAAGCCCACCACCAGCAGTGCGGGAATCCAGCTGACCGCAGGGTTGATGCCGGTGACGTGGTAGCTACCCACCAGCCACAGCACGCCGACGACGACGCTGATCAGCACGGTGCCGATCAGCAGGCCATGCGCACCCAACGGAAGCAGCTCACGCGGCTCCAGTTCGCTCATGCGCCGGCGCTCGATCAGTTTGACAAGGAAAAAATAGGCGACGATGGCCGGAATCAGCTGCACGGCCAGCGTACCCAGCGGGTGCGCCATCGGCGAACTGCCACCGCCCGCCACTCCCATGCCCTTGAGGGCCATGACGACGAGTCGGCCGGTGGCGAAGGCCACGATGGCGAAAATGACGATGCGTGCGAATGCGGAATAGATCAGCCAGCGCTTCCATGCGGGTGCGCTTGCGGGCGTAGTGAAGGCGATCTGCGGTGCTGGCATGTTGGACGTTCCCCCTGTGGTAAAGCCCGGAGGCTAGCAGAGGTCACGCCAGGTTCCTTCCCCCTCCGGGAGAAGTGCCGGGGGCGGATGAGGGACGGGTGCTTGCGGGGAGGGTGATTCAAAGCACCGCATGGAACCGGCGTCGAGGGCGCCTGTGGTCGCTCCCACCAGCCCGCCCCCTCCGGGAGAGGGGGCTTGGGATTACACCGCGACGGAGGCGGCGTGCTCGCGCGTGGCCGAGAAGCGCACCTGCGGCCAGCGCTCCTGCGCCAGCTGGAGGTTGACGCGCGACGGTGCCAGGTACACCAACTCGCCGGCCGCGTCGATCGCCAGGTTCATGGCGTTCTTCTCGCGGAACTCCTCGAGCTTCTTCGAATCGTCGCAGTGGATCCAGCGCGCGGTCGAAACGCCGACGGCCTCGAATGACGCATCCACGCCGTATTCGTCCTTGAGGCGGTAGGCCACCACGTCAAACTGCAGCACACCCACCGCGCCAAGCACGAGGTCGTTGCTCATCAGCGGCCTGAAGAACTGCGTGGCACCCTCTTCGGACAGCTGCGCCAGGCCCTTCTGCAGGGCTTTCATCTTGAGCGGATCGCGCAGTCGCGCGCGGCGGAACAGCTCCGGCGCAAAGTTCGGGATGCCGGTGAACGAGACCATCTCGCCTTCGGTGAAAGTGTCGCCGATGCTGATGGTGCCGTGGTTATGCAGGCCGATCACGTCGCCCGGGAAGGCGCTTTCGACGATCTCGCGGTCGCTGGCCATGAAGGTCAACGCGTTGGCGATGCGCACTTCCTTGCCCGTGCGCGTCTGGATCATCTTCATGCCGGCGGTGTACGTGCCCGAGCACACGCGCATGAAAGCGACGCGGTCACGGTGCGCCGGGTCCATGTTGGCCTGGATCTTGAACACGAAGCCGCTGAGCTTTTCTTCGGTCGGCTGGATCTCGCGCGACAGCGTGGCGCGGGGCTTGGGCGAGGGCGCGTGCTCGATGAAGAAGTCGAGCAGCAGCTGCACGCCGAAGTTGTTCACGGCCGAGCCGAAGAACACCGGCGTGAGCTTGCCGGCGAGATACTGCTGCAGGTCGAACGGATGCGACGCACCCTGCACGAGCTCCAGTTCGTCACGCAGTTCGCGCAGCGCCTCGGCACCGACAACCTCTTCGAGGCCCGGAGCATCAAGACCCTTGAAGATGGTCGAATCCTGGCGCGTAAAATTCTTGCCCTGCTCGAACACGTGCACTTCGTCGAGCAGCATGTGGTACACGCCCTTGAGGCGCTTGCCCATGCCGATCGGCCAGGTCAGCGGCGCGCAGGCGATGCCAAGCACCGACTCCACTTCGTCGAGCAGCTCGATCGGCGAACGGCCTTCGCGGTCGAGCTTGTTGATGAAGGTCATGATGGGGGTGTCGCGCAGGCGACAGACTTCCATCAGCTTGATCGTGCGTTCCTCGACGCCCTTGGCGCAGTCGATCACCATCAACGCGGAGTCGACGGCGGTGAGCACGCGGTAGGTGTCTTCGGAGAAGTCCGCGTGGCCCGGGGTATCGAGCAGGTTGACGATCTTGCCTTCGTACGGGAACTGCATCACCGACGAGGTCACCGAGATGCCGCGCTCCTTTTCGAGCGCCATCCAGTCCGAGGTGGCGTGGCGCGCGGCCTTGCGGCCCTTCACGGAGCCGGCCATCTGGATGGCACCGCCGAACAGCAGCAGCTTTTCGGTGAGCGTGGTCTTGCCGGCGTCAGGGTGGCTGACGATGGCGAAGGTACGGCGGCGAAGGGTTTCGTCGAGATGCGTGGACATGGGGAGCAAGGCTGGAAGGCGAACCCCTAATGATACCTCGCGCGCCCCCGGGCTGCCCGCCGACCGTCTCAGGCCGTCAGCAGATCCTCGTAGAATGCCCCGTAGGCCTCGGTCGGGTGGGCGATCTGGATCTCCAGGATCCACAGGCCGCTGGCCGGCGTGGCGGGCAATTCACCCAGGTCGCCGCCCTTGTGGACCGAATGGGGGAAATCGCTGACGCGGTGGCCCTTGATGGCGTGGTTGAACCGCCAGCCCATGGCCTGGGCCTGTTGCCCGGCGTAGGCGTAGAGCGCCTCGCCGGTCATGCCCTGGGTGCGCCAGACGCTGGCGACGTCGTTGAACAAGGCCCTGGCGGCATCGGCGCAGGCCTGTTGCTCCGGGGCGTGGCCCACCGTGAAGGTATCGCCGACGTCGCCCTCGTGGCCGTCAAACACCAGGCCCAGGTCGATGAAGTAGATGTCGTTCTCGCCGAGGCGAACATCCGGGTTGGATCGTTCGCGATAGATTTTCGTCGTGTTTTCGCCGATGCGGATGAGCACCGGGTGCCACAGGCGCTCCATGCCCAGGCTGGCAAAGACCTGCATGGCTTCGGCACGGGCTTCATCCTCGCTGATGCCCGGTCGCATGCGTTCCTTGATGCCTTCGAGCGCGGCCCAGCTGAGCTCGCGCGACTTCAGCATCAGGCTTGCGTCGAAACGATGGCCGACGGCTTCGCGCTGGGGGACGGGGGTATCGGTCATGGCGGGCTCACAGCAGGGTCAGGGTCAGGCCGATGGCGGCCGGGAGTGCCTGGATCCAGAGGATCTTGCGGGAGGCGGTCATGCCCCCGTAAATGCCTGCCACCACCACGCAGCCGAGGAAGAAACGCGCCACGGCCAGGCCATCCGGCCCCAGCCACAGGCTCCAGAGCAGGCCGGCGGCAAGGAAACCGTTGTAAAGCCCCTGATTGGCGGCCAGCGTTTTTGTCTGCTCGGCGAACTCCGCGCTGAGGCCGAAGGCGCGACGACCCGTGGGACGGGTCCAGAGGAACATTTCCAGGACCAGGAACCAGACATGCAGCAGCGCGACCAGCGCGATGACCAGGGTGGCGAAAAGGGACACGTCAGCTTCCTGCAAAGTGGAGCGCAAAGTGTACGTCAGGGCGTCGGCCGTCCAGGCGATTGTGGGGCGCGGTGTGTCGGCGTAGCTTGAAACAGCTGGGATTCTGGAGGCTGCCCTTACAGGGGCACGGGACATCCCCCGGCGGTTCCTGGCCCTCGAATCCATTGTGGAGGGACAGACATGAAAACGTCCGTACGTGCCGCCGTCCTGGCGGCCTGCCTTGCGCCCACGTGCCTCTGGGCGGCGAGCGCCTTCGACGGCGCCTGGAAGATGGACCTGAGCAAGGCGCAGTTGTCCAGCAAGCCTGATGTCCTGGTGATCAAGGACGGCATGTACCACTGCAAGACTTGCGTGCCGGCCATCGACATCAAGGCGGATGGCACCGATCAGCCGGTAAGCGGCCACCCGTATTTCGACACGCTGGCAATGACTGTCGTCGACGATCACACCGTGCGCGAAGTGGGCAAGAAGGGCGGTCGTGATGTGCTGACGGAAACCACGGTGGTATCGGCTGATGGCAAGACGGCTACCAGCGATTTCAGCGACAGCAGTGCGGGCAACGGCACGCCGGTGACGGGTAAGGCCACCATGGCAAAGGTGGCCGCGGGTCCGGCAGGGGCCCATGCGTTGTCGGGCTCGTGGCGTACCACCAAGTACGAAGGTGTTTCGGATAACGCACTCACCATGAACTTCAAGGAAGACGGCGGCATGCTCAGCATGGACAGCCCCATGGGAACGTCTTACAGCGCCAGGCTCGATGGCAGTGACGCGCCGTACAAGGGCGACCCGGGCATCGACTCGGTGGCCGTGATGAAGAAGGGCAAGAACACCATCGTCGAAACCGACAAGCGCCAGGGCAAAGTGATCGACGTGGTGACGATGACTGTGCAACCCGATGGCAAGACCATGAAGGTCGGCATCGAAGACAAGCTGCATGGGACGCACAGCGAGTTCATCGCGATGAAGCAGTGACGCAAGCGGGGCGGTCGCGCGTGCGGCCGCCCTTCGGCGTTACTTCGCTTCCTTGAGAGTCACCACCAGCACATCGCGATGCGCAGGTCGGGTGGCGTCCTGTGGCGTCACGGCGGTTACCCCGTGGCAGACCCGGGCGTCGTCCACCAGTGCGGCATCCAGCGGGCGCGTCAGCGTGAAGCTGCCCAGCTCAGTGCCATCCGGCAAATGGATGGTGGTGGTGCCGCTTTCGATGTTCTCGCGATCGATCAGCAGCACCAGCACGTAGTTCACCCCGTCCCGGTGCACGCCCTCCGGCGTCGGCTCGCCGAGCTGGAGGGCGCTGGCTTCGATGCGGAACTGGTGGATTTCCACCCGCCACTGGGCGACCTGGGGTGCCAGCGGGCCGAAGAAGTCGCGGGCGTGATGGAGGATGGCCCGGAGGCTGGCGCCTTCGCCGATCGTCATTTCCACCGGGGCAAACCAGCGCTCGATGCCGCCCTGCAGGGCGTTGTAGTCCAGGCTCTGGTAGTGCGGCTGGTGGGTCAGGCGCTCGAACGGGCCCGTCGGGCCCGCCCGGAAGACCGCATGCCGCCGCCGGCGCTGGCGACCTTTGGCGGCCAGGTAGGTATCGGGCTCAAGGGCGTTCCAGCTCGCCACGAAGGCCGGCCAGTCGGCTGGGGTGCCCTCGGGCCAGAGCAGGTCAGCCATGGCGGGGCCATCCACGAAGGCAAAGCCATCTTGTTGCAGGAGCTGGGCGACCTCGGGGTCGGTGGTGGCGTGGGACATGGGGTCGCGGGGAGGTTGGGGAGCCCTAAGGATAGCGCCGATTGGTCCGGGAGGCCTTGGTGGGGTTGGCTTTCGCCGGGTCGCCCGGGGCGGCTTTCAATTGGATGTCCAAACGAAAGATGGACATATAGACGTCTAAACGGCTATTGACATGCCGGCAGATCGCGCCTAAAGTCCATCCCACTCATCGAGACCGGCTGAGGGACAGGCCCTTTGAAGCCGGGGCAACCTGCGGAGCGATTCCGCGACGGTGCCAACTCCTGCGGAAGCGCTAAGGCGCAGCCGAGAGATGGGGGAGCTCAGCGCTCGGCGTTCTGCCGTCGCTGCAAGCCAACCTCTCCAGGTTCCGCAGAGTCGATGCCGACCGGAGAGAAATGCGATGTCCAACCCGTCCCAAGCCCTTGCCTCCAGCGATGCCAGCCACTGTCCGGTAGCGGCTGCCGTGCGTCCGGACCTCACCACCCAGCGGAGCTCCCGTCGCATCACGTTGTCGCCGAAGTACGGCCAGCGCGCCTGCGAAGTGGACGTGCGTTACACCTGGTGTGGCGCGCCTGACGCGCCGACGGTGATCGTGCAGGGCGGGATCTCCGCCACGCGTGACGTGGTGGCGCTGGACGGCGAGGAGGCCGCGGGCTGGTGGCAGGACACCGTTGGCGCCGGCAAGCCGGTCGACCTTGAGCGCTACCGGGTGCTGTGCATCGACTGGCTGACTCCGGCGGACCTGGATGGCGCCAGCGCGGTGTCGAGCGAGGATCAGGCGGATGCCCTGGCCTCCCTGGTCGATGCGCTGGGCATCGTCCGCGTCCATGCCTTCATCGGCTCGTCCTACGGCGCCATGACCGGCCTGGCCTTCGCGGCCCGCCATCCCTACGCCGTGGATCGCCTCGTGCTGCTGGCCGGGGCACATCGTCCGCATCCGCTGGCCACTGCGCAGCGCTCCGTGCAGCGCGGGATCGTTCGCCTCGGTCAGAGCAGCGGCCAGCCGGAACAGGCGCTGGCGCTGGCCCGTCAGCTGGCCATGACCACGTATCGCGGTAGCGAAGAGTTCTCGCGCCGTTTCACGGCCGCTCCGGAATTTCGCGACGGTCGTTTCCACTTCCCGGTCGAGGATTACCTCGAGCACGCCGGTCGTCGCTTCGTCGAGCGTTTCGATATCGAGCGCTACCTGTCGCTGTCGGAGTCCATCGACCTGCACGACGTGAAGCCCGAACAGGTTGCCACGCCCGCCACGCTGATCGGTTTTCCCTCCGATCGCCTGGTGCCGCTGTCGGATCTGTGCGAACTGCAGCGCCGCCTGCATGGCTCGGCGACGCTGGAAGTCCTCGAATCCCCCTATGGCCACGACGCTTTCCTCAAGGAAGCCGACCGCCTCGCGCCGTTGCTGCGCGAAGCACTGGCCTGAGCTGTTTCCCCGATACCAAGACCCACGCAACACCGCAGCACACGGAGATCCACCATGAGCGACACCATCGCCCCCTGTACCCGCGCCGTTCGCGCCGGCATCGAATCGGACACGCAGCACGGCGCCGTCGTGCCGCCGCTGCATCTGTCGACCAACTACGCTTTCGATGGCCTGGGCGGCAAGCGTCCGTACGACTACTCGCGCAGCGGCAACCCGACGCGTGACCTGCTGGGCAACGCGCTGGCCGAGCTGGAGCAGGGCGTGGGCGCCGTGGTGACGGCCAGTGGCATGGCCGCGGTAGCGTTGGCGCTGGAGCTGGTGCCGGCCGGCGCGAAAGTGCTGGCGGCGCACGATTGCTACGGCGGTACCTGGCGTTTGCTCGACGCGTGGGCAAAGAAGGGCCGCTTCTCGGTCGAGTTCGTCGACCTGACCGATAACGCCGCGCTGGCGGCGGGCCTGGCTTCGCGCCCGGCGCTGGTGTGGGTCGAAACCCCGTCGAACCCGCTGCTGCGCATCACCGATGTGCGCCACGTCGCCCAGGCCGCGCATGCGGTGGGTGCGTTGGTCGTGGTCGACAACACCTTCCTGTCGCCGGCCCTCCAGCAGCCGCTGGCGCTGGGCGCAGACATCGTCGTGCACTCGACGACCAAGTACATCAACGGCCACAGCGATGTGGTGGGTGGCGCGGTAGTGGCGCGCGACCAGGCCATTGCCGATCAGCTGAAGTGGTGGGGCAACTGCAACGGTCTTACCGGTGCCCCCTTCGACAGCTTCCTGACGCTGCGCGGCCTGCGCACGCTGGGCGTGCGTCTGCGCCAGCATCAGGAAAGCGCCGCGCGCATCGCCGAGCTTCTGGACGGCCATGCGTCCGTTCGCAAGGTCTACTACCCGGGTCTCGCGAACCACGCAGGCCATGCGCTGGCCGCACGCCAGCAGCAGGGTTTCGGCGCCATGCTCAGTTTCGAAGTCGAAGGCGACGTGCCGCAGATCGAAGCGTTTGTCGATGGTCTGCAATTCTTCTCGCTGGCCGAGTCGCTGGGTGGCGTGGAAAGCCTCGTGGCGCACCCGGCGTCGATGACGCACGCCGCCATGGCACCGGAAGCGCGCCGCGCCGCCGGTATCGCCGATAGTTTGCTGCGCCTTTCCGTGGGTATCGAAGACGGCGACGACTTGCTGCGTGATCTCTCGGCTGCACTGGATCGTGCCGCTGCTTCCCGGGACGGCAAACGTCGGGTGAGCGCATGAGCGCGGTGCTGGCGTCCGAAGCTGTCGTTCCCGTCGCGGTGCCTCAGGTCGACGGTACGGCCATCGTGCTGCTGGGTACCGGTGTTGTCGGTGGGGCGCTGCTGAAGCTTCTCAATACGCCGGCCGCGAGTGCGCTGCGATTGGTTGGCGTAGCGAATTCACGTCGCCAGCAGACCGATCCCGAGCACCTTGCCGATCGCGGTCTGCGCGAAAAACTCAAAACGCATGGTGAGCCACGCGACGATGCGAGCCTGCTTGATGCGCTGGAGCGCAGTGGTGCTTCCATCAAGGTGATCATCGACGCCACGGCTAACAACGCACTCGCCGCGCGTCATGCCGAATGGCTGGAGCAGGGCTATCACGTGGTCACGGCCAACAAGGCGCTGGCCGGCGGTGCACTGGCCGGCTGGCGCGCCTTGCAGGCGGCGCGCGAGAAGCGCACGTACGGCGATGCGGCGACGGTCGGTGCCGGCCTGCCGGTGCTTTCCACGCTGCGCCGCCTGCGCCAGTGTGGCGACGCCCTGCTCACCCTCGAAGGTGTGTTCTCCGGCTCGCTGTCGTATCTGTTCAATCAGTACGACGGCAGCCAGCCGTTCTCGGTGCTGCTCGCCGAAGCGCGCAAGCTCGGCTACACCGAGCCCGATCCGCGTTCGGATCTCTCGGGCGAAGACGTGGCGCGCAAACTGCTGATCATTGCGCGCAATGCGGGTTTTGCGCTCGGTACCGATGAAGTGGAAGTCGAGAGCCTTGTCCCCGAAGCCTTGCGCGGCGTGGACACCGAAACTTTCCTCGCACGCCTGGAAGAACTGGACGAGCCCCTGGCTCGTCGACACGCCGAGGCGAAGGCACGCGGTGGCGTGCTGCGCTTTCTGGCGCGGCTGAATCAGCGCGGCAAGGCGCGCGTGGGCCTGGTGGAAGTGCCCGCCACCCATCCGGCAGCGCGCCTCTATGGCACTGACAACCAGTTCGCTCTCACCACCACGCGTTATCACTCCCAGCCGCTGGTGATCCAGGGGCCGGGTGCGGGTCCGGAAGTGACGGCGCAGGCGCTGCTGGGTGACGTGCTCGCGATTGGGTGAGAGGAGGTCGCCCGCTACGCGGGCTGTAAACGGTGAACAGTAAAGCGTGGGTTCGGGCAGCCGGGATGCTCTTCTCCGTTCACCGTTCACAGCGCCAAAGGCGCGACATCCCCGGCGGCGCCAGCCGCCGCAAACAAAAAACGCGCGGCTTGCGCCGCGCGTTTTTTTGCATCTGCTGATCGGTAACCGGTCAGTTGCCCGATGTGTGTTCCAGCTCGGCCGCTTCGACCGACGGCGTACGCCAGCCGGACTTCACGCCCCACACGTAGAACACCAGGCCGACGACACCGACCACGACCAGATCCATGCCGTACGACAGGTAGCCGTGGCCGCCGAACATGTCGCTGCCCGCCCATGACACCAGGGCCAGGGTCGGCAGGTAGCAGATCAGCCACCACGCGCCCTTCAGCTGGCGACCGAAGTCGTGCCAGCCGCTCTTGGCCTGGTAGTAGAAGTACACCGGCAGCGCGACGACCATCAGCAGGATGATCTCGCCGGTCAGCGGCCAACGTGCCCAGTACAGCAGCTCGGTGGCGAGGATGAAGGCGACGCCGGCAAGCACGGGCAGGCCGACGATGCGCAGCGGGCGGTGCAGATGGGGCGCGGTGCGGCGCAGCGTCATCGCGCTGACCGGGCCGGTCAGGTACGAAATGATCGTGGCCACCGAGATCACCGCAGCCAGCGTGCCCCAGCCGCGGAAGAAGAACAGGAACGCGAACGAGACCACGAGGTTGAGCCACATGGCCGGACGCGGCACGCCCCACTTCGGATGGATCGTGCCCAGCACCTTCGGCATCGTGCCGTTGCGCTCCATGCCGTAAATCATGCGGGCGGTGGTCGCGGTGTAGGTGATGCCAGTGCCGCTGGGGCTGATGAAGGCGTCGATGTAGAGCAGCATCGCCAGCCAGTGCAGGTTGACGATGATCGCCAGCTCGGCGAACGGCGAGCGGAAGTCGATGCCGTGCCAGCCGGCCTTGGCCAGCATCTCCGGCGGGACCGCACCGATGTAGGCGACCTGCAGGATGATGTAGACGATGGTGGCCAGGACGATCGAGCCGACCACGGCGAACGGAATGCTCTTGCCGGGGTTGTGCGCTTCGCCCGCCAGGTTCACCGGGCTCTGGAAGCCGTTGAAGCTGAAGACGATGCCAGCGGTCGCCACGGCCGTAAGCACGGCCGCGAGATCCAGCGCATGCGCGTCGCCATGGATGCCGACGGAGAAGTTCTCCGAATGGAAGCCGCTGGCGATCAGCGCCAGGCCGGTGGCGGCCGGTACGACCAGCTTGAAGACCGTGATGGCGGTGTTTGAGCGAGCGAACAGCTTCACGCTCCAGAAGTTAAGCAGGAAGTAGATGACGACCAGCACGGCAGCAATGGCCAAGCCCGGATGTGTCAGCTCACCGCCTCCATTGGGCATGTGCACATACATGTCCTGCGCCCACTTCCATGGCCACGAGGCCATGTACTGCACCGACGCTTCGGCTTCCACCGGGATCACCGAAACGATGGCGATCCAGTTGGCCCAGGCGCCGATGAAGCCCACCAGCGAACCGTGCGAATAGTGGCTGTAGCGCACCATGCCGCCCGATTCCGGGAACATGGCGCCCAGTTCGGCGTAGGTCAGCGCGATGGTCATGATGATCGCTGCGCCGAGGACCCAGGCCCAGACGGCGCCAGGACCGGCCAGGCCGGCCGCTTTCCAAGCGCCGAACAGCCAGCCCGAGCCAATGATGGATCCCAGGCCGGTAAGCATGAGCGCGAAAGGACCGACTTCGCGTCGGATGTTGCTGGAAGAGGACATGCAGGCTCCCGCAAGAATGAATCGAATGGGCCGCCCCTGGACGGCACAAGGGCGCGATGATGACAGGGCCGGGACGGGCTGTCAGCCTGCAGAAGTCATGCTGCGGTGCGGCGTGGCGCCGTTCGCGGGGGTATGGGGCGAAGTGCTGCAAACGGCTCGAAGTGCCTGATTTCGTGGGGTCGGCCGCACCCGGTGCGTACGAAATGCGGCACCCACGCCACGTCCCCGGTAAGCCGGGAACGCAGTGATTCAGATGGTTCGCTCTTCAGAAAAGGACGAATGTCGGCGCGAGCGTTGTTGTAGCCCAGGAAAGAGGCGGAGTCCGCCTCAGCACTCGATCACGTTCACCGCGAGGCCACCGCGCGAGGTTTCCTTGTACTTGTCCTTCATGTCGCGCCCGGTGTCGCGCATTGTCGCAATCACCTTATCCAGGGATACGCGATGCTTGCCGTCGCTCTTGAGCGCCATGCGGCTGGCGTTGATCGCCTTGACCGAGCCCATGGCATTGCGCTCGATGCAGGGGATCTGCACCAGGCCGCCGATCGGGTCGCAGGTGAGGCCCAGATTGTGCTCCATGCCGATTTCGGCAGCGTTTTCCACCTGCAGCACGTTACCGCCCAGCGCTGCGGTCAGACCGCCGGCTGCCATGGAGCAGGCCACGCCGACTTCGCCCTGGCAGCCCACTTCGGCGCCGGAGATCGAGGCGTTCTCCTTATAAAGGATGCCGATGGCGGCAGCCGTCAACAGGAAGGCGATGACGCCATCGTCGTTCGATTTGGGGCAGAACCGGTGGTAGTAGTGCAGGACGGCGGGCACGATGCCGGCCGCGCCGTTGGTCGGGGCGGTGACAACGCGGCCACCGGCGGCGTTTTCCTCGTTCACCGCCAGGGCGTACAGATTGACCCAGTCCAGGATGGTCAGCGGGTCCTTGAGCGCCGCTTCCGGTTGGGCGCGCAGTTCGTCCGCCATCGCAGGTGCGCGGCGGGTCACTTTGAGGCCGCCCGGCAGAACGCCCGGCGAGCGCAAGCCGCGGGCAACGCAGTCCTGCATGGCCTTCCAGATCACCAGCAGGCCCTCGCGCGTTTCCGCCTCGGGGCGCCACACCTTTTCATTCTCGAGCATCAGCTCGGCGATGGTCAGGCCGTGCTGTGCGCACAGTGCGAGCAGTTCGTCGCCGGTGGAGAAGGGGTAGGGCTGGGCCGTGGTATCGGCCACGATTCGATCTTCGGCCGCCTCGTCCTGGTTGACGACGAAGCCGCCGCCCACTGAGTAATAGTCGCGCGTGCCCAGCTCATTGCCATCGGCGTCATAGGCCGTGAAGCGCATGCCGTTGGTGTGGAAGGGCAGCTTCTGGCGCTTGTTGAAGACCAGGTCGCGTTTCTCGTCGAACTCGATCTCGTGCTTGCCCAGCACGCGCAGGCGCTTGGTATGGCGGATGCGGTCAAGCGTTTCGGGGATCTGGTCGGGATCGACGGTGTCCGGATGCGCACCCTCGAAGCCCAGCAGGACGGCCTTGTCGGTGCCGTGACCGCGCCCGGTCATCGCCAGCGAACCGTAAAGCTCCGCGCGCAGTCGCGCCACCCGGTTAAGCACGCCTTTTTCTTCGAGCCAGCGCTCGGCGAAACGAGCGGCGGCGCGCATCGGACCCACCGTATGGGACGAGGAAGGACCGATACCAATCTTGAAAAGGTCGAAAACGCTGACGGCCATGGCGCACTGCGAGGCTGGGGAATGAACCGGCTATTCTACGCGTCGCCCTCCCGTCTGGCAGTCCATACGCTGCCGTCTGTTGATCCCATGACCGATCTGATCCTTTTCCAGCGCGACTACTGCCATCTCTGCGACCAGGCCCTGGCCGTGATGGCGCAGGCGCGCGCACCGGATTTCGACAGCGTGTGGGTGGACGACGATGAACAGCTCGAAGTGCGCTACGGCGTGCGCGTGCCCGTGCTGCGCGATGAGCGTGATGGGCGCGAACTCGACTGGCCGTTTGACGCCGAGGCCGTGCGCGCTTTTCTTGCCGAACGCGCTTGATGCCGTCGGCCGTTCGCGACAGCAACGCGAAAGCCACGCGGTTTTACTGCCCGCCGTACGTATCACGCTCCCGGTAGAAATACCTAAGCGACTGAGTTTGCGTAGATTTACCTAATGCATTCCCGCGCGGCGCGGACGCACAATCCAGCCGCGTGGTGCCGTCGCGACAAAACTCAGCCAGGTAGTGAAGCGACCTCCATGGTGGGCCGCCTGCTCAGGGTGCAGGTGACAGTTGGGGATACAAACGGTCGCCAGTGTTTATTCGCGTGATAGCCCTGGCGTTTGCCCGGCCGCTTGTCGAATCGGCGTTGCAGACATGTCGCGAATGATTTCCCTGCATTTCGGATCCTTCAGCGCGCGGCCTCGTCCGTGGCGACTGGCTGAGCCTCTCAGGGCCTGCCTGGCCTGTCATCACCGTCCTTGCCATCGCACTGGCCGTGTTCGATCCGACCCGTGCCCAACCGCATCGACATCCATCGCGTCAGCCATAGCCGCAGGATCACCGGAGATTGTCGCGTGAAGCCGAAACTACGCTGGATTTGCCTCGCGTGCGCCACGGCGCTGGTTGCGCTGCATGGCTGCAAGGATGAGAAGGGCGGCGCGGCCGGACCCCATGCCCTGCCGGTGGGCGTGGTGACGATCGGTCAGGCCGACGTCCCCATGGTCTATGAATTCGTCGGTGAGACCGAAAGCTCGCAGGAAGTGGAAATCCGCGCGCGCGTCAGCGGCTTCCTGGAGCAGCGTGTCTACACCGAGGGCTCGATGGTGCACGCCGGCGATGTCCTGTTCCGCATGGACGCCAAGCCGTTCAAAGCCGCACTCGATGCCGCCCAGGCCGAGCTGCGGCAGCAAAAGGCACGCTTGCAGACGGCCCAGGCCAACCTCAATCGCGTGAAGCCACTGGCCGCCAAGAACGCTTTGAGCCAGAAGGACCTGGACGATGCCACCGGCCAGCAACAGGCCGCGGCCGCCGCTTTCGAGCAGGCGCGCGCCAACGTCACCAGCGCAGAGCTCAACCTGGGCTATACCACGATCACCTCACCCGTTGATGGCCTCTCCAGCTTCGCCAAGAAGCAGGACGGCTCCTATATCGATGCCACCAACAGCTTGCTCACCTACGTCGCAAAGCTCGATCCAATGCGGGTCAACTTCAGCCTGTCGGAAAACGAATTCCTGCAGTTCCGCAACCAGACCAAGAGCGGCGTGCTCAAGACACCTGCCAAGGGCGGCCTGGATGTACAGATCCTCCTGGCCGACGGCAGTGCGTACCAGACGCACGGCAAGATCTCCTTCTCCGATGCTGCGCTCAACTCCGAAACCGGCACCTATTTGATTCGCGCTGACTTCGCCAATCCCGAGGGCGTGCTGCGACCGGGCCAGTTCGTGCGCGTAAAGATCCGTGGCGCGCGCCTTTCCGGCGCGATCTCGGTACCGCAGGTCGCGGTGCAGCAGGGTGACCGCGGTGCCTATGTCTGGACCGTGGACAAAGACGGCAAGGCTGCCCAGCGCGTGATCGAAAGCAGCGGCTGGAACGACACCGCCTGGATCGTGCGCTCGGGCCTGCATGCCGGCGACCGCGTCGTGGTGGACAACATCGTCAAGCTCGCCCCCGGCATGCCGCTCAGCCCTCATCCCGCCACGGCGGCCGAGCAAGGCGCTGATATCGCCAGGGCCGGAAGCACCGGAGCGGCGCAATGAGCCTCTCACGGTTCTTTATCGATCGACCGATCTTCGCATCGGTGATCTCGATCATCCTGGTGGTGGCCGGCCTGGTTGCGATGATCGGATTGCCGATTGCGCAGTTTCCGGAGATATCGCCACCGCAGATCACGGTGACCGCAACCTACCCAGGCGCCAGTTCGGACGTCATCGCACAGAACGTCGCGGCGCCGATCGAGCAGCAGGTGAATGGCGCGGACAACATGATGTACATGAGCTCCACCAGCTCATCGACCGGCAACATGACGTTGACGGCCTATTTCAATATCGGCACCGATCCGTCGCTCGCACAGGTGGACGTGCAGAACCGCGTAAACCTCGCCTTGCCGCAGTTGCCTGATGCCGTGACCTCGCAAGGCGTCTCGGTGCAGAAGCGCTCCTCGGCTTTCATGATGGTGATTGCCATCTATTCGCCGGACAACTCGCTGGATCAGCCGTACGTGGCGAACTACGCCAACGTGTATGTGCTCGATGCGATCAAGCGCATTCCCGGCGCCAACCAGGCCTCGATTTTCGGCACCGCCGACTACGCCATGCGCATCTGGCTCAAGCCTGATCGCATGGCCAAACTCGGCGTGACCGCAGGTGACGTGAAGAACGCCGTCGCCAGCCAGAACCAACAGTTCTCCGCCGGTCGCATCGGCCAGTCGCCGACGCCCACGCCGGTGTTGCAGACCTTCCCGATCGCCACCAAGGGTCAGATGACCGAACCCTCGGAGTTCGAAAACATCATCCTGCGTGGCGGCGCGAGTGACGCAGCCGCACTGGTTCGCGTGAAAGATATCGGGCGCGCCGAACTGGGTTCGAAAGACTATGGTCTGCGCGGCCGATACAACGGCAAGACCGCAACGTTGATTGCCGTTTACCAACAACCGGGTGCCAACGCGCTGGATGTGGCCAAACAGGTGCGCAAGACGCTGGATGACCTGAAGAAGAGCTTCCCCCCGGGCCTCGACTACCAGATTGCGCTGGACACGACGGAGTTCGTCAACGAGTCCATTGCCGAGGTGATCCATACGCTGCGTGACGCGGTAATCCTGGTGATACTGGTCGTTTACATCTTCCTGCAAAGCCTGCGCGCTACCCTGGTGCCGCTGCTGGCGGTGCCGGTGTCGATCATCGGTACCTTCATCGGCATGTCGGCGCTGGGTTTCTCGGTGAACATGCTGACCTTGTTTGGCATGGTGCTCGCGATCGGCATCGTGGTCGACGATGCAATTGTGGTGATCGAAAACGTCGAACGAAACATGACGGAGTTTGGATTGCCGCCGAAGGAGGCGGCCAAGCGGGCCATGGACGAGGTGAGCGGGCCCGTTGTAGCCATCGTCCTGGTGCTGCTGGCGGTATTCGTGCCAGTGGCCTTTCTCACGGGCATCACCGGACAGCTTTACAAGCAGTTCGCTGTGACCATCGCGATTTCGGTGGTGCTGTCGGGCGTGGTGGCGCTGACCCTGTCGCCCGCGCTGGCGGCCATCCTGCTCAAGCCCGGATCGCACAAGAAGAACAAGTTCTTCACCTGGTTCAACACCAAGTTCGACAAGTGGACCAACAGTTACGGCCGTGGCGTGCAGCTGGCGATCAAACGCGTGACGATGTCATTGTTGCTGATCGGCGGCATGCTCGTGATTACGGGTGGCCTGTTCAAATCGATTCCATCGTCGTTCCTTCCGGTGGAAGACCAGGGCTACCTGCTGGCGGCGGTGATGCTGCCCGATGCGGCCAGTCTGGATCGCACCGGCGATCTCTCCAAGAAGGCCGAGGACTGGTTTGCCAAGCAACCGAGCGTGAAATCCGTGGCGGCGCCTATTGGCTACAGCCTGATCGATTCGCAGAACAAGGCCAATGCGGGCACCTTGTTCGTGACGCTCAAGGGTTTCCATGACCGCGACCAGACCGCCAATGACCTGATCCGCGAAGGCAGCAAGGAATTTGCCAAGTACAGCGATGGCGTCATCGTTCCCATCAACCCGCCGTCCATTCCTGGCCTGGGAACGACCGGTGGTTTCGAGTTCTGGCTGCAGAGCACGGGCAATGGCAACTACCAGGCGTTGGAAGCCAAGGCACGTGAATTCATCGCCAAGGCCAAGCAGCGTCCGGAACTGCGCGGCATCAACTCGACCATCAACACCAAGTCGCGTCAGTTCATGGTGGAAGTCGATCGGGAGCGCGCGGAATCACAGGGCGTGGCCGTGCAGGACGTGTACCAGGCCCTACAGGTGATGTTTGGTTCGCTTTACGTGAGCCAGTTCCCCAAGAGCAGCCGCCTGTTCCAGGTGATCCTGCAGGCCGAGCCCAGTTATCGCATGAAGCCGGATGACTTGCTGAACCTGTACGTGCGCAACAAGGATGGCCAGATGGTGCCGATCAAGTCGGTCACCACGACGCATTTCGTGCCGGGTGCCGATATCGTCACGCGCTTCAATAATTTCCCTGCAGCGAAGATCACCGGTGACGCAGCCGAAGGCTACAGCTCGGGCCAGGCCATCCAGGCCATGGAGCAGGTGGCGAACGAAGTGCTCGGCAGTGGCTATGCCTTTGCATGGAGCGGCCAGGCGTATGAAGAGAAGTCGGCTGGTTCGACGGCGGTGGCGGTGTTCGGTTTCGCCATCCTGATGGTGTTCCTGATTCTCGCGGCGCAGTACGAGAAGTGGTCGTTGCCGCTGGGCGTGATCATGGCCGTGCCCTTCGCGTTGTTCGGTGCGCTGGTCGGCATCCTGCTGCGCGGCATGGAGAACGATGTCTATTTCCAGATTGGCTTGACGGTACTGATTGCGCTGGCGGCAAAGAACGCCATCCTGATCTTCGAGTTCGCGGTGGAGATGGCGCACAAGGAGCACATGTCGCCTTACGAGGCGGCGATCCATGCCGCCAAGATGCGCCTGCGTCCCATCATCATGACCTCGCTGGCCTTCATCCTGGGTTGCGTGCCACTCGCCATCGCCAGCGGCGCATCCGCCGCGAGTCGCCGGTCACTCGGCACCGGCGTGATCTTCGGCATGCTCGGCGCCACGGTGATCGCGGTGTTCTTCATTCCGATGTTCTACTGGGGTCTTGAAGTGATGTCCGGGCGCAAGAAGAAGCAGGCCGAGGACAAGCCGGTGGAACCGGCGTCGACACCCAGCTTGCCGACGCCGGGCGAGGAGGGCTGACATGAAGATGCGACGTCACGTCTTGCTGACCTGCATCCTGGTGAGCCTGATGGCCGGCTGCGCCGTGGGTCCGGATTACCACCGTCCCGAGGTTACGTCTCCGGAGTCCTATCGCTTTGCCGATCCGAATGCGACCAGCAGCTTCAACGCCGAGTGGTGGCATCAGTTCAACGATCCCGTGCTCGATCAGCTGGTGAGCAAGGCGGTGGCACAGAACAAGGATCTGGCCATTGCCACCGCGCGCATCGATGAGTATCGCGGCCGGGTGATGGAAACCAGTTCGCAGCTCTATCCTCAGATTGGCCTGGGGGCATCGGGCGGGCGCCAACGCAACGCCGCCACCAAGCTCACACCCAACTATGAGACGTCGCAGGTGCAGGTGGCTGCGGCGATGTCGTGGGAGATTGACCTGTTCGGGCGGCTGCGTCGCCTCAGGGAATCGGCCAAGGCCGACCTGCTGTCGACCGAGTTCGCGCGGCAGGGTACCCTGGTGTCGTTGGAGGCCAGCGTGGCTTCGGCCTATATCACCCTGCGGGATCTCGACCAGCGTCTGGTGATCGCCCAGGCAACGGTTGCCACCCGCCTGGATGCACTGAATTTGTTTCAGGAGCGGTTTGCCGGTGGCGTGGTGTCCCAGGTGCAGCTGTCGCAGGCCGAGTCGGAATACGCCGTGGCGCAGACCTCCGAATCAGCCATCGCCCAGCAGATCGCGCAACAGGAAAACGCCATATCGCTGTTGCTTGGCGAAAATCCTGGGCCGATTCCGCGCGGCAAGTCCATCGATCAGATCAGCCTCCCGGCGATTCCGGCGGGATTACCCTCGGCATTGTTGCAGCAACGTCCTGATATTCAGGAGGCGGAGCAGAACCTGGTCTCTGCCAATGCACAGATTGGCGCGGCGCGCGCGCAGTACTTCCCTGTCATCAGTCTGACCGGTCTGCTGGGACGTGCGAGTACGGGACTGGGTTCGTTATGGAGCGGCCCGGCCAAGATGTGGTCGTATGCCGGCGCGATCAGCCAGCCGATTTTCACGGGCGGCGCGATTCGCGGTTCGGTGCATGTCGCCGAGGCTCGCCAGCAGCAGGCGCTCTTCGCGTATCAGGCGGCCATCCAGAACGCCTTTGCCGATGTCGACAATGCGTTGGTGGGCGAGCAGCGCTCCAAGGAGCAACTGGTTTCCACCAACGACCAGGTCAAGGCGCTGGGGCAGTATGCGTCCCTGTCGCGCGATCTCTACGAAGGTGGCTACACCAGCTATCTGGAGGTGCTCGACGCGGAGCGCAGTCTCTTCAACGCACAGCTCACGCAGTCGGGTCTGCAGGCACAGCAGTTGATCGAGGTGATCAACGTCTACAAGGCGTTGGGTTACGGATGGCCGGCAGGGAAGGAGGGGCTGGCGGACGATCGTCCCCAGTGAATCACGGGCGGCGACCGCCGCCCAGGTGGCCCATGAAGGTGCGGGCGACGATGTCATCCAGATCCACGACGGTGGTGGCACCGGCGCCCAGCAACATGCGGCGGCGCAGGTCACTGTCGCTGAAGACGACGATTTCGAGCGCCGGGTTGACGGTGCGCGCCATCAGGGTGATGGCGAGGTTGTGCGTGGCGTCGGTGCCGGTAAGCAGGAGCGAGCGGGCCATGTCGAGCTGCGCCCGGCCGATGACCTTGTCGAAGGATCCCGGATCACCGCAGATGGCCAGATAACCATCCTCGGTCGCTTCGGTAGCGCGCTTTTCATCGATGTCGATGATCAGCACTGTTTCACCGAGTTGGCGCACATGGCCTGCCACCAGGCGTCCCACGGGGCCGAACGTCGCGATGACGACGTGGCTGCTCAGTTGGTCGAGCTTGCGCGACATGGCGCGGTTCTCCCGAAAGGCCGTCACCGCGTCGCTGGAAAGCACGCCCGACAGCGTGGTGATGGCGTAACCGACGAAAATCATGGCGACGACCGCGCCCAAGGATAGGAAAAGCTTCTGCGGTACGTTGAGGTCGGCGAACGAACCCAGCGTGGCGATCAGGTTGACCGCGTTCCACACCGCGTTCTGCAGTTTCCCCATGGGCGGTGCGGTGGTGCTGTCCAGGAACCACACGCCCAGCGTGAGGATCGCGATCGCACCCAGCAGCAGGCCCACCAGGCGCTTGCCTCGACGCCGCCATTCCGTCAGCCGCCGTCCGCCCAGGCGTGGCTCGTCGATGCGGTACATGCCCGTCGTCAGCCCGGACTAGAAGCGGTACTTCAGCAGGACCTGGCCGCCACTAAAGCGGAACGTCGCGTTGCCGCGGAAGCGATCCTTGTTCACGTCCGCGTCGATCTTGTTGTACGAGTACTGGGTGATGACGGCCCAGTTTTCGAACGGATAGAACTCCACGCCCACGCGTGCGTTATAGAGCGTGGCATCGATGTCGGCGATGTTCGCCTTGAACGCGCCAAGGTCGGCCGTCAGTCGGGCCCATGAGGCCATCTGGTAGCGGAATGCCACGCCGATGGACGGATCGGGCAGGTCGGTATTGGCCTTGGCTTTGGCCTGGCGTGTAGCCGTCCCTCCGCCGCCGGGACCATTGGCGCTCACGGTGCCGTCGAGCTTGAGGTCGAAGCTGTAGGCCTGCAGGCCGCCGGTCAGTGCAAAGGCCGCTTCGTCACCGATCCAGGCCCAGTAGCGATAGGTAAAGCCGAACGTATCGAGCGTGAACTTCGAGCGCAGCGTCGAGCCGACCACCAGTTCCTGGTTGTTGAACTGCAGGTTACGCGTGAGCGTGCGGTTGCCGTCGGTGGAGTCGTGGTAGTAGCTGAACTCGAACTCATGGCGATCCCAGGGTCGCCACGACACGGCAAAGTAAGGCAGGTAGCGCGAGTCGTCCTGGCCCAGGTCGCGTGAGAAGTTCAGCGTGGTACCGGAATTCTTGACCTGGCCATCGGCGCGAAGTCCGCCGTCGAAATTGTTGGCGAAGAAGCCCGCGCTCACCGAAAAGGTGTCCAGCATCGGGTGGTCATCGGCATGCACGACGGGAACGGCAAACGACAGGCTCAGTGCAAGTGTTGCGACGATCAGACGAGGAGAGCGCATAAGACCTCCGATGGCTAATGATCATCCCGAACGTGCGTGTGGGGCGCGATCATTCTCCGCCGAGTCTTGCGAGGAAACCATAGCGCGGAGTGTCTATGCGGGATATTTTTCGACGCTTTCTTGCGGGCGTTTTTCAACTCCAGTGTTCTTACTTAAGAGGACACAAGTAGTCCCACGGTAGTGCCCTGCGGTTTGTACTTAGGCCGACGGCGAAGGCAAAAAAAACCGGGGCGACGGACCGGCCGTCGCCCCGGTGGGATGGGTGAAATTACTTCGCCGTGAGTGTCAGGTGTGCGTTGATCTTCACGTCGGCACCGATCACGGAGGTGTCGGCGTAGTCGCCCGTGCCGACGCCGAAATCCAGGCGCTTCACGCTGCCACTGACGTCGAGCGTTGCGCCACTGCCAGCCGGCTTGAACGTCACGTTGAGACTGACCGGCTTGGTCACGCCGCGCAGCGTGAGATGGCCGTCGGCGATGACCTGGCTGCCGCTCTGGCGAAATGCCGTGGTGACGAAGTGCGCCTGGGGGAACTTGGCGACGTTGAAGAAGTCCGCGCCGGGAAGTGCTCCGTCGCGATCGCTGTCGCCCGTCTTCACGCTGGCCAGATCCACCGTGACGTCGAACCTGGACGCGGCCACGTTGGCGGCGTCATAGGTGATGGCCGCATTCCATTTGTTGAAGCTGCCATCGAACGTGGCGCCCTGAAAGGTGCCGGTGAAGCCGAGCTTGCTGCTGGACGGCTGCACGGTGTACTCGGCGGCCTGGGCGGCGAAGGGCAGGGCCAGCGCCAGGACAAGTGGCGCGAGCAGGCGTGCGTAGGACTTCATGAGCGGTCTCCTTGGGTGGGGGCATCGTCGCGCACGCGGCGGAAGGGGAGCATGCGGCGGAGGGTGTTATCGCGTTCGAACAGGTGATGCTTCAGGGCGCCACCGACGTGGGCGACCAACAGGAGCACAAGCAGCCAAAACAGGTATTCGTGCACCGAATGGGCCTGGTCCTTGAGCTCCGGGTTGGCGGCAGCGATGGCCGGCAGGTTGAACTGCTTGAAGAACTGAAGCGGCTTGCCGGCGACCGAATTGAGCCACCAGCCGCTGAGCGGAATCAGTGCAATCAGCACATACAGGCCCAGATGCACCGCGTGCGCGGCCCATTGTTGCCAGCGCGGGGCCGGGTCTTCGGCCGGTCGCTTGTCGAACGCCCGCCAGATGACGCGCAGCAGGAAGAGTGCGAGCACGGTCAGGCCAAACGACTTGTGCAGTGCAAGCCAGGTGATCTTCTGCATCGGATTGGCGGCCAGGTCCATGCACAGGCCAAAGATGCCATTGCCCAGGATGATCAGCGCGGTGATCCAGTGGAAGAATTTCGCCACCGATCCCCACTGCTGACGGGTGCTCAACAAACTCATGGTGTTTCCTTTTCCTTGCCTGCGTTGTCGTCCTGGATGGCTTCCAGCTCCAGCCAGATGCTGACGCTGCTGCCGATGGCGTTCGGGTTGGATGTCATGCCGAATTCGTTGCGGTCCAGGGTGGCGATGCCCGAAAAGCCGGCCACCTTGTGCATGCCATAGACCGTCGTGCCAATGCGATTGACCGTAAAGGAGATCTCGATGTTCCGCGTCACGCCCTTGAGCGTGAGTTGGCCGTGCAGGATGCCGTGGCTGTCGTCCTTGCGTTCGACCGACGTACTGACGAAGTGGGCGTAGCGCTGGCCGGCGCCATCGAGGAAGCCGGGCTTGAGGACGGCCTGGTTCCAGGCGGCATCGCCCATGTCCAGCGAGCCCAGATCGATATCGAGCTCGGTCGCGGCCCGGTCCCACGCCTTCGGATCGAAGCGCAGCCAGCCTTTGGCGATATGCAGCCGCCCGAACGGCCGTGAGTAGCCATTGTGCGAAATGCTGAAGAGGATCTGGCTGTGCACCGTGTCGTAGCGATAGGTGTCATCGGCGGCCATCGCGGCCAGCGGCAGCGCGGCGAGAACGATGCAGGCGAGCCATCGGCGAAGGCGGGTGAAGGCAGTCATGGCGAAAGTCTGGATGAATGTCGGTGAACGTACCAGCGGCAACGACGGGAACGGATTGTTTCTTCTGTGTGCCTGATCAAGGGCGGCAAGGATGTAAGCCGTCATTCGGTGATGGCGCTGATTCGGACCGGGCCGCCCAGGTCGCGCCGACGTCGAAAGTCGGCGCGCTCGTTCGTCGCGTTGGAGTGGACCCGCTTGCCGGCGGGTCGTGATGGCCGGCAGCCGACGTCGCTGGACAGGGGTGGCATATAGGTCGAAAGACACCTGCCCATGGCACACCCTGCGGCGTTATGTTGACGAATCTGACGAATGGGTACAATAATGAGAATGAACGTTCATTCTCTACTTCCCACGGTCGCCCCCACCCCAGGGACGAGGTCTTTCATGTCTTTCACATGCCCCTACATGCGCCCGCTCAAGGCGGGTGCGCTGGTTTTCGCTTTGGTTGCCCTCACCGCCTGCGGCAGCCATGCCGCTGCCCCCCAGGCGGGGCCTGCCGAGGTCACCGTGGTCACGCTCAAGCCGCAGCCGGTCACGGTGTCGCGTGAGTTGCCCGGGCGCACTCAGGCTTTCCTGATTGCCGAGGTCCGGCCGCAGGTCAATGGCGTGATCAAGCAGCGCCTGTTCGTCGAAGGCGCGCTGGTGAAGGCCGGCCAGCCGCTCTACCAGCTGGAAGATGCGCAGTACCGCGCCGATCACAACAGCGCCAAGGCAGCGCTCGCCAAGGCGAAAGCCGCGCTGTATTCGGCCGAGCTCAATGCGAAACGCTCCAGTGAGCTGGCGCGCATCGATGCGGTGAGCAAGCAGGACGACGAGACGGCAACCGCGGCGTGGCGCCAGGCGGAGGCCGACGTGGCCGCCGCGCAGGCCTCCGTGGAGAGCACGAAGGTGACGCTCGACTTTGCGCACATCGTGTCGCCCATCACCGGGCGCATTGGCAAGTCCAATGTCACGCAAGGTGCGCTGGTGACCGCGAACCAGGCCGACCCCATGGCGCGCGTGCAGCAGATCGATCCGGTGTACGTGGACGTCACCCAGTCCAGCGGCGAACTGCTGGCGTTGCGCAAGCAGATCGCTTCAGGCGCCCTGAAGCAGGCCGACGGCACGCCGGTGAAGATCCTTCTCGAAGATGGCAGCCGCTATGCGCATGACGGCAAGCTGCAGTTCTCGGATGTCAGCGTGGATCCGACGACGGGCAGCTTCGCGCTGCGTGTGATCGTGCCGAACCCGGAGCACATCCTGATGCCGGGCATGTACGTTCGCGCCGTGGTCGACAAGGGCACCAGTCCGCAGGCGCTGCTGGTGCCGCAGGCCGGCATCACGCGTGACGCCAAGGGCGGCGCCACCGCCATGGTGGTCGACCATGACGGCAAGGCCGCGCTGCGCGACGTGCAGGTGAGCCGCACCATGGGCGACAAGTGGCTGGTCGACGGAGGGCTCGCCGCCGGTGACAAGGTCATCGTCGAGGGCTTGCAGATGATCCAGCCGGGCATGCCGGTGCACGCCACCGAGGCGGGCGTCGCGGCCGCGCCGGCAAGGACGGCCGCGGCGGCATCCAACGCTGCGGCGGCTCACTGAGGGATCCGACCCATGGCCCGATTCTTCATCGATCGACCCATCTTCGCGTGGGTCATCGCGATCATCATCATGCTGGCCGGTGCGCTGTCACTGGTACGCCTACCCATCTCCCAGTACCCCCTGATCGCACCGCCGCAGGTGGTCATCAACGCGAACTACCCCGGTGCGTCCGCGCAGGCCGCGGAAGACTCGGTGACGCAGATCATTGAGCAGAACATGAAGGGCCTCGATGGCCTGCTGTACATGTCGGCAACCAGTGACTCCGACGGTTCGGTGCAGATCACGCTGACCTTCCAGAACGGCACCAATCCCGACATCGCCCAGGTGCAGGTGCAGAACAAGTTGCAGCTGGCGACGCCGTTGTTGCCGCAGATCGTGCAGCAGCAGGGCATCAACGTGGTGAAGTCCAATTCGGGCTTCCTGATGGTAGTGGGCTTCGTATCCGAAGACGGTCGCCTTGACGGTGATGACATCGCGGACTTCGTCACGGCCAATCTCGTCGATCCGCTCAGCCGCCTCGAAGGCGTCGGCAGCATCGAAGTGTTCGGCTCCAAGTACGCAATGCGCATCTGGCTGGATCCGAACAAGCTCGACACCTACAAGCTCACGCCCACCGAGGTGGTGACGGCGCTGCGCGCGCAGAACCAGCAGGTGGCAGTGGGGCAGATCGGCGGCAATCCGGCGGTGAAGGGCCAGCAGCTCAACGCCACGGTGATTGCGCAGCAGCGCCTGCAGTCGCCCGAGCAGTTCCGGCAGATCGTCGTGCGCAGCAATACCGATGGCTCGGTGCTGCACCTGGGCGACGTGGCGCGCGTGGAGCTTGGCCTGCAGGACTATGGCTTCACCAGCAAGTACAACGGCAAGCCGGCCACCGGCATCGCCGTGTCGCTGACGTCCGGCGCCAACGCGCTGGCGACGGCGGGGCGCGTGACGTCGGCGCTCAAACAGATGGAGCCTTCGTTTCCGCGCGGCGTGAAGTCGGTGGTTGCTTTCGACACCACGCCGTTCGTGAAAGTCTCCATCGAGGGCGTGATCAAGACGCTGCTGGAAGCCATTGTGCTGGTCTTCCTGGTGATGTATCTGTTCCTGCAAAACTTCCGTGCCACGCTCATTCCCACTATCGCTGTACCGGTGGTGTTGCTCGGTACGTTTGCCGTGCTCGCGGCGCTGGGCTATTCGATCAACATGCTCACCATGTTCGCCATGGTGCTGGCCATCGGCTTGCTGGTGGATGATGCGATCGTGGTGGTGGAAAACGTCGAACGCGTGATGAGCGAGGAAGGGCTGTCGCCACTCGAAGCCACGCGCAAGTCCATGACGCAGATCACCGGCGCGTTGATCGGCATCGCCATGGTGCTTTCGGCGGTGTTCGTGCCGATGGCGTTCCTCAGCGGTTCAACGGGCGTGATCTACCGGCAGTTCTCGGTGACCATCGTGTCTTCGATGGCTTTGTCCGTGCTTGTCGCCATCGTGCTGACGCCAGCGCTCTGCGCGACGTTGCTTAAGCCCATCGCCAAGGGACACCACGCGTCGGAGCGTGGCTTCTTTGGCTGGTTCAACCGACGCTTCGACCAGGGCACGAAGAAGTACCAGGGTGCGGTCAGCGGCATCGTCGGGCGCGGGCGTCGCTTCCTGTTTGCGTTCGTGGTGATGAGTGCCGTCATGGTGGTGGTGTTCCTGCGCCTGCCGACCTCGTTCCTTCCGATGGAAGACCAGGGCTTCGCTTTCACCATGATCCAGACGCCTGTGGGTGCAACCACTGAGCGCACAAGTCATGTCGTTGAGACCGTCGAGAAGCACTTCATGGAAGATCCGGCGGTTGACTCGGTGTTCTCCGTGCAGGGCTTCAGCTTTGCCGGTGGCGGGCAGAACGCCGCTATGGCCTTCGTGCAGTTGAAGGACTGGAGCAAGCGAAAAGCAGCTGACCTGAGCCTGGATTCGGTGATCGGTCGCGCGATGGGTGCCTTCAGCCAGATCAAGTCGGCGCTGGTGTTTGCGTTCGCGCCGCCGGCCGTGCCCGAGCTCGGCAATTCGGCTGGCTTCGATTTCTATCTGAAAGACAACGCGGGCCTTGGCCACACAAAACTCGTGGCTGCGCGCGATGCGTTCCTGCAGGCGGCAGGTCAAAGCAAGGTGCTGGCGAATGTCCGCGCCAATGGGCAGGACGACACGCCGCAGTTCCGCATCGATGTCGACTACAGCAAGGCCGCGGCGCAAGGGCTTTCCATTGGTGAAGTCAACGACACCTTGTCGATGGCCTGGGGCGGGCAGTACGTCGATGACTTCATGGATCGCGGGCGCGTGAAGCGCGTTTTCGTCCAGGCCGATGCACCCTTCCGCATGGCGCCGGAAGACTTCGAGAAATGGTCGGTGCGCAATGCCGCTGGTGCGATGGTGCCGTTCCGGGCCTTCGCCAGCTCGCGCTGGGATTTCGGTTCGCCGCGCCTTGAGCGTTACAACGGCGTGTCCGCCATGCAGATCAACGGCGAAGCGGCACCGGGCGTGAGTTCGGGCGTCGCCATGGCCGAGGTGGAGAAGCTCGTGTCGCAGCTGCCGGCCGGCATCGGCATGGAATGGACCGGCCAGTCGTACCAGGAGCGCGAGGCAGGATCGCAGGCGCCGCTGCTTTACACGTTGTCGGTGCTGGTGGTGTTCCTCTGCCTTGCGGCGCTTTACGAGAGCTGGTCGGTGCCGACGGCCGTGTTGCTGGTCGCGCCCCTGGGCATTCTCGGCACGGTGACGGCGGCGACGCTGTTCGGGCTGGATCGCGATGTGTACTTCCAGGTGGCGATGCTCACGACGGTTGGCCTGTCGAGCAAGAATGCGATCCTGATCGTTGAGTTCGCCAAGGAGAACATCGAAAAGGGCATGGACCTGGTGGCTGCCACGTTGCTGGCGGTACGCACGCGCCTGCGCCCCATCCTGATGACGTCGCTGGCCTTCGGCCTGGGCGTGTTGCCGCTGGCGCTGGCCAGTGGTGCCGGCTCGGGCGCGCAGCGTGCGATCGGTACGGGCGTGCTCGGCGGCATGATCGCTGGCACCTCGTTCGGCCTCTTCTTTGTGCCGCTTTTCTTCGTGACCGTGCAGCGTGTGTTCGGCAAGACCAAGGCCGTGGCTGGCGACATGCCAGCGGCGGGAGAACTGAATCATGAGTAAGCCCATCTTCGCCGCATGCGGCATGGCCATCGCCCTGGCCCTCGGTGGCTGCGTCAGCATGGCGCCCAGGGTCCCCGCGCCGCAGGCGGACATTCCCGCTTCGTGGCCCCTGGCAGAGACAACGCCCGTGGGGCCGGGCAGTGCGACAGACATCGGCTGGCGCCAGTTCTTCGCCGATCCGAAGCTCGTGCGCCTGATCGAACGGTCGCTCGATAACAATCGCGACCTGCGCGTGGCCGTGCTCAATGTCGAGAAGGCCCGCGCGCAGTACCGCATCCAGCGCGCCGATCGCGTGCCGTCGGTCAATGTGGTTGGGCAATCGACGCGCACGGGTGTCAGCGGCTTGCCCGTGTCCGAAGTGGATCGTGTCGACCTGGGCACGACGGCCTTTGAACTGGATCTGTTCGGTCGCGTGCACTCGCTGAGCACGGCGGCACTCGAACGCTACCTGGCTGAAGACGCTGCCCAACGCAGTACGCAACTGAGCCTGATTGCCGAAGTCGCCAATGCCTATCTGACGCTTGCGGCCGATCAGGAGTTGCTCAAGGTGGCGCAGGCGACGCGCGACAACCAGGAATCGGCATTCAAGCTGACCCAGCAACGCCATGCGCTGGGCGGTGCGTCGAGCCTAGACGTGAGCCAGGCGCAGACGACGGTGGAGAACGCGCGTGCGGACGTCGCGCGTTACAACGGCCAGGTAGCGCAGGACATCAATGCGCTGCGACTCCTCGTCGGCGCGCAGCTGGACGACGACCTGTTGCCGGATGGCCTGAATGGCGACGTCACGATGCTTGGTGCCTTGCCGGCCGGGCTGCCTTCCGATGTCCTGCTTCGCCGTCCGGACATCGTGCAAACCGAGCATCTGCTGCGTGCGGCCAACGCGGATATCGGCGCCGCACGCGCGGCGTTCTTCCCGTCGATCCAGCTCACCGGGAGCGTCGGCACGGTCAGTAACGAGTTGTCGGGTCTGTTCAAGAGCGGCAGCGGCACCTGGACCTTCCTGCCGCAGATCACCGTGCCCATTTTCCAGGGCGGTCGCCTGACGGCGCAGCTGGCGGGTGCCAAGGCGGACCAGCAGATTGCGCTGGCCCAGTACGAGAAAGCGATCCAGTCCGGTTTTCGCGAGGTATCCGATGCACTGGCGCTGACGCGTACGCTGGCTGACCAGCGAGTCGCCCAGGAGGCCCTGGTGTCCGCCGCGGCGCGGGCGGATGAGCTGTCGCGCGCGCGCTACAAGGCCGGCCGCGACAGCTACCTCGTGTCGCTGATCTCGCAGCGCGAGCTGTACACGGCGCAGCAGCAACTTATTGCGGTGCGCCTGGCGGAGCAGAACAATCGCGTCACTTTGTATAAAGTGCTCGGAGGCGGCTGGAATCCACGCGCACCATGAATGACGAGACATCCGACGACAAGCCACTGAGCGGCCGGGCGAAGGCCCAGCGCGAGCGCATCCTCGCGGCCGCGCAGCATTGCTTCGTCAAGTTCGGATTCCATGCGGCAAGCATGTCCAACATCGCGGACGAGGCCGGCATGAGTGCGGGCCTCATCTATCGCTACTTTCCGAACAAAAGCGCGATCGTGCTCGCCATCATCGAGCGCCAGACGGACATCGAGCTGGAGGACATGCGCGAGTTCAGCGCTGCGACCGACCCGGTCGAGGCCATCGTCGAGTGCTTCGCCACCTGGAGCCGTCCCACGCCGGACATGCGCATGATGAATGCTGCGCTGTTCCTGGAGACCTGCGCGGAAAGCACGCGCGATGACGCGGTAGCACAGGCGACGCGGACGGCGGACCGCATTGGCATGGACGCTTTCCAGGAGCTTCTGACCAAGCCGGCGTCGGAAGGTGGCTTTGGGATGTCGCCTGAACTGGCACAGCGCCGGGCGCTGGCCTTCCTCTGCCTGATTGAAGGCCTGGCGGTACGAGCGGCGCGCGACCCGGACCTGGACCTCGGCCAGTTGCGCGATGCTCTCCGGGACGTCGTCCCCCGGCTATTCCAGCCGTAGGCCTGCGGCCCGGCCCAGGCCTTCACATCGGCCCCTCTCGGCAGCCTGCTCCAGATTTGGCATGATCACCGGCTACTGGGGGAGATCATGCTGTCGTCATTGCTGCTCGGCATCGCGCTTCTTGCATCCCCGGCGACCGCGCAGTCCAGCCAGGGCAGTGCGCCCGTCGCCAGCGACGGCATGCTCGCCACTCCCCAGTTTCGCAGCTACGGCACGGCCAACGGGCTGCCCAGCAGCAGCGTCTACACCGTGGCGCAGGGGCCGGACGGCGCCATGTGGTTCGGCACCAAGGGTGGCATTGCCCGGTATGACGGCGTCGGATTCCGGGTGTTCCGCCATCTGGCGGACGATCCCAACTCGCTGCACGACAACGGCATTTCCACCCTCATGGTGGACAAGTCGGGCCATCTGTGGGCGGGTGGCCTTGAAGCCGGCCTCAACCGGTATGACCCCATCACCGAACGCTTCCAGCACTGGGGACACGACCCGTCGAACCCGGACAGTCTGAGCAGCGACAAGGTCTGGGTGATCAAACAGACCTATGACGGCTCGATCTGGGTTGGCACGGCCCATGGCCTGGATCGCATGCGCCTGGACGGGCACAGCTTTGATCACATCGCCGCGCCGGGGCCGGATAACGATGCAGCGGGGTTCGGTGCCGTCGCCGCGCTCTTCATGGATGCCCGCAAACGCCTGTGGATCGGCAGCGCGAAGGGCGTGTTCATGCGTGACGAGCAAGGCAACATCCGGCCGATTCCGCAGGAGCACAGCAGCGAACCGATCGACGCCTGGCGCATCGAAGGCGATGGCGATGAAATTCGCATCGCATCGGCGCGCGGTCTGCTCACGGTAGGCGCCGATGGCATCGCGCGCATGTTTTGCGACGACATTGCCCAGATCAATGTGCTGAGCAGCGCCCGCGATACCGAAGGTCGCCTTTGGATCGGCACGCAGCGAGGCCTGTATCTGCAGGAGGCGCCGGGGCAGGCAGTGAAGCCCGTCGCCAATCAGCCGCTGCTGGCAGGCAACCTCCCTGGCACCTGGGTGTGGAAGGTGCAGCCTGATCGCGAAGGTGGGTTGTGGATAGCGTTGTTCGATGGTGGCGTTGCGTATCTCGCGCCGGGTTGGAACAACGTCAGCCGTTTCACGCACGTGCCTGACGAGCCGACCAGCCTGCGTGACTCCGTCGCCACCGCGTTGGCGCGCGGGCGCGATGGGCGCGTCTGGGTGGGCGCCCGCAGCGGTCGCGTGGACAAGCTCGATCCGCACACGGGCGCCGTGGAACATGTGTTGTCGGACATGCGCGGCGATGTCGTGGGCATGACCGAAGATGCGCAGCGGCGCTTGTGGATCGCCGTGCAGGGCGGCTTGTATCGTTATGCGGACGGCAAGCTCGATCGCGTGTCTTCGGCCGACAGTGGCATGGCCCATCCGCTCGAAGTGGAGCTGGGTCCCGACGGCAAGTTGTATGCGCGCACTTTCAGCGAGGGCCTGTTCCGCGTCGATCAGGAGACGCTGGCAGTGACGCCGGTGGCGATCAAGCCAGCCGATGAAAAGGCGCGCTGGGGCAGCCAGCTGACACTCAAACGCGGCGTGTTCTGGTACGCGAGCGATGGTGGCCTGCGCCGGCTCGATGCCGGCAACGATCACTTTGAACCGGTGCCCGGCATCAGCAACGAACGCGCCGTGGATGCCTTTGACTTCGACAAGGACGGCATCTGGCTGGCGCGTCCCGATGGTCTGGAGCATTACCATCACCAGGGCGATGCGATGGTGCTCGATCGAAAGGTCGATGCGCACCATGGCTGGCCGTCGATCAACGTGGTCGATCTTGCGGTCGATGACGAGGGCCGGGTGTGGATGCTCGGTCGTGATGGCATGTGGCGCTTCGATACCGAAACCGGACAGTTCCGATCGTTCGGCTTGCAGGATGGCCTGACCAACGGCGAGTTCTTCCGCGGCTTCGCGCGCATGCCGGATGGCAATATCTATGCGCCGACCATGGGTGGCGTCGTCGGCTTCAATCCGAACCAGGTGGACGCCGAAGTGCATGCGCCGCAGCTGGCGCTGACGGGACTGGGTCTGCGCAGGCAAGGCGTGTTGCATGCGCAACCGGTCAGCCATGGCGTCCTGGAGCTGGGATGGCGCGACCGTAACCTCAATGTCGAGGCGCGCGTCTTTTCGTACGTCAACATCAATGCCAATCGCTACCGATTCCGCCTTGGTGGCCTCGATGCCGATTGGGTCGACACGGGCAACCGCGGCGAGCGCGAATTCGCCAACCTGGAAGCCGGCGATTATTTGCTCGATGTGATGGCGGCCGGTGCCGATGGCGAGTGGGGCAAGCTCAGCACGCCGCTGCGCATTCACGTGGAGGCTGCACCATGGGTGCGTTGGTGGGCATGGTGTATCTACGTTGCCCTCGTGGCGATGCTGGCGTGGGTTGCGTTGTTGATCTGGCGCCGTCGCCTCGCGCAGCGCCATCAGATCCAGCTGGCCGAACAGCGCAGTCGACTCGCCGAGCAGGCGAGCGCGGCGAAGACGCAGTTCCTCGCGACGTTGAGCCATGAAATCCGCACGCCGATGACAGGCGTGATGGGCATGGCCGAATTGCTGCTCAGCACGGACCTGGACAAGCAGCAGCTCGAATACGCCGAAGCGATTCGTCGTTCGGGCAGCATGTTGCTCAAGCTTTTGAACGATGCGCTGGATCTGGCGCGGATCGAGGCGGGGAAGCTGTCGCTCGACGTCGCGCCGTTCGATCCGCGTGCCCTGGTCGAGGAAGTCGCCTTGCTCGAACGTGGGCAGGCCTTGTCCAAGGGGCTGCAGTTCAACGTCGACATGGCCGACAGCCTGCCGCCGCGGGTGTTGGGAGATGCACTGCGCATCAAACAGATACTGCTGAATCTCGCGAACAATGCATTGAAGTTCACCGAGCATGGCAGCGTCACGCTGCGTGCGACGTTCGACGAACGAGGCTTGCATCTGAGCGTCATCGACACGGGCCCCGGCATTCCCGAGGCCAGCCAGGCGCGCCTGTTCCAGCGTTTCGAGCAGGCGACGGGGCCACAGCGTCGCGTCGGTAGTGGCCTGGGTCTGGCGATCTGTCGCGAGCTGGTGGCGCTGATGGGTGGGCATATCGAACTGGAGTCGCGCGTGGCGCACGGCTCGAGCTTCCATGTGCGGCTGCCCCTGGATGCGCTGCACGCGCCGGAGCCGGTGCACGCGCCAGCGGCAGCGCGTGCTCCTGCCAGCGGAGGCCTGGATATCCTGCTGGTCGAGGACGATGTGATCGTCGCCGCGGTGGTTCGCGGCATGCTCGAAAAGCAAGGGCATCACGTCATCTTCGTCGGCAACGGGCTGGCGGCCATGACCGAGCTGACGCAGAAGCGCTTCGATGTCGCTCTGCTTGATCTCGACCTTCCGGGCGTCGACGGCTTCCAGATCGCCCGACTGATTCGCCAGCGCGAAACCGGTGTCGAACGCATGCCCATCGTGGCGATTACGGCTCGCTCCGGTGGCGACGAGGAAGTCCATGCGCGCAATGCCGGCATGGACGCGTTCCTGCGCAAGCCGCTCACGGGTGAGCAGCTGGCGGATGTGCTGGCGGAAATGACGGGCGAGCGGGCGTAAGCGCCCGCCGTTACATGTCGTGCTTGCTGACGTTCACGCCGCGGCGCGCGTATTCCTTCCAGCGCTCGCGCGAGCCTTCGCGTTCGGCCGGATCGGCCGCCACCACTTCCAGCACGCGATCGAACTGGCCCGTGGGGCAGGTATCGCGAAGGTTGATGACCATCGGTCGATCCGGCGTATCGATGCCCGGCGGGACGATCAGCACCGCGGTGTTCTGGTCATCGTCGTCACCGGCAAGCTGGTGCGGGATGAAGGCATCTTCGTCGAAGGCCCAGAGCAGTTCGTCGATGGCCTCGGCCTGCTCGAAATCGCGGGCGAGGATCAGGGTGGGCTGTTGGGCTGAGAACGCCTTGCGTGCCAGCTCGCAAACCAGCAGCAAGGGCTGCTCGCGGAAACGCGGTTTGTCGATCAGGTAGAAGTCAGCGCGCATAGGGTGTGAATGGTGAATGGTTAATGGGTGGCTGTCGCGACTTGAGAACATTGGCCTGCTCGTGCGGGAAGGGTGTCGGCTAACGCAGACACCCCATTTCCCCATTAACTATTGACCATTTACAGGCCGGCCGCGCGATCGATCAACCACTGCGCGAGCAACGGCACCGGCCGGCCCGTCGCCAGCCCCTTGCGACCCTCGTCCCATGCCGTGCCGGCGATATCCAGATGCGCCCAGCGCTGGCCTTCGGTGAAGCGTGCGAGGAAGCAACCGGCCGTGATGGCGCCGGCGTTCTTGCCGCCAATGTTGGCGACGTCGGCGAAACCGGAGTCGAGCTGCACCTGGTAGTCGTCCCACAGTGGCAGGCGCCAGGCGCGATCGAGCGAGGCTTCACCGGCGGCGAGCAGTTCGGCGGCGAGATCGTCATGCTTGGACATCAGGCCGCTGGCGTGCTTGCCCAGCGCGATGACGCAGGCGCCGGTCAGCGTGGCGGCATCGATGATCACCTGCGGCTGGAACGTCTGCGCGGTATAGGTCAGCGCATCGCACAGGATCAGGCGACCTTCGGCATCGGTATTGAGCACTTCGATGGTGAGGCCGGAGAGGCTGGTCAGCACATCGCTGGGACGGTAGCTGTCGCCGTCGGGCATGTTTTCCACGGCCGGCACCACGCACACCAGGTTGAGCGGCAGGTCCATTTCCACGGCAGCAACGAAGGCACCGAGCACGCCAGCGGCGCCGCCCATGTCGAACTTCATTTCTTCCATGCCCGGGCCCGGCTTGAGGCTGATGCCGCCGGTATCGAAGGTGATGCCCTTGCCAACAAAGGCATACGGCTTGTCGCCCTCGTTGCCGCCCTGGTAGTTGAGCACCACCAGCTTGGGCTTGTTGGCCGCGCCACGACCGACGGCCAGCAGCGAGCCGAAGCCGAGCTTTTCCATCTCGGCGTCGTCGAGCACGTTGCAGCTGACCTTGGCGTGCTTCTCGCCCAGCTGCGTCGCCTGGGCGGCGATGTAGGCGGGATTGCAGATGTTGGGAGGCAGGTTGGCCAGTTCGCGCGCGAAGCGCACGCCATGGGCGATGGCGATGGCCTGATCCAGCCCGGCCTGCGCGTCATCAGCGCCGGCGAACGTGACCTTGGTCAGCTCGGGCTGGGCGGCCTTCTCGCGCGGCTTGAAAGTGGCGGTGTAACGGTAGGCGGCATGGTCCGCGGCCAGGGCGGCGGTGCGCACGCGCCAGGTGGCGTCCCGGCCGGGGACGTCCGCTTCGGTCAGGCAGGACACGGCGGCGTCGATCGGCAGGCGGCCGAGGGCACGTGCCGCCTCGAGGCAGACCTTCTGGAACTTGGCACCGTCAAACGACTTCTGCGAACCCAGGCCAACCACGAGGACGCGGCGGGCGGCCATGCCTTCGGGCGCGAACAGCACGTTGGTGGACGCGGCCTTGCCGGTGATGTCGCCGCTTTCCACCTGGCGCTTGATGGCGCCGCCACTGGCCGTGTCGACGCGGGCGGCGGCGCTGGTGAGCACGCCGTTTTCATACACGCCGACCACAATGCAAGGCGTTTCAACGGTTTCGGGAGCCACGGGGCCAAGGCTGAACTGGAGCGTCATCGATAAGATCCTGCGAAGGTCGCGCGAAGAGGCGGACAAGCTAAACTTGGGGTTTGCCGGCCCGGTTGGGGCGAGGCACGGAGCCCTTCACTTTACCTCATGCTGAGCATCCTCGACCGATACTTCCTGCGCGAGCTGGCCCAGACGGTGGCCGCGACAGCTGTCGTGCTGCTGGTCATCATGGCCGGCTCAGCGTTTGCGCGCGTGCTCCAGCAGGTGGCGAACGGCAGCTTCCCGGCCAGCGTGATGTTCCAGGTGCTGGGCCTGAACATGCTCGACGGCCTGTCCAACCTGCTGCCGCTGGCGGGCTTCCTCGGCGTGTTCTGGTCGCTCGGTCGCATGTACCGCGAGAGCGAGATGCACGTGCTGGCGTCCTCGGGGATGGGGCCGCGTGGCCTGTTGCGTCCGATCGGCATCCTCGCCGCCGTGCTGGCCGCCATGGTGGCCATGGTCTCCACCTGGCTGGGACCCTGGGCGGCGCGCACCTCCGACCAGCTCGTGGCCGAGGCCAATCGCTCGGTCATCGCCGCCGGTCTGGATGCCGGTCGTTTTACCGAACTTCCGGGCAAGGGCGGCATCATCTTTGTCGACACGCTGAGCCGCGACGGCAGCCAGCTGGGTAATACGCTGCTGGTCACGGAGCGCCCGGGCAAGGACAAGGACAGCCCGGCGGTGGTCAAGCTGGTGACCGGCAAGAGCGGTCAGCTCTATCAGGACACCAACGGCGAAGGCCGCTTTTTGTCACTGCGCGATGGCTGGCAGTACGAAATTCCGCTCGGTGGCGACAACTGGCGCAAGATGCAGTACGAGCGCAACGATGCCTCGCTGTCGAACGTGCAGAATGACGACAGCGATGAGGATCCCGCACACACCGTTCCCACCTTCGACCTGGCGCGCGTGACCACGCCCGACGGTCGCGCCGAGTTCGCCTGGCGCATTACCGTGCCGGTGATGTCGATCGTGCTGATGATGCTGTCTCTGCCGCTGTCGCGCCAAAGTCCGCGTGAGCCGCGTTACGGCCGCATGTTGCTTGCCGTGCTGGCGTTCTTCCTCTACTTCAATCTGCTGGCGCTGTGCCGCGCGCAGATCATCAAGGGGCATTGGCATAACGCCGGTTCGATGTGGGCGGTGAGCCTGCTGGTGTTCGCCGGTGCCGCCTGGATGTTCCGCAACCAGTACGCCGCGCGCAACGTGCGCAAAGGCAAGGCGTAATGGCCGTGTCGCTCAAACTCAAGCGGGTCGATTATCTGATCGGCACGACGGTGCTCGGTTCGCTGCTGATGGTGTGGCTGTTGCTGACCGGCCTTGATGCCGTGCTGCAGTTCCTGCGCCAGCTCGGTGCGGTGGGCAAGAACGGTTACACGCTCAACAACGCGGTGATCTACATCCTGGTCACTTTCCCGCGTCGCATGTACGAGATGTTTGGCCATTCAGCGCTGATCGGCGGCCTGCTGGGCCTGGGCGGCCTGGCCTCCAGCGGCGAGCTGACGGCCCTGCGTGCAGCGGGCATGTCCAAGTTCCGCATCGGTGCATCGGCGGTGGGCGTGGTGGCGCTGTTGATCGCTGGCGTGGTGATCCTGGGCGAGACGGCGGCGCCCTGGGGCGATCGCCAGGCGCAGGCGATGCAACTGCGCATGAAGTCCAGCAACCTGGGCATGGCCAGCAATACGGGCCTGTGGGCGCGCGATGGCGAACGGATCATCAACGCGAAGGCCGCCATGGCCAAGCAGACTGGCACGCACAACACCGTGCAGCTGGCAGACGTGCGCGTTTATACGCTGACGCCCAACGGCGAGGTGTCGCGTTTCGACTGGGCGAAAACCGCCGAGCACGACGGTCGCCAGTGGGTGCTGAGCGGTGTGCGTTCGACGACACTGGATGACGCGGGCACGCACAGCACGACAGCCGCCACACAGCGCTGGGATTCCACGCTCAATCCGCAGGTGCTGGAGCAGTCGGTGATCCAGCCGCAGTACCTGCCGATGCGCGACCTCAATCGCAACATCGAATACCTGAAATCCAACGGCCAGAATCCCGGCGTCTACGCCGTGGCCTTCTGGACGCGCGCGCTGTATCCGCTGAATGTCCTCGTGCTGGTGCTTTGCGCCATGCCTTTTGCCTTCGGCGCACTGCGCTCGGGTGGCCTGGGCAAACGCATGTTCATCGGCATCCTGCTCGCCATCGGCTGGTACTTCCTGCAGAAGGCGATGGTGAATTTCGGTACGGTGTACGGCATTCCGCCGCTGGTCGCGAACCTGCTCCCCGCCGTCGTGCTGGCGGTCGCGGCGTGGTTGTACTTCCGCAAGAACGGATAGCGGGCCTCAGGCCAGCTCTTCGCCTTCACCCACGGGTTCCGCGTCCGGCGCGAACTTGCCATCTTCGGCGAGGCGGGCGAACAGTCCGCCTTGCGCGATCAGCGCATCGAATCGTCCGCGTTCCACCAACCGGCCCTGATCGAGGACGAGGATCAGGTCGGCGTGACGCACGGTGGACAAGCGGTGCGCGATCACAAATGTCGTACGTCCCTTGGTCAGGGTCGCCAATGCGCGCTGGATGCGAACTTCAGTGGCGTTATCCAGCGCACTGGTCGCCTCGTCGAGCACCAGGATGGGCGCGTTCTTGAGCATGGCGCGCGCGATGGCCAGGCGCTGGCGCTCGCCACCCGACAAGGAGCGGCCACGTTCGGCGACCAGGGTTTCCATGCCTTCGGGTTTGCGTGCGATGAAGACGGCTGCCTCCGCGGCGGCCACGGCTTGTTCGATCTCGTCAATGGGCGCATCCGGCCTGCCGATGCGCAGGTTTTCGAGGATCGAGCGGTAGAACATGCCCGGGTCCTGAAACACGACGCCGACGTTGCGACGCAGTGAGTCGAGCGTGACATCGCGGATGTCGTGCCCATCGATGGTGATGCGTCCGGCGCTGGGGTCGTAGGCGCGATAGAGCAGGCTCAGTGCCGTGGTCTTGCCCGCGCCGGTGGGGCCCACCAGCGCGACCGTGCTTCCGGCGGGCACGTTGAAGCTCAGTCCATGCAGGGCAGGTTGCACAGGGTCGTAGCCGAAGCTGACGTGTTCGAAGGCGACGTCGCCGCGCACGCTGACCAGTTCAAGTGCATCGGGGCGTTCGACGATGGCCGGACGCTCGTCCAGCACCGCGAAGAAATCGCGCAGCGACTGTGTCTGAAAGAACAGGCCGGAAATGAACGAGGCGAACTGCTCCAGTCGCCCGATCAAGAGCATCGAAAAACCGACGAAACTCACGATGCCACCCACGGTGATTTCGCCGCGCGCATGCAGTGACGCGCCCAGCGCAAAGATCGCGACGATGGTGAGGGTGCTCGCGGCGCGATTGAGCACGGAGAGAATCGCCCAGCCGCGCAGCACGGGATACTGGGCGGCAAGAACCTGCCGCATCATGCCGCGCAAGTCGGCCGCCTCGGCGGCGAGGCGCGTAAAACTCTGCACGATGGAAACGTTGCCGAAAACGTCGCCGGCACGCGTGGCAATCTCGTGATGCAGTTCTTCCACCTCGGCCTGCGCACGATGCGTCTTGCGAATGGCGAAGGCGTTGGAGAATGCAAAGATCGCCATCAGCGCGATCATCAGCAAGGCCAGCTTCCAGTTCATCCACAATGCGAGCGGGATCATCACGACGATGGCGAAGAGCGTCGCGAGATGTTCGCGAAAGAAACTCAGCCACAGGCCAAACAGATTGCCGACGCCATTGTTCATGATGCGGGCAAGGCGCCCGGTGTGGTGCTCGCTGTGGAATCCGATCGACAGCGATGCCGCGTGTTCGAAGAACAGGGCGATGGCGGCCAGCCGCCGTCGATGGGCAAGGCGGTCCGCATGCAGCGAAGCCCAGACACCCGCGGCCACGCCAACGAACCCCACCGCCGCCCAGAGCGCGATCAGGCGTGGGGCAGCCCCGGGCGTGGATGCCCCAAGGGCGTCGACCACCTTGCCAAAGAGCACCGGCTCGATGAAGAACACGCCGGCCAGGGCCAGATTGGCGACCGCCAGGGTGACGGCCAGACGCCGTTCGGGAGCGAGCAGGGCCAGCACGCGCATATACAGGCGGAGCAGGGACATGTGCGGGATCCAGGCGATCGGGGCGCGGCGAGTCTAGCGGCGCCAAGCCTTCGGGCTCGTGAAGCCGGGGGTGCTTGTCGTCTGGTGGCGGTGGCGCGAAGCTAGGCCTCTTTTTGGCAGCGGCGGTGCGGTATGAACTGGGTGGATCTGCGCAGTGACACGGTGACCCGGCCCACGCCGGCCATGCGGGCGGCCATGCTCGACGCCGACGTCGGCGATGATGTCTATGGGGAAGATCCGACGGTCAACGCGCTGCAGGCACGTCTGGCGGCTGACCTTGGTTTCGAGGCCGGCCTGTTCGTGCCCTCCGGTACGCAGTCCAATTTGCTGGCCCTGATGTCGCATTGCGAGCGCGGCGACGAGTATCTCGTCGGTGCCGATGCCCATACTTACAAGTTCGAAGGCGGTGGCGCGGCGGTGCTCGGCTCGATCCAGCCGCAGCCGATCCCGCACGATGTCGATGGCAGTCTGCCGCTGGACAAGATCGCCGCCGCGATCAAGCCGGTGGACCCCCATTTCGCACGCACGCGACTGCTGGCGCTGGAGAACACCTGGCATGGCCGCGTCTTGCCCATCGAGTATCTGCGCGATGCCAGCCACTTCGCACGCGAGCGCAAGCTGGCCTTCCATCTGGATGGTGCACGTTTGTTCAATGCCGCCGTGGCTTCTGGGTGCCCGGCGCGAGACATCGCGAGTCTGTTCGACAGCGTGTCGATCTGTTTGTCCAAGGGATTGGGCGCACCGGTCGGCTCAGTGCTGGTTGGCTCCGGCGCACTTATCGAGAAGGCGCGTCGCTGGCGCAAAGTTGCCGGTGGTGGCTGGCGTCAGGCCGGCATGTTGGCCGCGGCGGGATCGTATGCGCTCGACCATCATGTGGAGCGGTTGGCGGAAGACCACGCGCGCGCGGCGTCAATGGCAGAACGGCTGGGCCAGATCGCTGGCATCAAGCTTTTGGGTCAGCACACCAACATGGTGTTCATCGATGTGCCCGCCGAGCGCTTGCGTGAACTGGATGCTCATTTGCGCGAGCAGAAGGTGCGGATCAGCATCGGCTATTTGCCGACTTTGCGGCTCGTGACGCATATGGACGTCGATGACGAAGGTCTCGAGCGGACAGTGGGAGCGTTCCGGACGTTCTTTGCCAGGGGCTAGCAAGGTGTCGACGACGGGATGCGTCATCACACGGTTATCGGAAGGGAGCCAGCCGAGCATCGAACTCAGCGCATTGGAGAAGGCTGTCCTCATGAAAATCGCCAGTCAGGTCAATGACTCGCGTTTAAGTGACGCGCTTGTGACGCAGGTGAATGCGGTGAATGTCTCTGCTCGAACTGACAAATCCGGAGGCGGCTATTACCTCGATTTCAGTGGTTTGGAAGGGCTTTCCACGGATTGCCTGGCAAGACATCCGTTGGAGTTGGACGTGGCGGCACCGGATGGCAAGAACCGCCTCTTCTTCCATCTCTATCTGGAGCACGGGCGCATGTCATTCATGGAGCTCTCTTCAACCGGAGAATGGCCTGAAGACGAAACCGAGATTCGACTGGACGTTGGGTGACATCAACTTTTGGTGGCAGCCCAGGCTGGCCGACCTGCCCCTGATGTCGTCATTCCGGCGCAGGCCGGAATCCACCATGGGCGACTACCTTCCGACGTGGAAACAAAGGCGCGGGGACGAACTTTGTTTGCACTGATTCAATTCTGTCGCCACTGGAATCCGGCGTTCGCCGGAATGACGACGGATGGGGGGCTCATCTGTCCGACGATGCCCGGCATTCGATGCGCGGGCAGTCAGACAGCGAGATCCATCACTTCACCGCCACAAGCGCCTGCTGCTTGCGAATGAATTCCCGCACCTGCGGATAAACCACTTCGCGCCAGCGGCGACCGCTGAAGATGCCGTAATGGCCGGCGCCTTCGATCACCTTGTGCGCCCGTCGGTCCGCCGGAATGCCGGTGCACAGATCGTGCGCCGCTTCGGTCTGGCCCAGGCCGGAAATATCATCCAGCTCGCCTTCAATCGTGAGCAGGGCACTTTGCTTGATTGCCGACGGTGTCACCCGCTCGCCGTTCACGTCCCACAGGCCGCGCGGCAGCAGGAACTGCTGGAAGACGGTTTCGATCGTGTCGAGGTAGTACTCCGCCGGCATGTCGAGCACGGCGTTGTATTCGTCGTAGAACTTGCGGTGGGCAGCAGCGTCATCCTGATCGCCGCGCAGCAGGTTCAGATAGAAATCCCAGTGCGAGCTCAGGTGGCGGCCGGGGTTCATGGCGACGAAGCCGGCGTGCTGCAGGAAACCCGGGTAAACCTCGCGCCCGCGGCCGGGGTAGTTCGGCGGGACAGTGTGGATCACGTTGCCCTTGAACCAGCTCAGCGGCTGTTTGGTGGCGAGATTGTTCACGCTGGTGGGATTGCTGCGCGGATCGATCGGGCCGCCCATCATCGTCAGGCTCAGCGGCGTGTCTTCACCACGCGCGGCCATCAGTGACACGGCGGCGAGCACCGGTACCGTGGGCTGGCACACCGAGATCACGTGCAGCTGTCGCGCGCCGATGAAACGGATGAATTCCTCAATGTAGGCGACGTAGTCGTCGAGACGGAACGCGCCGTCGCTGAGCGGCACCATGCGCGCGTCGACCCAGTCGGTGATGTAGACCTTGTGGTCGCGCAGCAGGGTGCGCACGGTATCGCGGAGCAGGGTGGCGTGGTGGCCGGACAGCGGGGCCACGACGAGCACGACCGGCTCCTCTTTCATCTTTTCGATGGTGTCCGGATCGTCGCTGAAGCGCTTGAAGCGTTTGAGCTGGCAGAACGGCTTGTCCAGCGCCACGCGTTCGACGATGGCGATTTCCTGGCCATGCGATTCGATCTTGTGGATGCCGAATTCAGGTTTTTCGTACTCCTTGCCCAGTCGATGCAGCAACTCGTAACCGGCTGCCATGCGCTGCGCGCCGGGCAACTGCGAGAAGGGACTGCCCTGGTCGGTCAGCAGGTGCGCGGTGGCATCGGCGTAATAGCTGAGCGGGCCGAGGATGGAGCGCTGCCATTCGTGGATCTGGTAGAGCATGCGAAGAGACCGGGCGGTACGAAAGGTCGCATCTTACCCGGTCTTGTGTGGCATTGCTGCGACGCCGCAAAATTTGTGTTAAGCCGATCAATCGCTTAGGGCGATTTTGATGCAGGGCGCCGTTCGCGGGCGTTCTCAGGCGACTGCGCGATTCAAAGGATGCGGCGGATTTCCGTGCGCGCGACCATGTCGTGGATGGCACGATGGCGACGGTCGAACAGCCCGACACCGAACCAGATGGCCCAACCGGCCACGACCGCCCAGAGCGCGAACCGGGTGCCGGACCATGTCGCCAGTGAGAGCAGGAGGATCGGGGCGCCCGCGACGAGCACCCGAATGATGGCCTGACCAAGGGCAATCCGCGAGCCGTCCTCGCGCGTCAGGCGCAGGCGCCAGGCGCGCATGCCCAGCGTATGACCGCCCCGCATCCACGAGATGACGAAGTAAGCCGCGACGACCAGACCCTGCAAGGGCTGGTACCACCACGGGATGTCCGTATGCGCGCCGGTGTGGATCAACTCGCCGCCCGTGATGCGCTGGCAGACGTAGCCGACCATCATCACGATCGCGACGACCGCAAGCAGGTCGTAGACCATGGCAACGAGGCGGCGCCAAACGGGGCAGTACACAGCTTGCGGGGAGGTGCTCATGAAGTGGCTTGCGTCCGGTGCGCGCGATGTCCAGCATGTCGCGCATGTCAGAAAAGACCGTAAGTATCGCCGAAGCCGACCAGCGCAGCATTGCCGCCTTCGTGGAGCGTGTGTGGTCGGAAGATGGTTTGTCAGATCGCACGCTGGAAGCCTATCGCCGCGATCTGGAGGGTTTGGCGCGCTGGCTGGGCCGGCAGGGCGTGGGCCTGGAATCCGCGGGACGCGAGCATCTGTCCGCCTACCACGGCGCCCAGCCGGTTGCAGTGCGCTCCCTGGCTCGCCGCCAGTCGACGTTCCGCCGCTATTACGGCTTCCTGGCCCGGGAGAAACCGGGGTTCGAGGATCCGACCCTGCTGATCGAGCGGCCCAAGATGCCCCGCAGCCTGCCCAAGGCGCTGGCCGAGCGTGAGATCGAGGGCTTGCTGACCGCGCCTGACGTCGAGACCCCGCTGGGCCTGCGTGACCGGGCGATGCTCGAGTTGATGTATGCCTCGGGTCTCCGTGTGTCGGAACTGGTGGAGCTGCCATTGTCCGCGCTTAATCCACGCCAGGGCGTGCTTCGCGTGACTGGCAAGGGCGGCAAGGATCGTCTGGTGCCGGTGGGCGAGCTGGCGCTGGAGCGCATTCAGTCCTATCTGGCGGCCGTGCGTCCGACGCTGGCCCGGGGGCGGCAACCGGTGGCGCTTTTCCTCACCAGGCGCGGTGAGGGCATGACGCGCCAGATGTTCTGGACCCTGGTGAAGCGTTACGCACAGCAGGTGGGCATCGTGGCCAAGCGGATCTCGCCGCATGTGCTGCGTCACTCGTTTGCGACACACCTGCTCAATCACGGCGCCGATCTGCGCGCGCTGCAGATGTTGCTGGGGCACAGCGCGCTCAGTACCACGCAGATTTATACCCTGGTGGCCAAGGAAGGTCTCAAGCGCCTTCACGCCCAGCATCACCCGCGCGGATGACGATGTTTGCCGCAGATGGGGCGGTGCTCCGCCCGGTTTGCGAAGTTTCTGAGCAGGTCGTTCAGGCGGCTGTGCGAGAATGGATTATTCCCCCTGCGGTTCCGCCTGGAGCCCTGTAAGCGAGGTTCCCATGTCGAAGAAATGGTTGCTGGCGATTGGCGTCAGTCTGTTGGCGGCTCAGGCGTTTGCGGCCGAGCCGGCGTCGCCGGAAGACACCGTTCGCAAGGCCGTGCTCAGCATCGCCAACGTCAAGATCGATTCGCTCAAGCCGGCGCCGATGCCTGGCTATTACCAGGTGATCGCTTCCGGGCAGATGGTTTACGTCAGTGCGGACGGCAAGTACCTGTTCAACGGCGACGTGCTCGACGTCGGCTCGCGCAAGAATCTCTCGGATGCTGAGTGGGCCGCGTTCCGCAAGGCGGAGCTTGCCAAGTTGCCTGTATCCGACCGCATCGTGTTCGCGCCGGAAAAGCCCCGATACACGGTGACCGTCTTTACCGACGTCACCTGCACCTATTGCCGGGCGTTGCACAAGCACATCGAGGACTTCAACAAGGCCGGCATCGCCGTGGAATACGTGGCCTGGCCGCGCGAAGGCGTGACCACTACGGCCGGTCGCCCGACCGACACCTACAAGGAAATGGTGTCCGTGTGGTGCGCCGCCGACCGCAAGTCGGCCTTCACGGAAGCGAAGGCGGGCAAGGCGCCCAAGTCCAGCAACTGCGATAACCCGGTCAAGGCGGAGTACGACCTGGGTGAGCGCCTGGGCGTGAACGGTACGCCCATGGTCGTGGCCGAGGATGGACGGGTGCTGGGTGGCTACATGACGCCGGCACAGATGCTCGAGAAGCTCACGAACAAGGGTTCGTAAGGTTACCGTCCCCGGGTCTTGGCGGGTAAACCGAATACGAGGGCGCGCAGTCGAAGGGCTGGCGCCCTGGTGGCGCGTGCCGTTGCCAATGCTGTAGCCGGGTGGGGCATCGGACCCGCACGATCACGGTCACTTGCCTGCATTTCGCCGAACTTGTCGTTTCGGCGCCCGGGGGAGCCGGGCGGCCCTCACTGCCTCCTCACCATGTTGTCGTGCAGCATCAGGTAGAATGGGCGTTTTCCCACGCATAGCTCCGTTCCCCGCATGATCGCACTCGACGGGCAGAGCGCCCTCTCGCCGTTTCGCCTCGAACGCCTCAACGCACGCCTGGATGCCCTGCATCGTGGTGCCCGCGTGCAGGCTTCGTGGTTCGTCTATTTCATCGACGCCGACATCGCCCCGGAAGGCGAGGTGCGCCAGCGATTGCTGGAGGTGCTGGAGGCCAGGGACGCGGCGGTGGGCCAGGCTTCGTTCTGGGTGGTGCCACGACTGGGCACGATTTCGCCCTGGTCGAGCAAGGCCACCGACATCCTGCATGGCGCCGGCTTCAAGGTTCGGCGCGTCGAGCGCGGGCTGGGTTACCAGGTCAGCGGCATGCCGTCCCCGGGTGACGACACCTACGATGCCGTGATGGCGGTGCTCTGGGACGCGATGACGCAATCGGTGCTGCATGCCATCGATGACGCGAAGGGCTTGTTCCTCGCCGGGCAACCGGGCCCGCTGGTCTATATCGAGCTGGGCAAGGATCCGCGCGCCGCACTGGCGACGGCCAACGCCGAGCTGGGCCTAGCCCTGGCTGACGACGAAATCGACTACCTCGCCGAGCGCTATGCCGAGCTGGGTCGCGATCCGACCGACGCCGAACTTTTCATGTTCGCGCAGGCCAACTCCGAGCACTGCCGCCACAAGGTATTCAACGCCAGCTGGACCGTGGATGGTCAGGCGCAGGACAAGAGCCTGTTCGCCATGATCAAGAACACGCACCAGCACTCGCCGGCCTACACGCTGTCCGCCTACAAGGACAACGCTGCGGTGGTGGAGGGCAGCGATGGCAATCGCTTCTTCAGCGATCACGATGGCATCTGGCGCGGTCATCCCGAGCGCATCGACTACGCGATCAAGGTGGAAACGCATAACCACCCGACGGCGATCGCGCCGTGGCCGGGTGCGGCGACCGGTGCGGGTGGTGAGATTCGCGACGAAGGCGCTACCGGCCGTGGCGCCAAGCCGAAAGCCGGCCTGACGGGTTTCTCCGTATCCGATCTGCGCATTCCGGGTCATCCGCAGCCGTGGGAGGTCAATCGACCGCTGCCGCCGCGCATGGCCAGCGCCTTCGAAATCATGCGCGATGGCCCGCTGGGTGCCGCCGCGTTCAATAACGAATTCGGTCGTCCCTGCCTGGGCGGCTATCTCCGTACCTTCGAGCATGAAACCGGCGAAGCCGGCCTGCGTCGCGGTTACGACAAGCCGATCATGATTGCCGGCGGTCTCGCCAACATTCGTTCCGAGCATGTGCAGAAGCGCTTGCTGCAGCCGGGTCACAAGGTGATCGTGCTGGGCGGCCCGGCCATGTTGATCGGACTGGGCGGTGGTGCGGCCTCCTCGGTGGCGTCGGGCACATCGAGCGCGGAACTGGATTTCGCCTCCGTGCAGCGCGACAACGCCGAGATGGAGCGTCGCTGCCAGCAGGTCATCGACAGCTGTTGGGCGCGTGGCGACAAGAACCCGATCGTCAGTGTCCATGACGTCGGTGCGGGTGGCCTGTCGAATGCCATTCCGGAATTGCTCAACGACGCCGACGTCGGCGGCGTGATCGATCTTTCGAAGGTGCCTTGCGACGACCCGTCGCTCTCGCCCATGCAGGTGTGGAGCAACGAATCGCAGGAGCGTTACGTGCTGGCCATTGCGCCGGAAGACCTGCCGGAATTCGAAGGCTACTGCGCCCGTGAACGTTGTCCGTATGCCGTTGTCGGCGACGCCACGGCCGAGCGCCGCCTGACTGTGCGCGATCCGCGCCGCGATCTGTTGGTGATCGACCTGCCGATGGACGTGCTGTTCGGCAAGGCGCCGCGCATGCATCGTGACGCCAAGCGCGTGAAGCCGCGCATCGACCTGGTGCCGGATCTCACTGGCATCGGCATGGATGAGGCACTGCTTCGCGTGCTGCGCCTGCCGACCGTGGGCAGCAAGAGCTTCCTCATCACGATTGGCGATCGCACCGTCGGTGGCCTCAATCATCGTGATCCGATGGTCGGCCCATGGCAGGTGCCGGTGGCCGATTGCGCGGTCACCATCGCGGATTTCGACGGCTATCGCGGTGAAGCCATGGCGATGGCCGAGCGTGCGCCGGTGGCCTTGCTGAGCAGCGCCGATGCCGCGCGCATGGCGGTCGGCGAAGCGATTACCAACATGGCGGCAGCAGCGATCGATTCGCTGGGCGAAGTGCGCCTTTCGGCCAACTGGATGGCAGCGGTGAACCATCCGGGTGAAGACGCTGCCCTGTTCGACGCGGTCAAGGCCGTGGGCATGGAGCTGTGCCCGGAGTTGGATATTTCCATTCCGGTCGGCAAGGACTCGCTGTCGATGCAGACGGTGTGGACCGAAGGCGACCAGGCGCAGCGCACGGTATCGCCGGTGTCGCTGGTGATCACCGGCTTTGCCCGCGTGTCGGACGTGCGTCGCACGCTGACGCCACAGATCCGCCTGGATCGCGGTGATTCCGACCTGTGGCTGGTCGACCTCGGTGACGGTCGCGACCGCCTTGGCGGTTCCGCGCTGACGCAGGTGTTCAATCGCGGTGGCGGTGTGCCGCCGGATCTCGATGACGCCAAGCGCCTGAAGGGTCTGTTCGACCTCGTGCAGGAAGCGAACAAGGGTGGCCTGATCCTCGCGTATCACGACCGCTCCGACGGCGGCGCCATCGTTACCTTGCTCGAAATGGCTTTTGCCGGTCGTTGCGGTCTCGAAATCCAGCTCGAAGGCTGGGGCGAGGCGACGCTGCGCTCACTCTTCAACGAAGAGCTCGGTGCGGTGCTGCAGATCTCACGCGCCAACCGCGAGGCCTTCGAAGCCCTGCTCATCAAGCATGGCCTGGCCGGCATGAGCTACCGCATCGGCCAGCCGAAGGAAAAGCTCGGCATCAAGCTGTTCCACGGCACGGAAAAGCAGTTCGCCTGGAAGTGGACCGATCTGTTCGGTGCATGGAACGAAACCAGTCATCACATGCAGCGTCTGCGCGACAACCCGCTCAGCGCCGACCAGGAGCACGAGTGGCGCCTGGATGATGACGATCCGGGCATCAGCCCGAAGCTGAGCTTCGATCCGGCGGACGATATCGCCGCGCCGTTCATCGCCAAGGGCGCGCGTCCGCGGGTGGCGATCCTGCGCGAACAGGGCGTCAACGGCCAGGTGGAAATGGCGGCGGCGTTCACGCGTGCCGGTTTCGAGGCGGTGGACGTGCATATGTCCGATCTCGCCAGCGGCCGCATCTCGCTGGCCGATTTCCGTGGCATCGCGGCTTGTGGCGGCTTCTCGTATGGTGACGTGCTGGGTGCCGGCCGTGGCTGGGCAACATCGATCCTGTACAACGAAAAACTGCGCGCCGAGTTCACGGCCTTCTTCGCCGACAGCACCAAGTTCGCGCTGGGTGTGTGCAACGGTTGCCAGATGCTGTCGCAGCTCAAGGACATCATCCCGGGTGCCGCGCACTGGCCGAAGTTCCTGCGCAACACATCCGAACAGTACGAAGGTCGCGTGTCGACGCTGGAGATCCTCGATTCGCCGAGCATCTTCTTCAAGGGCATGCAGGGCTCGCGCATTCCGGTCGCCGTTGCGCATGGCGAAGGCCGCGTGAGTTTCCCGCAGGTGTGCAGTCCGTCGAAGTCGGGCGGCGCGGTGCGCTTCGTCGACAACCGCGGCAAGCCAACGGAGCACTATCCGCTCAATCCGAACGGTTCGCCGGGCGGCCTGGCTGGCTTCACGGCGGCCGACGGGCGCGTCACCATCATGATGCCGCACCCGGAGCGCGTGTTCCGCAGCGTCCAGATGAGCTGGCACCCCGATCAGTGGGGCGAGGACTCGCCCTGGATGCGCATGTTCCGCAATGCGCGGGCATGGTGCGGCTGATCCAGCGAAAGCCCGTCCTCATGGACGGGCTTTTTTCATGCCGGCGCGTGCAACCATGATCGCGCCGCCCGGGCACGGTGCCGCTGTCTGGCTTTTGCTGGCCGGTTGGGTGGTCTTGCTGGCGTTGCTGCCCTGGTGGCTTGGGCTGGCGCTGCTGATCTTGCTGGCGGCCGCCGTCGTCTATTACGCCCATCGCTCGGCCAGTCTTGCCGAAAGTTGTGGCACGGCACTCAAATGGGGCTTGCCGGGCTGTCTGTTCGCCGTGCAGCGCGCGTTGGGCGGCGATCTGCTGGCTTGGGGTGCGGCGTTGCTGGGCGCGCTGGTGGGTTTCTCACTCGTCGCCCTGCTCGAATCGCTGCTGTTTCGGCGCCATGCTCCTGCGCCGAAGGTCGCACATGCTCCATCCGGCCCGATGCCGGAATGGAAGGACATGGCCATGGCACCGATCGGGCCGCCGGGCCACATCATCGAGCTCGAACGCCCGGATTGGCAGGAGGCCCAGGCAACCCAGACGGATTCGCGGGGCCGTACGTTTGGCTATGAAACCGAGACGGCCGGGCAGGGTATATACCGCTTCGAGGGCGGGCGTCAGTTCGAAGGTCTCAGTGCCCGATACACCATCGGACCTCACGGCCGGTGGTTCGTGGCGAATTTACCGAAGGGAGAGGGCAACCTGCTTTACGACCGCAGGACAGGCAGAGCCTGGCGGCTTCGGCACTGGCAGTTATGCGGCTGGGAGGACGAGATGCCCTGGTTGTCGCGTCAGGTGGATGGCGTCCCCGTGCCACTCCATGAAGTTCTGGGGCAACCGGCCGACTGAGGGAGTGTTCACGCCCCCCACACGTCGACGCGTTGCGGGAGGACATACCTCGAACGTCCTGTCCTCCGAAGCAGGTTCTTACGCATGGCTTGCTATCGCCGCGACCTCCCGTCCCTCATACTTGCGCTGTTATGACGAGCACGCTTTCCAGTACCGATCCACTCGCAGTGAGCATCATCATTGTCGCGGCCGACAGCGGCCCGACATTACGCGAGGGTGTGCGCCATGTTCTGGCCTGCAAGGTCCCTCTCGAACTGATCCTGGTCGACAACGGTTCTTCCGATGGCATCCCCCAGGCGATCCAGCGAGCGCACCAGAACGATCACCGCCTGCGCTGCCTCTACAACCACGCGAACCTGGGTTTCGGCCCGGCCGTGAATCGTGGTGCGGCCCTGGCGCACAGCGACGTGCTTCTTATCCTCAACCCGGATTGCATGCTCGACGAAGCCAGCCTGCGTCGCCTGCTCCAGTTGCTGGAGGAAACGCCCAAGGCAGGGCTGATCGGCGCCGTGGTATGTGATGAGCAGGGTGTGCCGGACCCGGCTTCTTATCGTCGCGATCCCTTGCTGCGTCGGGCATTGCGCAGCATGTTCGGCGGCGACAAGAGCGGTGAAGGCGTGCACATCGCCGGTGGCATGCCCGACCATCCCGTCCAGGCCGAGGCGGTATCCGGCGCGTTGATGGTGATGCCACGCCGCGTCTTCGAGTTCTTGCGGGGATTCGATGAAGCTTACTTCCTGCACTGCGAGGACCTCGACCTGTGTCGCCGCGCGCGCGATGCCGGTTACCAGGTGTGGCTCGCTGGTGACGTGCGCGTCCTGCATGGCAAGGGCGGGTCGAGCCGGCATCGGCCGGTCTTCGTCAGCTGGCATAAGCATCGCGGCATGTGGCGTTGGTTCCGCAAGTTCGATCCGGCGTCGCGCCATCTGTTCGTGCGCATCTTCGTCTGGAGCGGCATCTGGGCGCATTTCGTGTTGAACCTGCCACGATTGTGGCTGCGCCTCTTGCGCTACAAGCCGCGCACCGACACGGCATGAGTCAGCCGATCCATCACCACGCCAAACTTGCCATGCTGGGCCTGATCGCGGTCACCGCCATCTGGGGTTCGACGTTTTTCATGATCAAGGATCTGGTCGACCGGATGCCTCCGGCCGACTTTTTGGCGGTGCGCTTCCTGATCGCGGCGCTGGCGATGATGGCGCTTTTCTTCAGGCAGGTGGGGCAGTTGACCGCGCGCGAATGGCGCCAGGGCCTGCTGCTGGGAACCGTCTACGCGATCGGACAGCTGACTCAAACGGCGGGGCTGGCGCACACCGAAGCGAGCATCAGTGGATTCGCGACCGGCATGTATGTGGTTTTTACGCCACTGCTTGGCACGGTGTTGCTGCGCCAGCGACTGCCGCGCATCACGTGGGTGGCCGTCCTGCTTTCGGTCGGTGGCCTGGCGGTGCTCGCCTTGCGCGGATTGAGCCTGGGTTTTGGCGTGTGGATCACGCTGGCTTCCGCTGTGTTGTATGCGATGCATATCGTGGGACTGGGCCTTTGGTCGCGACCGGGTAGCGCGTTTGCACTGTCTACCGTGCAGATGATCGCCATCAGCGTGATCTGCATGCTCGCCACGTTGCCGCACGGCCCCATGTTGCCGCCGGATGGCAAGGCCTGGCTGGCCGTCATCTATATGGCGCTGGCCGCCGGCGCCGGCGCCATGCTCGTGCAAACCTGGGCGCAGGCGCACCTGTCGGCCACGCGCGCAGCGATCGTCATGACCCTGGAGCCCGTTTTCGCGGCGGCGTTTGCCGTGATGTTCGGTGGCGAGGGTCTGACGTGGCGCATGATCGTTGGCGGCGTGTTGGTGCTGGCCGCCATGTATCTGGTGGAGCTGGTGCCACGGCGCGATCCGGAGCTGCACGCGGAGGCGCTGCACCACGAGGTGTAGCGCAGCTCGCCTGGAGGGAGGTGCGGCGGTGTAAGGGCGATGCCAGCCTCCGTCGCCTGATCGCCTCAAGGGTTTGTCGTATCCTCGTTGTGCATGGCGTCAGCGTTGTGTGCTGGCCCAACCATGTCGTTTGACGACGTTCCGTTGCCAACCGGAGCTTTCGTTCGCGTGTTGATGCGAATCAGGCTGCCGTCGATCGTGATGCCGCGCTCATCAATGACAATCGATCCGCCGGGCGCGCGAATCTCGATACGTTCCCGCGCATCCAGCTGGTAATGCGCAGTCTTGCGCTCAATGCCTTGCATGGCATCCAGCCGCTGGCGACCCTGCACCACTTTCCATGCATTGCCGCCGACGCTGACGCTCTGGTTGGCGGCAATGCTGTCGCGCCGGTGATGGCCGATGCTCTCGGTTTTGTCATGGCCCACGATGACGTGCTCATTGCGCTCGACGCGGCTCGTGGCATCCCTTCCGATCTGTTCGTGCCGGTCTTGTGCCACCGATACACGTTCGTCATGGCCCACATGGCGACGCGCATCGTGGCCGACAATCGTCGTGTCGTCATGCTCCACCGCATCCTGTCGATCATGGCCGACGAACGAATCCTGGTCATGATCCACGCGACTGCGCAGGTCTCGCCCCGCGCGAAGAAGCATTTCCTCCTTGCCTGCGGCGTCTTCGAAGCTCAGCTCGTTGATGACGTCGCCCCCGAGGCTGCGGCTGCGCAGGGTGATGCGCGACGGTTCCAGTGGCAGGTCCTGCGGCGGCATCTGGCTGGGAGTGAACGTGCTTCCGATGATGACGGGCTGATCGCAGTCGCCCTGCAGATACGACACGATCACTTCCTGTCCCACCCGGGGCACCGCCATTTGCCCCATGCCGGCGCCTGCCCAGCCCTGGGCGACGCGAATCCAGCATGAGCTCTCTCCATCGCGCGCGCCGTCGTGGTCCCACGCAAACCGGACTTTCACGCGCCCCAGTTCGTCGCAGTGGATCGGTTTATTCGCGGGACCCACCACGGTGGCCAGGTGCGGCCCTGACACCCTGGGCTTTTCGATGAGCGGCGGCCGCCAGGTGGCGCGGTCGGGGATGACGTGCGCCGTGTAGCGGTAATCGGTGCGCAGCCGTGCATCGGCACCCATGGCACCTTCGGCGGGGCGCTGCACGCCACGATGCACCATGCGGACGACACGCCAGCCACGATTCCAGTCGGCGCGCGGGTGGTTGACCAAATCAAACGCCAGGCCCGGCTGCAGGCGGGCATCGTTACCCTCTACGGCGGCGCTGACTTCGTTCTTCGCACCGGAAGGGTAAGCCGGCGTTGCGTCAGGCGCGGCCGACCCGGCTGCATCCGGCGAGGATGCCCAGTGCGCGATCGGTGAGCCGTCGTCGGCAGGAGCGACTTGAGGACCCTGCGCATCGCGATACTCGGCATAGCGAAGCGACCACAATCCGGGCTCGCCACCGGGTTCCGGATGCCGGGCGTGGAAGGGCACCGTCTCGCCGGCGACCAGGCCATGGATGTAGAGATCGTCGCCCTGGACCAGGGTGTGCCCATCCGATGCGTGTGCAAATGCGTAGTACAGGCCGCACTCGGCGCTCAGACGCTCGAAGAAGGCACGATCGGATTCCCCCGCCTGCACGCAGTAATCGCGCGGCGGATAGTGACCGACCAGTGATTGCTCGAAACGCGTGAGGCGATGCCGCTGGAGAATGGATGCGGCGATCTGCGGCAGCGATTGTCCCTGGTGTATGCGCCACGCGCTGGTGCGCGAGAGTTTCGCAAGCACCGGCTCGACCACGGCCCGATAGCGTGCGTGGGTTGCCTCATGCGAGTTCTGTTCGAAGCGGGATACCACGCCGTGGACATAGCGCTGAGGCTCGTCCGCCACCCAGATCGTGAACAGCGCCGACTGATCGAGGATGCGCGAAAACTCGACGCCGGTGTCCGCCGATACCAGCTCCAGTTGCAGGACAAAGGACTCGGACAGGCCTTCCTCCAGTCGGAACGCCATCACCTGGAAGAAGGCGTCGGGCACGCCTTCGCTGGTGAACGTAAACGCAAAACGGCCCTCGGGGGACATCGCCGGCTCCTTGGCGCGTGAAGGGGCGCCAAGCATGCCAAGGCGACGCCGGACGATGAATCCGGAATCTTCCTAGTTTTGGATGCGCATCGGCCGTATGAGTGGCGGCGTCCGCATGGGGGTTACCGTTTTGTCGGTCGCGGCTGCAAGGCAATGCGTACCAGGTACACCACGATCACTACGTTGCCGACCAGCGCGCCGAGCTTCAACCAGCTGAAGTGCATGACCGATTCATAGAGTTCGATCGGAATCAGCGAGCCGGTCGCGATGACGGTGAACCATTCGGCCCAATGCTTGCGCAACCACAGGCCCGTGCCTTCGGTGGCGAAGATGGCGGCATAGCCGAGCGCAACGATGCCGATCGCCACGAACTTGCTCGGTCCCCATTCCTCGAGCGTGTGCACGAGCTGCCAGCGAAAGTTGTTGGTGTCCGAGAGCGACAGGTGTTCGAGCCAGTGCACGAGGTGTTCGAAATTCGCCTGCTGTTCCAGCCGGAAGGCGACGATCGCGACCAGGATAAGGCACACCGTTTTGATCGCCTTGTAGATGGCGATGATGCGCAGGCCCAGGCTGTGCTGCGCTTCGACCTCTGACGAGGGTTCCGTCAGGTGGTGGTGGCCTTGGGTCATGGGAGGCGGGTGTGGGATCGGGGAGACCGAGTCTAACGGCCCGGGAAAGAAAAGGGCCATGCCTGTGACGGCATGGCCCGGGTTGGTCGGGTGGTACAGCCGCTCAGCAGCAGCGTCCGCCCATGCCTTTGTAGCGGGCTTCTTGGCGTTCGCGGAAGAATTGCGCGTAAGTGGGCACCGGGCGCTCCGGATGATGCTCGCGCAGGTGCTTCACGTACACGTCGTAATCCGGCACGCCGCAGCACAACCGGGCCGTTTGCACGGCCCATTTGCGGATGGACTGGAAGCTCGGTTTCATGGCTTCACCTCTCATCGGGCTGGCACGCTCGCCAGGGCCACGTAGGGCTCTTCCTGAGCCGTGGGGTGGTTGACGCCCCAAGCCTTGACGATCGCGCGGATAGCAAAGGCCGTCATCACCACGATCAACGCCATGAAGATGCCCGTCATCGTGGCGTCCACATAGTTGTTGGTGATGATGCGCTGCATCTCTTCTGCCGTCTTTGCCGGCGCAAGCACCTTGCCGTCAGCCATAGCCTGCGCGTATTTCTGTGCGGCAGCTGTGAAGCTGATCGGGCCGGTGAGTTTCTGCCAGCCGGCGGTCAGCGTGCAGATGATCAGCCAGATGGCCGGGATGCCCGGCACCCAAACATACCGCTCGCGCTTCTGCTTGACGGTGACCACGGTGGCCAGCATCAGTGCGACAGCGGCGAGCATCTGGTTGGCGATGCCGAACAGAGGCCACAGCGTGTTGATGCCGCCCAGCGGATCGACGGCGCCCTGATACAGAAAGTAACCCCACAGGCCGACGCAGATGGCGGTTGCGACCAGATTGCCGGTCCACGATTCAGTGTGCTTGAGCGGCTCGTGAATGAGGCCGGCAATCTCCTGGATCATGAAACGACCCACGCGCGTGCCCGCATCGACCGTCGTCAGGATGAACAGCGCTTCGAACAGGATGGCGTAGTGGTACCAAAACGCCATCATGCCTTCGCCCGGGATGATCCCGTGCAGCAACTGCGCCATGCCTACGGCGAGCGTGGGCGCGCCACCTGCGCGGCTGAGAATGCTGCTTTCGCCGATGTTCTTGGCGGTCGTCAGCAACTCGTCCGGCGTGACCACGAAGCCCCACTGGCTGATCGCCGTGGCGGCATCCTGCGCCGTCGTGCCGATCAGCGCGGCCGGCGAATTCATGGCGAAGTACACACCCGGATGCAGCGAGGAGGCCGCCACCAGGGCCATGATGGCGACGAAGGCTTCCATCAACATGCCGCCGTAACCCACCATCCGCGCTTCGCCTTCATTGGCGAGCAGTTTCGGCGTGGTGCCCGAGGCGATGATCGAATGCCAGCCTGAGACCGCACCACAGGCGATGGTGATGAAGAGGAACGGGAACAGGTTGCCCTGGAACACCGGGCCGGTGCCATCGATGAACTTGGTCACCGCCGGCATCTGCAGCGTCGGTGCCGCCAGGAAGATAGCCAGTGCCAGCAGCGCGATCGTGCCGATCTTCAGGAAGGTCGACAGGTAGTCGCGCGGTGCCAGCAGCAGCCACACTGGCAACACCGAGGCGCAGAAGCCGTAGCCGATCAGCAACCATGCCAGCGCCTTGGCATCGAAGTCGAACATGGCTGACAGCGTGGCCGAATCGGCGACATGCTTGCCGTACCAGATCGACAGCAGCAACAGCACGAGGCCGATAATCGACACCTCGAGAATCTTGCCCGGTCGGAACCAGCGCAGGTACACGCCCATCAGCAGGGCGATCGGAATGGTGCAGGCCACCGTAAACGTGCCCCAGGGGCTGTGCGTCAGCGCCTTCACCACCACCAGCGCGAGCACCGCCAGCACGATCATCATCAGCACCAGCACGCCGAACATCGCCACGACGCCGGCGACGGGCCCAAGCTCATCGCGCAGCATGTTGCCGAGTGAACGCCCGTCGCGACGGATCGACAGGCCCAGGATCATGAAGTCCTGCACCGCACCGGCAAACACCACGCCGAACAGGATCCACAGCGTGCCAGGCAGATAACCCATCTGCGCGGCGAGCACGGGGCCGACGAGGGGGCCCGCACCGGCGATGGCCGCAAAGTGATGGCCGAACACCACCCACTTGTCGGTGGGCACGTAGTCCAGGCCGTCATTGCGCAGCACGGCGGGTGTGGCGCGCGACGGATCGAGCTTCAGCACGCGCTCGGTGATGAACTTGCTATAGAAGCGATAGCCGATGACGAAGACGGCAATGGATGCCGCCACCAGCCAGATCGCGTTGATGGGCTCCCCGCGTCGCAGCGCGACGACGCCCAGACACCATGCGCCCACGATGGCGATGGCGACCCACAGGATCTTTGCTGCGGGGCTTTGTTTCATGACAGCCGTTTGCATGGAAGGACTCCCTCTGACAGTCACTCGCAAGGGTCGTCCTGCCCGCTGCGGGGGTCAATGCCATTCTGGGCTCCGATGTATTAGCCATTGGTCGAATATTCGTGCAGCGCTTCACCCGGAGCCGTCACCCACAAGCCGCTACACTTGTAAGAACTACACGTAGGTACCCGGCAGCACGTGATGGGTTGCCGATGGTCCGGCGACGATGTTGCAGTTGCAGCATGGCTCCCACTTTCCCGCGAGGCCGACATGATTCGTGAAATCCTGAAGATGGGTGACCCGCGCCTGTTGCGCGTGGCGCCGCCGGTACCCGACGCGATGATGGGCAGCGAGGAACTCGATGCGCTGATCGCCGACATGTTCGACACCATGCACCACGCTGGCGGCGTGGGCCTGGCCGCGCCGCAGATCGGCGTCGACCTGCAATTGGTGATCTTCGGATTCGACAGCTCCGAGCGTTACCCCGGTGCACCTGCGGTGCCGGAGACCATCCTGCTCAATCCGCTTATCACCCCCTTGTCCCAGGATCTGGAGGAGGGCTGGGAAGGCTGCCTTTCGGTGCCGGGACTTCGCGGTGCGGTCAGCCGGTTCAGCATGATTCGCTACCAGGGCGTCGACCCGAAGGGCCAGCCGATCGACCGGCGCGCCGACGGCTTCCATGCCCGCGTCGTGCAGCACGAGTGCGATCACCTGATCGGCCGGCTGTACCCGTCGCGTATCACCGATTTCACGAAGTTCGGCTACACGGAAGTGCTTTTCCCGGGGATGGATCCGGGCGTCGACGAATAATCGGGCCGCGCGAGGCTCCGGGCTGCGCCTCAGGCAGCTGCCTGGCCGCCTGGCGCCTGAAAAATTGACTCCCGCGCCGAAGCTGGCGACCCTAGGCCATCGAAGCGGCCCCAGAGCCGTGTTCCGATCCACTTGCCAAGGGGAGCTTCCAGCATGACGAGGGCATACGCGTGAGCGCCAATCTCGCGACGGGCGCGGATTCGCGCAAGGAACTGACGGTACGAGGGATCATCCTCGGCGTCGTCATCACGGTGGTCTTCACCGCCGCCAATGTGTTCTTCGGCCTCAAGGCGGGCCTGACTTTCGCTACGTCGATCCCCGCCGCGGTGATTTCAATGGCGCTGCTGCGGCAGTTCAAGGGCTCGACGATTCAGGAAAACAACATCGTGCAGACGATCGCTTCGGCGGCGGGCACGTTGTCGTCGATCATCTTCGTGCTGCCGGGCATGATCATGATCGGTTGGTGGAACGGCTTCCCGTTCTGGACGTCGTTCGCCGTCTGCGCGCTGGGTGGCGTGCTGGGCGTGATGTACTCGATTCCGCTGCGCCGCGCTCTGGTGACCAATTCCGACCTGCCGTACCCGGAAGGCCTGGCGTGTGCCGAGGTGCTCAAGGTCGGTAGCGGTGAGCATGACGACGGCAGCGTGGAAGAGGGCCGGGCGGGGCTGATGGCCGTGTTGTGGGGTTCGGTCGTTTCTGCTGTGTTCGCGATCGTCGTTACCACGCAGGTGTTTGCCGCGAGCGTGGTCAACTACTTCCGCGTGAACGACAAAGGAGCCGTCTCCGGCTTCGACCTCAACCTGTCGTTCGCGCTGTTCGCGATCGGCCACCTGGTTGGCTTGTCGGTCGGCATTGCGATGCTGGTCGGTGCGCTGATCGGCTGGGGCTGGGGCGTGCCTCATTATTCACTGCTTGAGCCGGCCGCCGATTCGTTGGCCGCGCTGGCGCAGGCGACGTGGAGCCACAAGGTGCGCTACATCGGCGCGGGCGCCATCGGCGTCTCGGCCATCTGGACGCTGGCCAAGCTGGTCAAGCCCGTCATCAGTGGCCTGGCCGGCGCCATGGCAGCGGCACGTGTGCGCAAGGCGGGCAACGCCGAATCGCTGCCGCGTACCGAGCGTGATATTCCGATTGGCATCGTCGGCGCCGTGACCCTGGCCTGCTTCGTGCCGATCGCATGGCTGCTCGGCTATTTCGGCAAAACCGCAGGCCTGGGCGACCAGGTCGGCGTGCTGGCCATCGGCGGCGTGGCATTCGTGGTGCTGATGGGCTTCTTCGTGTCGACCGTGTGCGGCTACATGGCTGGCCTGATCGGTTCGTCGAACAGCCCGCTGTCGGGCGTAGGCATCCTGGTGGTCATCGCGGCGGCGCTGTTGCTCGTGGCCTTCGTCAAGCCGCACGTGGGGCCCGAATCGGGCAATGCGCTGGTGGCCTTTGCGCTGTTCATCACCTCGGTGGTGTTCACCGTGGCGGCCATTGCCAACAACAACCTGCAGGACCTCAAGACAGGTCAGCTGGTTGACGCCACCCCGTGGCGTCAGCAGGTCGCCCTGGTGATCGGCGTGGTCGCCGGCGCCGCGGTGATCCCGCCGGTGCTGGACGTGCTCAACAACGCCTACGGCTTCGTTGGCGTGGCCGGCGCCGGTCCCAAGGCCCTGCCGGCACCGCAGGCGGGCCTGATCTCGGCGCTCGCCCAGGGTGTGATCACCAACAATATCGACTGGAGCCTGATCGTCACGGGTGTCTGGATCGGCATGGCCGTGATCGCCATCGACGAACTGCTGGCCCGTTTTGGCAAGGGCACCCGTCTGCCGCCGCTGGCCGTGGGCCTGGGCATTTACCTCCCGACGGTGAGCACCCTGATGGTCGTGGTCGGCGCAGTGGTTGGCTGGTACTTCGACCGGCGCGCGGATCGCGGCCCCCGGCCCGAAGCAACCAAGCAACTGGGCGTGCTGCTGGCATCGGGCCTGATCGTTGGCGAGAGCATCGTCGGCGTGCTGGTGGCCTTCGTCGTCGGTGCACTCGGGTCGCCGGACAAACTTGCCCTGGTGGGCGAGGGCTTTGCCAGTTCGGCCCAGTGGCTGGGTGGCCTGGTGTTCGCCGCCATCGTGGTGGTGCTGTATCGCTGGGTAGCCAGGATGGGTCGCGCCACCTGACCCCCTGGCTGACGGACTGCCTTGCTGGGCCCCGGCGCACGTCGGGGCCCTTTGGTTTGCGGCTCCCGAATGCCTGACATGCCGGTGTCACCTGTCCCGGCCATCCACCCCTTACACTCCCGCCCGTCCGTCCCCGGCAGCGCATACCGATGCGCATTGTCGGGCCTGCGGAAAAACGGGGGAGATCGGCATCCAGTTCGAACGGATGCAGGTCCGACAGGCTATTCTTAATCTCTGTGACCCGTCGGTTTTCATCCGGCCCGGCCCTGCTGCGCGCCAGACGGCGACGGGGGCTGGGGATGACGCGACCGTCAGGTCTTTTATGGCATGCATCGCATGTCCTTTCGATGTGGAGGCTGGGGCAGCGTGGTGGAGCACAGAGGGGCGGAGGCCCCGGATCCGGCGGAGGCCTTGGTCACTCCGAGCGCGGGCACGGTGTGGATGCGCCGTCTTGCCGGGCCTTTGCTGTCGGTCGGCATGCTTTGCCTTGCCTTGTGGGCGTTGCGTGCGCTTGCCAGCGAAGTCAGCTATCGCGAAGTCGCGCGCTATGTCCACAGTCTGGAAAACCACGACATCATCCTTGCCGTCCTGCTGACAGCCGCCAGCTACGGGGTGATGACGCTGTACGACTGGTTCGGCCTGGCTTCCATCGGCAAGCGCCTGCCGCGTGCCCAGGTCACCCTGATCTCGTTTATCAGCTATGCCTTCAGCAATGCCCTGGGCATGGCGCTGCTGATCTCCGGTTCGATCCGCTACCGCTTCTACATCCAGGCCGGACTGAGTACGGCGGAAGTCGCCAAGGTCGTCCTGTACTGCACGCTCAGCTTCTGGCTGGGACTGTTCGCGCTTACCGGCGTCACCTTGTTGCTGGTGCCGGTGCCGCCATTCATTCCACTGGCGGGGCTGCGCATCCCCGCCGGCATCGTGCTGACCCTGATTCCCTTGCTCTGGCTCGGTGGCAGTCGCCTGATCCGCAAGCCGCTGCGCGTGTGGCGATGGGGCGTCAGCCTGCCGTCACCGCTGGTCGCGGCGCGCCAGGTGCTGGTGGGTGCGATCGACTGGGGTCTGGCGGCGTGGGTGCTGTACCTGTTGATGCCCAACGAAGTGGACACCGGCTTCGGCCACTTCCTGGCGATCTTCGTGCTGGCGCAAATCGCGGGCCTGGTCAGTCACGTGCCGGGCGGCCTGGGTGTGTTCGAGGCGGTGATGCTGGCCGGCTTCGGCGCCACCGGTAACCAGGGCCTCGAAGCCCCGATCCTCGGTGCGCTGGCCGCCTATCGCCTGATCTACTACTTCTTGCCGTTATGTGCGGCGACCGTGGTAGTGCTGTTGCGAGAAGCGCGCGGCCTGCGTCGCAAGTCGCTGCTCGCGCCGTGGTTCACCGAACTGCTGCCACCGTTCTTTGCCGGTCTCACCCTCGTGTCGGGCGCGGTGCTGCTTTTCTCCGGTGCGACGTCGGCATTGCCGGGACGCATGGAAGTCCTGCGCCATGTCCTGCCGCTGCCGGTGCTGGAAGCCTCGCACTTCCTTGCCAGCATGGTCGGTATGTGCCTGTTGATCCTGGCGCGTGGCCTGCAGCGCCGCCTGGACGCTGCCTACGTGCTGACCCTCGTCCTGTTGCTGCTCGGTGCGGTGCTCTCGCTGCTCAAGGGCATCGACTACGAGGAAGCCACGTTGCTGTCGTTGCTGGCCCTGGCACTCGCACCGGCACACCAGTTGTTCTATCGGCGTGCATCGCTTTTCAGCGCCACCTTTTCGATGGGCTGGATCATCGCCATCCTCGCCGTGCTCGGCTGCGCCACCTGGCTGGTGATGTTCAGCTACAAGCACGTCGAGTACAGCAACAACCTGTGGTGGGAATTCAGCTTCTACCACGGCGGTGCGCCACGCGCCCTGCGCGCGCTGGTCGGTGCCACCGCGGTGGGCCTGTTGTTCGCGCTGGCCAACCTGATTCGCCCGGTGCGCCCCACGCCGCACCTGCCGACGGAGACCGAACTCGATCGCGCGCTTCCCCTCATCAAACACTACTCGTCGGCGCAGGCGCACCTGGCCCTGATGGCAGACAAGACCCTGCTGTTCGATGACGAGGGCAAGGCCTTCGTGATGTACGACGTTGAAGGTCGCAGCTGGGTCGCCATGGGCGATCCGATCGGTAACGACGAGGACGCGCGCCGCGAGCTGGTGTGGAGTTTCCGCGACCTCGCCGAACGGGCCGGTGGTTGGCCGCTGTTCTACCAGGTGCGTCCGGAGGATCTGGATCTTTACCTGGAAACCGGCATGAACCTCATCAAGATCGGTGAGGAAGCACGCGTTGAGCTGGGTGGTTTCAACCTCGACGGCAAATCAAAGAAGGTCTTGCGCAACACGGTCAACAAACTCAAGCGCGACGGCATGCGCATGGAGATCGTGCCGGCCGATGCCGTCGCCGCGCTGATCCCGCGCCTCAAGCCCATTTCCGATGCCTGGATGCGCGACAAGGGCGTACGCGAGAAGGGCTTCTCGCTGGGCACCTTCGATCCGCGTTATCTGGCGCGCACGCCGATGGCGCTGGTGTGGCAGAACGACCAGCTGGTGGCCTTTGCCAATCTGTTCCTGACCGACAGCAAGGACGAGGCATCCATCGACCTGATGCGCCACGTGCCCGACGGCACGGCCGGCATCATGGATTTCATGTTCATCGAGCTGATGCAGTGGGCGAAGGGCGAAGGCTTCCGCTGGTTCAATCTCGGCATGGCGCCGCTGTCGGGCCTGCAGAATCGCCGCAATGCACCCCTGTGGAGCCGCCTTGGCGCGATGCTGTTCGGGCGTGGCGAGCGCTTCTACAACTTCCGTGGCCTGCACAAGTACAAGGACAAATTCGATCCGGAATGGGAGCCGCGTTATCTCGCGGTGCCGGCCGGCATCGCCTTGCCCCTGGTGCTGGCCAATGTAGCCAGTCTGATTTCCGGTGGTCTCTCCGGCATGGTGCGTCGATGAAGCGAGTCTTCAAGTGGGTGCTGGTGGTATGGCTGCTGCTGATCCTGGCAGGGCTGTTGGCATGGCATCCCTGGCACCACGCCAGCATGGACGATTCGCTTGTGGTGCTGCCCGCCAAAGAGGGCGTGACGCCGGCAGCCGGGCGTGAGGATGTGCTGACCGTGTTCTATTCCGGCGACGGTGGCTGGCGCGACCTGGACAAGACCATGGGCGGCATCCTCGCCGATCACGGCATGCCGGTACTGGGCGTGAGTCTCCTCAAGTACTACTGGCGCGATCGTTCGCCCGAGGCGTCGGCCGCCGACCTGGATGCGCTGATCAAGCGCTACGGCGATCAACTGGGCAAGAAGCGCGTGTGGCTGATTGGCTTTTCGTTCGGTGCCGATGTGCTGCCGTCGGTCGTGGATCGACTGCCGCCGGAGACGCGTGCGCGCATCGCCCAGGTCGTGCTGCTGTCGCCCAGCAAGGACGTGAACTTCGAGATCGAGATGCAGGGTTACATGGTGGAGGGATGGTGGAAAACCCAGACCCAGAACCTGATGCAGTCGATCAATCCGGTCCACCATTACGATGCCTTGCCGCCGTTGCTGGCACTGGGCGGCAAGCCGCCTGTGATCTGCTACTACGGCAAGGAAGACGAAGACGACACCATTTGCGCGCGCACCGATCTGCCCTCGTGGATCACCGTGCACGTCAAGAAAGGCGATCATCACTTCGATTACGACTACGAAGGCCTGGCGCGGCAGATGATCGAAGAATTGCCGGCAAGTACCACGGCAACGCCCTGAAGATCCGCATCTACTCCAGTAAATCTACGTCGTAGAACTACTGGGCGCCTCCGCGACCATCGTGTCACGCAGGGAACAGCTGCGCGCAGCTGCGAAGTGAAAACTCGCACACCTCGCCGTCAATGGAGGTGCAGCGATGACCTGCCTTTTCGCCCATCAGTCTGCTGATCGCCAGTTCAAGGCGGCGTGGTGCGCGCATTTGCCTGCGCTGCAAAGACATGCGCGGCGACTTACACGCGGCGATGCCGATCAGGCGGACGACTTGCTGGCCACGACGGCACTCAAGGCGCTCACCTACATGCGCCGTGCACCGCAGTGGCTGGAGCATCCGAAGAGCTTCCTGTTCGTCATCATGCGTCACGCGCATCTCGATGGCATCCGTTCACGACGTCGCGAAGAGGACTTGATCGACACCAGCGTCGACATTCAGTCGGAGCGTTGCGAAGTCGATGATGCCTGCGCGCCCTCGGCGCTCGAATGCACGCAATGGCGGGAAAAACTCGCGCATATCGATCTGGCCGTGCGCGCCATGCCCGCGGCCCAGCGCCATCTTTTCGTGCTGCGATTCCTTGAGGATCGCTCGTATCCATCGATTGCTGCACGGTTGGGCATCCATCAGGACCTGGTGCGCAAGCGCGTTCAGCTGATTCGTCGGCGCCTGCGCCTGGCGCTTGCCGAGCCGATGGATGCCCCGCGTGTCATCCCGACGCCCGCGCCGTTCACAGATTCGCGTGGCCGTCGTTACGACAGAAGCAACGCCACACGCGACGACTCGCACTCCACGCACCGCAAAGGACACGTCCATGTCTGAGGTCAATGCGCAGATCACCGATGCCGTCACTCAGACCAATGTGAAGGTCGTGGCGGAAGCCCCCGCGCAGGCCATTGCGGCGCTTTATCAGGTTGCCAGCCACTCCGCGGGCATGGCGTTGCAGAACGCCGTCCACGCCCAGCACGCGCTCAACCAGATCTCCACCGCCGTCGTGTCGCGCGCGGTGACGATGATCATGGACGTGGGCACCAAGTGACTGGCCCGGCGCGCTGAGGAGAGACCGACATGACGCCCTGGTCTTCATGGACGCGCATCGGTGCCGGGCCGCGAGCCGCCGTGGGAGAGGGCGGTGAGGACGCGGGTGGCGGCAGTGGCCAGGGCGCGAACGCGAGTGGCGCGTCGCAAGCCGGTGGGTCCACGCCGCCATCTGCTCCACCCGCGCCACCGCCGAGCACGTTGGCGCACATGACGTCGCGCATGCTCGCAGGAAGCATGGGCGCCAGTGCCAACACCACCGCCCTCAATCCGTCCATCGTGCAAGCCGTGCAGATGACCAATGCCGAGACGACCGGGTACGCGCCGAGTCAGATCGCCATCGGTCCGGACATGATGATCAGCCAGGCCGCGGGACTGGTTGCGCATTCGGCGGCGAACTATTTCGACGGTGTCAGCAAACTTGTTCTGGCCAGCCAGGGCGTGCTGCTCAAAGAGCTCGCGCAGAACCTGGTGGAGCAGAACATCGAGGGCGCTGCCGAAGATGCGCTTGGCATCGTTGCCACGGACCTGCTGTTGGGCGCGGCCGCCGCCGTCGCCGCGGCAGCAGGCGCGATGGAGGCGGAGTCCGCCAGTTTTGCCATCGACAAGATCGACAAGAGCATCGCTACGTACAGCAGCCTGCTTTCGAAGAAACCTCCGGCAGAACCCGCAAGCGCCCCGGCCAGTTCGCCTGCCAGCGCGCCGGCTCCTGCGCCCGCCGATCCTCCCGCCACCACGTGAATGGAACTGAGCCATGGCCTACTTCCAGCTGTCCGAGCCCACCGAACTCTATGTGTACCCCTTCGACTACCACAGCCACATTGGCGGGGTCCTTCCCGTGCGGCAGAAAGGTGCGCCGAGCCTGGTCGGTTGGTTGGGGAAGGGTGACGAGGACGATGGTGAGCTGTTGTTGTTCGAGCATGCGATCAAGTTCATGCAGTCAGCTGGCAATCCCTTGTCACTGCTTGCCTCCCGCACGGGAACGACGACCTATGAACGCGGCGAGTGTGCCGCCGAGAACATCTACATCGCCTGTATTGCGTTGGCACAGAAGCTCTCACTGGGCGCAGTGACCGAGTCCCTTCCGCCCACGGACATGCGCCTCTACCAGCGCGTGCTGGAGGGTGTCAGACATGAAGCGAAGCAGCAGCCACTCGCGCGCTGGTTATTGCCATGGCTGCGTTATTTCAACAGCAAGATTTTCTCGAGCAACAAGTACACGCCATTCGACGATGCGTACAAGACGCGCTCGGTCCTGACCGATCAGGTGAGGGCCGAGCCTGGCAAGGGCGAGGCAAACTTCAAGGCGTGGATCGATGCTTCGCTCGATTATCTCTATGTCGAGGGCATTCACTGCACGCAGATTCCCGCTGGCTTTGGCGATATCCCGCTGCTGGACGCAAGCATTCAGGCGTTCAACAAGACGAAACATGTGTGCTATCGGGCACTGGTGCATAGCCCGAACGCCTATGTCGGTGGCAAGAAGTTCCAGGATGATCTTGAGAAGATGCTTCCCGTGCTCACCGATGCTGCGCTACCGGCGACTATCGGCCTGGATCTGCTTGGTGTGGAAAACCGCGTGGCGGATTATCAGAAACTCTTCGAGTTTCTTGCGGAGCGTCAGAGGCGAATCAGGAAGCACTATGGGCCCGACAACGACAAGCAAAGTGCCAGGTGCATCATCCACATACACTGTGGCGAAGGAGCCGGGGCAAGTCACGACAACCGTTCGTTGATCGGCTACTACGTGACAAGTCGACGTCGATGGCCTGGACAGGATTTCTGGCACGCCATGTCGTCCTGTATTCGTGACTGCGTGGAAACGGCGGTCGAGCGTCTGGCTGAGGTCGAAGGCGATCCCTCCGGTCCGCACGGGGCGCACGGACGCAAGGGCAAGGTGCACGGGCTGTCGGGTTTGTTCGATGAGTTGTTCAAGTACAACTCGCTTACTGTCGATGGGTGCAAGTTGCTCCGCTTTGACATCACCAGTGCGCGAACCCGTGCCCTGGTTGACTACAACGGCAAGCGCAGCGTCATGGCGTTCAGCGAAGCGCTGGATGCGCCCTCCAGCGGGAACGGTAGCCCAAGCTGGTACAAGGTTCTCAGCGAACTTGATGATGTCTATGCATTTCGTCTCGGTCACGCCTACTACTACCGCAGCTTCATTGCGGCGAAGTACCCCTTGTTGGTTTTTGACACCAATCTGGGAAGCAATGCCATTACCGGAGCCGCCGGATTCTTCGAATCCGCCGAAGCTTATCGGATCAATCGTGGCTTCAGGCATATGGACGGCTATATCGATACCAGCGTGATGCCCGCGGTCACCGATGCCATCGCCTACATGTCCAGCGACAGCCTCACCGAATCACAGATTGCGTTCTTTCTCGAAACCAGCCAGGTGCAGAAGCCGCTCAGGGAAGTGCTGGAGAATGAGGCCGTGGCTGCCCGGATTTCGCAGTATGTGAAGTCCGCGCTGGCGCCGATATCGGATGACGGCGAAACGTTGGGCGCATTCTTCGGCGCGTACAAGGAGCTTGTCCTGGCGACGGTCGGTACCGTGGACTTGAGTTCGTACCGTTACCAGGCCATGACCCGCGTGCTTGCACTGATGCGCAACTGGCGCTCGTACCTGCTCGGAGCTGACGGACAGGGCGTGGAACACACGCGTATCCAGAACGAATTCCTGCGCATGGTCATCCTGCTGGCTTACAACCTGCAGCCGGCCGGGAAGGAGGTCATCGAGCAGATCATGCTGGATAACCTCCAGTCGCTACTCATCGTGATTGCGTCCAACTACTGGCAATACACGGTCGGCCCCTACGACGGAATGATTGATTCCAACAAAAAGGGTCTGACGAAGTTCGAGGGATTCAAGGCGCCTGCTTCAGTGATCACGCTGAGGCGGGAAATCATCGGCATCTGAAGCCTCGGGGCGACGCGATATGGCACGGGAGTCGCAGGACGAGATGATCGATTTCATAGCCGCTTCCGGGCTCGATCGTGCAGCCGGGAAGCCCGGCATGGCCGACCGACCCACACCCTCCGGGCGTGGCAAGCGCCGCCCGATGTCACGCGAACAGAAGTTGATGCTTGCACTGCTTCGGCTGGCGCTGCGCCACCGCTGATGACCTGGTGAGGACGAATCCATGAGCGCCACTGACCAACAGAAACTCGCGGGCCTGGCGGATCTGATCAAGCTGTTGCTTTCGCTGACCCAGCAGACGCAGGCCCAGCAGCGCGTGAGTCCGCCTCCCGTCGCACAGGCGCCTGCGCAAGCGACTCCGCCCACGGGCGCCGCCGGGTCGCTGCTGGGCGCGGCCGAGGTCGTTGAGAAACAAAGCGCGCATGCCGTCGAATCGATTCGTGGCGGCATGGACGCCGCCCGCGCCGCGCTGGTGCAGCTCGCCCAGGCGCGCGACCAGGAACAGCAGGCGCTTGAGCGCGTGATGGTCGCGCTGACCGAACTGAAGAACCTGCAACCGAAAGCCGGGTCCGCGCCCGCGCCCTCCGCCGTGGTCACACCTGCGGCGCCACCTCCTGCCACGCGCAAACGCTGATCCGTCGCGGGCAGTTGTTCGACCTCTCGTACGGATCACCGTACTCACCAAGGAGCATCGCTATGCCCATGCCCATTCCCGTCAACTCGCAGGTCACCGACGCCGTCACCCAGACCAATGTGAAAGTGCTGGCCGACGGCCCCGCTCTCGCGATGGGTTCGATTTTCCAGACCCTTTCGCACTCCACCGGCATTCTCTATGAGAACGCCGTGTCCGCCGCGCAGCAACAGAACACGCTCGGCCAGGCTGCCTCCAACCAGGGCGTGATGCAGATCTACAGCCTCGACACCACCGCCACGGCGGCCGCCACCGAGAAGGTGGCGCAGGGTGGCGTGGCCGACAACCTGACCAGCCTGCTCAGCGTGATGAACGCTTTCAATCCGCAGTAAGTCGCGGCCATCGGTCGCCCTGGGCGCCCGCTGGACCGATACCTTCGAAGCATATCGCGGCCTAGCCGCCTTTCCGCAAAGGGAGTTCGATCATGACCGTTAACAGCCAGATCACCGATGCCGTCACCCAGACCAACGTCAAGGTGGTCGCCGAAGCACCCGCCATGGCGATGGGTTCGATCTACCAGACCATGGCCCATTCCACCGGCATCCTGTTCGAGAACGCCGTGTCGTCGCAGCAACAGCAGAACACCCTGGCGCAGGCCGCGGCCAACCAGGGGGTGATGCAGATCTACAGTCTCGATACCACCGCTACGGCGGCGGCCAGCGAGAAGGTGGCGCAGGGCGGCGTCGCCGATAACCTCACCAGCCTGCTCAGCGTGATCAACGCGTTTCGCAATAGCTGACGCCACGTTTGCGCGGCACAGGGCCGGGCAGGGCGACCTGTCCGGTTCTCGCCCGATCGCGGCATCACGTCGCCGTTATTGGCGCGCGGGCAAGGTGCCGTCCACGGGATCAGGGATGTGGGATGAACGTACCCGACGTGGAGTCGGGTATCGGGCGATCACGACGCGTGACCGGCGCGCGTCGACGTGATCGTCGGAACCGGTGCGCGGACGCCCTTTGGCGTCATGCACCGTCCTTCGGTGCCATAGCCATCTGCCTGGCGCGACGTTCCAGGTCGCCAGCCAGCGGATGATCGGTGGCTCCCGTTGTTCCTGGGGGTAGGCCTGCGTGGCCCGCGCGGGTCGATGGCTTTCTGCACGACAGGGGTATTGGCGGGCGTCAGCACAACTATGAGCCGGGTTCTCGACATCGAACGGCGCCAGGCGCTGCTGGCGAAGTCGTCGCTGTTTCAGGGGCTGCCAGAATCCCTGGTCGACGATATGGCGCGTGGCGCGATCGGGCGCGAGCTCGAAGCGGGCGAGCTGGTGTTTCGCAAGAACGACCCTACCGATTTCGCGGCGCTGGTGGTGGAGGGGCTCATCTACGCCATCGTGTACGGGCCGGACGGCCGTGAACTGATCCTCGACAGCGCCGAAGCCGGGCAGTCCATCGGGGAAAGTGCGCTGTTAGGTGCGCATTGCCATTACTTCAGTGCCGTCGCCGCGGGTGCCGCCATCGTCTTGTTGCTGCGGCGGTGCCACCTCCTTCGCTTGATGACGGAGCCGGCATTCATCGACCGGGTGCTTTCCTTGCTGGCACGCCGCGTCAGCCGCTCGGCCCTGGCGCTTGAGACGCTTTGCCTCTACAGCCTGGAATCCCGTCTGGCGCGATATCTGCTGGATCTCGCCGAGCGTAGCGGGGACGTCGCCGATGGTGTTCGCGTGGTCCTTCCCAAAACCCAGACCATCCTGGCGGCGATGCTCAATGCGAGTCGCCCCAAGATCAATGCCATGCTTCAGGACTGGCAGCGATCCGGCCTGATCGATCGAATGCGCAACGAACTGACCATCAACGACCTGGCTGAACTGAGGCGGCGCGCATGGTCGGAGTGACGGGCGCGCGAAATGACGCATGGGCGGGGACGCCGATATGGACGGGGCGCCGTCCATGCTCTTGTTGATGCGCCCGGGCGCGTAGTCGCCTGGTCTCGCGCAGACCCGCTGGCACAAGGGTTTTTTGCGAACATTCCTATCTATGCTCGCTTCCGGCACGCGTCGATTTATAGGGTTGGACTCGCTATGGCGAAGCCACCTTATGCTTCGCATTACGTTCCGGTAGCAGCCGACGGGGATGCCGGCTCGCCGCGTGGATGGTGGCCGCCGCCCGGGTGGAGCCGGGGTGGAATGCGGAGAGCTTCCGTATCCCCTCGCGTAAAGGACCTTCTTTTATGACGGCGCCATTTCATGGCACGAAGCGCGCACTTTGCATAGCGCTTTCATTTTCGATCTACAGTCATCCGTACGCCGCGTTCGCCAAGCCGGTGACGGGTCAGTCATCGTTCGGCGGTGGTTCGACGACGGCAACCTCAAGTCCGTCCACGAGCACGTCAGGCGGATCCCCGTTTGGCGGTGGCTCATCAATCAGCACAGGCAAACCGTCGGCAGGCGCTACGGGCGACTCTCCGTTCGGTGGCAGCGGCTCTTCGTCCGGCACGAGCAAGCCACCGAAGCCCGCCGATCAGGCGCCCATTGGTGGTGGCACGCCCTCGACGGCAACGAGCAAGCCTCCGGCGACCAGCAACAATGCGCCGATTGGCGGCGCGCAGACGCCCGGCACCACGAAGCCGCCGGCAGCGTCGACCGTTCGTAACGATCTGGTGGGTGACCTCAAGGGGCAGGTCGATTTCGCGCAGACGCATGTCGTTGCGTCCAAGCGCCGCATCTTCGACCCGTTCCTCGTGCCCGGGAAGGAGGCGCTCGTTCTCTTCACGCCCGAAAGCTCGCTGGCTGGCGTCAACCTCGTCGTGGAGCTCGACGGCACCCGTCACGAATTCCGCATGAACGATCCATCGGACATGCCGCGTACCGCGCGATTCGACGTTTCCCATACGTATTCGGGCGAGTACGTCAAGGGCGAGTATGCCGCCTATCGGGCCAACGCGTTCAGTTTCCAGATTCCCTGGAACCTTTTCCATGCCCGCGCACGGATCAGTTTCGAAGAAGTTGGCGGCAAGGGTGCGCCCATCAAGGCACCGGGTTCCGAAGAGTATGTGCGCAGGGGTTCACTACCGTCCGAACATTTCGTCTTTATGCAGCAGGAGAGCGAAGGCCTGGTGCTGATGAACATCAAGGGTTGTGTATTCAAGCCCGAAAATGAGTGTGATGTCGATGTTGCGCAATTTGATCAGGAGCTGAATCCGGAGCTGGCAAAGTTGGCGGCCCGCGAGATGTTCTCGTACTTGCCGGTGCAAAGGCTCCACCTTGGCACGGGCAAGGCGTACTGGCCTTACGCGGTTGCACTGGGACCTGATTCGAAGCCGCATGTTTACAACGCCTCCAACTGGTCAAGCTGGGCCGAACATGGCGACGTTACGCTTCCGGCAAAGCTTGGCATGGGTGCCTATTGGCGCCAGGCGTCGGATCTGGCCAACAAGGCGGAAGGTCGTTACGTGGCCATCACGGGATCGATGCTGGACGGGCCGGCGGGGATGAACATGTTGCCGCCGGGTGTTGCGGCAAGCTGCAATGGAAGCAGCTGTCATTATCCGAGCCGGCCCCATGGGTTCTGGCACGAAACGGGTCATGGCCTGGGCCTGCCGCACGACACGCCTGGCCGCTACGAGGACTGGGCCTATCGAGGCTACGACCACACGCTCGTGCCCAACGTCTACCCGGACGCCGTGAAGCAGGGCTGGCCGGTCGATCACCTGGGCAATTACTACTTCGGGCATCCGCTGGGTTACCTGTCGGACGCACACTGGGCGACGGGCACGGCGTCGGCACCGCTCATTGATGAGTTCGAGTCGCTTCGCCGCTGGAACGCGAATAAAGCCGCGGCATGGAATACGTACGTTGTGCCGTACACGCATCAGCAGACGCTGAAGGTGCAGCAGCGCTTTGGCTCATTCCCGGCAGGCGTTGCGTTTGCGGGACCGGGTGACGACCATCGTCCCTCGAGCGGGAGTAGCCACGACAACTCAGTAACTGGCGGCAAGAAGGCTCATTCGGGCGACATCCGCACGGCTTCCATGGAGCTCTTGCAGTCCGGTGCGGCACCGACGCGAACGGGCGTGCCCATTCATACCATTGTCGCCACGTTCTCTGACCCCTCGCACAACGCGGATGGCATCAACCAGATTTACCCGGCCATTGTGTCGAACTACGGTGACGTCTTCGACCTCTCCGATCTGACCCACGCTGCGCGCAGCCGGTCGGCTTCGGGGCACCAGGACAACCGGTCGAGCGATCAGTACCTGCTTTCGCTCGATGGAACTTGCCTGATCCAGCAGGGATCGCAGGCCAAGCGCGGCGATTGCCTTTCTTCCGAAGCCGTGCTGAATTTCGAAGAGCTTCAGATCAGTGATTCGAGCGAAGCAAGCATGGGACCCATCCTGGCTATCAAAGGACAGGACGGCCAGTGCCTTAACAATGCGCTTGCATTCGTCACCTGCCATACCGGGGATCGCACGATGCAGTGGCGCGGCCGCACGGATATCACGGGCGACCATGCTGCACTGAAGTTGCAGAATCCGGTCAACGGCCTGTTCATGACGCCCGCCGGTAGCGACGCATTTGAGATGCAGGCAAACAGCGACGGCAATCTCATGTTGCGTGTCGACGTCGGGTCACAGCTTCCCTTCCATCGCTATGAGTTGAAAGTGGATTACCAGGGCGGTGCTTCGGAAAACGTCGTCCTGTACGACGGCGTGATGAAGAAGGATGACCTGGTCAGTCGGGCGGTCAACCTCGATTCCGGGCGCAAGCCATCCAAGGTCGCGTTGCTGGTGGATGGTAAGCAGGTGTTCGAGCGCGCGCTGGAAGCCAATGACTTGCCGCCGGCCATCCATGTCGGTGCCGAATTTGGCTATCCGGCCGCCGACGAATTGCTGCCGATGAAGTGGCTCCGATCATCTTCGACCGGGCATTGCCTCAGGACGCAGTCCAATCGTCTGGTGCAGGGCAGTTGTGATGTCCGTGCATCGTGGCGGGTCAAGGGAGTCGGCGCCCATGACGCCGTGCTCGACACCGTCGAGTTGAAGGCTGCTTCGGGTGATTGCCTGCGCTACAACATGGTACTGGGCACCTGCGCCGGAAAGCTCGACGATCGTCAGTGGCTTACCCGTACGGATCTGACCGGGTCGGAAGGCAAGGTCTACCTCCAGGGTGCGCGCGAAGGAAAGTTCCTTTCGGCATCGATGGACGGGACGCTGAGTCTGGCCGATCTCCATGCGGCGACTGGACAGGTCTTTGAATCCGTTACGCCCGGTGTCGCATCGTGGTTGCGGTCCCGCGAAACGGGCAAATGCCTTGGCGTTTCCGGCGGCGTCATGGTCCAGGGGCGCTGCGACAGCTTCGCCAACAAGTGGCAGATCATCGATGACGTTGCCCAGGGCGCTTCTTTCATCCTTATGTCGACCGGCCAGCAGTGCGTGGATCACCAGCTCTCCGCGAAGACGTGCGCGCGCGCGGATGAAGCGTCGTATCAGTGGCGGGGGCGTGCGGACCTGACGCAAAGCGATCGCGTCACGCGACTGCAGGATGGCGTGCTCGGCCGCTTCGTGACGGCATTGGGTTCGGGCAAGGTCACCATGGGCGGCCTGGCCAACGGTGCCGGCCAGGAGTTCGAGCGGCTTGGGCTTGCGGATGTGGCTCAGGCCTACCAGTTGCGTTCGGTGCAGAGCGGGAAGTGCCTTGCACGCGGCGAGAACGGCCTGACGCTGGGAACCTGCGCGGGTGAGCCGTCGGTGTGGAACGTCCTCAAGCGTGAGCACGAGGACGCGGGGACCTCTCTGTTCGCACTGGTTGATCGCGGCAATTCGCAATGTCTGTCTGGCGATCTGTCGATGAAAGCCTGTTCGGATGACAACCGACTCAACTGGCGTGGACGCGAGGACCTGACGGGCTCCGATACCCGTATCAAGCTTCAGGCCTGGGAGCACGGCACGTTTGTCACGGTAAACGAGTCGGGTGAGATCAGCCTCGAAGGTAACTGGGGCAGCACGAACCAGCACTTTGACCTGGTACCTCTGCCTTAAGAACCCATAAGGAATGCGGTCGATGTGCCAGGGTTCGCCCTGGCACATTTTTTTTGGCCGTTACCCCGGCGCGGCGATAGGTGTCATGGCCAGCCGCGCACCCCTGGGCGCCACTCGTGCCTGGCCAGTACTTCCTTGGCCATGCATGACTTCTGACGGGTTGGCCCCGGCGACGGCAATGCTACGGTGCCGACTTCGCCATCGGTGGAGGGACGGTGCATGGATCGTCGTGACTTTCTTCGTTCGTCGCTCGCTGCCGGTGCCGCCGCCAGCCTCTGGACCGGACTGCCGGCCCAGGCCCAGGCTTCCGGTTCGCCGAAGAGCCCGCAGGATCCGCAAGGCATCAACAAGGCCGTCGTCCTGATGGGCGATGACGTGCCGCATTACGGGCGCGACCAGGTGGCGCATCTGGACGACATCCTCGCGCGGAAGGACAAGTTCCGCGATTCCTACCTTCGGCATGGTGCCGTCGAGGAACTGGAGGCGCGCTTTGCAGCGTTGCTTGGCAAGCAGGATGCTGCCTTCATGCCGACGGGAACGCTGGCCAACCAGGTCGCCATTCGCCTGCTTTGCGGCGAGAAACGCCGCGCCATCGTGCAGCAGGAAAGCCATGTCTACATGGACGAGAGCGACGCCGTGAGCACCTTGAGTGACATCAACCTGCTTCCCATCGCGCCTGGCAAGGCGACGCCAACGATGGCAGAGTTCGACGCGGCCCTGAAAGTATCCGACGACGCGGTGTATCCGATGCCGGTGGGGGCGATCTCGATCGAAAGCCCGGTCCGTCGTGCCGACGGTGCGTTCGTGCCGCTGGACGTCATCCAAGGCGTGGCGGAAAGGGCAAAGGCCAAAGGCATCGGCATGCACCTTGATGGTGCGCGGCTGCTCCTCAATAGCGGCGCGCCTGGTTTCGACGTGAAGTCGTACAGTGCGCCCTTCGATACGGTTTATGTATCGCTCTACAAGTACCTGGGCGCGCCGTTCGGCGCGATCCTCGCCGGTTCTAAGGAAATGATCGAGAAGGCCCGCGCCACGCGGCACATCTTTGGTGGCACGATCGCGCAAGGCTGGATGTCGGCGGCCTTCGCGCTGGATGCGCTGGATGGTTTCCAGGATCGCTTCGCCCGCGTGAGGGCCGCTGGCGATGCCTTGCTCGACGGGCTCGCCAGGCTGGATGGCTACACGGTGCAGCGTGTTCCCCATGGCACCAACATCCACTTTCTGCAGGTGAGCGAAGCGCGGCAGGCCGGCTTGCAGGAGCGCCTTAAGAAATCCGGCGTGATGGTGGGCGGTCTGCGTGACAATCGCCTGATGCTGACCTTCAACGAATCGCTGCTGCGCAAGCCGACGCCAGAGGTTGTTCGTGCCTTCGCTGGTTGAGCCTGTACCTTCATCGTCACGCAATCCGGGGATCGACCTGCTGCGTGGCCTTGCCATCTTCCTGGTCGTGCTGCATCACATTGGGCTGCGCATTCCGCTGAAGAAAACGATGCTGGCGGAGGTGTTGCCGACGCGGTTGCTCAGTGCCTTGAACTTCAATGGCTACCAGGGCGTGTTTGTTTTCTTCGTGATTTCCGGGTTCCTGATCGCCGGCAACAGCCTGCGGCGATGGGGTTCGCTGGAGCGGATCGACATGCGGGCGTTCTATGCCCGGCGATTCGCGCGCATTGCACCGTGCCTGCTTGTGCTGCTGGCTGTGCTGAGCGTCCTGCATCTGCTGGGTGCGCAGGACTACGTCATTCAGCGGGAGGGGCAGAGCCTGCATGGTGCCCTGTTGTCAGCGTTTGGCCTGTACTTGAATTGGTACGAGGGGTTGACGGGATACCTGCCTGGCGGATGGGACGTGCTGTGGTCGCTGTCCATCGAAGAGGCGTTTTATGTCGGCTTCCCCGTCGCTTGCCTGCTGTTGCGCAAGGAGCGCGTGTTGTTGCCGCTGCTGCTGATCTTCGCGATGGCGCTGCCGTGGTTCCTGTCGTCCATCGAGGGCAATGAGGTCTGGAAGGAGAAGGCTTACCTTCCGGGCATGGCGGCTATTGCACTGGGCGTGGCGATCGCCATCGTCGTGGCGCGCTGGACCCCGAAGGCCTGGGTCGCGTGGACATTTCTTGGGATGGGTGTGGCGGGGCTCATCACTGGCTTCATTGGACTCAAGTTCCTTTGGCCTTTGCTTCACGACGGCGTGATGTTGCTGCTGACGCTCTCCACGGCACTGACGCTGATGGCCATGCACTGGCGGCGCGAGGCGGGCGCATCGATGCGCATGCGTGGTTTGGGTTGGCTGCGTCGCTGGGGGCAGCTGAGCTACGAGATCTACCTGACCCACATGTTCGTGGTGACCGCGCTCGTGCAGATCTACAAAGCCTATGGCGAAAACATCGCCTGGGGCTGGCTCTGGTACGTGCCGGCATTGCCGGCTTGCTGGCTGCTGGGCACCTTGGTGGAGCGTTGGGTGTCCGTGCCGAGTGAGCGATGGCTCAAGGTCCGTTTGGGACTCGATCACCGGGTGGCGGCGCCTTCGCTCGCGGAGAACGCGTCGGCATGAAGCATGGTCGCGCGATGGCGCGACCTCTTCGCCTAGCGGAAGCGATTGATCGTATCGCGAAGTTCGATGGCCGCATCGCGTGCGCGCGCGGCGAAATCCTCGCCGTTGCCGGCGTAAAGAATGGCGCGCGAGGAACTGATCATCAGGCCCGTGCCGTCGGCGCTGCGGCCGTGCTTGAGCACCGCTTCCACGTCGCCACCCTGGGCACCGATGCCCGGGACGAGCAGGGGCATGTCGCCGACGACGGCGCGCACCTTGCCCAGCTCTTCCGGCCACGTGGCGCCGGTCACCAGCGCGCAGTTGCCATGCGTGTTCCAGTCGCGCGCGACGGTCTCGGCGACGCGCAGGTAGAGCGGTTCACCGCCGCAATCGAGCGCCTGGAAATCGGCGCCGCCCGGGTTGGACGTGCGGCACAGCAGGATCACGCCCTTGTCGGCCCGGTCCAGGAACGGCTGGATGGAGTCGCGACCCAGGTAAGGGTTGAGCGTGACCGCATCCGCCTGGAAACGATCGAAAGCTTCGGTGACGTAATGCTGGGCCGTGCTGCCGATGTCGCCACGCTTGGCGTCGAGAATCACCGGGATGCTCGGATGCCTGGCGTGGATGTGCGCGACCAGGCGCTCGAGCGCCTCTTCCGCACGCAGCGCGGCGAAGTGTGCGATCTGCGGCTTGTAAGTGCATACGACGTCGGCGGTAGCGTCGACGATGGCGGCGCAGAATTCGAAGACGGCGTCGGCGCGGTTTTTCAGATGCGCGGGAAACTTCGCAGGCTCCGGATCGAGGCCGACGCACACCAGTGAATGGTTGCGCTGCCAGGCGGCTTGCAGGGAGTTCATGAAGTGCATGGGTGGGCTCCTTGGTGCCGCGGGCTCGCGAGTTTGAAAGACAGCTTGATCGTTCGCTCCGACTCCCTTCCCCGAAGGGAAGGGAGTCGGAGGGTGCGGGCTTACGCCAGCTTCTTGTACTTCACGCGGTGCGGCTTGGACGCTTCGTCGCCCAGGCGGCGCTTCTTGTCGGCTTCGTACTCGTTGTAGTTGCCGGGGAAGAATTCGACGTGCGAGTCGCCTTCGAACGCGATGATGTGCGTGGCGATGCGGTCCAGGAACCAGCGATCATGCGAAATGACCACGGCGCAGCCCGGGAACTCGAGCAGCGCGTCTTCCAGGGCGCGCAAGGTTTCGACGTCAAGGTCGTTTGACGGTTCGTCGAGCAGCAGCACGTTGCCACCCTGCAGCAGGGTCTTGGCCATGTGCAGGCGACCGCGTTCACCACCGGACAGCTGGCCAACGATCTTCTGCTGGTCGGTGCCCTTGAAGTTGAAGCGGCCGATGTAGGCGCGCGACTGGATCTCGAAGGTGCCGATGGTCAGGATGTCCGAACCGCCGGACACTTCCTGCCACACGTTGTTCTTCGGATCGAGCGCGTCACGCGACTGGTCGACATAGGCGAGCTTGACCGTGTGGCCCAGCTTCACTTCGCCCGAATCGGCCTGCTCCTTGCCCATGATCATCTTCATGAACGTGGATTTACCGGCACCGTTCGGGCCGATCACGCCGACAATGGCGCCCGGCGGGATCTTGAACGACAGGTCTTCGATCAGCACGCGATCGCCGAACGACTTGGTGACGTTCTTGAACTCGATCACTTCCTGGCCCAGGCGCTCGCCCGGCGGAATGAAGATTTCATTGGTTTCGTTGCGACGCTGGTACTCGACCGAGTTCAGCTCCTCGAAACGGTTGAGGCGCGCCTTGCCCTTCGACTGACGGCCCTTGGCGGCCGAGCGCACCCACTCCAGTTCCTTTTCGATGGCCTTTTGGCGGGACTTTTCCTGCGAGGCTTCCTGCTTGAGGCGGGCGTCCTTCTGTTCCAGCCACTCGGTGTAGTTGCCCTTCCACGGAATGCCGCGACCGCGATCGAGCTCGAGGATCCACTCGGCGGCGTTGTCGAGGAAGTAGCGGTCATGGGTGACGGCCACGACGGTGCCCGGGTAGTTCGAGAGGAACTGCTCCAGCCAGTCCACCGACTCGGCGTCCAGATGGTTGGTCGGTTCGTCGAGCAGCAGCATGTCCGGCTTGGACAGCAGCAGGCGGCACAGCGCCACGCGGCGCTTCTCACCACCGGACAGCGGCCCGATCTTGGCGTCCCACGGCGGCAGGCGCAGCGCGTCGGCGGCCACTTCGAGCTGGCGCTCGAGCGCGTGGGCGTCGTTCACGGCGAGGATGTTTTCCAGCTCCTGCTGCTCGGCGGCGAGCTTGTCGAAGTCCGCGCCTTCTTCACCGTAGGCGGCATAGACCTCTTCGAGGCGCTTCTGGGCATCCAGAATGACGGACACGCCTTCTTCCACCGCTTCGCGGACGGTCTTCTCCGGGTTCAGATCCGGCTCCTGCGCCAGGTAACCGATCTTGACGCCCGGCTGCGGGCGGGCTTCACCCTGAAAATCCTTGTCGACGCCAGCCATGATGCGCAGCACCGTGGACTTGCCCGCGCCGTTCACGCCCAGCAGACCGATCTTGGCGCCGGGGAAGAAGGACAGGGAGATGTCCTTGATGATATGGCGCTTCGGGGGAACGATCTTGCTGACCCCGTTCATGGTGTAGATGTACTGCATGGAGCCTCCGGAGGCGTGCGTTTGGCTGGCCCGCGGACGGGTCAGGCGCTTTGCATGGGTATCAAACCCTGCATTATAGCCGTTTGTGGGGTCGCTCCGGTGACGTCCATGCCCCGAATTGGCGGCCGTTCCGCCCGCAATCAGCCTCAACAGGGCATGGCCTTGCCCGGCCCGGGTCGCACGCTGCGGACCTTCGATGGCGGGGAGCGGGAACGATGGCGGGAGCGTTATGGGTGAGCACGTCGCGCTGGCTGGCGCCGGTGGTGGCCCTGGACGAACGTGTGGCCGGATGGGCCGCAGGGCAAGGCCGCTGGGCGGTCTTCCTGCACGAGTTCGTCTGTTTCGGCATCCGCCAGGCACGGGCCTGCCTGTTCGGTGGCTGCCTGCTTTTCCTGTTGCTGGCGACCTGGGTCTGGTACCCGGATGACGCCTGGCTGGCGCGCTACGACTTCCTGGTGCTTGCCGCCCTCGGGCTGCAAGTGGGCCTGATCGCACTGGGTTTGGAGACGGTCGAAGAGGCCAGGGTCATTTTCTGCTTCCACGTCGTCGGCACGATCATGGAGATCTTCAAGACGGCGATGGGGTCCTGGGTGTATCCGGAGGCCTCGGTGTTGCGCATCGGTGGCGTGCCGCTTTTCACCGGGTTCATGTACGGCGCGGTGGGCAGCTATATCGCACGGGCCTGGCGACTGTTCGATTTCCGCTTCACGCACCATCCGCCGTTCGCGGCGACCGCGTGGTTGGCCGTCGCGATCTATGTGAACTTCTTCACCCATCATTTCTTGCCGGACATGCGCGGGCTGCTGTTTGTGGCGCTGGCGGTTCTGTTCGGGCGGACCTGGGTGTACTACCGCATTCGACACGTGCACCGACGCATGCCGTTGCTGCTGGGCTTTGTCCTGGTGGCGCTTTTCATCTGGCTGGCCGAGAACGTCGGGACGTTTGCCGCCGCCTGGCGTTATCCGGCGCAGCGTCACGGATGGTCGGTGGTGCCCCTGAGCAAGCTGGGCGCGTGGTTGTTGCTGATGATCATCAGCTACGTGCTGGTGTCGGGGATACGCCGGAGCAGGAGGTAGCGGTTTCAGGTCCTGGGCTTGGCTGCGTCGAAAAGCGTTCCGGCCGTGCGCGTGTGCAGCGATGCGGCGTCGTAGCCTTCGGGAAGCATGCCGGCGATTTCGAGCATGACCGCACCATGCAAGGCCGCCCAGATCTGATGGCCGAGGATGGGTGCGTCGGCTTCCAGCACACCTTCGGCGATCATTACTTCGACGTGCGCGGCAATCGTCGCCCACATGCGCTCGAACGCTACGCGATAGGCGGGGTCGTCGCGTCGCGTCTGCGGAAACTCGAACATCAGGCGGTACGTTGCCACGTTATGGCGTGCGAACTGGATGTAAGCGTCGCGCACGGCGCGGCTTCGCGTGCGGCCATCGCCCGGCGAATCGAGCGCGCGCTCCAGGGCTTCGGAGCAACGATTCAGGCCGCGAGTTCGCACGGCCGTGATGATGTCTTCCTTGTTGTCGAAGTAGCGGTAGGGCGTCATGGTGCCGACACCCAGCTCGCCCGCCAGCCGGCGCATCGTTACCGCAGCCGGGCCTTCCTCCACATAGATCCGCGCCGCCGCTTCGCACATGCGTTCGCGGAAGGCTTCGGTTTCCAGTTCGCTGAGCGCGCGGGGCATGTCAGTGCGCTTCCACCTTGAGCGTTTTGCGGAAGAAGTTGAACGCGTCTTCGTTGATCTGGTCGTGCCATTGCACGCGGTCGACGCCTTTGGGATCCGCGCACAGCACCGGAATGTCCTTGATCAGGTCCGGCGTGCAGGGCACGAGGAAAACCCAGTGATCGGCGTTGGGGATTTCCTTGACCGCGTAAAGCTGCTTGATGAGCGGCTGGATATGGCGCGCATTGAATGCCGGCTTCAGCACGCTGTCGTGCTGGCCGTAGTAGAGATAGATCGGGGCGGTGACCTTGTCGAAGGCGTGCTCGTCGAAGATCAGGCTGAGCGGTGCCATCACGAACGCCGCCTTGACGCGCGGATCGGCGGTGGGGCCGTACTTGTCAAGCTCCGCCTGCATGCCCTGGGCGTATTGCAGCAGCGAACGGCCTGATTGGGCCGCTTCGGCGCGCAACTCGCCGACCTTGCCGCAGATGTTGGCATCGTCCGCATGCGCCTCGCAGTAGCTGACGAAACGATCGAAGCGCGGCATCGCGCCGACCACCATCAGGCTGGTGTAGCCACCGGCGGAAAAGCCGGCGACGCCCACGCGGTTCGGGTCGATCAGCTTCTGCCAGCGCGGGTCGGCCAGCAGCATCGAGATCGTGGCGCGCACCTGCACCGGACGACCGGCCAGCACCTCGATATGACCGACGCCGCTGGTGTCTTCGAAGTCGTCCTTCGGATGGTTGAGCGTGGCGACGATGAAGCCGCGACTGGCCAGGTAGGTCGCCATGTCGTGGTGGCCCAGGCGTGAACCGCCGTTGCCGTGTGAAATGACGACCAGGGGTTTGGCGCCGGGCAGGGCGGGCGTGCCGAAATTGGCCGACACGTCATAGGGCCCGATCTGATTGAGCTTCCCGACCGGCGTGGCCGAGGGATAGAACACGAAGCCATCGGTGGTCTCGCCGCTGACCGGATCGGGGATCTTGATCGGCGCGATGCCGACACCCGTGATGGCGCCGGCCGATGCGACGAGGGGAAGCCACAAGGCCAGGAACAGGGTGAGGCGGTACAGCAGGCCGGACCGGGTCATGCGCAGTTCCTTTCGGGGATGTCGTGCAACGTACGGTACGATGTACGCAATGCCTCTGCAAGTGCCTCCAAGGTGGCCCCCATACCACATGGCAGCTACACTTTTGGGTTCCAGCCCCTTCTTCCGCCCCCTACGAGGTCAGGATGTTCCCCAAGAACGAGACGATTGCCGGTTACGACGATGAACTGGCCCAGGCCATTGCCAACGAAGCCCGTCGCCAGGAGGACCACGTTGAACTGATCGCCTCGGAGAACTACGCCAGCCCGCGCGTGATGGAAGCGCAGGGCAGCGTGCTGACCAACAAGTACGCCGAGGGTTACCCGGGCAAGCGCTACTACGGCGGTTGCGAGTACGTGGACGTGGCCGAGAAGCTGGCCATCGACCGCCTCAAGGAGCTCTTCGGCGCCACCTACGCCAACGTGCAGCCGCACTCCGGTTCGCAGGCCAACCAGGCGGTGTACTTCGCGCTGCTGCAGCCGGGCGACACCATCCTGGGCATGAGCCTGGCGCACGGCGGCCACCTGACCCACGGCGCGTCGGTCAACATCTCCGGCAAGCTGCTCAAGGCCGTGCAGTACGGCGTGAACGAGCAGGGCCTGGTTGATTACGACGAAGTCGAGCGCCTGGCGCTTGAGCACAAGCCGAAGATGATCGTTGCCGGTTTCAGCGCCTATTCGCAGGTGATGGACTGGGCGCGCTTCCGCGCCATCGCCGACAAGGTCGGTGCCTACCTGTTCGTCGACATGGCCCACGTTGCCGGCCTGATCGCCGCAGGCGTGTACCCGAACCCGGTGCCGCACGCGCACGTGGTGACCTCGACCACGCACAAGACCCTGCGCGGTCCGCGCGGCGGCATCATCGTGGCCAAGGACGCTGGCGAAGAGATCGAGAAGAAGCTGCAGTCGATCGTGTTCCCGGGCATCCAGGGCGGTCCGCTGATGCACGTCATCGCCGCCAAGGCGGTGGCTTTCAAGGAAGCACTGGAGCCGGCGTTCAAGGATTACCAGACCCAGGTCGTGAAGAACGCCAAGGCCATGGCCAAGACCTTCATCGACCGCGGCTACAAGATCGTCTCCGGTGGCACCGAAAACCACCTGATGCTGGTCGACCTGATCGGTCGTGATGTCACCGGCAAGGAAGCGGAAGAGGCCCTCGGCCGCGCCCACATCACGGTCAACAAGAACGCGGTGCCGAACGATCCGCGCAAGCCCTTCGTCACCTCGGGCCTTCGCGTCGGTACACCGGCCGTCACCACGCGTGGCTACAAGGAAGCCGACGTGGTCGAGCTGACCGGCTGGATCTGCGATGTGCTGGACAACCCGAAGGACGAGGCGGTGATCGCCCGCGTGCGTGACCTGGTCACGGCGCAGTGCCGCAAGTACCCGGTGTATGGCTGATAGCGCCACGGGTCTCCGTGGCTGGAGCAAGGTAGCCTTCGCGCTTTTGGCGGTGGGCTACCTGGTTCCGTTGGTGATGTGGTCGGCCGTGTTCACGGGGCTTTCGGTTTACTTCCTTGCCGAATCAACGGGCATCATCAAGTTTCAGGCCGACCCCGCGATGTCTCTGTTCTCCTGGGCGGCGCTGACCGTCCTGGTGGGTCTGGTGATGCTGCCGTCGGCCGTTCTGGCGACGGGCCTGACTTTGGGCTACTGGCGCAAGGGGTTCCATTGGCTGACCGCCCGGTGGAAGGGACTGCTGGTGGCGGGGCTCTTTGGCCCATTGGCTATGGTGGTCTATGTGGTGATGATGGCCGGGATGGCCTATTCCACCAGCCAGGACGGACTGGGTATGCCGTTGCCGGAAGGCTTCTGGCAGCGGTTCGTCCTGAAGCATGCGCTGACGATCCTGTGGTCCTTGCTGTTCCTGCCTCTCCTGGCATGGATGCGTTTTTCCGCGCGGCGACGTACTGTTTAGCCCCATGCATTGTCCGTTTTGTCAGCACGAAGATACCCGCGTCATCGATTCCCGCCTGGCCGAGGACGGCTCGACCGTGCGTCGCCGCCGTGAATGCCCCCAGTGCGGGGAGCGCTTCAACACCTTCGAAACCGCCGAGCTCAAGCTCCCGACCATCGTCAAGAGCGCCGAACGCCGCGAGGCCTTCGACGAGCGCAAGCTGCGCGTGAGCTTCGATCGCGCATTGCAGAAGCGCCCAGTCTCCAGCGACGAAGTCGACCTGGCCGTGCGCACCATCATCAACGACCTGCGCAAATGCGGTGACCGCGAAGTCCCGTCGCGCCAGGTGGGTGAGTTGGTCATGCGCGAGCTGAAGAAACTGGACCAGGTCGCCTACGTCCGTTTCGCCTCGGTCTATCGGAAATTCGAGGACGTCCAGGCGTTTCGCGAAGAAATCGAGAAGCTCGAGCGTGACTTGCCGGGCCTCGAGTCTCTGCAGCTGTCCCTGCTCGGTGAAGCCGCGGCGCGCCGCAAGAAGTAAGCGCGTCGCGTAGACTGTCGGCCGCCTTGGCCCTGGGTTGCGCGATGAATTCCCCGTTTGACGCCACCGATCATGCCCTGATGGCCCGCGCCCTGCGGCTGGCCGGGCGGGGCCTCTTCACCACGCAGCCGAATCCCCGGGTGGGTTGCGTCATTGCCCAGGGTGAGCGGGTGGTCGGCGAAGGCTTCCACCTTCGTGCCGGCGAGCCCCACGCCGAAGTGCATGCCTTGCGCGCGGCGGGCGAACAGGCGCGTGGCGCCACGGCCTACGTCACGCTCGAGCCCTGCGCCCACCATGGCCGAACGCCGCCCTGTGCGGATGCCCTTGTCGCAGCGGGTGTCGGACGTGTTGTCGTCGCCGCGGAAGATCCTTTTCCGCAGGTCGCCGGTCGCGGCATGGCCAAACTGCGCGATGCGGGCATCGTTGTCGAAAGCGGCCTGCTGCGCGATGCCGCGCGCGAACTCAACCTCGGTTTCTTCAGTCGCATTGAACGCGGACGACCCTGGTTGCGCGTGAAGCTGGCCATGAGCCTGGACGGACGCACCGCACTATCCAACGGCAAATCCCAGTGGATTACCGGAGAAGCCGCACGCGACGACGTGCAGCGCTGGCGGGCGCGCAGTTCCGCGATCCTGACGGGCAGTGGCACCGTGCTGGCCGATGACCCCCGGTTGACGGTCCGCCTCCGGGACGGCGCGTCCTTTGCGCCACCGACGCGGGTGGTGCTGGACCGGTTGCTGCGCACGCCGGCTGGTCACCATGTGCTGGACGACGCGGCGCCCACCGTGTTGATCCATGACGAGGGCATCGACGCGCCATCGCATTTGCAGGGCCATGAGCGCGTGGCGCTGGCGACGCTGGCTGGGCGCATGGACCTGAGGCGTGTCATGGCATGGCTGGGGTCGCGCGGTTGTAACGAAGTGCACGTCGAAGCGGGGCCGACGCTTTGCGGTGCGCTGCTGGCGGATGGCCTGGTGGACGAAGTGGTGCTCTACCTGGCCCCGATGTTCCTCGGCGACGATGCCCGGCCGCTGATGCATCTGCCGACGCTGTCAGATATGTCGCAACGATGGGACATGCGCGTGACGGATCAGCGGATGGTGGGGCAGGACCTTCGGCTGGTTATGCGTCAGGCCTGACGGCTTTTTCCGGGAAGGGCAGGGAAGCTGTCCTGGCCACCTTCTCCCTGCCCGGGAGAAGGACGAGAATAGGCATCTCGCACACCTTTGCCCGCCGCCGTGACCCACCTGCACACGCCACTCTCCACGACCGAGCTCACGCAGTTTCGCGACCTGGGCTATCTCGTCCGGGATGTGATCGATGCGGATACCGTGGCGCGCTATATCGAAGCCGTCGAAGCGGCCCATCGTGCCCGCCCGAATGCCGGCCGCATGATGAACCTGCAGTTCCTGCAACCCGGCAGGGATGTCAGGGCCATCCAGGACGTGATCTGTCATGACGGCTTGCGAGCCATCGCTGCCGGCTTGCTGGGCGAAAGGATCGTCATCGATGGCGCTTCGCTGTTTTATGCGGAGGCGGGCGTCGACTACCGGCAGGGCTGGCATCGCGACCTGATGCAGGTGCCCGACGACCGGATCGATCCGGCGTGGTTCACCCCGGACTACCACTACAACTACGTGCAGGTGAACGTGCCGCTCACCGTCGATCCCTGCCTGTGGATCGTGCCCGGCAGTCACCGTCGCCCGCTCAATGCGCAGGAACGCAGCATCTTCGGTAACGACCCTCGCATCGCGCCCGTGGGCGCGGAGCTTGACGAGGGCATGCAGCTGGTGCTGCAGCCGGGGCAGGCTGTGTTCTACAACAATTACGCCGTGCATCGAGGCTTTGGTGGCGTGTTGCAGGACAAGCGCATCACGATCCATCTTGGCTTTCACTCGCGCGAGCACGCGCCGACCTGTCACTTCGGCGTGCTCGATCATCGCGAGTACACCGACGAGTATCTGGCGCACTTGTCGCCCTCCGTGCGCGCCGCTTTGCGCGAGCACATCGACGAGCGTGCGAGGTATCCGGAAGTCGACGAGTACCACGCATGGCACCAGCAATTCATCACGCGGGAGTTCGTCACCCAATGAACGGAAAAACAGTGCGCTGGGGCATTGTCGGTTGCGGCAACGTGACCGAAGTGAAAAGCGGGCCGGGCTTCCAGAAGGCGCCCCGTTCGCAACTGGTGGCCGTGATGCGCCGCGATGGCGCCAAGGCGAAAGACTATGCCGAGCGCCATGGCGTGCCGCGCTGGTACGACGATGCGGCGGCTCTGATCAACGATGCGGACGTCGATGCCGTGTACGTTGCGACACCGCCGTCGACGCATAAGCAGTACGCGCTTATGGCCATTGCGGCAGGCAAGCCCGTGTACGTCGAAAAACCCATGGCGATGAACCATGCGGAATGCGAGGACATCATCCGCGCCGGTCGCGAGGCGGGCGTGCCGGTATTCGTCGCGTACTACCGCCGCATGCTGCCGCGCTTCCACAAAGTGCGTGAACTATTGCAGGCCGGTGCGATCGGTAAGCCGCGCATCGTCAACGTCGTGCTGCACGAGCCGCACCATCGGCGTTACCACGATCCGGCGAATCTGCCCTGGCACGTGCAGACGTCTATTTCCGGTGGCGGTGTGTTCATGGATATCGGCTGCCACACGCTCGATATCCTCGACTGGCTGCTGGGGCCCATCACCCAGGTGGAAGGGCAGGCGAGCAACCAGCTTGGCGCCTATCCGCCCGAAGATACGGTGGCCATGTCATTCGGATTCGAAAGCGGCGTGCTCGGCACCGGCGTGTGGAATTTCGACAGTTTCAAATACCACGACAGCATCGAGCTGGTCGGCGATGAAGGGCGGCTGGCGTTTGCGACCTTCGGCGACGGTCCGATCACCCTGGAGACCAGGCAGGGTGTGCAAACCTTCGCCGTAGCCAACCCCCCGCATATCCAGCAGCCGCTGATCGAAACCATCGTGGCCGAACTGACGGGAACGGCGGGGGTCTGTCCCTCGACAGCCGAAACCGGCGCCCGGACCACGTGGGTCATGGACCGGGTGCTCCATGTCTGGCGCGCCCAAACGGGCCAGCCCTGAGGCGGATACGGCAACGCAGTGTCCGGCTGGGTGGACAGCGCGTCGGAGCGCCCTGGCCGGAAACTGATAGAATCGGCAGGCCGGTGACCCCGGCAACATTTGAATCAACGTCTTCAGGGCGGGGTGCGATTCCCCACCGGCGGTAGGTGAAAAGGCGGCGCTAGCCGCACGGACACGAGCCCGCGAGCGCCTTCGCCACCCGGTGAAGGGTCAGCAGATCCGGTCAGATGCCGGAGCCGACGGTTGGAAGCTGGTGGCAGCTTCCAGAAAGTCCGGATGAGAGAAGACGGTACGGCGCCCTCCCTCGTGGAGTGCGCGTGCCATGCGCCTTGGGGCGTTTTTCGCTGGCTTTTCACTGCGGGAAACGTTTCATGATGACTCCAATCCTGTTTGGCCTGACCTCCTTCCTTGCGGAGGTGCGCTGATGTTCACGGGCATCATTCAATCGGTCGGTCGCATCGCGCGACTGGAAAGCCGTGGCGGCGACGTCCGCCTGTATGTCGACACCGCCGACCTCGATCTCGCTGACGTGCAGTTGGGCGACAGCATCGCTGTCTCGGGCGTGTGCCTGACGGCGGTGACGCTGGAGGCGCGAGGCTTCAGCGCCGACGTTTCCAACGAAACCCTGTCGCTGACCACGCTGGGCAAGCACAAGCCGGGCGATCCGGTGAACCTGGAAAAAGCCTTGCGCCTGGCTGACCGGTTGGGCGGACACCTGGTGTCTGGCCACGTCGATGGCGTCGGCAAAGTCGTGTCGATCGCGCCAGACGGCCGCTCGTTGCGATGGACGTTCGAAGTGCCGGCTGCGTTGTCGCGTTACATCGCGCACAAAGGCTCCATCTGCATCGACGGCACCAGCCTCACGGTGAATGAAGTCGATGGCCATCGCTTCGGTGTGAACCTTATCCCCCACACCGTGGAACACACAGCGTTCCATGCGCGTCGCGCAGGTGATCCGGTGAACATCGAAGTGGACGTTGTCGCGCGCTACATCGAGCGACTGATGGGCAACGGTCAGGCGCCTCGCATTGACGAAGCGTTCCTGAAACAGCATGGTTTTGCGTAGGCCGCAAATGGCCATCGAATCATAAGATTACGAGTACTGGAATCCTCTCATGGCATTCAACACCATTCCCGAAATCCTCGAAGACATCCGTGCCGGTCGCATGGTGGTGATTCTCGACGATGAAGATCGTGAGAACGAGGGCGATCTGATCATGGCGGCGCAGATGGTGCGCCCGGAAGACATCAACTTCATGGTGCGCGAAGCGCGCGGCCTGGTGTGCCTCACGTTGACCGAGCAACGCACGCGCCAGTTGGGCCTGCGTCCGATGGTCAGTGACAACACTTCGTCGTACCACACCAACTTCACCGTTTCGATCGAAGCGGCAGAAGGCGTCACCACCGGCATCTCCGCCCACGATCGCGCGCGTACGATCCAGGTGGCGGTGAAGTCGGATGCCAAGCCGAAAGATCTGGCGCAGCCGGGGCACATTTTTCCGCTGACGGCGCAGTCTGGCGGCGTGCTCACCCGGGCCGGCCATACCGAGGCCGGTTGCGACCTTGCTGCATTGGCCGGACTCGAACCGTCGGCCGTGCTGATCGAAATCCTGCACGAAGACGGCTCGATGGCGCGCCGCCCCGAACTGGAAGTGTTCGCCGCCAAGCACGGACTGAAGATCGGCACCATCGCCGACCTGATCCGCTATCGCCTGCAGAACGAGAAAACCGTGCAGCGCGTGCACGAGGAGCAGGTGGAGACCGAATTCGGGCCGTTCCGCCTGGTGGCCTATCGCGATGCGATCCACCAGGGCCTGCATTTCGCGCTGGTGCGCGGGAAGGTCAATGATGGCGCGCCGGTGCTGACGCGCGTGCATGTGCGCAACACCTTGTCCGATGTCTTGCACCTCCAGCGCGACGATCTTGGCCTCACGGTGACGGCGGCCCTGCGTCGCATCGCCGATGAGGAGCGCGGCGTGATGATTGTCCTTTCGGGTGAGGACACGGCGGATGCGCTGTTGCGCCGCCTGAGCCGCGAACCGGCCAATGTCGCCCCGGAAGAGGCGCAGCAGCAGGAATGGCGTCAGCTTGGCCTGGGCGCGCAGATCCTGGCTGACCTGGGCATCCATCGCCTGCAGGTGCTGGGCACGCCGCGCAAGCTGGTGGGACTGGCCGGCTTCGGTCTGGAAGTGGTCGGGTACGTCTGATCGCTGGCCGTGAATGGCCAGCCGCACGCCATGCGGCAGGCCACATAATGACCGCCACCTGTCGACCACGATCGAGCTCATGGACCCCTTGCGCATACGACTGATCGCCCCCTCCGGTTACCCCCACGATCGCGCCGCCATGGCGCGTGGCATGGCGCGCCTGGAGGCAGCGGGAGGCGCAGTCGAAGGGAAGGAGGCGCTGGATCGCACCGAGCTCCGTTTTGCCGGTAGCGACGCCGAGCGGGCCGCTGAACTCAACGCCCTGGCGCGCGACGAACACCCGCCGCATCTGGCCATGGCCGTGCGCGGTGGTTACGGCGCTACGCGGCTGCTGGAACACGTCGACTGGGCCGCACTGGGTGCCCGCCTGCGCGAATCCGGCACCTTGCTGATGGGGCACAGCGACTTCACTGCCATCCAGCTCGCCCTCCATGCGCTGGGCGGCGCCCCGATCACCTTCGGCGGCCCGATGCTCGGCGCGGACTTTGGTCGTCCTGAGCTTCATGGCTTCATGTGGGAGCATTGCTGGCGCACCCTCGGGCAGCCCACATCGACGGCACGCTGGACGACCGGCGAGCAGCAGGTCGACGTCGAGGGCCCGCTGTGGGGTGGCAATCTCGCCGTCCTGTGCAGCCTGATCGGTACGCCGTATTTCCCGCGCATCGATGGCGGCATCCTGTACGTCGAGGACATCGGCGAGCCACCGTTCCGCATCGAGCGCCTGCTGTACCAACTCAAGCTGTCCGGGGTTCTCGATCGCCAGCAGGCCCTGCTGCTGGGCCACTTCACGCACTGCCGCCCCGCCCATTACGACAACGGCTACGACCTGCCGGAAGCCTTCGCCCAACTGGCGCGCGAAACCCGCGTGCCGGTGGTGCACGGGCTGCCCTGGGGGCACGAGCCGGACAAGCTGACCCTGCCATTCGGGGCCCAGGCGCGCCTGCGGGTGGCTGGCGGGTCGGCCGAACTGAGTTTTTCGGGCTATCCGCACCTGCCAGCGAGCGTGGTGCGGCCGGATCCGGGCAGGCTCCCCGAAATCACGTAAAATAGCCGGCCCCCATGGGCCCGGCCCATCGAAGGATACCCATGACCATGAAGATCATCGAAGGCGATTTCGCCACGCCCAAGGGCCGTTTCGCCATCGTCGCCGGCCGATTCAACGGCTTTGTCGTCGAGCCGCTCGTTGCCGGCGCCCGTGATGCACTGGTGCGCCACGGCGTGAAGGAAAGCGATATCGACCTCATCCGCGTGCCGGGTGCCTGGGAAATCGCGCTGGCCGCGCACAAGGTGGCCAACACCGGCAACTATGCTGCCGTGATTGCGCTGGGCGCCGTCATCCGCGGTTCCACGCCGCATTTCGACTACGTCGCCGGCGAGTGCGCCAAGGGCCTGGCCCAGGCGGCGTACGCATCCGGCGTGCCGGTCGCGTTTGGCGTTCTGACCACCGACAACATCGAACAGGCGATCGAGCGCTCCGGCACCAAGGCCGGCAACAAGGGCGCCGACGCCGCCATCGCCGCTTTGGAGATGGTCAACTTGTACGGGAAGCTGTGATGAACCAGCGTCCGGAAGGCATCGACCTGGCCGCGCGCTCGCGCGCCCGCCGCCGCGCCCTGCAGGCGCTGTACGCGTGGCAGATGAGCGGCAGCCACATGAATGCGGTCATCGACCAGTTCCGCCACGAGCAGGACATGGAAGTGGCCGACCTGGAGTATTTCGAGGATCTGCTGCACGGCGTCGAGCGCCATGTCGAACAGCTCGATGACGCGCTCAAGCCCTTCGTCGATCGTGACGTCGGCCAGATCGACCCGATCGAACGCGCGGCGCTGCGCCTGGCCGCTTACGAGCTGAAGTACCGCCCCGACGTGCCGTACCGCGTGATCATCAACGAGGCCATCGAAGTGACCAAGCGGTTCGGCGCCGATCACGGCCACAGCTATGTCAACGGCGTGCTGGATAAACTCGCCACGCATCTGCGCACGGCGGAGAAAAAGGCTTGAATCAAGCCCTGGTGGACGCGATCACGGCACATGTGCCGGTCCTTGAGACCGAACGCCTGCGCCTTCGCGCTCACCGAATCGACGACTACGACGCGTGTTATGCGACGTGGTCCGATCCCGCGGTCACCCGCTTCATCGGCGGCGTGCCGCAAACCACCGAACAGGTATGGGACCGCATGCTCCGCTCGCTGGGCATGTGGGGCATGCTCGGCTACGGCTACTGGGCCGTCGAAGAAAAGAGCAGCGGTCGCTACGTGGGTGACGTCGGCCATGCCGACCTGCGCCGGGACATCGAGCCTTCGCTGCGCGGCATGCTGGAATTCGGCTGGGTGCTGGCGCCGTGGGCGCACGGCCAGGGCTACGCCAGCGAGGCTGTGAATGCAGCGACGTCGTGGTCGCGCGAACATCTGCCAGAGCTCAACGCCGTGTGCATCATCGCGCCGGAAAATGCGCCTTCGATCCGCGTTGCGGAGAAAGCCGGTTTTGCCAAGTGGGTGGATACGACTTACCACGGCAGCCCGATCGGCGTTTATCGGCGGGCGTAGTTCCCCCCGCATCGTCATGCCTGCGCAGGCATGACGATTGGGTCAGGTGCGGTTTGCACTTCACGTGCTTCGAGTCATGGGGATTGCGGGCGCATGCCCATCATCCGGTCCTGCTTGCTACCTTGCATCACTTCCCGGCGCACGTCGCATGCTGGTTATCGGCGATGCCGGCAACCAGCCACTTGCCGTCACGCTTCACCAGATGCGCGATGTCGGTGCCGCAATGGTCGACCTTGCCATCCACCAGGAACTCATACGGCGCCCAGATGATGGCGATGTCGTCATCAATACGGATCAGCGGATCGTGGATGCGCTCGGCCAGCTGCTGCGTGCCGGTCGTGGGAATGCGGTCGATGAACGCATCGAAGTGAAGCTGCGAAATCTTGTCCGCGCGCTTGAGCGTGATCATGCCGCCCGGCAGCAAAGCCGCGCGCATCATGTTGTGATCGCGTTTGCCGATGCCATCGAGCAGGGCCTGGAATGGCGCGAGCACGGCCTGTTCTTCCGGCGTCGCGGCGGCAACGGGCAAGGCAGCGCAGGCCAGCGCGGCGCAAGCACCCAGGGTCAGCAACGAGCGGCGAACGGCACGACGATTCATGATCGACTCCAGGCGTGTCAGATGGTCCCGCGATTCTAGGTAGACGCCGGGCCTGCCACAGCCATGACTAATGGGCGGGGTGTTCGGCGGCCATCGGCTTGCGTAAGCCCCGGGCAGGTGGTCTGCTTGCGAGCTATGGAATTTCGTCTGATCGACCGCATTCGCGCGCACACGGCCCAGCAGCGCGACGACGTGAAACTGGGCATTGGCGACGATGCGGCCGTATTGGCGGTGCCAGCGGGGCAGGAGCTGGTGGTGGCCATCGACACCATGGTCGAAGGCGTCCACTTTCCGCGGGGTACATCGCCGGAAGACATCGGCTGGAAGGCGCTGGCGGTGAACCTCTCCGACCTCGCGGCCATGGGCGCGACGCCAGCCTGGGCGCTGCTGGCGCTGACCATGCCGCGCAATGACGCTGCGGTGACGGCGGACTTCGTCGACGGCCTGGCCACGGGTTTCTTCGAACTGGCGCAGTCATGGCGCCTTGCCCTGGTGGGTGGCGACACCACCAGCGGGCCTTTGTGCCTGAGCGTTGCCGTGCACGGCTTCGTTCCGCCGGGGCAGGCGCTGACGCGCAGCGGTGCGCGGGCTGGCGACATCGTGCTGGTTACCGGAACCCTCGGCGATGCGGCGGCGGGGCTGCACCTGCTGCAGCGAGGTGAACACGAGGCGGCGCTGATCGGGCGTCTCAATCGTCCGACGCCACGCCTGTCGGCGGGCTTGGCATTGCGAGGCCAGGCCTCCGCCTGCCTTGACGTGTCCGACGGCCTGATCGCTGATCTGGGGCACGTCGCCGAAGCGAGCGGACTCGGCGCACACATTGACGCCGGCCTGTTGCCGCTGTCTCCATCCATGCTCGCGATGTTTGATGACGAGCAGGCGCGCATGTTCGCGCTGACCGGCGGCGACGACTACGAATTGTGCTTTACGGTTCCGGCCAACCGCGTTGCGGACGTTCAGGCCGACCTGGCGCGTATCGGTTGTGGCGCCACGCGGATTGGTCGCATGGTCGAAGGGGCAGGTGTGCAGGTGCTGGACGCCAACGGCGAACCCATGGCGATCTCGCGCAAGGGCTGGGATCATTTCGCCGCATGACCGACAAGAAAATCCTCACCGCCGAGCAGCGACGCATCCTGCTTTCTTCCCCCGCCGGATGGCTTGCCTGCGGCTTCGGTTCCGGCCTGACGCCCAAGGCGCAGGGCACGTTTGGTTCGCTCGCGGCCCTGCTGCCGTGGCTGCTGCTGCGGCATCTGTCGCTGCCGGTGTATGTGCTGGTCCTCGTCGTGGCCTTTGCCATCGGCGTCTGGGCCTGCACCGTCGCTGGCCGCGCGCTGGGCGTCGACGATCACCGTTCGCTGGTCTGGGATGAATTCGTCGGACTCTGGATCGCACTGATTCCCGCGATGCTGGCGCCCTGGTGGATGGTGATCGCGGGCTTCGCGCTGTTTCGCCTGTTCGATGTCGCCAAGCCGTGGCCGATCAGTTGGCTGGACCGACGCCTCAAAGGCGGACTGGGCGTGATGGTGGATGACGTTGTCGCAGGTGTTTTCGCCGCGATCGTGCTGGCGATCCTTGGCGCGGTTTTCGCGGGGACGTAAGTCTTACCCACGCTCCGCCAGCGCCTTCAGTGACGCAAGCACTTCACCAAAATCCGAGGTGATTGCCGGTCCGATGTCACTGGCATCCGGCCCGGTAATCATCGTTCCGTAAGTCACCTTTGAATGGTGTGCGTCGATCGCCTCGATGCGATGCGTCACCACCACGGTGGTCTCGTCGATCGTGGTTTCGTCGGTAAAGAGTCGATCGGTCTGCACTTCGATCAAAGTGCTGGTGAACGCATCGACCCCCGGCGGCTTCATGGTGAAGCTCGTTCCCTCGGAGAACGAGCCATGCAGCTCAATATGTTCGATACCGGCATTCCAGCGTTTCCAGCCGGGTACATCCGCGAAGATCGTCCAGATCTTCGCCGGCTTCGCGGCGATTTCGATGCTCTCTTCATGCGTCCACACGGCGTGCTCCGGGGCGTCCTGTGAAAAGCCTGCACTATTCCGGCACGCGTGTGTGGTCAAGGTCAACGCGTGGCGTGCCCAGAGGGCGGTCCCAGGTATCAAGACGAAGGTTCTTGCCGAGATACGATGCCAGGGCAGCATCGACAGGGTCATCCACACGACCGCCCAGGGATCGCGCCAGCGCCGCTTCAAGCAGGTAAAGCGTCGCCAGGCGCGCTTGCGGTGCTTCGAGCTGATGGCCCGAGTCCGGATCCACCAGCAGGGCGACGGGCTTGTGCGCCGCCGCCAGCTGGCCCGCATAGTCGGTGACGCTGGCGACCGAAACGAGGTCATCCTTGGCGCCCGCGATCAGTACCAGCGGTCGATTCATCTGCGCGATGGCGCGCGCCGGCGCCTCGCGACTCAGCCGGTCCATTGCAGCTACGTTGTCGACGCCACTTCCCAGTTCGCTCAGCTCCGCACCCACCGGGATGGCGCCCGGTGAGGTGGGATTCGCGGCGATCTGCCGGAATGCCGCGGCGAGGTCGGGCGGTGACGCCATGCCCACGCCTGCCAGGAAGCGGGCGCTGTCGTAGGTCAGTCCAAGCAGCGTCGCGAAGCCACCGTAGGAATGCCCGACGATGGCCTGCCGGTGTCGATCACCCACCCCCTGCGCGAGCAACCAGTCCATGCCTTCGAGCATGTCGCGGTAATTGCGCCCATGTCCCCAGTCGCCGTGAGCGGCGAACAGATACGTGCGACCGTAGCCCACCGACGTGCGGTAATTCGGTTCGAACACGGCATAGCCGCGATTGACCAGAAACTGCGTGATCATGTCGTAGCCCGGACGTGTCTGCGCCTTCGGGCCACCATGAGGCCGGAGCACCAATGGCACCTTCGCAGGATCAAGGCCGGGCGGGAGGCTGAGGAAGCCGTACAGTCGCATGCCATCGCTCGCCGTCCAGCTGACGGGAATGCGGTAAGCCATCGCGGTTTCGGGAAGCTTGCGCGCGGATGTTTGCTGGTCTTCTGCAATGGGCGTCAACGCCTGCTTGCTCGGATCGAACACGAAATAGCGGTCCCGTTGCAGGCGGTCGCTGCGCTCAATGACAAGAAGTACACCATTGCTTGCCCGGTCGACATCGAGGTTGGAGCGCGCGAAGTGTCGATCCAGCCATTGCATCGCGGGTCGCAGGTCGTCGCGCACCGCATAGGTGTGATGTCTGTCGGTGTCGTAAGCGGCAAAAAGGGGCTGCGCCGTGCGTTGATCCAGGGTCACGTCCGCCAGATCGGCGATGCCTTCCGGATCTTTGTGCAGCGTGGTGCTCCGCTTCGTCGAAGGGTCGATGGCGACCAGTTGCTGCAGGTCGCTTTCCCGCCCGCTGCGCATCAGCAGGCGGCCATCCGCCATCACTGCGATCGGCGCGCAGCGGGTGAGGGCGCTGCAATCGAAAAAGCGTTGCCATCCGGTGACGGTGTTCCGGCGCACATGGCGACCCTGCATGTCGGCGGTGCTGACAAAGGCGAGTTTGCCCTCGCGATCAAACGCCAGATCGGCCGGAGCATCCACGTCGTCGTAGAGCACCTCCTGATGCTGGTCGGTCGTTACGCGCAGCAGGCGAAAGTGCTTGCTTTCGGGGTCGCGCTCGCGCACCAGGAAACGGTTCGGAAACGTGGCATCGGGTCCCAGCAGCAACTGCTCACGAACCGCGTCGAGAGAAGTCACCCACCGTGCTTCGCCTCCATCCATCGGCAGCACCGCGACACGACCACGTTGTTCAAGCAGAAGCTGCTTGCCGTCGGCCATCCATTCCAGTGAGCTGGCCTGCGTGGAGGCAAGGAGCTGGCGAGGCTTGCCGGTGGCCACGTCCATCAACCAAACGCTGCTGCCATTGGGCTGAACCCATATCCAGCTCACATGCAGGCCGTCGGGTGACAGTCGCACGAAACGAAGACCCGTTCGCGTCTGGAAATCAGCGCGTGGCAGGAGCGGTGCGGTGGGTTGCTCGCGGGATTCGCGCAGTACTTGCTGCAAGCGATCCGCCGGGCTGGTGGCAGAAGCCGTGCCGAAGGGAAGAAGCAGGGCGCACAAGGCCACCGCCCTCAGCGAGGTCGTCAGGACAGGCATGGGTTGTCTCCGGTGAAGGCGTCGCACCGGGCGACGCCCTGGATGGGTCAGGCAGGCGCGCTGGCGGTCCGGGGCAGCACTGGCTTTGCCGTTCGTTCGCGTGATGGGTAAAGGAGCAGGCAGGCAATCAGTCCGGGAAGACCGACGATGCCGTTTGCGACGATCCAGGTGAGACGCGACGTCCGGCTCATGCGCACGGCGGACAGCCACCACGCTGTTGCCGCCAGGCACAACAGTCCGAGCGTCGCGATCATCATCCCGATCGATGTTGGCAGGCCTTCGGCGTCGTCAGAGGCGATCCAGCCAAGTCGGTGCTGCAAGCCGTAATAGACCGGCGATGCCCACCAGCCCAGATGGCGGAACCACACGGGGTAGTCGCGGCCGAGTTCGCGGCGATTCAATAGCTCAGCACGCCCGTCTTCATGGATGCGATAGACCGTCTGCCAGGCGGCCACGTCCTGGTGATAGCTCTGCCGGCCGTGCAGGAATGACACCAGATAGCCGTCGAGCAGTTCGGCCACGTCGACACGCCCCATGTTGTCGATGGCGCCATCGAGCGGAAGCACATATTCGTCATGCAGGACATCGCGTTGCTGCGTGAGGTCATGGGCATTGACCATGTGCAGTCGACGCGAGCCAAGGATCATCACGCGCCCGCCCAGGGTTTTCGGCGCCGCGGTGAAGTGTTCGTCGTCAGGAAAATTCACGCGAAGATGCATGGACTGATCGTTGGCGTCGAACTGGTAGAGCTGGTGCTCGGTGATCAGATAGCGATCTTCGAAGACAAGCGGGGGCTGCTCGAAGCGATCGGCATCCGTGAGTGTTCCCTGCACGATGCCATCGCGCCCCAGCCATCCGGCATCGCTCTGGTCTGTAAGCCGGATGCCGTGGAACGCACCGTGGTCATGACTGAAACTCCACCGCACATGGCGCGTTTCGTCCTCGATTTCCAAGGGCATGGGCGCACTGATCTGGCCGTAGCGCGGATAGTTCGCTACACCGGGACCCCAGGCGGCCTGTTCGGCGATGCCGGCCTGCTCGCGCAGCAGGGCGTGCGCCGGCGCCAGGCCAATACCATGGCGAAGAAGCGTCGCGCTGTCTGCCCGCTCCGCTTCCGCATAGCCACCGCTGGGCGGGATGCCATTGAGCGGATGGCGGCCGATGGCCATCAGGCCAAATTCGGTGCCGAGCGTCAGTGCCCAGTACAGCGCAATCGTCACACCTATCTGCATGAGCACGATCACGGTGACGTGTGCGATGGGGGAACGTGGCATCCCTTGCAGATTCGGTTTGAAGAACGCAAGTAACACGCCTCCCGCGAGGGCAACAACCGCCAGCTGCACGAGCAGCGCGTAGACGCCGCTGAATGGCGCGAGCATCGCCAGTGGCAGGCAAAGCAGGAACACCATGCCGCGCCGTGGAGCAAGCACGATGCAGGCACAGGTGAGATAACTGGCGAAGGCGATCGCCCAGCCACACATCGGCAACAGCCAGTGACGGGCGTCGACGATGCGTACGGTCATCCACTCCACGCCAAGCAGCGCAAGTAGCACGGGCAGGGCGATGGCAACAAACAGTGCGCAGGCCGCTGCGCCGGAAAGCGCCATGGCGATGCCGGCGGGAGCGACCGGGCGATGCAAGAGATACAGCCATGCGTTGGGCCGGCGATGCATCGCCATCTGCACGGCCGCCAGCAGGATGCCCATGAAGGCCGCGATGAAGGCGCCAACGCGATAGACCAGCAGCGGTTGCTGAAGCAGATCGACCATCCGCGTCATGAAGGCGAGCAGAAACAGTGTGACGGCGCCGACGATGCAGGCGAGGCGCATGAAGCGTCGCCATTCGGCCTTGAACAGATCAACCATGGCGGGCCTCCCTGGCCAGCGGAGCCGCGTGGTCTTTCGCCAGGAAACCATTGACGGCGCTATCGAGACTCACCGGCATGCTCTGGACATGACGTGCGCCGTTCTCGCGCAGGAAGGCAGCGAAGTCGTCGTCCTGGTCGAGGACGGTGTAGTGGTAGAGGTTGTCGATTTTCTGCGCAAGCAGGAGGCCGGGAATCTGCGCGCGCTCCGGGCCGCGGAAGGGAATGTCGGCGACCCAGTGACGGACGCGTTCGCAGAACTCATCGGGCGGCGACATGTGCTTCAGTTCGCCGCGTTCGAGAATGATCAGGTTGTCGGCGAGGCGTTCGATCTCTTCCATCTGGTGGGAGCAATAGATCACCGTGCAATGCTCGGCAGCGTTGGAGTCCAGCAGCGACTGCAGGAAGGCGCGCTTTGCGACGACGTCGAGTCCCAGTGTGGGCTCGTCAAGGATGAGCAATTCAGGCGACTGGGCCAGCGCGAGCGCAAGGTTAAGTCCGGCGCGCTCGCCGCGTGATAGCTGGCTGATCTTCTGGCGCGGACCGACGTGATAGTGGCCGAGCACATCGCGGTACATGTCTTCGTTCCAGCGCGGGTATTGACGGCGCTGCATGTCAGTCACTTCGTCAGCACGCATCCAGCCCGGCAGGGTGTGCTCTTCGTTGACGAAGCCAATGCGGGCGCGGTGGCCTGGCGTGAGTGAATGACTGTCCTGACCGAGCAGACGGGACCGGCCTTCGGTTGGCGACAGGAAGCCAAGCAGGATGCGAAACAGTGTCGATTTGCCTGCGCCGTTGGCGCCCACGATGGCGTGGATCCGCCCGCGGGGAATCTGCAAGGAAAGGCGGTTGAGAGCGAGCTTGTCGCCGTAGCGTTTGGTCAGCTCGCAAGTTTCGATGACGAAGTCCGACATGGCTCAGGCGCTCTTGCGCGTGTCGAGGGCCCTGAGCTCGTCGCTCAGGCGTTCAAGCACGGTATCGGTAGGGTAATCGAGCGAGACCACATCGTTGACGAAGCGCTGGATGGCATCGTCCAGGCGACGCTCGCGTTCCTTGCTGTTGAGGCGTTGGCGCGGCGCGGCGACGAACAGGCCCAGGCCCGGGCGCGATTCCAGCCAGCCTTCGGCCACCAGTTCGGCGTAGGCCTTGGCGACCGTGTTGGGATTGATGGTCAGCTGCTGGGCGAGGCCGCGCACGCTGGGCAACTGCCAACCCGGCGTGAGTTCGCCGGTGGCTACTTTCATGCGGACGCCATCGATGATCTGTTTGCTGATGGAGCGTACGTCGCCTGTGGCGATTTCGATCATCAGGGGTTGCTGTCGGGCCATGGTCGATCCAGCTGTACTATGTGTACTAGTACAGTACGAACGTGGTGGCGCCGAAGTCAATAGGCCTGTTGGACGCTTCACGCGCGCCTTGGCATGCTCCCCGGTCTGGCTTACCCCTTGAGGAGATTCCCCATGCTTTATCGCCGCCTCGGCACATCCGGCCTGCAACTTTCCGCGCTGTCGTTCGGCGCATGGGTCACCTTCGGGCAACAGGTGGGGCGCTCGCTTGCGCGCGACCTGCTGGCCATGGCCCACGATCGTGGCGTGAACTTTTTCGACAACGCCGAGGTGTACAACCACGGCGTCGCCGAGACCCTGATGGGCGATGTGCTCGCCGACCTGCGTTTCCCGCGCGACAGCTACTGCGTGTCCAGCAAGGTGTTCTTCGGTTCACGCGCCAATCCATTGCCGACGCAGCGTGGCCTCTCGCGCAAGCATGTGATCGAAGCCTGTCACCAGGCATTGCAACGCCTGCGCGTCGAGCACCTGGATCTTTACTTCTGCCATCGCGCCGATCCTGACACGCCGATCGAGGAAACCGTCGCCGCCATGGACATGCTCGTGCGCCAGGGCAAGGTGTTGTACTGGGGTACCAGCGAGTGGTCGGCGGACGAGATCCGCGAGGCCCACCGCGTCGCGCGCGAAAACCACATGGTTGCGCCGCGCATGGAGCAACCGCAATACAACCTGCTGCACCGCGAGCGCGTCGAAAAGGAGTACGCCGACCTCTACGGCGCGTTCGGCATGGGCACCACGATCTGGTCGCCGCTGGCATCGGGCCTGCTGACCGGCAAGTACAACGACGGCATCCCCGATGAGTCGCGTCTTGCGCAGCCGGGCTATGAATGGCTGCGCAGCGCGGTGCTGGAGGAGGGTGGTGATCGCCTCACCAAGGTACGCAAGCTCGCACCGATCGCCGCTGACCTCGGCGTCACGCAGACGCAGCTCGCCGTCGCCTGGTGCCTCCTCAATCCGCACGTGTCGACGGTGATGCTGGGAGCGAGCCGCCTGGAGCAGCTTGAACACAATTTGCGCGCGCTGGATGTCGTCGCGAAGCTGGATGATGCGGTGATCAAGCGCATTGAGGCCGCGGTGGGGTGAGGGTTTCGCGTGCTGCGCACGCTGTAAACGGTGAACAGTAAACGGTAAGGGCGCGTCGTCCCTTCGCTCTTGGCTCTTACCGTTTACAGCCCACAACGTGGGCGAGTTTCCCTGTTCACAGCCCCGCAGGGGCGCCCACCCTTGACACTCAAATGCGAATCATTATCATTCAGGACGACACCCACCACGGAGAGTGCGTATGTCGGCCTCGACCCTTTCGCTGCTGCCCCAGCCTTCCGATCTGCTGGCCCGCCCCCTGGGCCTGCTGCGCCTGAAGAAGTCCGTCCCGCCGGCCGACAGTGCGCGGCGCGTATCCAGCCAGGCGCTGCTCGATGGCGCCCGTGAGGTGGTCATTACCCATCAGGGCAATGAGTACCACCTGCGCCTGACGCGCAACGACAAGCTCATCCTCACCAAGTAACTCCCCCGGGCAGGGACGCCCACCGCCGGCGCCCGTCGGCGGACCTATTCGTCAGGCCTGCCTCATCCGCGGTGATCGCGGCCACGGCATGCCCGGTTTTCGCACAGGAGATCGCCATGTTCGGTTGGTTGACCCGCTTTCCCTGGTGTTCACGCACACATGGTGCGTGCCAGCGCTGGCTGGCGTTCGATCCCGGGCAGCTGGCCGCGCATTTGCCGGCGCTGGGAAGCGTTTTGTACCAGTGGACTCGGGACGCCGAGTACGACGCCATGGCGCCGACGCGTGGCTGGCTGGTGCAGCAGCCGCACCTGCGAGCAGTCGTGGGTGTCACTCATATCCAGTGCGTGAGCATGGTCGGCGCGCGCGGGCCACGCGAATGGTTCGATTGCATCGACATGGCAGGGCAGGTGCGCGCACGTATCTACTTGCTTCCGGATACCGACTACCTCGCCTGGGATGCGCTCATGGCGTCGGGCACGCCGGTACAGGCGCCGCCGTCATGGCGTCCCACCTATAGCCATCGTCGCGCCACCGCGAAACCCGTGCAGTTTCAGTGTCGAACGCTGCCGGGCCTGACTCTGCTGCAGGCGCGTCGTGTCGAGGTGCTCTCGACGTTGGGGCGTGACGTGGCGGAGGAGTGCGCCGGAGCTGAAATGCCGGGGCGCTAACCGTCACTCACGTTGCGGATGTAGAGGCCAGAAACCTGCGTGGCCGGCCACCATCACAATCTGCTTCAAACGGGAAGGGCTGCACAACCTGGTGTGCTGTGGCCCTATTTGTCCAGGGATAGGTAAAGGCCCACGAAGAGCTGAATCATGAACAGCGAGGCCGTCACATACAGCAGGCGTTTCGTTGAATGCACTGCACGCAATGTGTCAGCGCTAAGCGTCGCTCGACTTGCGGCGTGCACGGGTTCAATCATCACCTTGTAGGCAACCCGAAGATTGCTCATCTTCATGACCGAATCCCGCTGAATCTGACGCATCGTTTCCGGGCTTTCGCTGCCCAGTCGGTTCGACAGCTGATGAAGCTTGAAGAAGTAGGTCAGCGTCATGGCCACAATGATGAAGAACAAGCCAAACATCAGCGCTGCAAGCCACTCGTTCAAAGTCATAAGCATATCCCCCGTCACGATTCGAACCCGGGGCAGCGTACCCGTTCCGGACCCAGGTATCTCCTTGCCGGCATAAACCTGGCACAGCGGCCGATGCGCTTCTAGCTGCTGATGAAGTGAAGCCGGCATCTTTGGCGGGCATGACCTCCGGCCTACGCTTGCTCCGTGTCCGTCCACACAAAAACCGTCCGGACACTATCCGCCCCTGTCCGCCCCACTGTCCGCGGACATCGTCCTGTCATCTTTCGCCGCATGTAACCCGCTGATCTGTTGAGCAAATCGCGGTTGGCACGGCGATTGCTCTACTGACTCCGGGGCCACCTTTCCGTGGCCAGGGACAGTTCCATGATTCGCGATACCTCTGCTCAAGACCGCCTGGTCGAAGTCAAGCCCAACAAGAAGCGCCGCTATGCGCTGATCGGCGCGGGCGTGGCCGTGGCGGCGCTCCTGGCGATGGTCCTGCCGTGGGCCAGTCGCATCTTCTCGGCCGATGCTTCCGTCAGCAGCACCCGTCTCGCCTTCGCTACCGTCGAGCGCGGCACGTTCGTGCGTGACATTGCGGCCGAAGGCAAGGTGGTCGCCGCTGTCAGCCCGACGATGTACGCGACGTATGGTGGCGCCGTCACCTTGAAGGTGCACGCCGGCGACGTCGTCAAGAAAGGCCAGATCCTCGCCACCATCGACAGCCCGGAGCTGGCGAACAAGCTGGCGCAGGAGCAGAGCGCCGCCGATGCGATGGAGGTCGACTACCGCCGCGCCCAGATCGATGCGCGCAAGAAGACGGGCGAGCTGCAGAAGGCCTTCGACAATGCGCGCATCGACCAGACCACGGCCGAGCGCGACCTGGATCGCTACCAGAAGGCATTCAGCAAGGGCGCCGTGCCGGATATGGACGTCCAGAAGGCCAAGGATGTCTTGCAGAAGGCACAAATCACCACGCAGCATGCCAAGTCCGATCTTGGCATGGACAACGACAGCCTCAAGTTCGATATCGAATCGAAGAAGCTGGCTCACGATCGCCAGGTGCTGCTGGTCAAGGATCTGCAACGCCAGGTCGACGACCTCAACGTGAAGTCCCCGGTGGACGGCCAGGTCGGCCAGCTCTTCATCGCTGAGCGCGCCACGGTTGCCAAGGACGCCCAACTGCTGAGCGTCATCGACCTGAGCGCACTGGAAGTCGAAATGAAGGTGCCGGAAAGCTTTGCACGTGACCTGGGCATCGGCATGGGCGGTGAAATCAGCGGCAATGGCAAGACCTGGAAGGGCCTGGTCAGCGCGATCTCGCCGGAAGTGGTCAACGGCGAAGTGGCCGCACGCCTGCGCTTCGAAGGCGAAACGCCCAAGCAGCTTCGCCAGAACCAGCGTCTGTCGGTGCGCGTGCTGCTCGATCGCCGCGACAACGTGATGACGGTGCAGCGCGGCTCCTTCGTCGACGAATCCGGTGGCTCGTATGCCTACCTGGTCAACGACGGCGTGGCCGCCAAGACGCCGATCCGCGTGGGTGCCAGCAGCATCGACAAGGTCGAAATCCTCGATGGCCTGAAGGAAGGCGACCGCATCGTGATCTCCGGTACCGATAGCTTCAAGGGCGCGGCACGCGTTGCCATCAGTCGCTGATCGCCTGAAATAAATGTGCGCGATGTCTAAACCATCGCGCACGCAACTGCATCAAGTAGTGACACCACCGCCACTTCCATGAGGGAAGCAACAATGCTCAAGATGACTCATCTGTCCAAGGTCTATCGCACCGAAGTGGTGGAGACCTATGCGCTGCGCGACTTCAACATCGACGTGAAGGAAGGCGAATTCGTCGCCGTGACCGGTCCGTCGGGCTCGGGCAAGACCACCTTCCTGACCATCGCCGGCCTGCTCGAAACCTTCACCGGTGGTGAGTACCACCTCGACGGCGTGGAAGTGAGCAACCTCAATGACAACGCTCGCTCCAAGATCCGCAACGAGAAGATCGGCTTCATCTTCCAGGCCTTCAACCTGATCCCCGACCTCAACGTGTACGACAACGTTGAAGTCCCGCTGCGCTATCGCGGCATGAAGGGTCCGGAGCGCAAGCAGCGCATCATGGACGCACTGGAGCGCGTGGGTCTGGCCTCGCGTGCCAAGCATTATCCGGCGGAACTCTCCGGTGGTCAGCAGCAGCGCGTCGCCATTGCCCGCGCACTGGCCGGCACGCCGCGCCTGCTCCTGGCCGACGAACCGACCGGTAACCTGGACACGCAGATGGCCCGCGGCGTGATGGAGCTGCTCGAAGAGATCCATCGCGAAGGCGCCACCATCGTCATGGTGACGCATGATCCGGAGCTGGCCGCACGCGCCCAGCGCAACGTGCACATCATCGACGGCCAGGTCGTGGACCTCGCGGAAGATCCGCGCTTCCACCACCAGCAGCAGAACGCACGCGCCGGCTCCCCGGCCTGATCCTTCGCGTCATCCAAGGACACCTCCCGCTTCGGCGGGAGGCCTTACCCCCTGACGGACACACGGTATGTTCGCCTATTACTTCCAGCTTGGCGTGCGCAGCCTGCGCCGCAATCCCGTCCTGACCGCGCTGATGGTGATGGCGATCGGTTTCGGCGTGGCCGCATCGATGATCACCTACTCGGTGTTCCGCGCGACCTCGAACAACCCGATTCCCAGCAAGTCGTCGCAGCTGTTCGTGCCGCAGGTCGACAACTGGGGGCCGGAAGACAATGTTCATCGCAAGGGCGAGCCGCCGAATGCGATGAGCTACCAGGACGCCGTGGCACTGATGCGCGAGCATCGCGCACCGCGCCAGACCGTCCTGTATCCGCTGGGCCTGAGCATCATTCCTGCGGATGCGAACAAGGCGCCGTTCCACGAGAACACCTACGCGGCGTATGCGGACACCTTCAAGATGTTCGACATCCCGTTCATCTACGGCGGTGGCTGGACGGCCGACGAAGATAATGCGCACGCCCAGGTTGCCGTGATTGGCAAGCAGCTTAACGACAAGATGTTCCAGGGCCAGAACAGCGTCGGCAAGGAGCTGAACCTCGACGGTCGCAGCTACAAGATCGTCGGCGTGATGGACTCCTGGAATCCGCAGCCGTTGTTCTTCGATGCGGTGAACACCGGCGGCTTCGACGATCCGACGCAGTTGTTCGTGCCGTTCACGCGCGCCATCGACCTGAAGCTCAGCACCAACGGCAACAACAATTGCAATGCTGACCCGGGTCCGGGTTGGGATAACTACCTGCGTTCGGAATGCGTGTGGCTGGCCTACTGGGTTGAGCTGCCGAGCAAGTCCGACCAGGAAGCCTTCCGCTCCTACCTCACGGGCTACGCCGCCGAACAGCAGCGCGCCGGTCGCTTCAAGTGGGCGCCGAATGTTCGCCTGCGCAACGTGGAAGAGTGGCTGGATTACCAGGAAGTGGTGCCGACCGAAGCGAAGGTCTCGCTGCTGGTGGCCTTCGGTTTCCTGGTGATCTGCCTGGTCAACACCATTGGCCTGCTGCTGGCCAAGTTCATGAAGCGTTCGTCGGAGATTGGTGTGCGCCGTGCGCTGGGCGCTTCGCGCCGCGAGGTGTACGCACAGTTCCTGATCGAAGCGTCGACGGTGGGCCTGGCGGGCGGTGTGCTGGGGTTGATCCTCACCGGCCTTGGCATGCTCGGCGTGACCGTTGTGTTCGACCAACAGGTCGCGCGTCTGGCAACGCTCGATGTCTCCCTGGTGCTGCTCACCCTGGTCGTGGCGGTGGTCTCGACTCTGCTGGCGGCTTTCTATCCCACGTGGCGTGCGGCGCAGGTGCAGCCTGCCTGGCAGCTGAAATCCAACTGAGGCGACGACCATGCTGCAGATCAAGCCCATTCTCGCCGCTCTCAAGCGCCACAAGGCCGGCACGATCCTGATTGCCGTGCAGATCGCGCTGACCCTCGCCATCGTGTGCAACGCGCTGTTCATCATTCAGCAGCGCGTCGATCGCCTCTCTCGCCCGACCGGCATGGACGAGCGCAATCTCATTGCCATCGAAAACCGCTGGGTGAGCAAGAAGGAAGAAGACACCTCGTCGCTCAGCCGCACCGATCTGGCCGCGCTGCGCAGCATGCCCGGCGTGCAGGATGCCATCATGATCAACTCGTTCCCGCTGCGCGGCGGCGGCTGGTCGACCGGCATTCGCCTGGTGCCTGACGAAAAGGTCAAGTCGAAGGCGCAGACCACGCTGTATTTCACCGACGACCACGCTATTGCCACCATGGGCGTGAAGCTGATTGCCGGCCGCAACTTCCTGCCGTCGGAAATCACCTCTGTCTCACCGCGCGAAGTGAAGACCACGCCCCAGGTGATCGTGACCAAGGCCCTTGCCGACAAGTTGTTCCCGGACGGCTCGGCGCTCGGCAAGCAGGTCTACATGAACGACTCGACCAATCCGCCGGCGACCATCATCGGCATCGTGGAGCGCACGCAGGTGCCGTGGTCCGGCCTGTGGGCGAATGACTTTGTCGAGAACGCCATGTTCCTGCCGGTCCAGCTGACGGGTGACTACGCGATCTATCTGATCCGCGCCAAGCCGGGCCAGCAGATGAACGTGTTCAAGGATGCGCCGGCGACGCTGATCAAGACCGACCGCCTGCGCGTGTTCTCCTCGGAGCGTGGCGTGCGCACGTTCGAGCAGGTCCGTGCCAACAGCTATTCGACCGACCGCGGCATGGCGATCCTGATGGGCGTGATCTGTTTCGTGCTCCTGGGCATCACTGCGGCGGGCATTGTGGGCCTGACAAGCTTCTGGGTGGGGCAGCGTCGCAAGCAAATTGGCGTGCGTCGCGCACTGGGCGCCACCAAGAACGACATCCTGAGCTACTTCCTCACCGAGAACCTGATGATCAGCGTCGCTGGCGTCGTCATCGGTGCGGCGCTGGCCATCGGGCTCAACCTCTGGATGGTGACGCAGTTCGAGATGGCGCGCCTGTCGATGATCTACGTGATCTGCGGTGTCATCGCGCTGCTGTTGCTCGGCCAGGCGGCGGTGCTGGCGCCGGCGATGCGCGCATCGCGAGTGTCGCCGGTCGAAGCGACGCGTTCTGTCTGAGTCTGACGTTGGTGACCCTGTTTCACTCTGACGCGAGGAAAGCATGAGCGGCATGTTTGTCCATAACCTGCGACTTGGTGCGAAGAGCCTGCGCCGTAATCCGGTGCTGACGGCGCTGATGATCATGTCGATCGGTATCGGCGTGGCCGCCTCCATGATCACCTACGCGGTATTCAGGGCGGTGTCGGGTAATCCGATACCGCAGAAATCCTCGGTGCTGTTCGTGCCGCAGATCGACAACTGGGGGCCTACGTACAACCGCGCCGGCGAGCCGCCGCCGGCGCTCAACTATACGGACGCCATGGCGCTGATGAAGGCGAAGAAGGCCGAACGGCAGACGGTGTTCTTTCCGATCTCCGCCTCGGTGATCTCCACCACGACCGAGCGATTGCCGTTCAAGGTGCGCGGGTACGCCACTTTCGGCGATTTCTTTCCGATGTTCGAGGTGCCGTTCCTGTATGGCTCCGGCTGGAGCCACGAGAGCGATGACGCCCACGAGGCGGTGGCCGTCATCAGCAAGGAGCTCAACAAGAAGCTCTTCGATGGGGCCAACAGCGTCGGAAAGGACATTCAGCTGGACGATGGCACGTACCGCATCGTCGGTGTGACGGACACCTATGACCCCAAGCCGCGCTTTTTCGACATGTTCAACAGCGACGGCTATACCGATCCGGCCCAGGTCTACGTGCCGTTCCATCACATGATGGACCTGAAGGTGGATACCTGGGGCAACAACACCTGCGGTGGCGGTCCGAACCGCGGCAACGACTACCAGAGCTGGTTGCGCGGCGAGTGCGTGTGGCTGGCCGCATGGGTCGAGCTGCCGACCAAGGCGGACGAGGATGCCTACCGCAGCTGGCTGCGTGGCTACGCGGAAGAACAGCAGCGTTCCGGGCGCTTCGGATGGGCACCCAATGTGCGCCTGCGCAACGTGGTCGACTGGCTCGACTACCGTCATGCCGTGCCGCCGGAAAGCCGGATCGCGCTGACCATTGCCGTGAGCTTCCTGATCATCTGCCTGGTCAATACGGTGGGCCTCTTGCTCGCGAAATTTATGCGCCGTGCTCCGGAAATTGGCGTGCGTCGTGCGCTGGGTGCCTCGCGAGCGGAGATCTACAAACAGTTCCTGGCCGAGGCAGGCATGGTCGGACTCAGTGGCGGTGTACTCGGGCTGATTCTCACAGGCGCCGGCATGTTCGGCACCGGTCTGGTGTTCGGCAAGGAGATCGCCAAACTGGCGCAACTCGACTTCTCGCTGGTGTTGCTCACGCTCGTCGTCGCCGTGCTCAGCACGCTGATCGCCGCCTTCTATCCCACCTGGCGGGCTGCGCAAGTGCAACCCGCCTGGCAGCTGAAGTCGAACTGAGGAGCGCGCCATGCAGATCAAGCCGATCCTCGCCGCACTGCGCCGCCACAAGGCGGGTACCTTCCTCATCGCCATGCAGATTGCCCTGACGCTGGCGATCGTGTGCAACGCGCTGTTCATCATCCAGCAGCGCGTGACCCATCTCTCCGAGCCCACCGGCATCGACGAGGCGGACATCTTCACCATCCAGAACGAATGGGTGGGCAAGCACACCGACGTCGAACTGAATGCGCAGATGCAGGCCGATCTCCAGGCCATGCGCAGCGTGCCCTCCGTGGCGGATGCCACCGCGAGCAACTCCTTTCCGCTGCGCGGCGGCGGCTGGGACGACGGCATCAAGCTCGACCCCGCCCAGGTGCAGGATTCGTCAGGTACGGCGATCTACTTTGCCGATCCGAACACGATTGACACCTTTGGGTTGAAACTGATTGCGGGCCGCAATTTCACGGCCGATGAAGTGCGCTCGATGGGCATGCGCGACAACCTGAAGCCGGCGTCGGTCATTGTGACGCGGACGCTCGCAGACAAGCTGTTTCCCGATGGCAGCGCTTTAGGTAAGCCCATTTATCTGGCGGGCGAACAAACCACGATCGTCGGTATCGTCGACATGTTGCAGACCCAGAGCGTGGATCGTTGGGCGTCGAGTTTCCGCTACCGTTCGCTGCTCGTGCCCGCGCGCCTGACGATCGAGTTGGGTGGCTTCTACATCGTGCGCGCCAAGCCCGGGCAGCGCGACGAGGCCATGAAGGCCGTCAAGCAGGCCTTGTTCGCACAGAACCCGCGACGTGTCATCGACGACGAGGTCGGCATGCTGACCTTCGATCAGGTGCGCGCCATTGCCTATGACCGCGACCGCGGCATGGCCATTCTGATGGGCATCATCAGCGTGGCGTTGCTCGCCATTACGGCAGCAGGCATCGTCGGCCTGACCAGTTTCTGGGTAGGGCAGCGGCGCAAGCAGATTGGCGTACGCCGCGCGCTGGGTGCCACGCGTCGCGACATTCTCGGCTACTTCATGACCGAGAACCTGCTGATTACCTCCGGCGGAATCATCGCGGGCGCCCTGCTCGCCGTGATCATGAATCTCTGGCTGGTCACCCGATTTGAAATGAGCCGCCTGTCGCTGGCGTACCTGCTGGTGGGCGTGATTTTGCTGTTGCTGTTGGGGCAGGGTGCGGTCCTCGCGCCCGCGATGAGGGCTTCCAAGGTTTCGCCGGTTGAGGCGACGCGGTCGATCTGATCGACGCGACAAAGGGGAGGGTAAACGGATGTTTGGTTACTACTTGGATCTCGCCTTGCGCAGCTTGAAGCGTAACAAGGTGCTGACCGCGCTGATGGTGCTGGCCATTGCCCTGGGCATTGGCGCCTGCATGACCACCTTCACCGTGCTGCACGTGCTCTCGGGAGATCCCATTCCGAGCAAGAGCGCACGGCTGTTCTATCCGCAGCTTGACCCGCAGGATATGGACGGCTATCGCGAAGGTGGCGAGCCGCCGGATCAGGTCACCTGGATCGACGGCATGAACCTGCTGAAGGCCAAGCGCGGCGCGCGCCAGGCGCTGATGACGGGTGGCGCGGTGCCGATTCAGCCGGCGAAGGCGGATATCGACCCGTTCTACAGCGACTCGCGTTACACCACGTCCAATTTCTTCGCGATGTTCGACGCACCGTTCCTGTATGGCCATGGCTGGTCGGATGCGGATGACGAGAGCAAGTCGCGTGTCGTCGTCATCACCCGCACCCTCAACGACAAGCTGTTTGGCGACAAGGACAGCACCGGTCAGACCATCCGCTTGCAGGATGCCGACTTCCGCGTCATCGGCGTGCTCGACACCTGGCGCCCGAACCCGCATTTCTACGATCTCAATACCGGCAACTACACCGAGCTCGAAGAAGTCTTCGTGCCGCTGTCCACCTCGCGCGATCTGAAGATGCCGCGCAACGGCAGCATGGATTGCTGGGGCAAGGGCGGTGCGGATTCCGACCATCTGGAAAATGCCGAGTGCGTCTGGATGCAGTTCTGGGTGGAGTTGGCCGATGCGTCGAAGGCGGCCGAGTACAAAGCGTTCGTCGAGAACTACTCCAAGGAGCAGAAGACGCTCGGTCGCTTCCAGCGTCCGGTGAACGTCAAGCTGCGCAACGTCAACGAATGGCTGGACTACCAGAAGGTCGTGCCCAGCGACGTGCGCCTGCAGAGCTGGCTGGCGCTGGGCTTCCTGATCGTCTGTCTGGTGAACACGATTGGCCTGATGCTGGCCAAGTTCCTGCGCAAATCCGGCGAGCTCGGCGTGCGTCGCGCGCTGGGTGCGTCCAAAGGCGAGGTGTTCAAGCAGCTGCTCATCGAGGCTTGCATCATCGGTATGGCAGGCGGTATCTGCGGCCTGGGCCTGGCCTTCCTGGGTCTGTGGCTGGTGCGTCAGCAGCCGGCGGACTATGCCTCTCTGGCCCATCTGGATCTCAGCATGCTGGCCATCACGTTCGTACTCGCCCTGGTTTCGAGCCTCCTGGCCGGTCTGTTGCCCGCGTGGCGTGCCTGCCAGATCACCCCCGCCCTGCAGCTCAAGAGTCAGTGAGGAACGACATGGAAATCTTCCCGATTCTTTCGACTCTGCGTCGACACAAAACCACCGCGCTGCTGGTGATCCTGGAAATCGCACTGACCTGCGCCATCGTGTGCAACGCGGTGTTCCTGGTCACGCAGCGTATTGAGCGCATCAACATGCCCAGTGGCGTGGCCGAACAAGAGCTGATTCAGGTGGCGATGGCGGATATTGGCAAAACCACCGATGAACACGCGCGTTCCCTGCAGGATCTGGCCGCCTTGCGCGCCATTCCGGGCGTCAAGGAAGTGGCGTCGGTGAACCAGGTGCCCTTCGGGCGCTCGTCCAACAACAGCGGCATCAAGATCGACCCGAAGCAGAAGCTGAGCACGCTCAACGCCACCAACTACTACGGCGTGAACGTCGCCCAGACGCTAGGCGTGCAACTGGTTGCCGGTCGCCTGTTGCAGGAAAGTGACTACGTCACCATGGACGACGCCAAGAAGGCGTTCATCTCGGGCAAGACCGAGGGCCTGCCGCATATCGTGGTCATCACCCAGGACATGGCCGAGCGCATGTGGCCGGGGCAGTCGGCCCTGGGCAAGCAGCTGTGGATGGGTTCGGACATGCCGCTGCAGGTGGTTGGCGTGGTGAAGAACCTGGTTCGTCCGTCGATCTGGAAAGACGCCGAAGCGCAATACAGCATGATGATTCCGATCGGCGTGGACGATGGCCAGTACATCATTCGCACCTCGCCGGCGGATCGCGAACGCGTACGTGACGCGGCGCTTGAGACGCTGAAAAAGAACAACCCGCATCGCATCGTCTGGAAGAAGGAGCTGTGGACCGACGTGCGCGCCAAGTACTTCCAGGGCGACCGCGCGATGACCGGCTTGCTGATCGGCGTCTGCGTCGCGCTGCTGGTTGTCACAGCGCTGGGCATCGTCGGCCTGGGCAGCTTCTGGGTGGCACAGCGTCGCCGTCAGATCGGCGTGCGTCGCGCACTGGGTGCCACGCGCGGACACATCCTGCGTTACTTCCAGACCGAAAACTTCCTGCTGGCCACCATTGGCATAGTCATCGGCATGGCGCTCGCTTACGGCATCAATGTATTCCTGATGTCGAAGTACGAGCTCCCGCGGTTGCCCGGTTTCTATCTGCCCATTGGCGCTGTCGCCTTGTGGCTGATCGGGCAGGCCGCGGTACTTGGTCCGGCTATGCGTGCAGCAGCCGTGCCGCCTGTCGTGGCGACGCGTTCGGTGTGATTTGAGTTGAAACGGGCCCGTCGTACGGCGGGCCCGATCCATGGAGATTCGGATGTTCGGTTACTACCTCGATCTTGCGCTGCGTAGCCTGAAACGCAACAAAGTGCTGACGGCGCTGATGGTGCTGGCGATTGCCGTCGGCATCGGTGCCAGCATGACCACCTTGACGGTGTTGCACCTGTTGTCCGGCGATCCGTTGCCGGGTCGTAGCCAGCACCTGTTCTACGCCCAGGTCGACGGCAACCCGAATCCGGGCGACTTCAAGGAGCCGCTCGACATGCTGGACTACCAGTCCGCCATGGACCTGTGGAGCACGCACAAGGCGGATCGGCAGGCGATTCTCAATACCAGCGACATCAAACTGCGTTCGCCGGAATCGAAGCTGCCACCTTTGCTGCTTCAGATGATGTCGACGCATACTGACTTCTTCGCCATGTTCGATGTGCCGTTCCAGTATGGCGGTCCGTGGACGGCGCAGGATGACGCAAGCCGATCGCGTGTAGTCGTCATCTCCAGTGACCTCAATCAAAAGCTCTTCGGCGGCACCAATAGCGTGGGCAAGACGCTGCGCCTGCGTGACACCGATGCCCGCATCATCGGTGTGCTTGCACCGTGGCGTCCATCACCGGTGTTTTACACAGTGGCGGGCGGTCGGTTTTCGGCTGGTCAGACGTCTGGCTTCTACGGCAAGACGCAGGACGTGTTCGTCCCGTTCCTCAGTGGCCTCGATATCAATGATGGCAACTTCTCGCAATTCACTTGCTGGTCTTCGGCGCCCAACCCAGGTCATCTGATCAACTCGCCCTGCGTGTGGCTGATCTTGTGGGTGCAGCTCAATGACAGTAGCAAGGTCGCCGAGTACAAGCGGATGCTCGATGGTTATGCAGCCGCCCAGCATCAGCTTGGTCGCGTTGCACGCCCGCAGAACACGCGCCTGCGTGATTTGATGTCCTGGCTGGATTTCAACGGCGTGGTACCGAGTGACGTACGGCTGCAGACGTGGCTGGCCTTTGCCTTCCTGGCGATCTGCCTGTTCAACACCATTGGTCTGTTACTGGCCAAGTTCCTGCGCCGTGCCGGTGAGATTGGTGTGCGCCGTGCATTGGGGGCCACACGTGGTGCGATCTTCGCGCAGTGTCTGGTTGAAGCCGGTGTCGTGGGTCTGGTGGGCGGCATCCTTGGGTTGTTCTTCACCCTGGGTGGTCTGGCCGTGGTGCGGTCGCAGCCGGTGGAGTTTGCCGACCTGGCGCACCTGGATTCGTCCATGTTCATCATCACTTTTGCGCTGGCGTTGCTGACCAGCCTCCTGGCTGGTCTGCTCCCCGCGATCCGTGCCAGTCGCGTCGCCCCCGGCCTGCAGTTGAAGACGCTCTGAGGAGGGCGACATGCATATCAAGCCCATACTCAGCGCACTGCGCAAACACCGCCTGGCGACCCTGCTGATCGCGCTCGAGATTGCGCTCGCCTGCGCGGTACTCTGCAACGCCTGTTTCCTCATCGTGCATCGCATCGAAATGATGCAGATCGACAGCGGCGTGGAAGAAGCGTCGCTTGGAACGATTCAGATCGACGGTTATGAAGACAATCAGGCAACGGATCTCAATGCACGCATTCTGACCGGTCTGCGTAGCATCCCCGGCGTGCAGTCGGTCACGCAGCTAAACTCGATCCCCTTCGGCCGTCGCCGCGGCACCATGGGTGTCATGCGCGATGTGGATGGGAAGACGCGCGCCGGTGTCGTCGAAATGTACCTCGGTGGCCCCGGCAGCTTTGACGCGCTTGGCCTGCGTCTGGTGGCCGGTCGCAAGCCGACGGTGGACGAATACCAGACGTTCAACGACTTGCTTCCGCATGCGGCCCCGGTGGTCACCACACGTGCGTTCGCCGAACACGTTTGGCCGGGCGAAGACCCGCTGGGTAAGTTCTTGTACTCGGGCGACTGGCGCTATCAGGTCGTCGGCATCGTCGATCATTTCACGGTGCCTCAGCCCGGTGGGATGACGGGTGTGGGTAGTGAATGGTCGGTCTTCGTACCCGGTGGCTCGGGCCGTTTCCTGGCTGGCAGTTATCTGATCAAAGCCGCCCCTGGCGATCTCGAACGGGTGATGCGCCAGGCCAAGGACAGTATTGCCACCATCGCGCCGGACGTGGTGCTCGATCAGGATTACAGCAAGAGCCTGGGCGATCTGCGTCACTACTACTTCCGTCAGGACCGCACCATGGCGGGTATTCTGATCGGCGTGATTTTTGCCCTGTTGCTGGTGACGGCTCTGGGCATCGTGGGCCTGGCGAGCTTCTGGGTACAACAGCGCCGCAAGCAGATCGGTATCCGCCGTGCCATCGGCGCGACGCGGGGCGACATCCTGCATTACTTCCAGACAGAAAATTTCCTGATCGTCACAGGCGGCATCGCGCTGGGCATGTTCATGGCTTATGGCCTGAACCTGACCCTGATGCACCTGTACGAACTGCCGCGCTTGCCGTTGTTCTACTTGCCGTTGGGCGCGGCAGTGCTGTGGGGGCTCGGCCAGCTGGCCGTGCTTGGGCCTGCCATGCGGGCGGCGGCAGTCCCGCCGGTGGTAGCGACGCGCTCGGTGTGAAACCATGCGCGGCGGCGCAGGCAGGGTGGGGACTCTGCCTGCGTCCGTCCCGTTTCCCTGCGAGGTTCGTCATGAAGCATGCGTTGCGCGCGTTTTGCACGAGTGGGTTGGCCCTGGCCTGTGCGGCCGCATTCGCCCAGTCGGGCTCTCCGGATGTGGCAGCGCGGGTGAAGGCGCTGCATACCCTGCTCGATGAGCAGTGGCAGCACGAACTGGCGGTGTCGCCTGAGACGGCGACGCTTCTGGGCGACCTCCGCTACAACACGCGCTGGAGCGACTATTCGCCCGAATTCGCGGCGAAGGAGCGCAAGCTCAACGAACAGTATCTGCAGCGCTTCGAAGCCATCGACGCCACGGGCTTCAGCGACGACGAGCGACTGAACCAGGAGCTCATGGTTCGCCAACTCAAGGACGCGATCCGCAGCTACGACGCCAAACTGCATGAAATGCCGCTGGATCAGTTGAATGGCGTGCAGCTGTCGTTGCCCGGCTTCGTCAGCTCCATCCCGTTCGACAACGCCAAACAGTACGACGACTACATTGCGCGTCTGAATGCCATTCCGGACGTGCTGGCCCAGGTCACCGCCATGGCACAGCAGGGCAAGCGCGATGGCCTCATGCAGCCGCGCTATCTGCTGGATGCCGTGGCCGGCCAGATCGACAGTATAGCCAAGCCGGCGGGCCCCCAGAATGCGTTTGCCGAGCCGTTGAAGCAGTTTCCTGCGAGCATCTCCGCCGCTGATCGCAAGCGCCTGCAGGACGCCATCGTCAAGGCCATCGATACCAAGGTGCGTCCGGCGTATCGCAAGCTTGGCGACTTCGTGCGCAAGGACTACGCGCCTTACGGTCGCACTGAACCGGGCGTCTGGCAGCTGCCCAATGGCGATGCGATGTACCGCCTCAACGTCGAGCTGATGACGACGACGCACGAGACACCGGAGCGCATCCATGAGATCGGCCTGGCTGAGGTCAAACGCATCGAAGACGAGATGACGGCCATTGCGAAGGCCAAGGGTTATCCGGATCTCGCCAGTTTCCGCGCGGCTCTGAAAACCGACGCATCGCTGCATCCCAAATCACGGGAGGACCTGCTCAATCGCTATCGCGGCTTCGTCGCGCAGATGGAGCCGGAGTTGCCCAAGCTCTTTGGTGTGCTGCCCAAGACCGAAGTGAAAGTGGTGCCGGTCGAGACCTATCGCGAAGACGAATCGCCGGCCGCCGAATACCACCAGGGCACGCCGGACGGTTCGCGTCCGGGCCAGGTGTTCATCAATACCGGCGATGTCGAACACCGCACGATTCTCACCATCGAATCGACGGCGTATCACGAAGGCATTCCCGGCCATCACATGCAGATTTCGATCGCGCAGACGCTGCCGAACCTGCCGACGTTTCGCCAGCAGGCCAGTTACAACGCTTACCAGGAAGGCTGGGCGCTCTATGCCGAGCGCCTGGGCAAGGACATCGGCTTCTATCGCGATCCGCTGTCGGACTACGGCCGCCTTTGCGATGAGTTGTTGCGCGCCAATCGTCTGGTGCTCGATACGGGCGTCCACTACAAACACTGGACGCGGCAGCAGATGGTCGATTTCTTCCATGCGCATTCCAGCGACGACGAGCCGGATATTCAGGCCGAGACCGATCGCTATATCGCGTGGCCGGGCCAGGCCCTGGGCTACAAGATGGGTCAGCTGAAGATCCTGGCGCTGCGCGATCGCGCCAAGGCTGAGCTGGGCGATCGTTTCGACATCCGGGCTTTCCATGACCATGTCCTGGGCGGTGGGGCGTTGCCGCTGGACGTGCTTGAGGAGCGGATCAACGCCTGGATCGAGGATTCGAAGGGCGGCCGCCGGCCGAAAAACACACGGGTCAATTCCCAGGTTGCCCCCTGAACGACAGGGGTTTACGTCCCTGTCGTTCCCTGAACGACACTGGGCCAATAGTCATAGCAACGTTTTGCCGGCACGATGCATCCAAACCGGCATGCCAAAGAGTCCGATGCGCACAGTCCTGATCATTGACGACAACCCGGCGGTGGGCGAAGCCCTGTCGCTGGCCCTGTCCCTGCACGAAATCCGCCCGCTGACCGCGCTGACGCCGGAACAGGGCCTGGAGCTGCTCGAGCGCGAACGCATCGACGTGGTGATCCAGGACATGAACTTCACGGCCGACACTACGTCGGGCGAGGAGGGCATCGCGCTGTTCCGCGCCCTCCGCCAACGCCATACCGACCTGCCGGTGATCCTGCTGACCGCATGGACCCACCTGGAGACGGCCGTGGAGCTGGTGAAGGCCGGTGCGGCCGATTACCTGGCCAAACCCTGGGATGACGCCAAATTGCTCGCCACCGTGGAAAACCTCCTGGAGCTGTCCGAGTCCACGCGTGAGGTCGCGCGTGCCCGCAACGAGCGTCGTCGTCGCCGCGAGGACCTGCAGCGTCGTTACGACCTGACCGGTCTGGTATTCGCCTCCGAAGCCATGGCGCGCACGCTGGAGCTCGCCTGCCAGGTGGCCCGTTCCGAAGTGCCGGTTTTGATCACCGGTCCGAACGGCGCGGGCAAGGAGCGCATCGCGGCCATCGTGCATGCCAATTCGCCGGCCAGGCGCGGCACCTTCATTGCGGTCAACTGCGGTGCATTGCCGGGCGAGCTGATCGAAGCGGAGCTGTTCGGTGCGGAAGCCGGCGCTTACACCGGTGCCAACAAGGCGCGCGAGGGCCGCTTCGAGCTGGCTGACGGCGGCACGCTGTTCCTGGACGAGATTGGCAACCTGCCGCTGTCGGGCCAGGTGAAACTGCTGCGCGTGCTCGAAACGGGGCAGTTCGAGCGCCTGGGGTCCGGTCGCACGCGCCAGGTGAAGGTGCGCGTGCTCAGCGCCACCAATGCCGACCTCAAGGCCATGATCCGCGCCGGCACGTTCCGCGAAGATCTCTACTACCGCCTCAACGTGATCGAGGTGAATCTGCCGCCGCTGTCCGAGCGCACGGATGACATCCTGCCACTGGCGGAATTCTTCCTCGACGGACGCGCCGAGCTGGGCGATGCCGCCCGCGAGGCGCTGCTGACCTATTCGTGGCCCGGCAACGTGCGTGAGCTGAAGAATGCCATCGAGCGCGCGGCCCTCCTGGCGACCGACGGCCGGGTGAATCCGGAGCAGCTCAACCTGCCGCAGTCGCCGGTGGTGTCCAACCGTAACCTGGACGAGCCGAGCAAGGAGGCCGTCGAGGCCGCCCTGGACAAGGCCGAGGGCGTGGTCAGTCGCGCGGCCCAGGCGCTGGGGCTTTCGCGGCAGGCGCTGTACCGTCGCATGGAGCGCTACGGGCTGGCCACGAGCTGACGTGCCATAAGACATTTGCCTCGACGATGGCCGGCATATCAAGATGCCGGTCAACGCCGCCACCAGGATGTCTGACCATGCGCATGCCGATGTTCGCTGGCCCGGCCTTCCTCCTGGTTGCCGCCTCGTTTTGCGCGGGCGCGCAGACGGCGCCGCAGGCCAGCAGCAAGCGCGATACCTGGTCCGCGCCGGTGAGTGCCAGCAGCGTGACGTACCAGAGCACCCCGGCATCCGTTCGCGACGTCAGTCAGGAGTCGCATTTCAAACCGAAGGACGATTCCCGCCGGATCAGCGTGGAGTCGCAGCACCGTCCGAATGGACGTCCGCAAACGTTGTGCCAGCAAAATCCCACGGCCTCCACGTGCCGTTGACCTGAACTTTTCCGGGGAGCTTGGCGTGCTGCGTCGCCTCAATACGCTCGAAACGCGCCTGGCGCTACTGCTGTTCCTCGCCTATGTCTCCGGCGCGCTGATCTTCATCGGCGTGACGCAATGGCCGTTGCCGATGATCCTCCAGTGGATCCGGCAGGACCTGGGCGTCACCCTTGAAACACCGGCGCACATGAGTGTGTGGACGGGTTTGCTGGTGAGCGCCGGCATTGCCCTGTTGCTGTCCATTTTCCTGGCGGATCGCGTCATGAGTCCGCTCAACCGGCTGCTGCGTGCGCTGGAAGGCGCCGTCACCAGCTATCGCGATGGTGACTTCAGCTTTTCGATCGCCGCGACGCGCACCGATGAACTGGGCAAGCTGATCCGCATGCACAACGCGCTGGGCCAGACCCTGCGCGAGCAGCGCCAGCATCTGGCACAGCGCGAGCTGTTGCTCGATACCGTCGTGCAGAACACACCGGTGGCCCTGGTGCTCACCGATGCGAGCGGGCGCGTCACCTACGCGAATATTGCCGCGCGCCATCTTTTCAATGAAGGCCGCACGCTGCACGGCCTCGACTTCAACGAGCTGATCGAGACGTCGCCGGAAGCCCTGCGCCGCGCGGTGAAGAGCGGTGAAGACGCCTTGCTGACCGTCGAGATGGATGGCAGCGAGGAAACGTTCCATCTGTCCCAGCGTAGTTTCCGGCTGCAGGGCCGGCCGCATCGCCTGCAGCTGTTCCGGCGCATGACGCGCGAACTGTCGCGCCAGGAAGTGGCGACGTGGAAGCGCGTGATCCGCGTCATCAGCCACGAGCTCAACAATTCGCTTGCGCCGATTTCCTCGCTGGCGCACTCGGGCGCCGAGCTGGCGCGACGCGGCGATACCGCGCGATTGCCGGGCGTGTTTGCCACCATCAGTGAGCGCGCAAAACACTTGCACGGGTTCATTGCCGGCTACGCCAGTTTTGCGAAGTTGCCCGCGCCGCAGCCGGTGGAAATCCGGTGGCAGCCATTCCTTGAAAGCCTGGCCTTGCATTGCCGCTTCATCCTGACCGGAAGCCTGCCGGAGCAAAACGGCTGGTTCGATGCCGGGCAGATCGAGCAGGTACTGATCAACCTGGTGAAGAACGCCCACGAATCCGGCAGTGCCGAAGACGGCGTCAGTATTTCACTGGCCGTGATCGGCCGTGATGTGCGCATCGAGGTGGCCGATCGCGGGCCGGGCATGAGCGAAACCGTCCTCGCGCAAGCCTTGTTGCCGTTTTACTCGACCAAGCGTTCGGGTACCGGCCTGGGGTTGGCGCTGGCGCGGGAAATCACCGAGGCGCACGGCGGCCGCATCACGCTGGCCAATCGCGAAGACGGCGGTCTGCGGGTCAGCTTGCTGCTGCCTCTGAAGCAGGCCTGAGACCGGGCACGGCGGACCATACGGCCGCGTTCTTGCGTCCGACATGAAAGCCTAACGCTGATATTCGCGGGACTCGCCTATACTCCGCCTGCCATCAGAGACAGGAGTCAGGGGAATGGGTCAGTTGCTTGCGTTGGTTGTCGTCATTGCTGTCGTCATCGTGCTGTCGAAACTGGTGCGCATCGTGCCGCAGGGCTACGAGTGGACCGTGGAACGCTTCGGCAAATACACGCGGACGCTGACGCCCGGATTGCATTTCCTGATTCCCATGGTCTACGGCATCGGCCGCAAGATGAACATGATGGAGCAGGTGCTGGATGTCCCCTCGCAAGACGTCATCACCAAGGACAACGCCGTGGTGCGCGTGGACGGCGTGGTGTTCTACCAGGTGCTCGATGCGGCCAAGGCGGCGTATGAAGTTGCCAACCTCGAACAGGCAGCGCTGGCGCTGGTGATGACCAACATCCGAACCGTGCTCGGTTCGATGGACCTGGATGAATCGCTCAGCCAGCGTGACGCGATCAATGCGAAGCTGCTGAACGTGGTGGACGAGGCGACCCATCCGTGGGGCGTCAAGGTCAACCGCATCGAGATCAAGGACATTGCGCCGCCGCGCGACCTGGTGGATTCCATGGCGCGCCAGATGAAGGCCGAACGCGAAAAGCGCGCGCAGATTCTCGAGGCGGAAGGTCTGCGCCAGTCGGCGATCCTTCGTGCCGACGGCGAAAAGCAGTCGACGATCCTGGCAGCCGATGGCAAGAAAGAGGCCGCTTTTCGTGAGGCCGAAGCGCGCATCCGTCTGGCCGAGGCCGAAGCGCAGGCGACCAAGCTGGTGTCCGACGCCATCGCGAGCGGCGACGTCAACGCGCTCAATTACTTCGTGGCCAACAAGTACGTCGAGGCGCTGAAGGAAATGGCGCATTCGCCGAACCAGAAGATGCTGCTGTTGCCGATGGAAGCCACCGGCGTACTCGGCTCGCTGGCAGGCATCGCCGAACTGGCCAAGGAGTCACTGTCCCAGCAGCAGGAGACGACGGCCGCGCGTCGCGCGCCGCCGCGTTGAGTCTTCGCGTCTGGGAAGGGGGCGGCGCGAGCCGTGGACACGAACACATGCGGAGCGTTTCATGTTGAACGACCTGGGCTTGCACTATCTGTGGTGGATCCTGGCCCTCGTGCTGATTGCAGCCGAGACCCTGTTGCCGGGCTATTTCCTGTTGTGGATCGGCATTGGCGCGGCGTTCACGGGCCTGGCCATGCTGGTCTTGCCGGGCCTGGGGCTGCTGACGCAGGCCGTGCTTTTCGGCGTCTTCGCCTTCCTGTCCTGCGCGGGCTATTGGTACCTGGTACGACCGCGCCTGCAGGCACGCGAACCGGGCGATGCGCGCCTCAACCGCCGTGGCGAACAGAGCATCGGCCAGCATTACGTGCTCGCGGAAGCCATCGTCAATGGCCGCGGCCGTGCCCGCGTGGGCGACACGCTTTGGACCGTGAGCGGACCGGACCTCCCCGTCGGTGCGACGGTGGAAGTGGTTTCGGTGGATGGCAACACGCTCAGGGTGAAGGCGCCCGGGTGAGCATGGGTTCCCGGTCTGGACGGCCAAACGTATTCAAGCCGCGGCGATCCGGGTAAGAATGCGCCATGAGTTTGCCCAGCACCTCCACGCCATCGTCCTTGCCCACCGCGCCCACTGTGGCGAAGGTGACGTCGCAGTTTGCGACGACGGCACTCAATACCCGTATCGCCTTTCTGGTTGAGCTGGCGCGACGGCTCCATCAGTACGGCACGTCCGCGCCGCGCCTGGAAATGGCGATCTCTGGCTCGGCGCAGCGGCTGGGCATGACTGCCGAGGTCTGGTCGAGCCCGACGGCGCTGATCATCTCCTTCGCGGACATGGGGCAGGGTGACGAAGGTATCGCGCAGGTGACCCAGGTGATGCGTCTGTCGCCTGGTGACGTCAATCTGGCGCGCCTGTGTCAGGCCGATCAGATCGCGGACCAGGTGATTGCCGGTGAACTGGATATGCGCGAAGGCTTTCGCCTTCTTCGCGAGCTGGGCAGGCCTGACACGAAACGCGAGCAGGCTGGCGTCATCGCAAGCTATGGTCTGGCATCCGCCAGCGTGGTTGCCCTGCTGTTGCACAGTGCCTGGCCCGACCTGCTGACGGCCGCCGTCATCGGCCTGATTATCGGCACGATTACCGTGCTCTCGGCGACGCGGCCACGACTGGCCGTGGCCAGCGAGGCGATCAGTGCGCTGGTGGGTACCGTGTTCGCGATCATGGTCAGCGCGTTCGTGATTCCGCTGGCGATCAAGTCGGTGGTTCTGGCGAGCCTGATCGTGCTGTTGCCCGGTATGGCGCTCACGACGGCCGTACGCGAGATTTCGAGCCAGCATCTGGTGTCTGGCATGGCGCGCATGGGTGGCGCGGTTGCAACCTTGCTGAAACTGACCTTCGGCACGGTGGCCGGTACCCAGTTGTGTGCGGCTTTCGGCATCTACCCGCGCGACTTCCTGCTGCCGCCGCTGCCCGCGTGGACGGATTATCCGGCGCTCATCGTGGCGGCATTCGCCTTCGCTGTTGCCTTCCGTGCAGCGCGGCGGGACTGGCTGGTAGTGATGGCGGCGGTCGTGCTCGGATATCTCGCGACCCGCTGGGGTGGTGCGATTTCCGGCGCGTTGCCGGCGGCGCCTTTCGGTGTGTTCCTCGGCGGCTTCATGCTCAGCGCGCTGGCGAATGTCTATGCGCGCTATGCGCATCGACCAGGCGCGGTGATTCGCGAGCCGGGCATCATCCTGCTGGTGCCCGGAAGCGTGGGTTTTCGCAGTGTGTCCTATCTGTTGGAACGCGACGCCTCACTCGGGCTGGATACGGGCGTCCTGCTGGTAACGCTGCTGATTTCACTGGTAGCGGGTCTTTTGTTCGGTGATCTCATGGTGCCGCCACGTCGTTCGCTGTGATCGCAAACCGGATGTCCGGATGCGAAAACGCCGGCTTCATGCCGGCGTTTTCGCAATCCTGATTGGCGGAAGTCAGATCAGGAGATCCTTTTCCTTCTTGCCGCCTTTCAGTGCGTCGTTGAACCAGCGCGGACGCTTGCCACGACCGGACCAGGTTTGTTCCGGCAACGCCGGATTGCGGTACTTCGGCGGAACGATGCCGCCGGACTTGCGTACCTTGACGCGACCCTGGCCGAAGATGTCCTCGAATGTATAACCCTCGGCCTTGATCAGGGCGTGGATTTTCTCACGCAGCTTGGACACCTTTTCCTTGCGCAGTTCCTGCTGGCGGACGGTGGCTTTGTTGATCAGGTCATTGAGCTGGTTGTGATTGAGATTCTTGATGTCTACTGCCATGACTATCTCCCGGGAAGTCCATGAGCCAATGCGTGAAAATATATTCTTTAAACTGGTTACAGCGTCTAATGGCTCTGCGATTCTGTACGAATGAAACCGCAATTGCAAAGTAGCCTGCTAATACCGGGGATTATGATTGTCTTAACTTTCTCGGATATTTCCAATTAATGACCGGAAAGCGAGAATGAGTGCAAGATTAATAATGTCGTATTTTGGATATGAAAACGGCCGCATTATGCGGCCGTTTCCTAACGGGATTTCCGAATCAAGCCTGGGCGAGCATTAGGCGGTCGGATCGAGAATCGAGAAAAGCTCGTCGCGCGTAATGGCGCGCGCTTCGGCTTCGTCGCGGGCGCGATATTCCAGCGTGCCGGCAGCCAGGCCACGCTCGCTCACGACCACGCGATGCGGGATGCCGATCAGTTCCATGTCGGCGAACATCGCACCCGGGCGCAGGCCGCGATCGTCGAGCACCGACTCCACGCCACGCACGGTCAGTTCGCGGTGCAGGGATTCGGCGGCTTCGGCAATCTCGGGGCTGTTCTTCGGATTGATGACGCAAACGGCGACGCGCCAGGGCGCCATCGCTTCGGGCCACACGATGCCGGCGTCGTCGTGGCGCTGTTCGATGGCGGCCGCCACGATGCGGCTGACGCCGATGCCGTAGCAGCCCATCGTCATGACCTGCTTCTTGCCCTGCTCGTCGAGGACCGTGGCTTCCATCGCCTGGGCGTACTTCTGGCCGAGCTGGAAGACGTGGCCCACTTCGATGCCACGGGCAAAGCGCAACGTGCCCTGGCCGTCCGGCGAGGCGTCGCCTTCGACCACGTTGCGGATGTCTTCCACGCGCGTCATGCGCGCGTCGCGATCCCAGTTGGCGCCTACGTAGTGCGTGCCGTCGGCGTTGCCGCCGCAGACGAAATCGGCGAGCAGGGCGGCATCGCGGTCGACGATGACCGGAATGTTCGCCGGCAGACCGACCACGCCGATGAAGCCGGGACGGGTGCCGGTGGCGGCGAGGATCTCTTCTTCGCTGGCGAGCACGGAGTCGCCCGGCATTTCGGCCAGCTTGCCGGCCTTCACCAGGTTCACTTCGTGGTCGCCGCGCAGGCACAGCGCCACCAGGCCTTCGCTTCCGCGTACCAGCAGCGTCTTCAGGCACTGCTGCGGGCTGACCTTGAGGAAAGCGGCCACGTCTTCAATGGACTTCTGCGTGGGCGTATCGACGCGCTGCAATTCAGCGGTGGCGGCGGGGCGCGTGCCGCTCGGCGCGAGTGCCTCGGCCTTTTCGATGTTGGCCGCGTAATCCGAACCGTCCGAGAACGCGATCGCGTCTTCACCGGAATCAGCCAGCACCTGGAACTCGTGGCTGGCATTGCCGCCAATCGCACCGGTATCCGCCTGCACCGCGCGGAACTTCAGGCCCAGGCGCGTGAAGATGCGCGTGTAGGCCTGGTACATGGCGTCATAGGTCTGCTGCAGGGATTCCTGCGACAGGTGGAAGGAGTAGGCGTCCTTCATGATGAATTCGCGCGCGCGCATCACGCCAAAGCGCGGGCGGATCTCGTCGCGGAACTTGGTCTGGATCTGGTAGAAGTTGACCGGCAGCTGCTTGTAGCTCTTCAGCTCGTTGCGCGCGAAATCCGTGACGACTTCTTCGGCCGTCGGCGCGTAGCAGAACGACTGCTCCTTGCGATCCTTCAGCTTGAGCAGCTGATCGCCGAACTTGTCCCAACGGCCGGATTCTTCCCACAGCTCCTTCGGCTGCACGGTCGGCATCAGGATTTCAATGGCGCCGGCGCGGTTCATTTCTTCGCGAACGACGTGCTCCACCTTGCGCATCACGCGCAGGCCCAGCGGCGCCCAGGTGTAAAGACCGGCGGCCAGCTTGCGGATCATGCCGGCGCGCAGCATCAACTGATGGCTGGCGATCTCGGCATCGGCGGGGACTTCCTTGACGGTGGCCAGGTGGAATTGGCTGAGGCGCATGGGGCGGGGTTCCGGCGTCGAAAGATGCCGATTATAGCCGGTGGGGTGCGCCGGATTGCGGCGCGTGCGCAAGGAATGGCCGCCTTGCCATTCCCTGCGCCACCGTGGACCTTACTTGCCGGAGCAGTACTGCTTTTCTTGTTCCTCGGCCAGCGCGATCTGGTTGATTCGCTGAGCGTCGTCGACGGTCTTCTGCTGGCCGTTCTCCTGCAGGAGCAGCGGTTGCTTGCCGCGCAGCATGGCCAGGTTCTCGCGGAGGTTGGCGCAGAGCTTCTGGCGATTCTCCGGGGTATCGGACATCGGCTTGGCTTCCGCCGGCCTGGCATCGGCCCTGGCCGTACTGGTGGCCGGCGGCGGCGTGGCGGGCGTGCCGGATGTCGGGGTGCCCGAGGCCGTGTTCATGCGCTTGAACTTGGTGCCGGCCGGCGGCGGGTTGTCCGAGTAATGGACGGTGCCGTTGGCGTCGGTCCATTTGTACGCCTGGGCCATGACGAGCGGGGCAAGCAACAACAGGGCGGCGGCGGTAAGCAGGCGGCGCATGGGGGTCTCCGGCAGGTCCTGAAAGATGGCGCCCTTGTTAACACCGCGTCGAGCGGGACTCAAGGGACGCACTTCATGGTTCTTCAAAGGTGCCATCCCGGTCGCGGAAAGGGAGGGGCCGGGCTGCCCCGGGCGATGGTTTACACTGGGCGCATACCGCCACGGATTGCTTCATGAGCGAGAGCACCACCGCCCGCCCGCCCCGACATCGGGGTATCTACCTGTTGCCGAACCTGGTGACCACCGGGGCTATGTTTGCCGGTTTCTACGCCATCGTGGCGAGCATCGGCGGCAATTACAGCGATGCGGCCATTGCCGTGTTCGTAGCCGCGTTGCTCGACGGCATGGACGGTCGGGTGGCCCGGGCCACTGGCACGCAAAGCGAATTCGGCGTCCAGTACGACTCCCTTTCTGACCTGGTGAGCTTCGGCCTGGCGCCGTCCCTGGTCATGTACAACTGGTCGCTGTCGACCTTGAAGGACTTCGGCCCCACCTGGGGCAAGATCGGCTGGGCCGCCGCCTTCATCTATGCAGCCTGCGCCGCCCTGCGCCTGGCGCGGTTCAACACCCAGGTCGGCGTGGTCGACAAGCGCTACTTCCAGGGCCTGGCCAGTCCGGCCGCGGCGGCGGTGTGCATGTCCTTCGTCTGGTCGATGGACAAGTTCGGCATCATTGGCGAAGAGGTCTGGTACATCACCCCGGTGTTGGCGGTGGTGGTGGGCCTGCTGATGGTCAGCCGCTTCCGTTACTACAGCTTCAAGTCGCTGCCGATGGGCGACCGCGATCGCGTGCCCTTCCTGTGGATCATCGTCGCGGTGCTGGTGCTGGTGCCGTTCGTGATCGACCCGCCGCGGGTGCTTTTCGTGGTATTTACGCTGTACCTGTTGTCCGGACCCGTGATGACCCTTTGGGGGCGTGCCACGCGTCGCCGTCGCCGCACGCCCGCATGAATGCCATGAACGCAGCTCCCGTCGATCAGCGAACCCGTGCCCTTCGTGCGTTGGGCGTGACGCCGTGGGTGTTGCGGACTGCCGTTCCGGCGGACGACGTGCCGGCGCCCGGACCCGCGGCCGCCGTCGTCGAGGCTGCGCATGGTGACTGCGTCGTGTTGCTGCCGGCCGGCAGCGATCCACGCGCGCTGGACGTGCTCAGCCGCGCCTTGCATGCGTGCGGGGCCGTCGTCGCTCGCGCGGCTCGCCTGGAAGTGCGTGAAGGAAAGCTCCCCTCCGTGCCTGCCGCCAAAGCTTATCTGGCCTTCGGCGAAGCGCAGGCACACGCCCTGGGACGTGAACTCCCGGCGGCCTTGCTGCAGCAGGCGCACATCGTGCTGGCGGACGAACCCGCTGCGCTGGTAGGTTCGCCGGCCGCCAAACGCCGGCTGTGGAATGCGCTGCGCACGCTTCGCCGCGCTCTGGCCAGGCAGACCGACTGATGGTGGCGGTAGCCCGACCGCAGGCCGAAATCCGGGCCATGCGCAAGGAAGACCTTCCCGGCGTGGCCGCCATGGAAACCGCGTCCTACGAATTCCCCTGGACCCTGGGCATCTTCGCGGACTGCCTGAAGGCGGGGCATCCGTGCTGGGTGCTGTGGGTGGGCGAGGACATGGCCGGATACGGCGTGCTGTCGGTGGCAGCGGGCGAAGCCCATGTGCTTAATGTCTGCATCGGTCCCGGCTATCGCGGTCTGGGACTGGGCCGTCACCTGCTCAAGCGCCTGCTCGACATCGCGCGCTGGCACGGCGCGCAGCGCGTGTTCCTGGAAGTGCGTCCGTCCAACGACACGGCGCATAAGCTCTACGACTCGATGGGTTTCACCGAGATCGGCCGGCGCCCGCGCTATTACCCGGCCCACGATGGCCGGGAAGACGCGATCGTCATGGCGCTCGATGTTCCGTCGGCCCGAGAGGGCGGCCTCGGTTCATGACCTATTCGGTAGCGGCAAGCGCCGCTGCCAGGGCGGGGTCTTCGCCACGACGCAGCTGCTCGGCGCTTGTTACCAGACGAAGATCCGGCTCGATGCCCACGCCTTCGAACTTCGAGTCGTCGCCAAGCAGCATGCGCTTGGCGCCGATGCGCATGCTCATGCCGTTGCCGAAATCGATGCTCCTGGGTTGGCCCGAGGAGCCGTAGGTCGTGTCGCCGATCAGCGTCGCGCGTTTCGTCGCCCTCAGCGGCATGACGAAGTCTTCGCAGGCCGAGGCGCAGTTCTGGTCGATCAGCACGATGAGCTTGCCGGTGTAGACCGGCTTGCCGGGGCGTACGAGGGCACCGGGTGCGTAGAGCATCGGACGACGGAAATAACTTTGCATGCCGTCGGCGAAACCATGGAACTCCGCATCGTCCTTGACCGACACCTGGTCGACAAAGGCGCCGTACGTCTTGAGTAGCCCCACCGACATGGCCGACATCTCGGCCCAGCCGGTGTATGGCTTCACGATCAGCGCATCGAGCAGTTTTGCCGGCGTATTGCCGCCGCCGTTGCCGCGCACATCGATGATGAGAGCCTTCGCGTCGGCATGGGCCTGCACGAAGGCGATAGCGTCATTCTCGAACTTCGGCTGGCCGAACTGCGGAATGCTGGTGTAGTAAACGCCTTCGGGAAGTTGCTTCGGCACCGGTGGTTCGTTCCAGAAACCCGGCTTGTCCTTGCGATTGAGTGTGACGGTGCGCCCGTCGCCGAGCCCCAGCTTGAACTGCATGGGGAAGAACTCGGGGATGTTGAAGAGCTTGCCGCGTCTTGCGCGTTCGGTCGAGGCGGCGATGGCGTCGCGGTGTTTGGCGTAGAAGGTCTCGATCGGCTCGCCATCGACGCTGGTGATCACCGATCCGGCCGGCACGGACGCGCGCTGTGAGTTGATCACCAGCCACTGGCCGTCGCGTACATCGATGGCCAGGCCCGTAGCTGGCCCGGATTGCTGGCTGAGCCACTTGTCGCGGAAGTTGGTGTGGCCATTGCCGAGTTTGGCGATCAGCGTCATGGTCGCCAGATCGAAGGCGCGGCGATCGTCCGTTCGGGCGATCTGCGTCACGTACTCGTCGAACGCCTTGTCGAAATCGAGCTCCGGCACGGCCTGCCAGTGTGCGAAATACGTCGCTACCGATTCTTTGATCGTCGCGGCGACGCGCATGCGCGTTTCGATCGAGACGTGTGCGGCATCAGGGCCGAAGTCCGTCGTTTGTGCCTGCGCAGAAGCGCCCAAGGCGGTGGCAAGCAAGGCAACGGCCAGCGTCGAACGTGTGAAAGCGGACTTCATGTCGTACTGCTCCCCCGATGATGTCAGGAGAGCAGCTTACGCAGGATCGCGTTGACGGACATGGGACATTCGTCCGGGTGAAGGCCGGCACTGGCCGGCCTTCGTCGATCAGCCGAGCTTGGTCGACTGATCCCGCAATGCCGTCAGCTGGGTGCCCCAGTCGGCGATGCGCTGGCGCTCCTGCGCGACGACTTCCGCCGGCGCGTTGGCCACGAAGTTCGCGTTGCTGAGCTTGCCTTCGCACTTCTTGATCTCGGTTTCGATGCGGGCGATCTCCTTGGCGAGACGCGCCTTCTCGGCACCAAGATCGATCAGTCCGGCCAGCGGAATCAGCACGCGCAACGAACCGACCACGGCGGCTGCGGCTGCGGGTTCATCGGCACCGGATTCGATCCACTGCGGTGCCTCCACGCGGGCGAGGAAGCTGATCTGCGTGGCGAACTTGGCGGTGCGGGCACGATCGCTGGCGTCGCCGTCGGCGAGCAGCAGCGGGATGACCTTGCCCGGCGCGATGTTCATCTCGGCGCGGATACGGCGAATACCGCTGAGCACCTGCTTGAACCATTCGATTTCTGCCGTGGCGGCATCGTCGCTGGCGATCTCGCTGGCTTTGGGCCACGACTGGCTCAGGATGCCGTCGGCCGCGATCCCGAGCTTCGGTGCCACCGACTGCCAGATCTCTTCCGTGATGAACGGAATGATCGGATGCAGGGCGCGCAGCACGGCCTCGAGCACCACCACCAGCGTGTGACGGGTGGAGGCAGCGGCTGCCGCATCGTCGCCATTGAGCGCGGGCTTGGACAGCTCCAGGAACCAGTCGCAGTACTCGTTCCAGACAAACTCGTACAGCGCCTGCGCGAGCATGTCGAAACGGTAGGTGACGAAGTGCTGTTCCACCTCGACCAGCGTCTGCCTGAGGCGCGTGAGAATCCAGCGCTCGGCTTCCGTCACGGGCGCGCCCGCCGGTGCCGGCAGCTCGCCTTCGGGCAGGTTCATCAGTACGAAGCGCGCGGCGTTCCACAGCTTGTTGCAGAACGCCTTGTAGCCTTCGGCACGCTTGATGTCGAAGTTGATCGTGCGGCTGTAGCTGGCGAGCGCGGCGAAGGTGAAGCGCAGCGCGTCGGTACCGATCGCCGGAATGCCGGCCGGGTAATCCTTGCGGATGCGCTTTTCGACTTTCTCGCGCACCTGCGGAATCAACAGCGACTTCGTCGACTTGGTGACCAGCGGCTCCAGCTCGATGCCGTCGATGAGGTCCAGCGGATCAAGGGTGTTGCCCTTGGACTTGGACATCTTCTGGCCTTCGGCGTCGCGCACGATGGCGTTGATGTACACCTCGCGGAACGGCACCTTGCCGGTGAAGTACTTGGTCGCCATCACCATGCGCGCGACCCAGAAGAAGATGATGTCGAAGCCGGTGACGAGCACCGCGCTGGGCAGGAAGATCTTGTCCATCTCCCAGTTCGCGACGACTTCACCGCGCTCGTTCGTCACCGGGCCGTTGGCCGGCCAGCCGAGCGTGGAGAAGGGCCACAGCGCGGAGCTGAACCAGGTGTCGAGCACGTCTTCATCCTGGCGCAGTTCGCCCACCGGCGTGATCGTGGCGTGCGCACGCGCATCGGCTTCGTCTTCACCGACGAAAATGTTGCCGGCTTCGTCGTACCACGCCGGGATGCGATGGCCCCACCAAAGCTGGCGGCTGATGCACCAGTCCTGGATGTTGTCCAGCCACTGCGTGTATGTCGTGGACCAGTTTTCCGGCACGAACTTGATCTCGCCGCCGCGCACGGCATCCAGCGCCGGTTCGGTGATGGCCTTGCGACCGCCGGGGCGGCCGTCCTTCTGGACGTCCGAAGTGAGGTCGACGAACCACTGGTCGGTCAGCATCGGCTCGATCACGGCGTCCGAGCGCTGGCTCACCGGCACCTGCAGCTTGTGCGGCTTGGTTTCAACCAGCAGCTCCTGCGCTTCGAGGTCGGCGAGCACCATCTTGCGCGCGTCGTAGCGATCCAGGCCCTGGTACTTCGCCGGTGCGTTGCCGTTGACCTTGGCGTCGAGCGTGAAGATCTCGATGGGCGGCAGGTTGTGGCGCTGGCCGATGGCGTAGTCGTTGAAGTCGTGCGCGGGCGTGATCTTCACGCAGCCGGTGCCGAACTCGCGATCGACGTAATCGTCGGCGATGACGGGAATCTGGCGACCGCTCAACGGCAGGTCGAGCATCTTGCCGATCAGGTGCTGATAGCGCTCATCTTCCGGATGCACGGCTACGGCGACGTCGCCCAGCATGGTTTCCGGACGCGTGGTGGCGACGACGAGGCTTTCGTCGCTACCGCTCACCGGGTAGCGGATGGACCACAGGTGGCCGTCGCGCTCGACGTTGTTCACTTCGAGGTCCGACACGGCCGTCTGCAGCGCCGGATCCCAGTTGACCAGGCGATTGCCGCGATAGATCAGGCCCGCGCGATACCACTCGACGAACACCTTGCGCACGGCCGAGGACAGGCCCTCGTCCATGGTGAAACGCTCGCGCGACCAGTCCGCGGCCACGCCCAGGCGACGCATCTGGTTGGTGATGGTGGAGCCGGATTCTTCCTTCCACTGCCAGACGCGCTCGACGAAGGGCTCGCGGCCCAGGTCATGGCGCGATTTGTTCTCGGCGCCGAGCTGGTTCTCCACGATTTTCTGCGTGGCGATGCCGGCGTGGTCGGTACCCACCTGCCACAGCGTGTTCATGCCACGCATCCGCTGGTAGCGGATCAGCATGTCCATCACCGTCTGCTGGAAGGCATGGCCCATGTGCAGGGTGCCGGTGACGTTCGGCGGGGGCAGCAGGATGCAGTAGGGCTCGCCACGACCGGACGGCTGGAAATCTCCGCTGGCTTCCCAGCGGCTGTACCACGTCGACTCGATCTGGCGGGGCTCGAAACTCTTGTCCATGGGGGCTCGCAATGGCGCGCGCCCGGGAAACGGGCGCGGAAGGGGCGTCAAAGGAGCAATTGTAAGGGGAGGGGGGCGAGGGTGCCAAAACATCCGGGGTCGCCGGGGCGCAAAGCCTGCGGCGGACCCGTTGGTGAGGGCGATCGCCCGTCCCCGGTGCGTCAGGCCGGCTCGAGCATCGCTTGCCCGGCCGGGGGCGCCTCGAACTGCCGGGCCTGTCGATGGGCGACCTCGCCGACGACGTGCGCGAAGACCAGTGTCACAGCCAGATTCAGCACGCAGGCGGCCAGCTGCATGGCATTGGCCTGCAGCAGGGCCGGCAGGTCGCTCGCCCCGCGAGTCCAGGCACCCGCGAGATAGCCGGTAAATGCGCCGGCAAGCCACAGCCCCCACCAAATGCGCAGCGTGGGCGCAGGTGCGTCCGGGTTCCAGTTCAGGCCGTCGAGGCTGGCCTGCCAGATTTCGGCCATGCTCCGGTAGGGCATGACGAGATTGGCGAACGGAACGCAGTACCAACCCACGCACCATCCGGGGGTGAAGTTCAGTCTCTTGACGCCCTGGGCCCGGAGATTGGCATGGGCGCGATAGAGCCACGTGCCGGCCACCACGTAGGTGGAAAGCAACACCAGGATGAAGATGACGGCCAGCATGCCGACGATCGCATCGCTCTGATGCGCCGAGGCGACCACCAGGTCGCGCGTTTCGGCCGTCATCGCTTCCACGTTATGGAGCACGGCTCGCTCGTGGTGGTGCGCGGCCATCCGCGCCAGGTCGATGGCGACCAGAAAGAACAACAGGCCACGCAGCAGGCGAGTGCGCGACCGCAGGCTGCGGTAGTCGTAGGACTTCATGGTTTTCCCCCTTGGTGAGGGCACTATTTCATGCCGTCAAAGGGGATGTCGAGCGCGCCTGCGATCAGCCGACCGGTTCACCGCCCCAGCTCACCGGGTCGACATCGTCCACGGTCTGCGAAAACGTCCATCGGTGGCCGCCCGGGTCACGCACGGAATACTGGCGCTCACCGTAAGGAAAGGTCTCCGGCGGCCCGGCCACGTCGGCACCGGCCGCGGTGACGCGCGCGTAATGCGCGTCGACGTCATCGACGCGCAGCATCACCGAAAAGGAGGGGCGCGGCTTCGGCGCGGGCGAACCCGCGTCGGAAATCACCAGGTCGGCATTGCCGAACTGCATCTGGATGCGGTGGTCGGCAATGCGCAGGCGCTCGCGCAGGCCGAACACGCGAACCAGCCACGCGGCGGCCTCCGGAACATTGTCGTAGCCGAGCACCGGGATGACGGTGCTGGCCGGCATGGAACGGTTGCTGCGCATCGCTGCCTCCCGACGGCAACGATGCCGCCCATCAAGACCCGCGAATCGTACGCCCGTAGGCGTGCACTTCGTCGACCAGCACCTTCACATGGTCGGGCTCGACTTCCGGCGTGATGCCGTGGCCGAGGTTGAAGATGTGGCCCGGATGGTTGCCGTAGCTGTCCATCACGGCGCGTGCTTCGCGGCGGATGGTGTCGGGATTGGAGCGCAGCACCGCCGGATCCAGGTTGCCCTGGAGTGCGACGCGGCCGTTGACGGCGCGGCGTGCATCGGCGAGATCGACGGTCCAGTCCACGCCCAGGCCGGCGCAGCCGGTGTCGGCCATGGCCGACAGGTGGCCATCGGCGCCCTTGGAGAACAGGATCACCGGCAGCTCGCGTGCATGGGCGTCGGCCTTGAGGGCCTCCACCACCTGTTGCATGTAGCGCAGGGAGAATTCGCGATACGGCGCCGGGCCGAGCATGCCGCCCCAGGTGTCGAAGATCATCAGGGCCTGGGCGCCGGCGGCGGCCTGGGCCGCCAGATAGGCCGCGACCGAGCGCGCGAGGACATCGAGCAACTGATGCGCCATCGCCGGTTCGTTCCAGCACATGGCCTTGAGCGTGGCGAAATCGCGCGAGCCGTGGCCTTCAACCATGTAGCAGGCGAGCGTCCAGGGGCTGCCGGAGAAGCCGATCAGCGGCACGCGACCGTGGAGTTCCTTGCGGATCACGCGCACGGCGTCCATCACGTAGCGCAGCTCGCCTTCCATGTCCGGCACGCCGAGCTTGTCGATGTCAGCCTTGGTGCGCACCGGATGCGCGAACTGCGGACCTTCGCCCTGGGCGAAGCTCAGGCCCAGGCCCATGGCGTCCGGCACCGTCAGGATGTCGGAAAACAGGATGGCGGCGTCCAGTTCGAAGCGCTCGAGCGGCTGCAGCGTCACTTCGCAGGCCAGCTCCGGATTCTGGGCGAGGGCCATGAAACTGCCGGCACGCGCACGGGTGGCGCGGTACTCCGGCAGATAACGGCCGGCCTGGCGCATGACCCAGATGGGCGTGGTGTCGGTGGCCTCCATGCGCAGCGCGCGCAGGAAGCGGTCATTCTTGAGGATCTCAGTCATTTCAACGTCCGAACGGGCCATCCAGGCCCTGGCTGAACATCAGGCGGTAACCGCGCTTCAACTGCGCGTCACGTGCCTTTTCGAAGGCTGCCATGGCGTCGTCCCGCTCCAGGAACTGCTCGCGCTTCATGGAGACGCGGCCGCCCTGCACGCCTGATTCGCGGTACAGGGTCCAGCCGCCGAGCAGATCCTGCTCCAGCACGATCTGCACGTAGCGGGGCGCTTCGCTGGAGGTCGGTGCGGTTTGCAGATAAAGGCGCATGGACAGGCGTCATGGAAGTGCGGCACGGCGCCGCAAGGGGGCCATTCTAGGTGGCCTGCCCTCGGGTAGCGAGTGCAGGGGTGACGCAGGGGGCGCCATGGCGCTCAGGCTCAGGTGTCGATGGCAGCCTTCAGCGTGGAAAGCACGGCGTCTTCCTGCACGCCGCCGACGATTTCGGCCCGGCCGATCCCGCGCCACAGGATAAGCCGCAGCATGCCGGCGGTGTTCTTCTTGTCCAGGCGCATCAGAGCCAGCAGCTGCTCCGGCGCCATGCCGGCCGGAATAGCCGTTGGCAAACCCAGCACGGTGAGCAGGCGAAGCAGGCGCGCGGAATCGGCGCCGCCGCTCATGCCCAGTCGCTCCGACAGCTGCGCGGCCAACACCATGCCGACAGCGACACCTTCGCCATGTAGCAGCGTCTTGTACTTGCCGGCCGTCTCCAGCGCATGGCCGAAAGTGTGGCCGAGATTGAGCAGGGCGCGCTCGCCTTGCTCGGTTTCATCGCGTGCAACCACGCCCGCCTTGTAGCGCACCTTGCGCGCGATGGCTTCGATCAGTGTCGTGCTGTCGCGCGACGCGATCGACGCCGCGTGCTGTTCGAGCCATTCGAAAAAGGGCAGGTCACCGATCGCTGCGCCCTTGACGACTTCCGCCAGCCCGGCGCGGTATTCACGATCCGGAAGCGAAGCGAGCGTGTCGATATCGGCGATGACGGCACGCGGCTGATGGAAAGCACCGACCAGGTTCTTGCCGGCCGGGAGATTCACGCCCGTCTTGCCGCCGACTGAGGAGTCGACCATCGACAGCAAGGTCGTCGGCATCTGGATGAAGTCGATGCCACGCATCCAGCATGCCGCGGTGAAACCCGCCAGGTCGCCAACCACGCCGCCGCCCAGCGCAATCACGCAGGCATCGCGCGTGGCGCCCAGCAGGGACAATGCGTCCAGCGCGCGGCCGACGTTGTCGAACGTCTTGTGCGCTTCACCGTCGTCCAGCAGGAACGACGACCAGCGCAGGCCGTCCAGCCCCTTGGCCACGCGGTCGAGATACAGCGGAGCTACCGTCGTATTGCTGATGACCAGCGCATGGCGGCCGCGCAACGCCGCGCGCCAGCGGGCCGTGTCCTCAAGGAGGCCGGGACCGATCCAGACGGGGTAACTGCGCTCGCCGAGCGCGACATCGATGGTGGTGATCATGGGGATGACTCGTGGGCAACGGGGTCGCGTTGCCAGGATTGATCGATTAGCGCGATGCAGCGTTCGCTGACTCGTGGCAGGTGGTCATCTTCGCCAGGAAGCATCAGTTCGGCCACTTCGGCGTAGAGCGCCGTGCGCACCTGCGCCATGGCCTCGAGGCGGGCGCGGCGGTCGTCGACAGCCAGCAGCGGGCGGGTGCGGTCGCGCGCCAGGCGCTCGAGTTGCTGGTCCACCGTCACGGGCATCCACAGCACGAAGCCGCGGTCGCGCAGGTGGCGACGGTTGGCGACATCGAGTACGGCGCCGGCGCCGGTGGCCATCAACACGCCGCGCCGGGCGCTCAGTGCTTCGAGCAGTTCGCTTTCGCGACGGCGAAATCCTTCTTCGCCCTCCATCGCGAACACCGTGTTCACGTCGGCACCACAGCGTTCTTCAATTTCCTGGTCGAGATCGACGAAAGCCAGCCCATAATGCGCGGCGAGGCGACGTCCGATCGTCGTCTTGCCGGCGCCGGTTGGCCCGACGATGAACAGGTTGCAGGAGGGATTCATATGGCGACTTTAGCAGCAGGCCACGCATGACCGAGCGCGTTTTACTTGCCGGATGCGGCGATCTGGGCCTTCGCGTGGCCGCGCGCCTGCAGGATCGCGGCCATGAAGTGTGGGCTTTGCGACGGTCGCCGCGTGAGGACCTTTCCGAAGGCATACGCTGGCTGCGCGGTGATCTGACCGCGCCGTCGACGCTGGCGGGCTTGCCCGTCGGCTTCACCCAGGTCGTGTACTCGCCGACGCCCGGAGCACGCGAGGAGGCGGCTTATCGCGCCGTCTTCGTCGATGGTTTGCGCCATCTGGTGGAGGCGGTGGCAACGAAGGACGTGAAGCGCTGGCTGTTCGTGTCCTCCAGCGCGGTGTACGGCGAGCATGGCGACGCCTGGGTCGACGAAACCACGCCGACCGATCCGCCGGGCTTCAATGGGCGGATCCTGCGGGAAGCCGAGCAGTGGCTGGCTTTGCAAGGCCTGCCTGCCGTGTCGATGCGACTGGCCGGGATCTACGGAGCGGGCCGCACGCAACTGCTTGATCGCATCAGGGCCGGCGTGGCGCGGGTGCCGCGTGGGTCGCCCCACTGGTCCAATCGAATCCATGCCGACGATGCCGCGGCGGCCATCGCGCATGTGTTGTCCTTGCCTGAAGTCGACCCGCTTTATCTGGGCGTGGACGACACACCCTTGCCGATGGACGTGCTCTATGACGCACTGGCCGACCTGATGCACGTGCCGAGGCCCGCTGAAGGTCCCGCACCCGCGGGCATCGGCAGCAAAAAGTTGAGCAATGCGCGACTTAAGGCCACCGGTTTTCGTTGCCAGTGGCCGGATGCACGCGAGGGTTATCGCGCGCTCGTGTAGGCTCGGCGCAATCCCAAGGAGGAACGACATGGCCAACCGCATTTCCCCCACCATGGTCAGCACCAGCAACGAAGTGCCCGGCTTCCGCATCGTGCGGCCGATGGGCATCGTGCGCGGCATTACCGTGCGATCGCGCAGCGTCATCGGCAATTTCGGCGCCGCGCTGCAGACGCTGGTTGGCGGCAATATCACCATCTACACGGAGCTGTGCGAAAAAGCGCGCGAAGAAGCTTTCGAATTGATGCTGCAGCACGCCGCCGAACACGGCGCCAACGCGGTGATCGCCATGCGGTATGACGCCAACGACGTCGCCGAAGGCGTGACCGAGGTGCTGGCTTATGGAACGGCGGTGGTCGTGGAGCCCATCACCGGCTGACGGTGACGGGACTCGCCGACTCAGAAGTGGCTCAGCCCGGTGACATGCCGCTGCGTGTCGTATTCCACGCAACTGTCGGCCTGCGCCGGCAAGGTGGCCAGGGCATGGCGGCTGAGTCGCTCGAAGTGGGCGAGAAAGCGAACCATGGCCTCGGCGTCCATGGCGAGCGGGGCGTGCCGGGCCAGCAGCTCGGCCTCCTGCTGACTGCGCCACTTCTGCACGACAGCCCAGTCTGGCGCCTGCAACACCACCAGGGCGTCGAGCTTGCGCCATAGCGGCTGGTAGCCGCGCAGCTGCTTGTTGACCCAGTGGCGCCAGGTTCCCTCGGGGTCCTCGGTGCGTTCCAGGTCGTTGACCGGCACGTCCAGCTGCGCCTGGGTCTGCGGCTTGATGCCCAGGGCCCAGCCTTCGAGGATGACCAGCTTGGGCGGACGGGTGACCTTGGGCCAGCGCGACGGGGGCATGCGGGTATCGCGGCCCTTGTCGAAGCGGGGGTAGGACACCGGGAGTTTGTCCGAGGCCTGGGGCAGGGCGGCGAGCACCGACATCAACAACTCGATCTCGTGCGTACCGGGCACGCCGCGGGTCCGCAGGAGGGGGTGAACCTGCTGCGCGAGCACCTCGCGCTCACTCCGGCTGTAGTAGAAATCGTCCAGTGAGAGCACTTCCGTGGGCAGGCCCCGGGCTTCGGCCTGGGCTTTCAATTCGCGGGCGAGGGTGCTCTTGCCACTCCCTTGCAAGCCGGAAATTCCCAACAAATACGGGCGCTTGGATCGCGCTATGCGTCCGGCGTACTGGTCGAGCAAGAGGCCCGCCAGGGCCGAATTCTGCGTGCTAGCATCATTAACCATGCGCGCCATGATGGCGCGAGGCGGCCACGATTCAAGACCCATGTTGAAACAAGAGATCCTCGACACGTTTTTGCAGCTTCTGGAAGAGGCCCGTACGGGCGGCGATCCCGAACCCACCGCGATGAACCTGGCAACCTGCGACGGCGCGGGCCGGGTGAGTGCGCGCATCGTCCTGCTCAAGGGGGCCGACGAACGCGGCCTGCGCTTCTTCACCAACTACGAAAGCGACAAGGGCAGCCAGCTCGACGCCCATGCCCAGGTCGCCCTGTGCTTCCACTGGAAGCAGTTGCGCGAAGGCGTCCAGGTCCGGGTCGAAGGGACGGCCCGCAAGCTGGTGGCCGAAGAGTCCGACGCCTACTTCGCCAGTCGACCGCGCGGAAGCCAGATCGGCGCCTGGGCCTCCTTGCAGTCCCAGACCTTGCCGGACCGCGAAACCTTCGAACAGCGCCTGGCCCGGTACGAGCACGAATTCGAGGGCCGGGACGTGCCTCGCCCTCCGCACTGGGGTGGCTTCGTCGTCGAGCCGGACATGGTCGAATTCTGGTACGGCGCCGAGTTCCGCTGGCATGAGCGCGTCCGCTGGAGTCGCCACGGCCAGACCTGGACGCATCGCCTGCTGTATCCCTGAGGATCCACCATGAGCCGAGCCACGACCGCCGAGCACGTTGCCCAGACCGGTTTCACCGTGCACACGCGCGGTCGTGGTTTCAGCGAAATCACTGAGAAAGTGGCTGAGATCGTCTCGGCCAGCGGCATTCACACGGGCATCGCCCATGTATTCACCGCGCACACGAGCTGTTCGCTGATCATCTGCGAAAACGCCGACCCGGCGGTTCGTGGCGATCTGGAACGCTGGCTGGCGCGCGCTGTGCCCGACGGCGACAGCATCTTCGAGCACGACGCGGAAGGCCCCGATGACATGCCGGCTCACATCCGCTCGATCCTCACCGGTGTCAGCCTGACCTTGCCCGTCCATGGCGGCAAGGCTCAGTTGGGAACCTGGCAGGGCGTGTTCCTGTGGGAACACCGCGTCGACCCGCATCAGCGCAAGGTCACGGTAACCGTCCTGGGCCACTGACGCGGCGCTGTTCAGCCCTGACGCTGTACCCACTCGCGGATGATGAACTGCACGGCGTCGAGCCCGTCGGTCAGCGCGGCGGGACCCGGTTGCAGAATCATGGGCGACTTGATTTCGTGAAGTTCGCCATCGCGCACCGCGGGGATCGCGTCCCAGCCCGGTCGTGCCGCCACCAGCTCGGGGCGAAAGCGCTTGCCGCACCACGAACCGAGAATGATGTCCGGGGCACGTTCAATCACGGGTGCGCCCGTGGCAAGGATGCGGTCCTTGGCCAACGATGCCTGCGCGTGCTCGGGGAAAATGTCGTCACCACCGGCGATGCCGATCACCTCCGTGACCCAGCGGATGCCGGTGATCAGGGGCTCGTCCCATTCTTCGAAATAGACCTTGGGTCGGACCGCGTAGCCGCTGCTTTCCTCGCGTGCGCCATCGATGCGCCGCTGAAGCGACGAGGCGAGCGCCTCGGCCTTCGACGCGACACCGACCAGGCCGCCGAGCCGGCGAATGTAATCAATGATCCCTTCGACGCTGCGGTGATTGGCAATCCACACTTCCACGCCAGCCTTGATCAGCGCCTGCGCGATGTCGGCCTGGATATCGGAAAAGCCGATGGCGAGATCCGGCTTGAGCGCCAGGATCTTGTCGACCTTGGCGCTGGTGAAGGCGCTGACCTTGGGCTTGTCGCGGCGGGCTTCCGCCGGGCGCACGGTGAAGCCGCTGATACCTACGATGCGATCCTGTTCGCCCAGCAGGTACAACGTTTCGGTCGGCTCCTCCGTCAGGCAGACGATGCGGCGCGGACCGGTCATCACAGGCCCAGCACGAGGCGCGCGCACTGATCGCGCAGGGGATCGATGACCAGCATGCGCGCAAGGGTCAGTCCAATCAGCACGGCCCACGGGCCGAAGTCGAACATGCCCACCACGAGCTTCCCGCGCACCGGACGCAGCAGGGGGCTGACCAGTGTGTCGCACAGGCGCATCACCGGGTGATAGCGATCGACCTGGAACAGGCCCATCAGTGACCAGACGAAGATCACCACGATGTAGAACAGCAAGATGAAGTCGGCCAGTTCTACCAGCGACAGCAGCATCAGGCCCAGCGCGTTGGGCGCGATGCCCACCATGGCGAACTGGATCAGCCGCTTGACCAGCATGATCGCCCACGCCACCACGATGGCGGCGAGGTTGATCCGTCGCCAGTTGGGCAGCACCCGGCGCAGTGGCGCCAGCACGGGATTGGTGTAGCGGTAAATGAACTGGCTGACCGGATTGTGGAAATCGACGCGGCTGGCCTCGGCGACCAGGCGCAGCACGAACAAGGTGGCGAGCGCGCCGAAGACGATGTCGAGCAGGAACGAGAAGGCGTTGAGCAGGTAGTTCACAGGGACTTGTCCAGGTCGGCGGCCATCTGTTCGCCACGGCGGGTGGCGGCGGCAACGGCACGGGCAACGATGCGATGCAGGTCATCGCCGGCGAAGCTGTCGAGCGCCGCCTGGGTGGTGCCGTTGGGCGACGTAACGCGCTGGCGCAGGACGCCCGGCGCCTCACCATCTTCGGTCAGCATGCGGCCGGCACCCAGGCAGGTCTGCGTGGCCAGGGCGCGGGCGGTGGCGCGCGGCATGCCCTGGGCAACGGCAGCGTCTTCCAGTGCCTCGACGATGGCGAAGAAGTAAGCGGGGCCCGAGCCCGAGATCGCGGTGACGGTATCCATCAGGCGCTCCTCGGCGATCCACTGGGTGATGCCCACGGCGGCCAGGATGTGTTGGGCCTGGGCACGCTGGGGCGGACTGACGCGAGCGTTCGCGCACAGGCCGGTGGCGCCGGCGCCGATCAGGGCGGGGGTATTGGGCATGCAGCGGACGATGGGCAGGGCGCCGAACCAGCGTTCGAGCTGATCCAGCCGGACGCCGGCGGCGATCGAAATCAGCATCGGATGCTGGCGCGCCAGCACTTCCCTCATCTCCTTCTGAAGCGAAGGCATGATCTGCGGCTTAACGGCCAGCACGACCACATCGGCGTTCGCCGCCGCCAGGTGGCTTTCGGCATAGCAAGCCACGCCGAACTCACGCCCCAGGTCCTGGCGCGCGTCGGCCCGCGGCTCGGCCACGCTGATCGTCGAGCCGGCCACGCCGGTCTTGATCAGGCCGCCAATCAGGCTGCGCGCCATGTTGCCGCCGCCGATGAACGCAATGTGGGGCATGGGATTCCTTCCGATGTTGCTTGGGCCGAATACCTTAGCAGGCGCGGGGAGCCAGGGGCCGTGAGGGGTGGGGTGACGACCGGCCAGGCGATGGCCGGCCGCCGGACCTGACGTCTTACTTCACAACTTCAGCCATAGCGCGCCTGAAAGACTGGCCCCCCGACACATCGCACGAGTAGTATCGGGCCGCTTCTTGGGGGGAATGGCGTTTTCCAGTTTCGGGGTGTGCCGGCAACGCCGGCGGGCTTCCTACGGGGTCGCGATCCTCACCAGGACGGCAAAGTCACTGTGCCATTCTGACGATCGGTTGAAGGGGAACCCGATGGATATCGCCGAACTGCTTGCCTTCTCGGTGAAGAACAAGGCGTCGGACTTGCACTTGTCGGCCGGCCTGCCGCCGATGATTCGCGTGGACGGCGACGTTCGCCGCATCAACCTGCCCGCGCTGGAACACAAGCAGGTTCACTCGCTGATCTACGACATCATGTCGGACAAGCAGCGCCGCGACTACGAAGAATTCCTTGAGGTCGACTTCTCGTTCGAGATTCCCGGCCTCGCCCGATTCCGCGTCAATGCGTTCAACCAGAACCGTGGCGCCGGCGCGGTGTTCCGTACCATTCCTTCGGAAGTGCTCACGCTGGAAGACCTGGGTGCGCCCCGCGTGTTCCGCGAGCTGATCGAGCAGCCGCAGGGCCTGATCCTGGTGACGGGGCCGACCGGTTCGGGCAAGTCCACCACGCTGGCAGCGATGGTCGACCACATCAACAAAAACGAATACGGCCACATCCTCACCATCGAGGATCCGATCGAATTCGTGCACACCTCGCAGAAGTGCCTGGTCAACCAGCGCGAAGTCCACCGCGATACCCACGGCTTCAACGAAGCACTGCGTTCGGCGCTTCGCGAAGACCCGGACTTCATCCTGGTGGGTGAATTGCGCGACCTTGAAACCATCCGCCTGGCGCTGACCGCCGCGGAAACCGGTCACCTGGTGTTCGGCACCCTGCATACCAGCTCGGCCGCCAAGACCATCGACCGTATCATCGACGTGTTCCCTTCCGGCGAAAAGCCGATGGTGCGCTCGATGCTGTCCGAGTCGCTGCGCGCGGTGATTTCGCAGTCCCTGCTGAAGAAGGTCGGCGGTGGTCGTCTCGCCGCCCACGAAATCATGGTCGGCATCCCGGCGATCCGAAACCTGATTCGCGAAGACAAGGTGGCGCAGATGTATTCGTCCATCCAGACCGGCCAGCAATACGGCATGCAGACGCTGGACCAGAACCTGCAGGATCTTGTGAAGCGTGGACTGGTCACCCGCCAGCAGGCGGCGCAGTATGCGCGTAACAAGGACGTCTTCAAGTAAGGGCGGTGAAGAGGGGACGGTGAACGGTAAACGGTAAGAGCGTCTGCCGTTTCGTTGCCTCAACTTGCTCTTACCTGTTCACTGTTTACTGTTCACCCTTCACGTCTCCAAAGGAGACACCCCATGAGCGATTTCGACTTCACCTCGTTCCTCAAGTTGATGGTGCACAAGAAGGCATCCGACTTGTTCATCACGGCCGGTGTCGCGCCATCGATGAAGGTGCAGGGGCGCATCGTGCCCATTACGCAGAGTCCGTTGTCGGCGCAGCAGTCGCGCGACATGGTGCTGAACGTGATGACGCCTTCGCAGCGCGAGGAGTTCGAAAAGACGCACGAGTGCCAGTTCGCCATTTCGGCGCAAGGCGTGGGTCGCTTTCGTGTCTCGTGCTTCTACCAGCGCAACTGCGTGGGCATGGTGCTGCGCCGGATCGAATCCAAGATCCCGACGATCGAGGAGCTCAGTCTCCCGCCGGTGATCAAGCAGCTGGCGATGACCAAGCGCGGCATCATCATTTTCGTGGGTGGTACCGGTACCGGTAAGTCGACCTCGCTGGCGTCGATGATCGGTTATCGCAACCAGAATTCGACCGGCCACATCATCACTATCGAGGACCCGATCGAATACGTGCACAAGCATGAGAGCTGCATCATCACGCAGCGCGAGATCGGCATCGATACGGACAACTGGGAAAACGCGCTGAAGAACACGCTGCGCCAGGCGCCGGACGTGATCATGATCGGCGAAGTGCGTACGCGTGAAACGATGGAGCACGCGATCAACTTCTCCGAAACCGGTCACCTTTGCCTGTGCACGCTGCACGCGAACAACGCCAACCAGGCGATGGACCGTATCCTGCACTTCTTCCCGGAAGACCGTCGCTCGCAGCTCTTCATGGACTTGTCCCTGAACCTCAAGGGCGTGGTTGCGCAGCAGCTGATCCCCACGCCCGACGGCAAGGCGCGTCGCGTGGCGGTCGAGGTGCTGCTGGGCACGCCGCTGGTGCAGGACTACATCCGCCAGGGCGAGATCCACAAGCTCAAGGAAGTCATGAAGGAATCGACCAATCTCGGCATGAAGACCTTCGACCAGAGCCTGGTCGAGCTTTATCACGCCGGCGAGATCTCCTACGAAGACGCGCTGCGTCACGCCGACAGCTCCAACGAAGTGCGCCTGCGCATCAAGCTGGCCCAGGGCGGCGATGCACATACGCTGTCGCAGGGCCTCGATGGCGTGGAGCTGGAGGAGACGCGCGATTCCCGTGGCATGGGCAATGGCATGCTCAATCGATAAGCCGGTGAGCTTGCCCCGAGTGCCATGCACCGGGTTCCTCCGAAAAAGAAAGGCGCCCAAGGGCGCCTTTCTCGCATCCGCAGCGGTGGTTACTTGGCGACGTCGCTGACGGTGACACCCGACGCATCGACCTTCTTCACACCCTTCACGTGCTTGGCCACGCTTTCGATCTTGGTTTTTTCCGCCGCGCTGGTGGCCGTGCCCGTGATCGCCACGACACCGTCCGTCGTAGTGACCGACAGGTCGCTGCTCTTGACGTTCTTGGCGGTCGCCAGTTCCGACTTCACCTTGGTGGTGATCCAGGTGTCATCCACCTTGCCCGGTACCGTCTGGTTATCACTGGCCTTGGCCGGCGGCGGGCTCGCCTCCTGAGCCGACACCTGGGTCAGCGGCACCATGGCGACAAGCGCGGTCAGGCCGGCGGCGAACAGGGCTTTGCGGAACGAATTCTGGGTCTGCATGGCACTCTCCTGTGGCGGTAGTCGTTCGACGGCGACGCGTTGCTGCTCGCCTGTCGCCATAGCAGCACCGCCCAGATGAACGAAACCGGGATGAGAGCCGGTCGCATTCAGCGCGAACTCGTGTTTGCGAAATCGATGTCGTATCGAGGTTAGGCAAGCGATTTTTTGCGCCGGCCTGGCAGGACCGTGCGCGGGCGAATAGAACTTTTTCGTCAGATATTTAGCCGTTTCGCGGCGCAGCATCTTGCGGATGTCTGTGACATCCTTACGAAAAATAAGTTACGAATTTGTTGTGCGTCGTAGGTTATTGCGCTATACATCGGAACGCTCTTAGGAGCTGGACGGTACTGAGGGGGCTCTGGTTTGACCCGCAATCCAAGCGGCTTCGCCGTCCAGCAAGACTGATTCTTCAAGGAGCAAGGGCCCATCCCGGGCTCGTTCGACCCACATCCCCGGTTCGCAAGACATTGCGAATCTGTTCTGAATACAAAGTTGATGGGAGTACAACTAGTGAATTCTTTCGCTGCTTTTGCGAAGCGGCCGTGGGGGCGTTCGTCCCTGGCCCTGGCCGTTGCTCTGGCTTTCTCGAGCACCGGCGCCCTTGCCCAGTCCAACATCACCGGCTCGATCTTCGGCCAGGTGGCCGCGCAGACGGGCACGACGGTCGAGATCAAGAACCTCGACACCGGCCTGAGCCGCACCGTTACGGTCGACCAGAGCGGCCGCTACCGCTTCAGCTCGCTACCGACCGGTCGCTACACCGTGACCCTGAAGAACGGCGATGCCACCGTCAGCACGCGTGACAACGTCGAGCTGAGCATTGCCGGCGGTACCGAAGTCTCGTTCGGCGGCGCTTCGGCCTCGGCCCAGAACGCACAGAACCTGGAAGGCGTGTCGGTCGTCGCTTCGGCCCTGCCGGCCATTGACGTGTCCTCGGTCGACACCCGCACCGTGCTGACCTCCGAGCAGCTCTCCAAGCTGCCGATCGCTCGCGACATCGGCGCCGCTGCGCTGCTCGCTCCGAGCGTGGTTGCCAACAGCAGCTACGGCGCACCGAGCTTCGGTGGTTCGGCTTCGTCGGAAAACGCCTACTACATCAACGGTTACGCGGTGACCAACCCGCTGACCTCGATCGGCTTCAGCACGCTGCCGTTCGACGCGATCGACCAGCAGCAGGTGCTGACCGGCGGCTACGGCGCTGAATTCGGTCGCTCCACCGGCGGCGTGGTCAACGTCGTGACCAAGCGCGGCAGCAACCAGCTCAAGGGTGGCATCTACACCATTTGGGAACCGGAAGGCACGCGCGCCAACCCGCGCAACAACTACTTCCCGAACACCGGCTTCTACGGCCAGAACACCACGCAGAACACCGACGGCAAGCTGTACCAGTACAACAACCGCAACCAGTACTGGAAGTCGACCGTGGGCGCCTACATCAGCGGCGCGCTGATCAAGGACAAGCTGTTCTTCTACCTCAACGGCGAAATGAACCGTCGTGAGGGCGCCAGCGTCATGTCGTTCTCCAACTCGGCCGTCTCCGCCTCGCGCATCGGCTACAACGACTACTCGTACGAGATGCCGCGCTGGACCGCGAAGCTCGACTGGAACATCACGGACAACCACATCGTGGAACTGACCGGTGTTTCGGACAAGACCGAGTACACCTCCGAACGTTACGCCTACGACTACAAGACGCTCAGCCACGGCAAGCGCAATGGCGGCGTCTACACCAAGGACGGCGGCGACCTCTACATCGCCAAGTACACCGGCTACATCACCGATGACCTGACGATCTCGGCCCTGTACGGCACGCAGAAGATCGACCACGTTCAGAAGAACGACGGCTACGATCCGGCTTGCCCGTACATCTCCGCTGGCGCGACCGCGCAGGCTCCGGGCCAGGTGTACGGTACCTGCCAGACGGCAGTGACCCAGTACATCCAGCAGGAAGGCGCGAACGACAAGACCAAGGGCTGGCGCCTGGACATCGAGTACCGCATCGGTGACCACGACATCCGCTTCGGCTACGACGCCCAGAACGCGAAGTCGTACACCGGTCGTCGCCTGGCCGGCGACTACGGCTGGTACTACGGCTGGCAGGCCAACGCCAATGCTCCGATCGATGCCAGCCTCGGCGTGATCGGTTCGCCGGCTTCGGCAGGCGGCCTCGGCGCGAACGGCTACTTCGTCTACAAGTACTACAGCACCCAGCGCGCCGGCGTCGAAACCGACCAGGCTGCGCAGTTCATCGAAGATCGCTGGCAGATCAACGATCGCTGGTTGCTGACGGTGGGTCTGCGTAACGAGCAGTTCACCAACTACAACAAGAACGGCGATGCTTACATCAAGCAGCGTCACCAGCTGGCTCCGCGCCTGGGCGTGTCGTGGGACGTGTTCGGCGATTCGACCATGAAGCTCTTCGCCAACGCTGGTCGCTACCACCTGGCCGTGCCGAACAATGCTGCCGTGCGTAGCGTTTCCGGCTCGCTGATCTCGAGCGAATACTTCACCTACACCAGCGTCGATCCGGCCACCGGCATCCCGCAGGGTCTGGTCAAGATCGCCATGGATCCGACCAGCAAGTACATCTGCCCGAACACCGGCGGCGTGTCGTCCAACCTCGAGTGCGGCGATGCTCCGGATCCGCGTACCGTGGCGGCGAAGAACCTGCGCGCCCACTTCCAGGACGAGTACATCCTGGGCATGGAGCAGCAGATCAACACCGAGTACAACTGGGGCGTCAAGGGTACCTATCGCAAGCTGATGAGCGCGATCGACGACACCTGCACCCAGGTGCTCGGCGGCAAGTGCCTCACCTTCAACCCGGGTCGCGGCAACACCTTCGATTTCCTGCAGCCTGACGGTTCCATCGTCACCAAGCACTACACGAAGGAAGAGCTGGGCCTGCCGGACCTGAAGCGCAAGTACTACGCGATCGATCTGTACCTGGAGCATCCGTTCGCCGACAAGTGGTACGGCCGCGTGGCTTACACCTACTCGCGCAACTGGGGTAACACCGAAGGCCAGCTGGCTTCCGACCTCGATACCGGTACGGGCGGCCAGACCGACGTGTCGCGTACGCAGGACTGGGATCTTCCGCAGCTGATGGTCGGCTCCAACGGCCTGCTGCCGAACCACCGCGCGCATCAGCTGAAGGCCTACGGCTACTACCAGCTGACCGAAGAGTGGCGTTTCGGCGCGACCGTCATCGCAGCGTCCGGTCGTCCGAAGAACTGCACCAGCTACTACCCGACCGCCGACGCCGGCCTGTACAACAGCTCCACGTACTGGTTCTGCGGCCTGCCGGGCAAGCCGGGCTACGAGATCTCGCCGCGCGGTTCGCACGGCTCGGCTCCGTGGACCTACCAGCTGAACCTCAACGCGGCCTACACGCCGGGTTGGATGGATCACAAGCTGACCCTGCAGATCGACGCGATCAACGTGCTGAACCGTCAGACCCCGACCATGTACAACTACCGTTATGCGTCCAACCGCACCACGGTGAACCAGCTGTACGGTCGCGAGCTGAACTACACGGAACCGCGTTACTTCCGCCTGACCGCCCGCTACGATTTCTGATAGCGGCATCCATGCCCGGCATCGCAAGGTGCCGGGTGTCGGAAGAAAAACCACTGGCCCCGGCCGGTGGTTTTTTTTTGGCGATGCGGGTCGGTTGCGGCATGGCCTGACCCCTTGGGGCGACCATGGCCCGTGCCCGTGGCATGACGCAGGTGACCCTGCCTTTGAACAACCACGGGCGACGGTGGCTTCGCGCTATACAAAAAAAGGGGCGCCTGAGCGCCCCTTTTCATGGCGATGGAACTGACGACTTACTTCAGTTCGGTGTGACTGGTGATGACCAGTCCCGCGTCTTCCATGCGGGCATCGCCGTCGATGCTCTTGATGCGCTCGACCTGCGCACGCATCGAGTCGAACTGCACCTTGGCCCGCTCCATGGCGTGCTTCTGCTCGGCATCCTGGTCCTGGCCGGCTTCGCCGCCGATGGCATCGCGCAGGGAGAGCATCGCTTCGGCCCGCTGCTGCATGGTCTTCACCCACGACAGGTACATGTCGCCGGTGAGGTGCACGCGGCCCAGGACGCCCGCATCACCGCCCTTGGCCTTGAGCATGTCGCCGAGTTTTGCGTCCTCACCCTGGCCGACTGAAGCGGCGAGCGCCTTGTCTGACATGGCCAGCGAGATGGGCTGGCCCAAGGCAGCCGTCGCTTCCTGCGGCAGCGCCACCGGCGTGCCGTCAGCTGCCAGCTTCAGCTGCGCGAGAACGGGCGAGGCCATCTTGCCCATCGCCAGCAATGCGGCCGGATTCGTGCTGCCGACCAACACGCGACCGGTGAAGTGCGGCGGGGTGTCCTGCGCGGAAACGTCGTAGCTGTCCAGCGCGATACGCAAACCGACCAGATCGCCGATGGGCGGCATCGCGGCCTGCTGGGTCGCATCGCCCAGGCGTGAGAAGCTGTCGTTGAGGTCGGTGAACGCCGGGCATGTGAAAGGCTTGGCCGCTACGGCCTGGGCCTGCGCCGACATCAGGGGACGGATCACCGACATGGGCAACGCGATCGCCGCGTCGAACGGGGCGGTGGCGTCGGCGCCGAGGCCTGGCAGTTCGACCTTCACGCCAGCAAACGCCTTGGTGATGTCATCGGCCAGGGCGACGTCCCAGCGAAGGTCCTGGTGCCTGGCATCAAGGCGGGTGTAGCCGAAGCTCATCGAGGGCACGCGGCTGGCGATGCGCGCGGCTTCGCTTTCGCATGAAGCGGGGATGTTGAGCTGGTTAGCCACCGGCTCGCCGGTCTTGGCCGATTCCTGTTCGACATGCGCCTTGAACAGGGCGGCAAACAAAGGGTCCTTGCCACTGGCGGCCAGGGGCAGGGCGCGCGCCAGGTCGATTTGGCCGATGGCCCACGGCTGGTAGCCCTTGTCCTTGGCGATCTTTTCCAGGCGCTCATCGTCCTGCAGGTTCTTCGCCGGTCGATCCATGCCCAGTGCCAGGCGCAGCATCGCCTTGTCCGCTTCAGCAGGAAGGATGGTGATCACCGCCTGCTTGCCGACGGTCGCCAGGATGACCTGCGTACCGGTTTCGGCCGTCACGTGCTTGCGATAGGCCTGACCATCGACGTCGGCGGTATCGAGCTTCTTGCCATAGGCGGCTTCAAGGCGGCCGATGAAGGCTTCGAACGCTTTGGGGTCGGTGACGTCGAAGCGCATCACGGGCGACAGCCCAAGACCGTACAGCGCCGTGCGACCCTTCACATTGAGGCCAACGTTGCCGGCGAATGCCTCGATGGTCTTGCCGTCGAGCTCGGTGATGAAGGCGTTGAGCAGGCGAGCGCTATCGGCGTCCTTTTCACCCAGGTCCTCAGCGATCGACTTCATCTGCTCGACCTGTGACTGCAGCTGCATGTCAGCCTGCGCCAGGATGGCCTTGCTCGTTTCGTCGTCCAGCGCCTTGAGGTTGGCGAATACGTACGGCGTATCTGCCGGAACGTAGGCCAGCGGGGCGTCCTTGTCCTTGTGGCCACAGGCGGCAAGCAGAACGCCTGCCACGGCCAGCGCAAGAGTGCGCTTGGTGAATCGCATGATGGTTCCCTGGGTTAAGAAAATGTTGCAGCGTGGGCCATTATGCCCTTTTCCCGCAGCGTGGTGCGGAAAAAACCGGCCGGCACAGGCGACGTCCGGCCTTTCCCGGCGCGGCTTGCGGGGAAAGCGTCGATTCTGTGTGAATCCCCGGAAGAGGGTGGGCGAGCCAGCCCGGATTCCGGGTGCAAGGCTCCCGCCTGCGGGCGTCCTGGCAGGAGCGCTGGCGCGCTAACGCGCCAGCATTTCGCCCAGCACGGCCATGCGCACGAAGACGCCGTTGCCGACCTGCTCGAGGATCTTCGACTGCGGGCCGTCGGCCACTTCCGAGGCAATTTCGATGCCGCGATTGATGGGACCTGGATGCATCACCAGCGCCCCTTTTCCGGCGAGGGCCAGGCGGCGGTTGTCGAGCCCGAAATGTTCGAAGTAGGCCTGCTCGTCAGGCAGGTCGGTGGCGATCATGCGCTCCTTTTGCAGGCGCAGCATGATCACGGCGTCGACGCCCTTGATCGCTTCGTCGAAATTCGTGAATCGCTGGCAGCTCGGCAGCTCGTCCTCGTCAGGCATCAGGGCCGCCGGGCCGCACAGGCGGATGTCGCGTGCACCAAGCGCCTTGAGCGCATGGACGTCCGAACGCGCGACGCGCGAATGCTTGACGTCGCCGCAGATGACGACGCTCAGGTCTTCGAAATTCGGACGGTGCTGGCGAATCGTCAGCACATCGAGCAGACCCTGGGTGGGATGGGCGCGATTGCCGTCGCCCGCATTGATCACCGACACGCCGCTCATGGCGTGACGCACGAGTTCTTCAGGCGTGCCCGACACCTTGTGGCGCACCACGATCGCATCGAGATGCATGGCCTCGAGCGTATGCAGCGTGTCGTACAACTCCTCGCCCTTGCTGGTGGAGGAAAAGCCGATATCGAAATTGATTACGTCGGCGCCCAGGCGTCGCGCGGCCAGTTCGAACGAAGTGCGCGTGCGCGTCGACGGCTCGAAGAACAGGTTCAGTACGGTGCGACCCGTCAGCAGGTCCAGCTTGCGCGTGCCATGGGCACAGGCGTCACGCATGGACATGGCACGGTCGAGCAGGCGTTCGATCGTGGCGCGGGGCAGGTTCTCGAGCGTGGTGAGGTGGCGCAGGCGAAGACTCATGGCGGCGTCGGGCTGATGCTCAGGTCAGTGGATGGGATCGGCTGAATCAGGCGCAGCGGCAGCCTGGGTCAGCCAACGCTCAAGAATCACGGCGGCGGCTTCCGCATCGATCGCCGCCGCGTCGCGCCGCTTGCGCAGCCCCGCGGCCCGTGCGTCGGCAAAACGCTGGGCGGCTTCCTGCGAAGTATGGCGCTCGTCGATCAGGGAAACGGGTAGTTGGTAGCGCTTGGTGAGTTGTTCGGCGAGTCGGCGTGCGCCTCGACTGGCGGGCTGCTCTTCCCCGTCAAGCGTCAGCGGAAGGCCGACGACCAGGTGATCCGGCGCCCATTCCTTGCGCAGGGCGTCGAGCTTCTGCCAGTCAGGCTGGCCGTCGCGCACGGGCAGCGCCGCCAGCGGGCGCGCCATGCCGGTGAAGCGGTTCCCCACCGCGACCCCAATCAGGCGGCTGCCATAGTCGAAGCCGAACACGCAGCTCATGCGTGTCCCGCGTAACCGGGCAGTTGCAGCGGGTCGACGCCCACCAGCCCTGCCGCGGCACTCCAGCGCTCTTCCAGTGGCGTGTGGAAGACCACGCGCTCATTGGCTTCGACGGTCAACCAGGTGTTGTCCTTGAGTTCCTGCTCGAGCTGGCCAGCGCTCCAGCCGGCGTAACCGAGCGCCATCAGGGCCAGGCGCGGGCCTTCGCCGGCGGCCATGGCGACGAGGATGTCGCGCGAGGTGGTGACTGACCAGTCGGCATTGATGCGGTAACTCGATTCCCAGTGGCCGGGTTCGCGGTGCAGGACGAAGCCACGCTCCTGCTGGACGGGTCCGCCGATCAGTACCGGAAGGTCGGCGATTTCCAGGTCCTGGCAGTCAAGTTTCATCTGCGCAAGGACATCGCCCATCCGGTATTCAGACAATTGATTAACCAGGAGCCCGACAGCGCCATCCTCGTCGTGCTGACAGAGAAATGCGACGCCGCGTGAGAAGGGCGGCTCGGCCAGGCTCGGCATGGCGATGAGGAAATGACCGGCTAGCGATGGGGAGCGGGGGACGGACATGGTGTCATTGTAGGAGCCTGCATCCGATCTCTCCATAGCCAGGCATCTGATCGCCAGAGCCTCTGTTGTGAGATGAAAGCCTGTCGGCGTTGGCAGGACGGCGTGAGCGAAAGCCGACACGACGCCGGCTACCGGCCCGCCTCGTCCCTGCCGCCCCCCTTTTCATCCCGGAAGGCCCGCGATCCATCACAAGCGGCTTTTGATCCGGGGGCATGCGGTTCACGCTTTGCCGAGGATTCCCGCATCGAGGACGCTGTCATGAAACGCCGAGAACTATTGAAGGCCGCGCTGGCGCTTCCACTTTTGCCCATGGCTGTGTCCGCGAATGCGTGGGGCCTGTCATCTCGCACCGCGGTGGGCAAAGTGACAGCCTGGTCACGCGTGCGTCCCGGCCAGGCGGGCTGGCCTTCCGCGGCGCAGTGGGCCGAGCTCGGGGAGCGCCTGGGTGGACGCCTGCTTCAGCCCGTATCGCCCTTCACGAAGTGCGGTGGATCGCCGTCGGCGGAATGCACGGAAGCCCTCAGGCAGATCAAGAACCCCTATTACATCGGCGATCACCCGGCGCTGACGCAAACCAGCGGCTGGGTGGATGCCTGGACCTCCCAGCCGAGCGCCTGGGCCGTGGCCGCCGAATCGACGTCGGATGTGGTGGCGGCGGTGAATTTCGCACGCGCACACCGTCTGCGGCTGGTGGTGAAAGGTGGCGGCCACAGCTACCAGGGCACGTCGGCGGCCCCGGATTCCTTGCTGATCTGGACACGCCGCATGAACCGGATTGAGCTGCACGATGCCTTCGTCGGTCAGGGCTGTGGCGGGCGCCAGGAGCCTCAGCCCGCCGTGTCGATCGGGGCGGGAGCTATGTGGGTCGATGCCTACGATGCCGTGACGACGCAGGCAGGACGATACGTGCAGGGTGGCGGCTGCATGACGGTGGGCGTGGCGGGGCTGGTTCAGAGCGGCGGTTTCGGCAGCTTCTCCAAGCAGTACGGCACGGCAAGCGCGGGCCTGATCGAAGCGGAGATGGTCACGGCCGACGGCAAGGTACTGATCGCCAACGCCTGCACGAATCCCGACCTCTTCTGGGGCATCAAGGGCGGGGGCGGCGGAAGCCTCGGCGTGGTGACGCGCCTGACCCTGCGCACGCGCGCGCTGCCCGACACGTTTGGTGCCGTATTCGGCGCCATTCGCGCGGCCAGTGCCGAGGCTTATCGCGCCTTGATCTCACGCGCGGTGTCGTTCTACGCGGAGGCCTTGTGCAATCCGCACTGGGGCGAGCAGATGGTTTTCCGCGGCGATAACGTCTTGCGCATCGCGATGGTGTTCCAGGGATTGTCCAAAGCCGATGCCGAAGCGGTGTGGAAACCGTTTCTCGACTGGGTGGCGTCAAACAGGGATTACTCCTACGCCGAACGTCCGCAAGTGCTGGCGCTGCCGGCACGACATTTCTGGGACGCGGAGTTCCTGCGCAAGCACGCGCCCGATGTCATCGTTCCCGACGCGCGCGATGGCGCGCCACGCAATCACGTGATCTGGTCCGGGGACGAGGGCCAGGTCGGCCAGGTGCTTCAGGGCTATCGTTCGGGATGGTTACCGTCGTCGTTGCTGCGCCAGGGCGAGCAATCCCGCCTTGTCGACGCGTTGTTCGCATGCACGCGCCACTTCGGCGTGGGCCTGCATTTCAACAAGGGACTCGCCGGTGCGCCCGCTGCTGAAGTCGCTGCCGCGCGCGACACGGCCACGCACCCCTCCATGCTCGATGCCTTCGCGCTGGCGATCACGGGCAGTGAAACCGACCCTTATTTCCCGGGGATGCCGGGCCCGGGCCCGGACGTTGCGCAGGCGCGCGATCGCGCCAGGCGCATCGATGCCTGCATGGACACGCTGCTCAAGGTTGCGCCGGGTGCCGGGTCCTATGTTTCGGAAAGCAACTATTTCGAACCGGACTGGCAGCGTTCGTTCTGGGGCAGCAACTATCCGCGGCTGCTGGCGGTGAAGAAGCGCTACGACCCGGATGGCCTGTTTTTCGTGAGGCACGGCGTCGGCAGCGAAGGCTGGAGCGAGGATGGTTTCAGCCGGGCGTGAGGCCGTGCTTCGAACGCCTTATCGCGTATGCAACACGTCGCCGGCCTGGAACTGCCATGTGCGGGTGATGTGCAACTCGTCCACGCGCTCATTGCCGTCCGCCGGCAAGGGCGGGAACGGCGCTGACAGTCGCACGATGCGCTGTGCCGCCTTGTCTAGCAGCTCGTGGCCCGAGCTGTTGATGACTTCGATGCCCATCACCTTGCCGGTGCGATCGATGGTGACGGTCAGCAGGACGTCGCCGTGCAATTGCTGGCGTCGTGCCGCGTCGGGGTAGTTCAGATTGCCGATGCGCTCGATGCGGTCGACCCAGCCGCGCATGTAGGCGGCGTAAGCGTATTCGCGCGTCGAGGACGAGATGAACTTCTTGCGAGGACGCTTGGCATAGGCTTCCTGCAGCGAGCGACGCTCGGCGGCCAGCTGTGCTGCTTCCTGCTTGAGGCGGTCTTCGTCGGAGGCGGGAAGGTCGCTGGGATTGCGCGCGGTCTTGGCCTCATCCGACGACACCGTGAAGCGGCTCTTGCCGCTGGTAACCAGCAGCTTGTCCGGCGTCGCCTCCTGGGGGGAGGCGACGGTGGCCTGCTGTTCCTGCTGCGCAGTGCCCGGCAATGGCTTGGGCATGGGGCCCGACACCGGCTGCGACGGACGCGCCACCTTGTCGCTTTCGCCGCCACCCTTGTTGTTTGCCTGGGCCAGGAAGTCCGCCTTGTCCGGCGCCTCGCGATTGGCCACGTCCACCAGCGTCACGTCGAGCGTGGGCAGGCTGGGCTTGCTGGGGATGTAGCCGAAAGTGATGCCCAGAATGAGCACCCCGTGCAACAGCAGCGAGAACAGCAAAGTGGCGCCGATCAGGTCGGTGCTGGTGGTGCGAGGTGCGGCGGTGCTCACGCGTGGCGGTTTCCGGGGGTAATGCGCTCGATGACGTCGAACAGCTGTCCGGCAATATTAAGCCCGAACTGTTTGTCCAGTTCGCGCACGCAGGTCGGGGATGTGACGTTGATCTCGGTGAGGTAGTCGCCGATCACGTCCAGGCCGACGAAGATCAGTCCTCGACGACGCAGTTCCGGGGCGATCTGCGACACGATCCAGTAGTCGCGCTCGCTAAGCGGCACGCCTTCGCCCCGGCCACCAGCGGCGAGGTTGCCGCGGAAGTCCGATCCTTGCGGGATGCGCGCCAGTGCATACGGCACCGGTTCGCCATCGACCACCAGGATGCGCTTGTCGCCCGCGCTGATCTGCGGGATGAACTTCTGCGCCATCACGAACTGCTTGTGCTCCCCATGCGGGCCGGCCGCGAGCAGGGTTTCCAGCATGGAATTGAGATTGGTGTCGCCGGCCTTCACCCGGAAGATGCCCCGGCCGCCCATGCCGTCGAGGGGCTTGAGCACCGCCTCGCCGTGCTCGGCCACAAATCGGCGCAGGTCAGCGGCATCGCGGCTGACCAGGGTCGGGGCCATGCACTGGGGGAAGCTGGCGGCGTAAAGCTTCTCGTTGCAATCTCGCAGCGCCTGGGGGTCGTTGACCACCGTGGTGCCGGCCCGCTGGGCGAGCTCGACCACCATCGTGTCGTAGATGAACTGGGCGTCGACCGGCGGGTCCTTGCGCATCAGCACCACATCCATCTCACGCAGGTCGCGCCACTGGGCGTCGCCCAGGGTGAACCAGCCCGAGGGGTCTTCCTTCACGGAAAGTGGCGCCAGCCTGGCGTAAGGCACGCCGTCACGGATGGCCAGGTCGCCTTGCTCCATGTAGAAAAGCCCGTGGCCGCGCCGCTGGGCTTCCAGCAGCATGGCAAAGGTGCTGTCCTTGGCGATCTTGATGGCGCTGATGGGGTCCATCAGCACCGCGACCGAGAGGGCCATCGTCATTCTCCGGTAGTGGGGACCCTGCAGACTTGCCCGGTTGGGGCTGCCGGCAGGGCGGGTACGCGATGTTCGCCGACGGGCTTGCCGCGCGGCAAGGCGAAAAGTTCCGGCGAAGCATCAATTAGGTGACGTAAGACGCTGGCTAAAGACTTTTGTCTTGACGCCAAGACAGGCAGGCGGTAAACAGCATCGGACAAGCGTCTGCCGACGAGCAGGCGTTCAGGGCGGGATTTTTTTGCAGGATTCTTAACGACCACATGGAGCAGGCGATTCCAAGTTGCCGGCTTTGTGTCTTACCTGAGCCTGGGGCGGGTCGCAGGGGGGTGTGTGAACTTGAACATAAGTGGAAACGGCCTGGCCGGTCTGAAGGTCATGGTTATCGACGACTCGAAAACCATCCGCCGGACGGCGGAAACCTTGCTTAAAAAGGAAGGTTGCGACGTGCTGACTGCCGTCGACGGATTCGAGGCGCTGGCCAAGATCTCCGACCAGAAGCCCGCCATCATCTTCGTGGACATCATGATGCCGCGCCTCGACGGTTACCAAACCTGCGCGCTCATCAAGAACAATCCACAATTCCGGGGCACCCCCGTCATCATGCTGAGCTCCAAGGATGGCCTGTTCGACAAGGCCCGGGGACGCATCGTGGGCGCCGAACAGTATCTGACCAAGCCGTTCACCCGAGACGAGCTGCTTGGTGCCATTCATCGACATGTCAGCGCGGTATAAAGCCGGCGACTACAGGGTCTGAGGGGGACCTGTGGCCAATATTCTCATCATCGACGACTCGCCGACGGACGTGCGCGTGTTCACCACGCTGCTCGAGAAAGCCGGTTACAAGGTCGACAGCGTCGGCAACGCCGAGGAAGGCATCGAGCGCGTGCGCTCGGAACTGCCCGATCTGGTCATCATGGACGTCATCATGCCCGGCATGAACGGCTTCCAGGCCACGCGTACGCTTACCCGCGATCCGGTCACGTCCAACGTGCCGATCGTGATGATCACGACCAAATCCATGGAGACCGACCGTGTCTGGGGTTTGCGTCAGGGTGCCCGCGCCTTCATCACCAAACCGGTGAATGAAAAGGAGCTGCTGGCCTGCATCAACGATCTCCTGCCCAGCGCAGCCTGAGGCCATGATGAGCCAGGTGCAGACGCTCAGCCCGTTTGAAATCCTAGCCCGCTATGAGCGCCTGTCCCTGGCGCACGCCTCCGACACACCCGAAAAGCTCGAAGCCCCCGGCCTCTGGCGAGGCATCGGTTACCGCGTGGGTTCGCGCCTGTTCGTCAGCGGCATCGACGAGATCAGCGAACTGCTCGCCGTGCCGACCCTGACGCCCGTGCCGGGCACGCAGGCCTGGCTGCTGGGCGTGGCGAACGTCCGCGGTAACCTGGTGCCGGTGATCGACCTGGGCCGCTTCCTGTTCGGCGAACGTACGCTGCATTCGGAGCGTGCGCGTTTGCTGATGGTGCGACAGGGCAATGGCAGCGTGGCTTTGTTGGTGGACGAAGTGTTCGGCCAGCGCACGGTGGACGCGCAACAGCGCGTCGGTGCCGAGGCTGAGGACGATCCACGCCTGAGCCGTTTCGTCGACGATCGCGTCGGCGAGCCGCGCCTGGCAGTGTTCAGCATGAATCGTCTGGTGCGCGCACCGGACTTCCGGCAAGCGGCGGCCTGACGTAATACGCAACACAAGTTTGTAGGACCGGTGCCGGAAGCGGCCGGAAACAGGGGCAAAGTAGTCCCAGCCAGCGCCGGCAACCCCGGCGTGGTGTAGACGGGTGAGGAAACGAACATGAGCACTACAGGGGGCGTCGGCAAGGAACGGGGCTATACCAGCCTCATCGTCTTGCTGGTTATTGCGATCGGCTTCGCGGCGCTGGACTTCTTCATGCTCAACTCGAAGAACTCCGAGGACCGCCAGGCCATTGCCTTGACGACACAAATCCAGGTGCTTTCGCAGCAGACGGCGAAATATGCGCTGGAAGCGTCCGACGGTAACGTCGACTCGTTCAAGGAACTGGAAACCACCCGCAACGCCATCGACTCGGCCGTTCAGCGCCTGAACAAGGGCGACACGAAGAGCGGCATGCAGGCGTACGGTGACGCCAGTTCCACCCCGGCCGGTCGTGCGGTGAACGCACTGAGCAACGCCTGGAAGCAGCTCGACGCCGACATCGGCAAGATCCTGTCCAACAAGGCCCTGGTGCTCGATTCGGCCCAGCGCGCCGGCACCCTGTCGCGCGAACTGCCCGTGCTGAACTCCAGCATGGAGCAGGTGGTGAACATCCTGCAGCAGCGCGGCGGTAGCGCGGAGCAGACGTACACCTCGGCCCGTCAGATGCTCCTGGCTGACCGTATGATCCGCCGAGTGCAGGAAGTGCTGCAGGGTGGCGACGCCTCCCAGCCCGCCGCCGACGGCCTGTCGCGCGACGGCCAGCTGTACGGCTCGGTGCTCAAGGGTTTGCTCGAGGGCAACGCCGACGTCGGCGTCCGCTCGATGAATGACTCGAACGCCCGCAAGATCCTTACGGACATGCAGACGCAGTGGGACGGCCTGCAGGAACCGGTCAGCAAGCTGATCGGCGCCGCCGGCAACCTGTCCGAAGTGAAGCGCGCAGGCAACCAGGCTTCGCTGGATTCGCAGAACGTGCTGCTGCGCGCCAACGAGCTGGCCGACCAGATCGCCAAGCTGCCAATGCGCCGCCTGTTCCCGAACGTGTGGTGGGGCGTGATCGGTGCGCTGGGCGCGGTGGGCTTCGCCCTGGTGCTGGTGTTCACCCTCGTGCGCGACCAGCGCAAGCGCTTCCAGGAATCGGCCGAACTGAACACGCGTAACCAGGAGGCCATCATGCGCCTGCTGGACGAAATGGGTTCGCTCGCCGAAGGTGACCTGACCGTAAAGACCACGGTGACCGAAGACATCACCGGCGCCATCGCCGACTCGGTGAACTACGCCATCGACGAATTGCGCACCCTGGTGACCACGATTAACGAGACCTCCGAGCAGGTGTCGTCGTCGGCCCAGGAAACGCAGACCACCGCCCGCCACCTCGCCGACGCGGCGCAGAGCCAGGCGCAGCGCATCAGCACGGCGACCACCGCGATCAACCAGATCGCCAGCTCCATGGATAACGTGTCCAAGGACTCCGCCGAGTCGGCCGACGTGGCCGAGCGCTCGGTGAAAATCGCCTCGCGTGGTGCCGAAGTGGTGCGTGAAACGATCTCGGGCATGGACTCGATTCGCGACCAGATCCAGGAGACCTCCAAGCGAATCAAGCGCCTGGGTGAGTCCTCGCAGGAAATTGGCTCGATCGTGGAACTGATTAACGACATTGCCGAGCAGACCAACATCCTCGCCTTGAACGCCGCCATCCAGGCCGCGTCGGCGGGCGAAGCCGGTCGCGGTTTCGCGGTCGTGGCGGACGAAGTGCAGCGACTCGCCGAACGCTCGGCGAGCGCGACCAAGCGAATCGAAACGCTGGTGCAGGCGATTCAGTCCGATACCAACGAAGCGGTGAACTCGATGGAACAGACCACCGCGGAAGTGGTGGCCGGTGCACGCAAGGCGGAAGACGCCGGTAGCGCACTGGGAGACATCGAGCGCGTGTCGCATGACTTGTCCGCGCTGATTCAAAACATCTCGACCGCTGCACGTCAGCAGTCGGTGGCGGCAACGGACATTTCGCAGTCGATGAACGCGATCCAGGAAATTACCTCGCAGACTTCGCAAGGCGCGAGCCAGACGGCCGACTCGATCGGTTACCTGGCGCAGCTGGCCAGCGATCTGCGGCGTTCGGTGGCTCACTTTAAGCTGCCGGGCTGAATCAGGGCATGGGCGTGAACGTTCGCGAACACGCCCGAGGACAGGGGGGCAACCTCGTCGGTTGCGTAACGCTTTGTTGCGTGGCCGCTGAGAGGGGCGCATGAGACTTCAAGACCACATCGATTTCACCACCCTGCAGTGGGTCAAGCCTGAGCTTGACGAGACGCTGTCCATCGCCCGTGAGGCGCTGGAATCCTACGTCGACAATCCGGGCAACAGGGATGTCATGCGCTCGTGCGCGGACAGCCTGCACCAGGTGCAGGGCACCTTGCGCATGGTCGAGCTCTACGGCGCCGCCCTGGTGGCCGAGGAGATGGAAACCCTTGCCATCTCGCTGCTCGAAGATCACGTCGCCCAGCGGGAGGAAGCGTATGCCGCGATGATGCGCGGCCTGATGCAGCTGCCCGATTACCTGGAGCGACTGTCCAGCGGCCACCGCGATGTGCCGGTGGTCTTGCTGCCATTGCTCAACGACCTGCGCGCCAGTCGTGGCCAGCAGGCGCTGCACGAATCCGCGTTGTTCTCGCCGAACCTTGAAGTCACCCTGCCGGACGAAGCGCCGGCGGCGATGAACCAGGAAGAGGCCGAGCGCGCGCACGGCAAGGTTGCCGAACTGCGACTTCGCTTCCAGCAGCAGTTGCTGGCCTGGTTTCGCGGTCAGCAGCCGCAGCAGCAGCTCGCCGCGATGGCGCAGACGCTCGATGCGATTGCCGCGTGCTGCTACAGCATTCCGGGACGTCGCCTGTGGTGGATCACCGCCGGTGTGCTCGAAGGTTTGCAGCAGGGCGCCCTGAAGAGCCAGGCAAGTGAAGTGCGACAGCTGATCGGCAAGGTCGATCGCAGCATTCGCCAGCTCATCGAAAACGGCGAGAACAGCATGCGCGGCGGCGACGCCGACGAGCTGGCCAAGAAACTGCTTTACGTCGTGGCCGAATCCAAGCAGCGCACGCCGCGCATGGAACAGCTGCGTCGCACGTACGGTCTCGATGCTTTGCTGCCCGATGCGAGCGAGCTTGAACACGCGCGCGGCTCGATGTCCGGCCACAACCGTGCCTTGCTCGACTCCGTGGCCAAGGCCCTGAAGGAAGACCTGCTTCGCGTGAAGGAAGCGCTGGACTTGTTCCTGCGCCAGAGCGACGCGGATCCGGCCCAGCTCAACGGTCAGACCGAAATCCTCGAGCGCGTGGGCGACACGCTGGGCATGCTCGCCCTGGGTGTGCCGCGCCGCGTCGTCAACGAACAGCGTCGCGTGCTGGAAGAAATCGCCAGCCGCATGCGTGCACCCGACGAAGAGTTGCTGCTCGACGTGGCCGGTGCGCTGCTCTATGTCGAAGCCTCGCTCGATGACCACATCGAAAGCCTGGGCGCCGATGAGGAAGTGAACGCCGAAGCGCCGAGCAGCATGCTGCCGCGCAGCGAAGCGCGCCACATCCTGGCGACCCTGATGCAGGAAGCGACGGCCAACACCGGCAAGGTGAAGGAGGCCATCGTCGCCTTCGTCGAATCCGGCTGGCGCCATGAAGAACTGACCGACGTGCCGGCGCTGATGGACGAAGTGTCCGGTGCGATGCGCATGCTGTCGGCGCCGCGCCCGGCCGAACTGGCCGAAGGCATTGGCCGTTTCGTCGGCAACGAACTGCTGTGCGACCGTCGCGTGCCGACAAGCGTGCAGATGGACCACCTCGCCGATGCGCTCGCCGCGCTCGAGTACTACCTGGAAGCCGCGCGCGAACATCGCGGCGGCCTCGAACACATCCTGGACGTTGCCGAGCACAGCCTCAGCACGCTCGGTTACTGGCCGCCTCCGCCGGTTCGCACCGTGCTGGCTGCGGAAGAACCGGCCGCGCCGGCGGCACCGATCCATCCGTTCTCCTTTGCCAACGAACTGGCCGACGAGCCGGAGCTGTCCGAGAGCGTGAGCCTCGCCGACGGCACCGACCTGGGCAGCCTGGTCATCGGCAGCGCCTCGACGCCGATGCCGGCGCAGCAAGACATTGGCGGCCTGCGCCTGGCCGACACCGAACACTTCACGCCGCATGCGATTACCGCTGAGGGCGACGACTGGGTCGAGATCGAAGAGGAAATCACCGAGGAAGTGCCCGTGGCCGAAGGTGGCCAGGCGGTCCACGGTGGCTTCCAGCTCACGGCTGACGGTATCGACGACGACATCCGCGAGATCTTCCTGGAAGAAATGCAGGAAGAGATGGAAAACCTGCGCAGCGCCGAAGATGCGTGGCTGGCCGAACCGGAAGTGCTCGGTCCGCTGACTTCGATCCGTCGCTCGTTCCACACGCTCAAGGGCTCCGGGCGCCTCGTCGGCGCGCAGATGCTCGGCGAGTTCTCGTGGAAGGTCGAGAACATGCTCAACCGCGTGCTGGATCAGTCCATCGCGCCGAACGAAAACGTACAGGCGGTGGTCCACCAGGCGATTGCCGCGCTGCCTCAGTTGCACGCGTCGCTGAAGGGCGAGGGCAACATCACGGCGCCGCTGCACGCCATCATGGATGCCGCCGAGCGCCTGTCGGCGGGCGATCCGGAAGCCACCATCGCCGCGCAGGCGCCGATGACGATGCAAACCGTGACGCGCACGGTGCGCCGTCGCGTGCCGCGTGCCCATGTCGCTGCCGAGTCCATCCCCGCCGCAAGTCTGGCCGGCATCGGATCGGTCGACGAAGCGCCGACTGAGCCGGTCGAAAACGTCATCGCCGCACCGGTGATGCCGCCGGTCGACCCGGTCCTGCTGGAAATCCTGCGCAGCGAAGTCGCGCAGTACCTGCAGACCATTCGCCACAATATCAACCGCACGAACGACGAACTGCGCGTGGACGACGGCCTGTTGCGCGCCGTGCATACGCTGCATGGCGCCATCGCCATGGTCGATATCCCGCTGCTCACGCAGCTGCTGTCGCCGCTGGAAAGCCTGCTCAAGCGTCTGCGGGCGGCGGGTCAGCCGTTGTCGGCGGAAGGCGTGAACCTGCTGGGCCAGAGTGCCGACGCGGTCGATTTCATCATGACCCAGTTCGACGTCGCGCAGCCGCAGTTGCCTGACCTTGACGCACTGATCCATCGCATCACCGAATTGCGCGACAGCCAGCCGGAGCCGCAGGTGGCTCACGTCGTGTTCGAGCCGCACGCGGACGAGCTGGCGGAAATGGAAGCGGCCGACGAAGGTGCGCTTGCCGCAGCGCTCGATGCCGCGATGCCGGTCGATCACGACGCCGTTCCGTTCCTGGAAGCGTCCGACGAGGCGGCGAAACTCGACGCCACGCGCGAAGCGGCGCAGAAGGATCAGCCGGTCGACGACTACACCGCGGAGCTCATGGCCGCGCTGGGCGAGTTCGACGCAACGAAGGCCGATATGTCGGCGGCCACGCCGGCCGACGGCATCGCCGCATCGAATGAAGATGATTTCGCCGCGCTCTTCGGCGATCTGATGGACGAGCCCGAGGCCGTCGTCGAATCGACCGACGCGCCGTCGACCGAGTCGCCTGAGTGGCTGGCCGATGAAGCGACCGGTGAAGCGACGAGCGCCGAAGCACCGGCAACGACCATCGACGACGCGTCGGCGGACGATGCCATCGAGGAAGTCGACATGGTCGACGTGGCTCTCAACGACGAGGAAGACTCCCACGTCGAAGCCACGGGCGACACGCTTGCCATCGCGGATGACGCCGAACTTGACGCGCTGACGGCACCGCCGGTGGTGGAAACCGTCGAGCCGGCGCACGAGCCCGAGCCCGTCGTCGAAGAAGCTGCCGCTGCGCCGATCACCGTCTCGGCCGAGCGCATTCCGGTCAGCGACGATGCCGATGCGACGTGGTTCAACGGCGAGATCGATCCTGACTTGCTGGAAATCTTCGTCGAGGAAGCACGCGAAATCCTCGATCACTCCGACAGCGTGCTGGCGCAGTGGCGCGCCGAGCCGACGGAGCCTGCCCACCTTGCCGAGCTGCAGCGTGACCTGCATACGCTCAAGGGTGGCGCGCGCATCGCCGGCATGGTGCCGGTCGGTGACCTGACCCACGCCATCGAAACCATGCTCGAAGCGCCGATCGGGCGCGACCCCGCTCGCGTGGGCGACGTGATCGGTGCGCTGGAGCAGGGCTTTGACCAGTTGCACCAGCTGGTGCAGCGCGTATCGCAGGGCCGTGGCATCGCCTATCCGCAGGCGATGATCGACCACTTCGTCGGCATGGCCGGCGATGGTGTCGCCCAGCACGTGCCGACGCCGCTGGCGGCCGATCAGGTGCTGCCCGAGCTGTTGCCGGAAGAGGGGCAGTTCGACGAATTCCGCAGTACCCAGGAACAGATCCGCGTACGCGCCGATCTGCTCGACAGTCTGGTCAACCATGCCGGTGAGGTGGCGATCTACCGCTCGCGCCTCGAACAGCAGGTCGCCGGCTACCGCTTCAACCTGGTCGAACTGGACCAGACCGTGCAGCGTCTGCGCAGCCAGCTGCGCATGCTGGAAATCGAAACGGAAGCGCAGATCATCGCGCGCTTCCAGCGCGAGCATCGCGAAGCCGGCATGTCGGTGTTCGATCCGCTCGAGCTCGACCGTTACTCGCAGCTGCAGCAGTACTCGCGTGCACTGGCCGAGTCGGTATCGGACTTGGTGTCCATCCAGAGCATGCTCGACGAGCTGACACGTCAGGCAGAAACACTGCTGATCCAGCAGTCCCGCGTGAGTTCGGAACTGCAGGAAGGCTTGCTGCGCACGCGCATGCTCCCCTTCGACACGATGGTGCCCAACCTTCGCCGTACCCTGCGCCAGGCTGCGCAGGAACAGGGCAAGGGTGCGCAGCTGATCGTGGAAGGCGCGCACGGCGAAATGGATCGCAACCTGCTCGATCGCATCAAGGCGCCGTTCGAGCACATGCTCCGCAACGCCGTCGCCCACGGTATCGAAGCGCCGGAAGATCGCGTGAAGTCGGGCAAGTCGTCCGAAGGCACGGTGCGCATTCGCGTGGCGCGTGAAGCGACCGAGGTGGTGGTGCGTGTCACTGACGACGGCCGCGGCCTCGATCGCGAAGCCGTGCGCAACCGCGGCATCGAACGCGGCCTGCTGCGTTCCGATGCGCGACCGAGTGACGATCAGCTCCTCGCCCTCATCACCCAGCCGGGCTTCTCGACCGCCAGCAGCGTGACGCAGCTGGCCGGCCGTGGCGTCGGCATGGACGTGGTGGCAAACGAAATCAAGCAGCTCGGCGGCTCGCTGGCGGTGGAATCGCAACAGGGCAAGGGCACGACCTTCGTGTTGCGCCTGCCGTTCACCCTTGCCGTCACGCAGGCCATCCTGGTTCGCATCGGCGAAGCGACCTTCGCGATTCCGATGACGTCGGTACAGGGTGTGGCGCGCATCTCGCCGTCCGAACTGGCCGAACGCCTGGCCGAAGAGGAGCCGAGCTTCCCGTACGGCGGCGAGCAGTACGGCATCCATGACCTGTCCGAGTTGCTGGGCATCCCGTCGGGCCACAACACCGACGAGGCAACGCTACCGCTGCTGCTGACACGTTCGGGCGACCTGCGTGCCGCCATCCGCATCGACGCGGTGATTGGTTCGCGCGAAATCGTGGTGAAGTCGGTGGGCCCGCAGGTGAGCTCGGTGCCGGGCATCCTCGGCGCGACCATCATGGGTGACGGCTCGGTGCTGATCATTCTTGATCTCGCCCCGCTGGTGCGTCACGGCATCGTGCGCCGCCAGGAGCGCCTGGCCGAAGGGCTCAGTGCGGTTCCGGCGGTCGTCGTCGAAGAAGTCCGCGGACGCCCCGTGGTCATGGTGGTCGACGACTCGATCACGATGCGCAAGGTCACCGGTCGCGTGCTGGAACGTCACGAGTACGACGTCGCGACGGCGAAGGATGGCATGGACGCGCTGGAGAAACTCCACGAGCGCGTACCGGACCTGATGCTCCTCGACATCGAAATGCCGCGCATGGACGGTTTCGAACTGGCGACCGCGATGAAGGCCGATCCGCGACTGCGCGACGTGCCGATCATCATGATCACCTCGCGTACCGGCGACAAACACCGTCAGCGCGCATTCGACATCGGCGTCGACCGCTATCTCGGCAAGCCGTACCAGGAAGCGGAGCTGTTGGCGCAGATAAGCGAAGTGCTGGAGCAGCGTGCCATGGAGTCCACCCATGGCTGATGCGGCACCGGCAGTCGCACTGTTGTTCGATGATGTCGAGCTGGGCGGTCACTTGCGCGAAGCTTTGCGCGAACGCGGCGCCCGCATTGTTCATGAAGGCACGCTCGCCGCGCTGACCCGCGATGCGCTCGCGTCGGCAGGCGCGCAAGTGGTCGTGGTGAACCTCGATGACGACGCGGCTGACGAACTGGATCGGCTCTACGACGTCATCGATGGCGATCAGCCGCGCGTGGTGTTCAACGACGCGCAGGCCAGTCGCGGACTGGATGGCTGGGATCGCGCCCGTTGGGCTCGCCACCTGGCCGTGAAGGTGATGGCTGAGGGGGATATCGATCCGCCGCGTCCGGCAGATGCCCCTGCGTTCGAACCATCGCTGGAACGCACGCCCGTCGCCGCGCCCGAACCGGTTACTGATAACGAACCCCCGATCACGGTGGATACGGCGTCGGCCGAGTTCGCCACGTTTTCCTTCGCCGAGCCGACGGTGGATGAGGCCGAGCCTGCGTCGAGCTGGACCGCAGTCGACGTGCCGGTGCCGACGGAAGCCGAGCAGACCGCCGAAGCCTCCGAATCCCTGGCTGCCGAACTGGAAGCGTTGCTTGCCGCCGATGACGTCGAGCTTGCCGAGGATGATTTCGGCAGACTGAAGTACGACCTGGGCGACGTCGAAGTGACCTTGCACGACGGTGACTTCGGCAGTGACGTTGCCTTGCACGACGGTCATTTCGGCGCACCCGAATCGTTCGAGACGCAGGGCCCTGCACCGATCCCGCCGCCACTTCCCGTCGCGGAGTCGATGCTGGACGCGACGTCGGCTGCACGCCCGTCGTTCCAGCTTGATCACCTGTCGCTCGCACCGCTCGATGACACCTTCATGCCGTCCAGCGACGTGGTGAAGGTCGAGAAAATGTCAGCATCCGAAGCCCTGCATTCGGGCTGGTCGCTGGTCGATGATGAAACCCCGCTGACGTCGGGTGCGAGCGCGACGGCGGCCAGTGCGCCGGCCAGCAGTTTCGCGGTGGAGAAAGTCAGTGCGGCCGATTTTCTTGCGCCGGAAGGCGGCGACGAAACCGAATCGTTCCTGCAGCCAGGCATGAGCCTTGAGCTGGTGTCGATCGAGGAAGCCATCGCGCCACAGGATTTCGAACACGGTGGCAATGAATTCCAGCTCGGCGAACTGGAGGCTGCGATCAGTCGCGTCTTGTTGTTGGGCGCCACCAGCGAAAGCACCGATTCGGTTTGTGCGTTCCTGGCAGCCTTGCCGTCGAGCCTGCGCATGACCGTGCTGCACATCCAGCATCAGGGCCTGGACCAGGCCGATGCCGTTGCCGATCGCCTTGCGGCGCATTCGGCGCTTCCGGTGCGCGTGGCGACACCGGGCCTGCGTGCCCGTTCCGGCGAAGTGCTGGTGGTGCCGGCAGGTCGGCAGGTGCGCTTGTTGCGCGATGGCAAAGTGGAGTCCGACGTCGTGGATATCGGCGCGCAAAGCCCGTCGATCGACAGTGGCTTCACCACGGCGGCGAATGTCTTCGGTCGCAATGCGCTTGCCATCGTATTCACCGGACCGTCCACCGATGCGGTGGCGGGCGCGCAGGCGATCCATGATCGCGGCGGCAAGGTCTGGGTCGAGCTATCCAACGGCGAACATTTCGCCGATATGGTGCATGGCGTGGAAGCCGAGCGCCTCGCAAGTTTTTCGGGAACGCCGTTTGAATTGGCGGCACATTTGGTCGAGGAGTTTTCGGTGGAGGCACTGCGATGAGCGAGCAACCGTTGCCGCGCGAAATTCGTTGCGTACTGGTGCCAGTGGGAAACCTGCGTCTCCTCTTGCCCAACGCCACGGTGGCGGAAGTCATTACGCTGCCCGCGCCCGAGCCGGTGGAAAACGCCCCGGACTGGCTGCTGGGTCGTATTGCATGGCGTGGCTGGCGTGTCCCGCTGGTGTCGTTTACCCGCCTGGCGCACGCCGAAGAAGGCGATCCCTCGCTGGCCGTTCGCGTGGCCGTGCTGAAGGCCCTGGGCGGGCATGCCCGCCTTCCGTTCATTGCCGTGGTCACGCAGGGTTTCCCGCGCCTGACCACGCTCAACGCCGAGCTGATCATCCCCACGCACGACGGCACGCCACTGCCGCCGGGCGTGAAGGCCGAAGTGCTTGTGCGTGATGACGTGGCCGTGGTGCCCGATCTGGAAGGCATCGAGCAGGAGCTGCTTGGCCTGCTGGAGCTGGCGGACTAAATCCAGCCCGAGGAGCCGACAAGCCGCTCGCGTTGCGTGTTGCATGGGGAGATCCGTCCCCGGGCGGTGGGCAAGGCGCGCGGCATTCTGGTGCCTCAGATATCGCCGTGCAGCGCCTGCAGCGCGGCCAGGGCCGCCAGCCCCGCCGTCTCGGTCCGCAGGATGCGCGGACCCAGGCGCAAGCCACGGAAGCCGGCACCCGCCAGGGCGCTGACATCACGCTCGCCGAGCCCGCCTTCGGGGCCGACGACCAGGATACCCATCGCGTGGCGGAAGCTCAGCGCTTTCGCCTGCACGTCTCCTTCGGGAAGCAAGGCGAGGCGCTCGCCTTCATCGCCCAGGTCGCGGAGCCACGCTTCAAGGGGCAGGGCAGGGAGCACGTCCGGAACGAAGGCACGACCGCTTTGTTCGCACGCACTGGCGACGACCGCGCGCCAGTGCGCGAGGCGCTTTTCGGCGCGGGCAGCATCGAGTTTCACTTCCGATCGTTCGGTGATCAGCGGCACGATGCGGGCAACCCCCAGTTCGGTGGCCTTTTGCACGATCAGGTCCATTTTTTCGCCGCGCGCGATGCCCTGCGCCAGCGTCAGCCGAAGCGGCGACTCGTTGTCGACGGCCATCGCTTCGAGGACGCGCACGGTGACGTCGCGCTTGGTCGTGGCGATGATCTGAGCGCGGTAATCCTTGCCGTCGCCATTGAACAGCGTCAGTGGATCGCCCGCGACCATGCGCAGCACGCGTGCGACATGTTCGCCCGCCTGTCCCGGCAAGTTGAACTCACCGGCAGGGGCGAGCGGCAGATCGACGTGGATACGGATGGTGCGCATGCTCAAGGACGGGTCGGAAAGGGCGCGAGGATAGCTTAGTGCGCGTCGTCAGGCATGTCCGGCTGAACCGGCGCGAGATGGCGGATTCTTGTGGCTTGCTTGCGGGAATGTCGAGGCGCAACATGAGGTTACCGTCCCCTGCGCCACCGCGAGGTGACCGCCATGCGCCATCGTGTCATTGCCATGCTGATCGTCGGGATTGCCGCCGCCGCGATCACGCTGCCCGTCCGCTCCCAATCAACGACGCCGCCCGCCGGTGACGCCAGCCTGCGCGCTGTCCCTGGGGGTCGCGTGAGCGCCTATCCCGAACAACCGCAGGCAGCGAAGGATCCGGACTGTCTCAAGCCAACCGGCAGCGCCGTCCAGACCCAGGGCGGGCACTGCATGCCCGTGAACGGCAAGACCTATACGAAGGAACAGCTCGATCGCACGGGCGAGAAGAACCTCGGCCCGGCGCTGCAGAAGCTTGATCCCAGCATCACCACCAGGGGGCGCTGAGCTCAGCCGGCCAGCGCCACCTCGATGCCTGCCGTGGCGACGTCGACCAGATGGTCGATGTCCGCTTCCGTCACCACGTAAGGCGGCATGAAGTAGACGATGTTCCCCAGCGGGCGCAGCAGGGCGCCGTGCTTGAGTCCGTGCAGGTACACCTGCAGGCCGCGACGCTCGCCCGCATCGAAGGGTGTTCGTGATGCCTTGTCGCGCACCAGTTCGATGGCGGCGATCATGCCGGTCTGGCGCACGTCACCCACCTGCGGATGGTCGCGGAACGGCGCCAGGCGCCTTGCAAGGTGATCGGCGAGGACGCGGTTGCGCTCGAGCACGGGGTCTTCCCGGAAGATCTGCAGCGTTGCCAGTGCGGCGCGGCACGCCAGGGGGTTGCCGGTATAGCTGTGGGAGTGCAGGAACGCCTTGCCGGCGCTGTACTCGGCGTAGAACGCTTCGTAGATGGCGTCGCGCGTCAGTACGGCAGAGAGCGGCAGGAAGCCGCCTGTCAGGCCTTTCGACAGGCACATGAAATCCGGTGTCACGCGGGCCTGCTCGCAGGCGAAGAGGGTGCCCGTGCGCCCGAAGCCCACGGCAATCTCGTCGGCGATGAAGTGCACGTTGAATTCGTCGCAGAGCTGGCGCAAGCCGGCCAGGTAATCCGGGTGGTACATGCGCATGCCGCCGGCGCACTGCACGAGTGGCTCCACGATGACGGCGCAGGTTTCGTGCGCCTGTTCTTCGAGAAGCTTCCGCATGGCGGCGAGGCAGCGCTGCGCATAGGCCCTGTCCGTCTCGCCCGCTTCGGCTTCATAGGCATCGGGTGAAGGCGCCAGCGTGGGCGTCAGCAGAAGCGGCGCATAGGTTTTGCGGTACAGCGCCACGTCACTGACGGACAACGCACCGAGGGTTTCACCGTGATAGCTGCCGGTCAGTGCGATGAAACGCGTCTTCTCGCCGAAGCCCTGGTTGAGCCAGTAGTGGAAGCTCATCTTGAGCGCGACTTCGATGGCGGCCGAACCGTTGTCGGCGAAAAACACCTTGTCCAGGCCCGGTGGCGTGATCTGCACGAGCTGTTCGGCCAGCTCGATGGCGGGCTCATGCGTGAAACCGGCAAAGATGACGTGTTCCAGCGTATCCAGCTGCTGCTTCAGTGCCGCACCAATGCGCGGGTTGGCGTGGCCGAACAGGTTGGTCCACCAGGAGCTGATGCCATCGAGGTATCGCTTGCCGTCGGCGTCCACCAGCCAGGCGCCTTCGCCACGCACGATGGGGATCATCGGCACCAGGCCAGCATGGTCGTGCATCTGCGTGCAGGGGTGCCAGACGTGGCGGAGATCGCGTGCCGCAAGGGCGGTATTGCTGAGGGCTGCTGCATTCATCCGGGTATGATCGGCGGGTGGGTGCGTCCGCTCAAGTCCTGCGGCCCGCCTCGCAAGTGTCGTCAGGAGGTGGGTGTTTGAAGGTTTCGCGTGTCGTCGCCGTCGTGTCCGTGGCCCTGCTGCTGGTATTTGCCCTGTTCTGGTGGCTACCGGCCCGCTGGGTGAAACCGGCGCTGGACGCCCGCCTGCACGGCCTGCGACTGGAGGCGGTCAGTGGCAGCTTGTGGCAGGGACAGGCCGGATCGGTGCTCGGCCCGGACGGCAAATCGCTGGGTGCGCTGCGCTGGGAGCTGTCGCGCGCCATCCTCTTGGGTGACCTGAAACTGAGTTTCGACCTGAACGGCCCGGGTCTTGCCGCGCGGGGCAGCATGCACGGCAACGATGCCCAGGCCCAGGTCTGGGAGCAGGTTCACCTGAGCGGCGATGCGCGTTTCTTCGCCCGCCGGTTTGGCCTTCCGGACGGCTATCTGGAAGGTCAGCTGCAGGCAGATATCGGCCATGCCGAGCTGCAGGGCAACTGGCCGCTTGCCCTCGATGGCACGGCGCAATGGAAAGACGGCGTGCTGACCACCCGCGCGGGCAAGGTGCGCGTGGGCGATCTCCATGCGGCGGCCTCCGGCGCGGAGGGCGTCGTGGACATACGCCTGAACGATGACGGCACCGGTCCACTGGCGCTCGATGGCCACTGGCAGCTCAGCCCTCTCGGCTGGCGCGTGGACATGACGGCCCAGGCGCGATCCGGCGATCCGGTAATGCAACAATGGCTCCGCACCCTGGGCAAGCCCGACACATCGGGCGTCATCCATATCCAGCGCAACGGCGGCGTGGCCGGCGCACTCGCCACCAAAGGGAAGTCATGAGCAACGTGAATCTGGCCAGTGCCCTGTCGGCAGCAAGGGAAGCCGCCGCCGCCGCGGCCGAAGTCATCCTGCATTACTGGCAACGTGGCGTGGACGTGGAGTGGAAGAGCGACGCCACGCCGGTCACCGTTGCCGACCGCGAGGCCGAACTGGCCATCCGGAAAATCCTGCACGAGGCCTTGCCGGAAGCGGCGATCTACGGCGAAGAATTTGGTCACGATGGCGGTTCCGACGGCCTGCTCTGGCTGGTCGATCCACTCGATGGCACCAAGAGCTTCGTGCGACGCACGCCGTTCTTCTCGACCCAGATCGCGCTGATGCGCGAGGGCGAACTGGTGCTGGGCGTGTCCAGCGCGCCTGTGTATGGCGAGACTTTCTGGGCAAGCAAGGGCGGCGGCGCCTGGTTCGAGGGCCAGCGCGTACACGTGGCGGCGACCGACACGATGGCCCATGCCTCCCTTTCCACGGGCAACATCAAGACGCTGACGCGCGACGCGCGCTGGGAGGCACTGGGTGGCCTCATCCGCGACAGCAGCCGCATTCGTGGTTACGGCGATTTCTGCCATTACCACTTGCTGGCGCGCGGCGGCCTCGACCTGGTGATCGAGTCGGACGTGAACATCCTCGATGTAGCCGCACTGGCGGCGATCGTGCACGAAGCCGGCGGCATCTTCACCGACCTCGAGGGGCGCGCCCTGGGCCTGCACAGCACCAGCGCCCTGGCTGGAACACCGTCGCTTCACGCCCAGGCCCTGGCCCGCTTTCGTGCGGCGCAGGGAGGGTAGAATAGGCGGATGCGCAAGCCACCGATCATCCATGCGACCCGCGACGTCCACGACAGTCACTTCCTGCATGTCGAACAGCTGGACCTCGAATTCTCCAATGGCGAACGCCGCACGTACGAGCGCCTGAAGGGCAGCGGCCTGGGTGCCGTGATCATCGTGCCGATGCTGGACGATGAAACCGTGCTGCTGGTGCGCGAGTATGGCGCAGGCGTCGGTCGCTACGAACTGAGCCTTCCCAAAGGCCGCCTGGACCAGGACGAAACCGCCGAGCAGGGCGCCGATCGCGAACTCAAGGAAGAAGTGGGTTACGGCGCGCGCAAGCTGAAGATCCTGCACAACCTGTCCCTGTCGCCGTCTTACATGACGCACATGGCTCACGTGGTGCTCGCGCAGGATCTGTATCCCGAGCGGCTGGAAGGCGACGAGCCTGAAGAGCTCGAAGTGGTGCCGTGGAAGCTGGACAACCTGCACGAACTGATCGCACGCGACGACGTCACCGAAGGTCGTTCGATCGCGGCGCTGTTCATGGCGCGCGAGTACCTTGCCGGCCGCTTCAATCCATGAGCGCACCGCTGTCTCCGGTTCTGACTCGGCTTTGCCGGATTGCACGCGATGCCGGCGAAGCGATCCTTGCGGTCTACGCCGAAGAATTCGCCGTCGAGCGCAAGGCCGATCATTCGCCGGTGACGGCGGCCGATCTGGCGGCGCAGCGTGTCATCGTGGCGGGGCTTTCGCAGCTGGATGAAGTACTGCCGGTGTTGTCCGAGGAAGCGCGCATCCTGCCCTGGGCAACGCGGCAGGCCTGGCAACGCTACTGGCTGGTCGATCCGCTCGATGGCACGCGTGAATTCGTCAAGCGCAACGGCGAGTTCTCCGTCAACATCGCGCTGATCGATAACCACGAGCCGGTCATGGGCGTGGTGCTGGCACCCGTGACGGGCGATCTGTACGCCGCCGAGCGCGGCCACGGTGCCTGGCGCCAGACGGCCAGGGACGGTGCGTGGGAACGTCTTGCCACGCGCCCGCTGGCGCAGCCCGCTGTCGTGGCGGGCAGCCGTTCGCATGGTGGTCTCGCCGCCGGGCTGTTGCAGGAGCTGGTTGGCGATGATTACACCTCGTTTCCGCTGGGCTCGTCGCTGAAGTTCTGTCTTGTGGCGCGCGGCGATGCGGACGTCTATTTGCGCCGCGGCCCGACCAGCGAATGGGACACGGCCGCCGCGCACAGCGTGCTGCAGGAAGCGGGCGGCGACGTGCTGGACCTGCACGGTCGCACGCTGCGCTACAACACCAAGGATTCCCTGCTCAATCCCGAATTCCTCGCCATGGGCGATCGTGCGATCGACTGGCGCGAGCGACTGCGGCAAGCCGAGATCGAACCGCATGAGTGAAGTCCCCGTCCGTCACCGCTTAGAAGATCTGCTCGCCATCATGGCGCGCCTGCGTGATCCGGAACGTGGCTGCCCGTGGGATGTCGGGCAGGACTTCTCGACCATTGCGCCGTACACCATCGAAGAGGCCTACGAGGTCGCCGATGCGATCGACCGCAAGGACTGGCACGACTTGCGCGACGAGCTGGGTGACCTGCTGCTGCAGGTGGTGTTCCACGCGCAGATGGCGAAGGAAGCGGGGCTGTTCGATTTCAACGATGTCGCCCATGCGATCAGCGACAAGATGATCCGTCGCCATCCGCATGTCTTCGGCGACGTCAGCTACGACGACCTCGACGCCCAGAAAGCGGCCTGGGAACAGATCAAGGCTGAGGAACGCGCCGCCAGGGGTGCGCAGCACGATGACAGCGCGCTGGCGGGTGTTTCAAGCGGGCTGCCCGAGTGGAAGCGTGCACTGAAGCTGCAGCAGCGCGCGGCGACGGTGGGCTTCGACTGGCCCGATCCCCATCCGGTGCTCGATAAGCTGGCCGAGGAAGTCGAAGAAGTCCGGCACGAATTTGCCAACGGCGCATCGCCCGAGCGCCTGCAGGATGAAATCGGCGACGTGTTGTTCGTCGTCGTGAATCTCGCCCGCCATGCCGGCGTGGATTTCTCGCGGGCCTTGCGGCATGCCAATGCCAAGTTCGAACGGCGCTTCCGCCTGATGGAAGCGCTCGCTGATGCGCAGGGCCAGGCACTCGCGGAGCGCGATCTCGACGCGCAGGAAGCGCTGTGGCAGGAAGCCAAACGCAGCGAAGCCAGGCGCTGACGCCAACCCGGACATAAAAGAGGCGCGAGGTCTGGGGTCCCCGCGCCTCAAGGCGCCCTTCGTCCATCAGGGTGATGGCGTGCGTTGCAACGTAGTTATCGTTATTTCGATCCGTATCGCGCATGTCCTTGCCGGGCGATGCGCGCGATGCCGGACGTATCAAAGCCTCCGTTATTGCGCAGGCGGCGGAGGCGGTGGCGTATTGCCCGCGCGCTGCTGCCAGGCCGCGCGCATCTTTTCCATCTCGTCGCGACGCTTTGCTTCCTGGGCCAGGTTTTCGTCCAGGCTCTTGCGCAGCGTCGCGATCGCCTGATCGACATTGGTGGGCGCAGCTTGCGCGCGGGCGAGCTGGTGATAGACGTAGGTGCGAACGCGCGGATCCTGCGACTTGGCCAGCACGCTGTTGTAGAGCGCAGGCAGTTCCTTGGCCCGACCGGATTGCACGTACAGGCGCTCCAGGTCGCGCAGATCGCCGATCACCGGCGAGTCGGGCGGTCCAAACCGGCCGCCAAACATCATCCCGCGATCGTCATCGTCGCGCGGGCCGCGCTGATCATGGCGGTCACCCCCACGTGGCGCTGCTTTGGCAGGTGCGCCGCTCTTCGCCGGGGGCGGTGCAGGGGCATCCTGGGCGAGGGCCAGCGAGGTGGCGCCAGCCAGGGTCAGGGCAAGCATCGAGGCAAGCCGGGTAACGGGCTTCATGGTCGGGCTCCTTCGTGAACTCAGGAGCGCAGAACGGCTGTGGCGCTGGCTTGGTTGACCGCGCCCGTCAGGAAGGCGTGAAATGCGGGCTCCGTCGAGGCATGACCGGCGTCACTTCACGAACGCCGCCGCATCTGCAACCTTTTGCACCTGGCATGCATCTGATTGTCCGAACCGATCAATTCCCGGAGCCCGCCCATGCGTCACCTTTTCCTTGCCTCCCTCCTGCTATTGCCGTTTGCGGCGCATGCTGGCGACAGCAACTGCAGGCACACCGCCCCGCGTGAACTCAAACTCGATCTGGCCGGCGTCAAGTCCGTGCAGGTGGAAGTGCGCAGCTATGACCTGCACGTCAACGGCGTCGCGGGCTCGACGGGCGAAATCAAAGGCGTCGCCTGTGCCTCTGACGAAAAGCTGCTGCCGGATCTGGTGATCACGCAGCACAAGGAAGGCGACCAGCTCATCGTGGAGATGGGGACGAGCGGTCGGCACATCAGCATCAATTTCTTCGGCAGCACCAGCACGGGCCTGAAGGCGGACATGACGCTGCCGGCGAACATGCCGCTCACGGTCAACGTTGGTTCGGGCGATGGCTGGGTGAACAACGTGGCCAGGCTCGATTCGCGCGTTGGTTCGGGCGACCTGCATGTCACCAAGGTCAGCGGTCCGGTGTCCGCCAGCGTCGGTTCGGGCGACATGGACGTGAAGGATATCGGTAGCCTGGACCTGGGTGCCGTCGGTTCGGGCGACTTCAAGGGCCAGGGCATCAACGGCGATGCGCGCATTGGCAGCATCGGTTCCGGTGACGTGGAGCTGCGCGACGTGAAAGGCAGCGTTCGCGCCGATACGCTGGGTTCCGGTGACCTGACGGTCAAGGGTGTCGGCGGCGATCTGTCGCTGGGCGCCAAGGGCAGCGGCGACGTGAATCACTCGGACGTGCGTGGCAAGGTCAACGTGCCGCGCGATCGCGACTGATTGAAGCGGACATCGTGAGCGACGACAAAACCCCGGCGATCGCCGGGGTTTTGCTATCCGACATAGCGCCAGACGACGTACACCAGTGGCGCACAGACCAGCAGGAATGGCACCGAGACCTGGTGCAGGACTTTCATGCCGCCGGGCTGATTGGCCAGGCGCAGCGCAATGAGGTTGGCCAGCGAGCCGATCGCGCCGCCGAAGCCGCCAACGTTGACTGCGACGGCCAGCGCCATGGCATCGGGCGCATGTTCCATCAGGAGTACCGTCGCAGGCACGTTGCTGATCAGCTGCGATCCGAGGATGCCGCTCACATAAAGATTCAGCGGCTTGCTCAGGTCGATGTGATCCAGTGCAGCCTGCACCCAGCTGAGATTGGCGAAGTGCCCCAGTCCCAGGAAAATCGCGGCGAAGGTGAGGAGCAGCATCCAGTCGATCCGTGCCAGCAGCCGCCAGTCGAAGAGGGCGAATGGCACGATCAGGAGGGCGGCGCTGAGCACCGCGTGGCCGTGATCCATCATCACCACCATCAGGGCCAGTGCGACCAGCGATAAGGCGGCTTGCGATACCGATACCGGATGGCCATCCAGATGCTCGGGCTTCATTTCGACGCGACCCTTGGGCAACCAGAACCAGGTCACCAGCAGCACAAGCGCGAACATCGTCAGGAAGACGGGCAGCATGACCGCGACGAAATGCAGGAACGGTACGCGCACGTACTGCCACAGCAGCAGGTTCTGGGGGTTGCCGATGGGCGTCAGTGTCGAGCCGGCATTGACGGCCAGTGCTTCGAGCACCACCACGCGCAGGACAGGCAGGTTGGAAATGCGCCCGATGGCGAGCGTGAGCGGCACGATGAGAAACAGGCTCACGTCGTTGGTGAGCACCATCGACAGGACCGCGGTCAGGCAGATCAGCAATACGCCGACGACGCGCAGTGAATGCGCCCGCGCCAGCAGGACGGCGGCCAGGCGCTGGACGAGCCCGCTATCGCGAATGCCCTGGATGGCGATTAGCAGGCCGAGCAGGCCGGCCAGCGTGGAGAGCTGCAGCCAGCGCTGGTAGTCGGCGAGCGGGCGCGGGTCCACGATCGCCAGCACGATGGAAAGGGTCGCAAAGGCCACCAGCAGCCATTCGCTTTTGACGCGTTCGCGTACGTTGCTGAAGATCATCGTCCGCCCTTCGCCAGTGACACGGCGCGACTTTAGCAGCGGCCCGCCCGCGAGCGGGCCGCTGTCGTACGGTCAGCCTTCGCGCAGCAGGCGCATGGGTGAGGTCCGGGTCACCTTGCGCGTGCCGGCCAGGCCAAGCAGCATGACCACCACGGCGGCGGCCAGCGCGGACAGCACCAAAGGTCCGATCGGAGGGACGAAGCCCTCGATGTGGAACACCGCGCGCCCCATCCACCACCCGGTGCCGGCTGCACCAACCGCCGCCGTGAGGCCGGCGACCAGTCCTAGCAGCGCAAATTCGCACGCCGCCGCCGCGCGCAACTGGGTTCGTCGCGCACCCAGGGTCCGGAGCAATGCTGCTTCGTGGCGACGTTCGGCGGCGCTCGCCGCCAGTGCTGCGGCGAGCACCAGCGCACCGGCCAGCAAGCTGAAGCCGAGCACCCAGCGCACGGCGTGGCTCACGCGGTCGACGATTTCGCGCACGCGGTCAAGCAAGGCATCCACGTCGATCAGGCTGAGGTTGCCGAAGTCGCGCGACAGCTTCGCCATGTCCTGCGCGTGCCCGCGTGGCACATAGAAACTGGCGATCCAGGTGTGTGGCAGGTTGCTGGCGTGGGCCAGATCGAGCAGCAGGAAGAAGTTCACGCGGAACGAACTCCAGTCCACCTGGCGAATGCTGCCGACGCGTGCATCGATGGTGCCCTCGCCGACACTGAAGCTCATCGTGTCGCCGACCTTCAGCGCAAACATGTCGCGCCACATCGTGTCGATGGAGACTTCCGGCTGCGCCGGATGCGCACCGCTCCATGTACCGGCAACCACCTGGTTCGACGGCGGCAGGTCGTCGGCCCACGACAGGCGCAGCTGACGATCGCTCCAGTCCTTGGCACGCTCGTCCTTGAACTGAAGCTGGTCGATCGGCTTGCCGTTGATGGCCGTCAGCTTGCCTACCGCCAGCGGCAGCATGTTGAGCTGTTGCGAGCCGATGCCTGACAACGCTTGCTCGAATGGCGCGCGCTGATCGTCCTGCAGGTTGAGGACGAACCAGTTCGGCGTATCCGCCGGCAGTTCTCGCCGCCAGCCCTCCAGCAGCGCGGGTGCAACGATGGCCAGCAAGAGCAGCGCCACCAGGCCAAGGCTTAGTGCCGTTGCCTGCAGCAGGCTCATGCCGCGCCGGCGCGCGAGCGCCGCAAGCCCCAGGCGCAGGGCCGGGTGCGCGCCCGGTGCGACGCGCCGGGCCGTCCAGAGCAGCACGGCGGCAAGCAGCGCGGCAACGGCGGCAACGCCGACCAGGCTGACGGCCAGGATGCCCGCCATGCGTGCTGAGCCGCTCTGGCTCCAGATCAGCAGCAGCGCCACGACGATGGGGATCAGGTACAGCGCGTCGAAACGGCGCACCTTGCTGGTCATGCTGTCACGGAATACGGCGACGGGCGGGACTTCCGCCAGCCGCGTCAACGGCGGCAAGGCGAAACCCGCCAGCACCGCCACGCCCATGGCGGCGGATGCGAAGGCAGGCCCGAGCGGCAGGTCCACCGGAACGCTGGTGAACAAAGTGCTTGCAAACGACCACGCCGCCTGCGCGATGCCCAGCGAAAGCACGATGCCAAGCAAGGACGCAGGAATGGCGAGTGCGGCAAGCGTGCCGAGCAGCAGGCCGAGCACGCGTCGACGCGGTGTGCCGATGGCGCGCAGCAAGGCCACTTCGTTGGTCTTGCGTCGCGCGTAACGCTGCGCGGCCAGGGCGATCGCCACGCCCGCGAGCAGAGCCGAGAGCAGGGCAGTCAAGCGCAGGAAGGCGCTGGCGCGATCGAAGGCGCTGCGCATGCGTTCCTGCGTTTGTTCCGGCGTGATCAGCTCAGCGCCCTGCGGCAACGTTTGTGCCTGGACCCAACTGCGCCACCGGCTCACGGGGCCCGGGTCCCCCGAGACCAGCAAACGATGTCGCGCCCGGCTACCGGTTCCCAGAAGGCCGGATTGCTCCGCGTCGGCCAGGCTCATGATGGCGCGAGGTGCCAGCGCGAATAGTTCGCCGCCATCAGGCTGGCGCACCAGTTCGGCGGCGATGCGCAGTTCGCGGCCGCCCAGCTGCACGTTGTCGCCGGGCTTGAGATTGAGTGCCACCAGCGCGCGATGATCGAGGTAGACCTCGCCCGTGGCAGGACCGTGTCCAACGTAGTCGCCCTTTTGCGGATGGCGAAGTTCCAGCTTGCCGCGCAGGGGGTAACTGGCATCACTGGCTTGCACGTCGAGCAACTGGCTCTGTTCGTGGGCGAAGGCCACGCTCGGAAAACTGGCGCCGTGCGTGGTGCTGAGTCCTTGTTCCTTTGCCTGTTCAACGTACTCGGCGGGGAGTGGCTGGGGTGATGTCACCCCGAGATCGCCGCCGATCAGTTCGGCCGCGTTGGCGAGCATGCCGCGCTCCATGCGCGTGGCGAGGGTGGAGACCACGCCGAGGGCGACCACGGCCAGGGTGAGCGAGGCCGCGAGTGTCCTCAGTTCCGGCAGGTGCCACTCGCGGCGAAGGCTGCGCAGGGCAAGGCGCAGCAGCCTCATGCGGCTACCCCGGCGCTGCGCGAGATGATGCGACCGTCGTCGAGTTCGACGTGGCGCGTGCAGCGCTCGGCGAGCATCGGATCGTGCGTGACCAGCACGAGCGTCGTGCGGTGGTCGCGATTGAGGGCGAACAGCAGGTCGCTGATGTGATGGCCGGTGCGCTGGTCCAGATTGCCGGTGGGTTCATCGGCGAACAGCAGGCGCGGGCCATGGACAAAGGCGCGCGCAATGGCGACGCGTTGCTGTTCGCCGCCGGAAAGCTGGGCGGGGTAGTGGCGCCGGCGCGGGGTGAGGCCGACGGCCTCCAGGGCGTCGCGCGCGCGCTTGCGAGCGTCGTCGGCACCTTCCAGCTCCAGCGGCAGCATGACGTTCTCTTCGGCGGTCAGCGCCGGAAGCAGGTGAAAGGACTGGAATACGAAACCCACCAGCCGGCGCCGGAGATCGGCGCGCGCTTCTTCGTCCAGCTGTTCCAGCGCGTGGCCGTCGAGGCCGATATGACCCTGGCTGGGCGTGTCCAGGCCTGCGAGCAGGCCAAGCAGGGTGGTCTTGCCTGAACCCGATGCGCCGACGATCGCGAAGCTTTCGCCATCGCGCACGTCCAGGCTGACGCCACGCAGGATGTCCAGCTGCCCCTCGGGGCCGCGCACCGACTTGGTAACATCGCGGGCAACGAGAAGCGGACGGGAAGATTCACTCATGCGTCGGATCCTTTGGCTTGCGCTGTGGCTGTTGTGTGTCGGGACACTTCACGCGGCGCCGACGAAAACCATTCTGGTGCTTGGCGACTCCTTGTCCGCCGCCCACAACATTGCGACGGAACAGGGTTGGGTGCACCTGCTGGAAGTACGTCTGAAGCAAATGGAGCCAGGTTGGACTGCGATCAATGCCAGTATCAGTGGGGAAACGTCTCTAAGTGGTCGCAACCGGCTCCCGAGTCTCCTGGAACGCTATAAGCCGGCCGTCGTAGTGATTGAACTTGGCGCAAACGACGGCCTGCGAGGCCTGCCGCTGCCGGCCTTGCGGGAGAATCTTTCCACCATGATCGATGCGGCCCAGAAATCCGGGGCCAGGGTCCTTCTGCTGGGCATCGAACTGCCCGTGAACTACGGTCCTCAGTACCGGGATGGCCTCCGTGCCATCTACGCCGATTTGGCGAAACAGAAACATGCGGCCCTGGTGCCTTTCCTGCTCGAGGGCGTCGCCCTGGATCCCAAACTGATGCAGGACGACGGCTTGCACCCCACGGCAGCGGGCGAGCCGCGCGTGCTGGATAACGTTTGGGGGGCATTGCGGCCGCTCCTGAGGTAAGCCTGTACGACTTACAGATAGCTGACGCAGTACCGAAAATTCTCCGTGAATTTTCACGTATTACTCACCGGGTGCCCGGTTAGCTTTCACGTATGTGAAATTCTCACCCCCAGGGAGGTGACTCGGATGAGTTCACGCGACGAACAGGCCGGATTGATTTTGCTGGTGGAAGACAACCGCCAGATTGCGGAAATGGTGGGCGAGTTCCTCGAGCGCCGTGGCTATTCGGTGGATTACGCGGCCGATGGCGTCAGTGGCCTGCACCTGGCCGTCTCCAACAGTTACGACGTGGTCGTTCTCGACCTGATGCTGCCGGGCATGGATGGCCTGGAGGTCTGTCGCAAACTGCGCAAGGAGGCCAAGAAATCCACGCCCGTGCTGATGCTGACGGCCCGCGACACGCTGGAGGACAAGCTGGTGGGCCTGGAGGCGGGCGCCGATGATTACCTGGTGAAGCCTTTTGAAGTGCGCGAGCTCGAAGCACGCCTGCGTGCCTTGATTCGCCGCGATCGTCGCCAGGTGTCCACCGAAGTGCTGACGGTCGGTGACATGACCCTCGATACGGCCACGCTGCGCCTGGTGCGCGCCGGCCAGGAGCTGACGGTGTCGCCGATCGGCCTGAAGCTGCTCGCCATCCTCATGCGCGAATCGCCGCGCGTGGTCAGCCGCCGCGACATCGAACGCGAAATCTGGGGCGATACCTTGCCGGACTCCGACACCTTGCGCTCGCACCTTTACAACCTGCGCCGGGTGATCGACAAGCCGTTCGATCGTCCCCTGCTGCATACCATCCACTCCGCAGGCTACCGCCTTGCCGATCTCGAAACGGAAGTGGCATCGGCCGGCTGACCGCCGGTCGATATCGCCCTGATGTAACCAATGACCGCCCGGGGTTACCCGCCATCGACGGACATGTTCCGTCGGGATGCCTTCCATCGCCGTATGGCGTGGATTTTCGGCCTGCAACTGCTGGGCATGGTCGCCGTTGCCCTCATCAGCTACTACGAGCTGGGCCCGTTGTGGATGGTGCTGATGCTCATCATGTTGACCACGCTGTTGGGTTGGCTCATGGCCCGGCGGCAGTGGCGACAGGTGCGGCGCCTGGCGCGTGCGATCAAATCGTGGGACGAAAGCAAGAACGATCTGCGCCCGTGGCAGCCCGGGCAGCTGCCGCGCAGGACCGATGCCGACGTGGCCGCGTTGGCGGAAGGACTCTATGCCTTTGCCAATCGCATCGCTGGCTACAACCAGCGCGAGCGCAACTTCACGCGCGATGCCAGCCATGAGCTGCGCAGCCCGCTGACGGTTATCAAGATGTCGGCGGAGATGTTGTCGGACGAGCCGGGCATCGGTGAATTCGGCCAGCGCTCCCTGCAACGGATCAAGCGCGCGTCACGCGAAATGGAAGCCCTGGTCGAGGCTCTGCTGATCCTTGCGCGGGAATCCGATCGCGGGCTGACATCGGAGGATTTCGTCGTCAACGACGTCTTGCGCGACGAGCTGGCCGATATCCGCGACCTGCTTGAAGGCCGCGACATCACGCTGGAGTTGGACGAGCCCGTTCGCTTTGCCTTGCACGGCTCCCCGCGCGTGTTCGCGGTGCTTTGCTGGCAGCTCATTCGCAATGCCTGCCAGCAGATGGAGCAGGGCGTCATCGCCATCGCCGTGATGCCGGGTGCCATCACGGTGACCAATCGCATCGATGAAGCGGCGGCAGGGCAGGTCAACCGCCATGGTTTCGAACTGGCCATCGCGCAGCGCATCAGTGAACGCTTTGCGTGGCCTCTGGAACTGCAGACCCGCGAAGGGCGTCAGCACGTGGCGCGGATTCGTTTTCCGCAGACGGTGGCGGTTTCCTAGAGGAACGGTAAACGGTAAACGGTAAGAGCGGTGCGCGCCTTGCTCTTACCGTTTACTGTTCACTGTTCACCAGCCGCGCTTACTTAAGCGCGGCGGCCACCTTGAACGCACAGCCCGTTTTCGCCCGGACGTCATCAACACTCACGCCTTCCTGCAGTTCGATCAGCGTGAGGCCTTCACCCTTCGCAACTTCGAACACGCACAGGTCGGTGATGATCAGGTCGACGACCTGCTTGCCGGTGAGCGGCAGATCGCACTCGTTCTTGATCTTGGGTGAGCCGTCCTTCGCGGTGTGTTCCATCAGCACCACGACGCGCTTCACGCCGCTGACCAGATCCATCGCGCCACCGGGGCCCTTGACCATCTTGCCCGGCACCATCCAGTTGGCGAGGTCGCCGTGGCAGGAGACTTCGAGGCCGCCGAGGATCGACAGGTCGATGTGTCCGCCGCGGATCATGGCGAAGGATTCGGCGCTGGAGAAGAAGCTCGAGCCGGGCAGGGTGCTGATGGTCTGCTTGCCGGCGTTGATCAGGTCCGGATCGACGTGTGCGTCGTCCGGGAACGGGCCGATGCCGAGCAGGCCGTTTTCGGACTGCAGGGTGACGTCGATGCCGTCCGGGATGTAGTTGGCGACCAGGGTCGGAATACCGATACCCAGGTTCACGTAGAAGCCGTCGCGCAGCTCCTTCGCGGCGCGCTGCGCCATGGCGACGCGGATCGGACTTTCCTTGCCCGTGTTGGCGCCAGCGACCGTACGGAATTCGATGCGCTTCTCGTACTTCTCGCCCTGAATGATGCGATCGACGTAGATGCCCGGCACATGGATCGCATCGGGTTCAAGCGTGCCGACCTCGACAAGTTCCTCGACTTCGGCAACGCAGATCTTGCCGCACGTGGCGATCATCGGATTGAAGTTGCGCGCGGTCTTGCGGAACACCAGGTTGCCCAGGCGATCGCCCTTCCACGCCTTCACGATGGAGACGTCGGCGTGGATAGCCTCTTCAAGCACGTATTCCTTGTCACCGAAGACCTTGGTCTCCTTGCCATCGGCCAGCTTGGTGCCGAAGGCGGTGCGCGTGTAGAAGCCCGGGATGCCGGCGCCACCGGCGCGCAGCTTTTCGGCGAGCGTGCCCTGCGGCACGAGGTGCAGTTCCAGTTCGCCCGCCAGGACCTGACGTTCGAATTCCTTGTTCTCACCGACGTATGACGCATAGACGCGCTTGACCTGGCGGGTCTTGAGCAGCGGACCCATGCCGAAGTCGTCCACGCCGGCATTGTTGCCCACGATGGTGAGTCCCTTGGTACCGGCGGCGAGCAGGGCCGCGATCAGGTTCTCGGGGATGCCGCAGAGGCCGAAGCCGCCGGCGGCGATGGTCATGTCGTCGAACAGGAGGCCGTCGAGTGCCTTCGCCGCGCTTGCATAAACCTTGTCCATTGCGATGCCTTCTTGCAGGGAGAGCCAGTTGCCAAGGATACGACGGATCGGCGGCGGCTCATGCTGTACGAAGGTCCCACGCGCCGCCGCATGGCGTGGCGACCCCGGTTGACAGGATCGATTACGCGTGTAAATGTACTTTCCACTTACACATGTAAACGATCACCATGTCGATCAGCGAAGCCGAATCTGTCGTGATGGAAGTGCTTTGGCGCGCCGCGCCACGCACGGCCGAGGACATCCTGGCCGAAGTCGGCCCCCAGCAGGGGTGGCAGGAGGGCACGGTGAAGTCCCTGCTCAACCGCCTGCTGAAGAAAAAGGCGGTCAGGGCGGAAAAGGATGGCCGGCGCTACCTCTACAGCCCGCGCCTGACGCGCGGGCAATACGTGTCGCAGGAGAGCAAGGGCCTGCTCGACCGCCTGTTCGAAGGGCGGGTGGCACCCCTGGTCGCGCATTTCTCCGAGCAGCACAAGCTGAGCCGCAAGGACGTCGCCGATCTGAAGAAGTTGCTGGAGGAGCTCGACGATGAACAGTCCTGAGGGGTTTTCGTTGCTGCTCAGGCTGCTGCTCGGGTTCACGCTCGCCGCGGCACTGGTGCTTGGCGTTCGCATCCCGTTTCGACGTCGCTTCGGTGCATCGGCTGGCTTCTGGCTTTGGGGAATGGTTCCCGTCGCCATGGTGATTGCCGCGTGGCCGCATGCCCCGCTCCCGTCGGTGTGGCTGGCGCGTGTCGGAATCGCTGAGACGGCGGGACATGTACAGACGACCGCCACGGCGGTTTCCGCAGGGTCGGTGTCGCGGACGGTCACGTGGTTGTGGCTGCTTGGGAATGTGTTGATGCTCGTCGTCGGTGCGCTGGCGCAGTGGCGATTCCTCTCAGCGCTCCAGCGAGGCAAGGCCTGCGGGCGTACGGAAGCGGGGGTGGAAATCCGCCGGTTGGAAACACCACGCATGGGTCCGGCCCTGGTGGGCTGGCTTCGTCCTGTCATCGTGTTGCCAGCGGATTTCGAGTCGCGATTTCTCGCCGCCGAGCAGCGTCTGATCCTCGCCCACGAGTCCATGCACGCACGGCGTAACGATGGTCTCTGGAGTCTGCTTGCCCACGTTGTGCTGTCGATCTGCTGGATGCATCCACTGGCCTGGATGGCGCGCAGGCGCTTTCGCCTTGACCTGGAGCTGGCATGCGATGCGGCTGTGATGCGCACGCACACCGCTGAGCGTGGCGTCTATGCCAGCGCGCTGCTCAAGGATTCACCCATGGCCGGATTCCTTCCGGCAGGCAGTACCTGGTCGCCCGTCCACCCACTGAAGGAACGCATTGCCATGCTCAAGCAACCCCGGCTTCATCCCGCGCGACGCGCCGCAGGTCAACTCGTGCTCGCCCTCGGTGGCGTGGTGCTGGGCGGCGCGGTGTATGCCGCCACGGGCGCGGCGACGACGAAGCACGAGTACCAGCTGGACTTCTCGGTGACCCGCGCCTGGGACATGCCGGGCAAGCGTCATTCGGAGCGCGCGGATTTGTCGCTCTGCATGCCGGCGGGTGAGGCAGGCACCATCAAGGTACGCGACTGGACCGCCGATGCCACCGTGACGCCGCAATCGGATGGCCGCATGGCGGTGAAGATTGCCGTGAACGACGTCAGCGGCAGCGCAAGCACCGAGTCGACGGGCGCACTTGGCGAAAAGCTGCACAGCGTTACGAAGGCAGGCAAGGTTGACTACAGCTTCGACATGACTCCGCGCGAGGGCTGTCCGGCGCGCGACCAGGCCGCGAAAAAGGCCTGATCGACGAGGCGCAGCCGTACGCTTCCGTACAGCTGCGCCTCTGATTTTGCACACATTTACGGCTTTCCCCGCCGCTATACTGGACTCCGAATATCCGGGGAGAGTCGTCCGTGAAGTTGCGTTACCTGTTTGTTGCCCTGGCCGCGATGGGGGTCGCCAGCATGAGTCATGCCGCCGCTCCTGTCCTCGCCATCCATGGTGGGGCCGGTGTCATCAAACGGGACATGAGTCCCGCGCGCGAAAAGGCGGCGCGTGCTGCGCTGACCCTCGCGCTGCAAAACGGTTACGCCCAGCTGAAGGCGGGCAAGTCCGCCGTCGATGCGGTTGCCGCGGCCATTACCGTGCTGGAGGATGATCCCAACTTCAACGCCGGTCGCGGTGCAGTCTTCACGCACGACGGCAAGAACGAACTCGACGCCGCCATCATGGATGGCTATTCACTCAAGGCTGGTGCCATTGCCGGCGTGCATCGCGTGAAGAATCCCATCGTGTTGGCCCGTGCCGTGATGGACCGCAGCAACCATGTCATGCTGATGGGCGAGGGCGCCGAAGCCTTCGCCAAGGAGGTCGGCGGCATCGACATGGTCGATCCCTCCTATTTCCGCACCGAAGAACGCTGGCAGCAGCTGCAGAAGGCGTTGAAGGAAGACGCCGAGAAGAAGCCGCATGCGGATGTCGAGACGGCCAAGCATTTCGGAACCGTGGGTGCCGTGGCGCTCGACTCGCAGGGGCGTCTCGCCGCCGGTACGTCGACGGGCGGCATGACCGACAAGCGTTGGGGTCGCGTCGGCGATTCGCCCATCATCGGCGCTGGCACTTACGCCAACAGTGGATGTGCCGTCTCCGGCACCGGCTGGGGCGAGTTCTATATCCGTACGGTGGCCGCGCATGAAATCTGCATGCGCGTGACGCAGATGCGCGTTCCCCTGAAGCGCGCCGCAGCCGAAGTCATCAATCAGGAAATTCCGTCCATGGGCGGCAACGGCGGCGCGATCGCACTGGATGCGAACGGTACCGTGTCGATGCCGTTCAATACCGACGGCATGTTCCGCGGATGGATCGGTGCCGACGGTGTGCCGCATGTGGCGATTTATGGCGACGAAGATGACGGCACCGCCGATCCGCTGCCGACACCGGATGCGGGGACCTGATCGACCTCAGGGCCTGGCGATCGTGCCCAGCCTCTGGGGCGTCAGCTCGCCGCTGATGCCTTCACGCGTGCCGTCTGCACGAATCACCAGCGTGCGCGGCGTTTCACCACCCCACTTTGGATCGATCAGGAAGTTGATGCGCTCCGGGCTTGCTTCGGCATAGGCGTATGCCGGCAGATGATCGACGCCCGCCGCCTTGAGGCGTGCCGAAATGGTCGGCGCCTCGGTCATGCTGTCGGTCGCCACCGCGATGACCTGCACTTCGGGATGTTGCTGGTGAAGTCGGTCCAGCGCCTGCAGATTGCTCTCGCAGTAAGCGCAATCGAGCGCCCAGAAGGCCAGCACCCGGGTACCGTGGGCCGGCGGTGCTACCAATGAAGGGACATCGTTGGCTGCCAGCGTTTTGATCGGGTCGGCATGCGCCAGGAGGGGCATTGTCAGAGCGAGCATGCAGAGCCAGGGGCGCATCACAGGGTCTCCGTGGGAATCAGCCGGAAGCCTGGTTGCGTGTTCCAGGCGACGAAGGCGCGATCCTTCCACAGCAGCAACTGGGGGGATGCCGCGGCCTGTGTCGTGTTCGCTATCTGTCGCGCATCGTCAAAGGTCAGTCCGCCATCGCGAGAGGTGCGCAGCATCAGCGCGAAACCGTCGGCGCTGACCTGGTTCCATACGATCCAGACCCGCTTGCCACTCACCGCGACATCCGCATGCGCGGCGCCGGCATGCGCGAGTGGCAGGGCGTGGGCAGGTGCCTTGCCGGGCTGCAGCTGTCCGTACCAGATGGTCGGCTGCTCCTTGGCGTCGTACCACACGGCATGGCGAACGCCATCTTCGCCAATCGCCAGGCCCGGGCCGTGATGCGGACAGCCGGCGATATGCCAGTCACTGAACGTCGCGCGCTGCGGCGTGGCGTTCTTGCCGTCACCACCCAGTTCGGCATAGGCATGGTCGCGAATATTGTCGCCATAGATGCTGCGGAAAAACGCGCCGATGTTTCCATCGGGCGTCCGTGCCATCGCGATGCGGCAGCATTCGCAGCTCTGGTCGATGAGCTTCTGTTCCGGGGCAAACGATTGGCCGTCATTGGAGGAAACGCTGGTATAGATGGCTGCGCCGAGATAGGGCTTGTCCGCCGCTGTGGCCGCCTCGACATCGCGCTTGTCGATCCATGCCATCACGATGCGCCCCTTGGCATCCACGGCCATGGCATCGAAGCGATGGGTGATTTCCGCGCGGTCCCGATGCACGGTCATGGGCTCGGAGAAGTGCGCGCCCTGATCGGTAGAGCGGGCGAAGCGCACAAATCCCGTCCAGGGCTTGGCGCGCGGCTGCGACCAGCTGACGTAGATCTCATGGTGCTTGCCGAAGGCGATCTTCGGGCGATTCTCGCCTTCGGCATAGATCGGCTCGGCTTTGGTGTTTACGGGGACGGGATCGCTGAGTGTTCGACCGAAGTCATCCGAATGCCTCAGTCGCACATGACCCTCCTGCGCATCGACGATCCACAGGCGCCCCTGGCCATCGATGGCCGCACTGGCACCCAGTTCGGGGCCCTTGGGCATGGGCATGTTCATGCCGTCGTGGGCCGCCACGCTCAGCGTGGTCAATGTGGCAAAAAGAGCAGCGAATGATCGGCGCATGGCAGGCCTCAGTAGTCCCAGCGCACTTCGCCGAACCAGGTGCGGCCGGCGTACGGATGGTAAACCCAATAGTGCTCGTTGGTGAGGTTGTCCACGCCCACGGAGGCCGTCCATTGGTGCGCGAAGTTCCAGCGCACCTTGGCATCGGCGACCGTGAATGCGCTGACGGCACCGTAGGTATTGACGTAATCGCTGTTGTCCAGCGTGCCGTACTGTCGGCCGGAATGACGCACCGCCAGGGAGGCATTCCAGTCGGGGGCGAAGCGGTAGTCCGTGACCAGGGTGGCGCGCACCTTGGGGATGCGCGGGAACCACTTGCCGTTGGCGAGCGGGTACTGGCGATCGTTGAGCGTCTTGGCATTGTTGAAGGCCGCGCTGGCCTGCAGGTCCAGGCCATCAATCCAGACATCGCGCAGGACCAGTTCGCCCTCGATACCACGCATGCGCACCTTGTCCACGTTCTGGATGTTGGTGACGGTCGGCGTGACGGTGATGTCGGTCTGCGAGTACAGCGAGTTGGCGATGCGATCCTGGAACAGCGATACGCGCCAATAGCCGTTGCTCACGTGGCGCGTCAGCGTGAGGTCGTTCGACCAGTCCGATTCGGGCTTGAGGTTCGGGTTGTTGTTGACGATGGCGTTGGCCGAGATGCTGCCCTGGAACAGCTCGTTGACCGTCGGGTAGCGCACGGCCTTGCCGCTGGCCAGGCGCAGCTGCCACGCATCGGCGAAGTCCCAGCTCAGGGCCGCCTTGGGCGAGAAGTCGTTCTGCTTGCGATCGGCGTAATCGAGCGTCGTGCTTCCGCTGCTGCGCGAGCCACCGTAAGCGCGCCATTGTTCCCAGCGGCCGCCCAGCGTCAGCGCCCACGCTGGCGCAAAACTCCACACGTCCTGCAGATAGAGCGCGCGCGTCTGCGTGCGGCCGCCGAACGCACTCGTCTGCAACCCATCGGCAGCGCCGCGCCAGTCGCTGGCATTGCGCACGGTGGAGTCGAGCAGGTAACGGTCGTAGTGCGCACCGGCGTACAGCATGTGCGATTCACCCAGTGGACCGGAGGTGCGTGCGTCGAACGTCTGCCAGCCCGAGCCACCCATATCCGCTACGCTGCCCGGGCCGCCGACGTTGGCGACGGGTGGCGTAAGGCCGGCCGTATGCGTTTGCGACTTGATGAAGTCGTAGTCGCTGGCGACCGCCGTCCAGCGCCAGCCGTTGTCGAACTTCCCGTTGAGCTCGAGGCCGTAGAGCGCGTGGGTTTCGAGCGTTTGCGTAGGCGCCAGTCCGCTCGTCGGCAGCGTCCATGTCTGGCCGTAGGCGCTGATCACACCGGTGTAGACGAGGTTGCCTTGCGCATCGCGAATCAGGCTGCGCGTGCGGTCTTCCGCGTGGTTGTGCCACCAGCCCAGCGTGAACAGGGCAGAGATATTGTCGGTGACATCGACACCGACTTTCAGCTTGGCCTGCGTCTGCTCCGTGTGCTCGATGGTGTTCGCACCGTACACGAGGCGAGGCGAGCCATTGGGATTGCGATCGAGCGTTGCACCGGATACCGGTACGGCCGCATTCGCGGTACCACCGGCCTTGGCCGTCGCGTACTGCATCGGCTGGCCGTTGTTGTCGAGTTTGTTGACCGAGAGCAGCCAGCTCCAGCGCCCCTGCTTGTTGCCCAGAGTGGCGGCGATGTTGCGGCCGTTGTAACGGCCGCTGCTGCCGTAGTTGTCGCTGAAGTCCTGGCTCATGAACTGCGCGCTGGCGCTCGCAACGAGCTTTTGTGGCAAGCGCGTGTGGATGAGCACGGTGGTGCCCATCGAATTGCCCGGATAAAGCGCGGAATACGGACCATAAAGCACATCCACGGCACCGATTTCCTCAGGCGCCACCATGCCCCAGCGCGGTGCGCCATCCCAGCCGTTGGTCATCAGGTTCGAGAGCAGGAGCCCGTCGGCATAGACAAGGCTGCGCGCGCTTTGCAGCGTGCCGGCATTGCGGCCGCTGATGACAGCATTGGGATCCCCGATGTAACGCTTGCGCACCTGCATGTTCGGCGCGTACTTGAGCGCGTCCGAACTGTCGGTGATGTTGTGCTTGAGGAGGTCTTCGCGCTTCACGCGAACCTGCACCGCCGGTGTTTCGGTGACATGCGTGTCACTGGCGTGGACGTGCACCGCTTCCAGCGTCGTGGAAGCCTGTTGCGGAGGCGTGTCGTCGGCGTGCGCGGCGGTGCCGGCCATGCATGCGGCGAGCGCCAGGGCCAGCGAACGGGGATGGGACGAAAGCTTCAAGGGGGCACCCTGGACCATGGTCTAGGGTTCGCAGGATAGCCGGAGATCGGCATCCCGGAAGGTGGCGCGATGTCGCGGTTGAGTGCGCTAACCGGTGAGGCGCAGGGAGTCGGTCGGCAAAGTGGGTTAGGAGAGGTGAAAGTCCGGGTTTCCGGGCGTAGATTTCGCCAGTCTGGCGCAAGCTTCGCATCGAAAACCCGACATTTCGGACCCGGGGAAGGTCGGATCAATCCTCGCTATCCGGCCTCTCACGTACCGGATGCTTGCTCAGCTTGCGCTGCAGGGTGCGCCGATGCATGCCCAGGCGACGGGCGGTCTCGGAGATGTTGCCATCGCATTCGGTGAGCACGCGCTGGATGTGTTCCCACTCGAGGCGACGCAGCGCCAGCGGCACATCCGGTGCGTCGATCACTTCGTCATCGCCGCCGCTGCTGCTGTCGCCATCGAGCAGTGCGCGCACGACGGCATCGGCGTCAACGGGCTTGGCGAGGTAGTCATGCGCACCGCGCTTGATCGCTTCCACGGCCGTGGCAATGGAGGCGTAGCCGGTGAGCAGCAGCACGCGCATGTCGGGCACCAGCGACTGCAATTCCGGGATCAGGCGCAAGCCGTTTTCATCGCCGAGCTTGAGATCGAGTACGCAGTAACGCGGATGGTGACGACGCGTGAGTGCACGTGCCTCATCGGCATTGGTGGCCGTGATCACCTCGAAGCCACGCGAGCTCAGGGCGCGTGCCAGAACGCGTGCAAACGTGGCGTCGTCATCGACGATGAGCAAGGGTTGGGCGGTCACTTCGGTCATGGTCTCAAGTCCGATGGTTGCGTGTCGTCAGTAAGTGTTCTTAAGCGGATTCATTGTTGCTGCCCACAACCGCCAGTGGCAGGCGCAGGTGCATTTGCGCGCCATCGAGCGTGTTGGTGGCGGTGAGCTGGCCGTCCAGTCGTTCTGCCGTGGCTTCGGCAAGCGCGAGGCCAATGCCGAGGCCTGTCTGCTTTTGCGACTGACCCAGCGGTGACAGCTCGCCCGTGGCTGCAAAGCCCGGGCCGTGGTCGCCGACGATCAGCTCCAGCCACTCGCCATGGCGGCGCGCGACGAGCATCACGGCGTGCGACTGATTCATCGCCGAGGCGTCGACGGCGTTGTTCAGCAGATTCAACAGCGCGTGGCGAAGGCCAGGCGGTGTGCGAAGCACGATGCGCGCGGCATCTTCATCGAGTTGCAGATCGAGTTCGGCTTCCGGGCGCAGCAACTGGAAGCGCTCGAGGCAGCCATGGATGAACGCAGCCAGCGTGACCTTCTCCGGCTCTTGCGAAAGCTGCGCCTTGCCGAAGGCCACCATCTCGCGAAGGATGGTGCGGCAACGTTCGACCTGGTCTTCGAGCAACTGCAGGTCTTCGCCCAGAACGGCGTCTTCCGCATGCTCGCGGCGCAGTTCAGGCAGCAGCGTGCGCATGGTCGACAGCGGCGTGTTCAATTCATGCGCCGCGCCCGCGGCCTGGGTTGCGATGGCGAGGATGCCTTCGTCGCGCAGGGCACGTTCGCGTACGCGCTGGACTTCCAGTTGTTGCAGGCGCACCGATCGCGCAAGGCGATTGATGAAAAAGCCCAGCAGCAAGGCGGTGATCACGAAGTTCACGCCCATGCCGACGACATGCAGGGAAAAGCCGGAGCCGGCGTGGACCGGCATGGGTAGTGGCACATACCAGCGCAGCAGGACGACGTAGGCGATACCCGCGAGAGCTGCCACGGCGAGCACGGCGGGCACCGACAATGCCGCGGCGCTCAGGGCGATCGGCACCAGCAGCAGCGTGATGAAGGGATTGCTGGCGCCGCCGGTGAAATACAACAGGTAGCCCAGCACGAGCGTATCGACGGCCACGTGCACGATGGTTTCCCACTCGCGCACCGGCCAGGGCTGGTTGACGCGCCACGCGGCGAAGACGGCGAAGACGCCCAGCGAGCCGACGCCTACCAGCAGCGGCAGCATGGGAATGCCCAGATCCATCCAGAAAGCGCAAACCAGCACGGCAGCGCTCTGTCCACCGATGGCACAGATGCGCAACCAGGCAAGGGTGCGCATCAGCGTGGTCGGCCCGATGCGGTGCTGCAGGAGGCGGCGATTGCTCATGCGGGCATTTTACGGGGTCCGTAAGCCCGGGATGATGGGAGTCACCGGCCTGCGACAGCAGGACGCAGGGGCCGGATTGCCACACCGGCCCCTTTTGCCCCGTTCAAGCCTCGGCGGTGCGAGCTTCGGCGTGGCTGTTCGCCAGGCGGTTCATCAGGGGCAGCATGCCCAGTGCCAGCACGGTGCAGCCGATACCCACCAGGCCCAGCTGATTGAACAGGCTGATGTAGATGGGCAGGGACTCCACCGGGTTCGTCACTTGCTTGGGCACGCTGGCGAGGTTGGCCACCATGCTGCCCAGGTACTGCGAAATGCCGACGGCCACGTAGTACGCGCCCATCATGAAGCCGCCCATGCGCGCCGGCACGAAGCGGGCAATCATGGCCAGCCCAAGGCCGCTCACCAGCAGTTCGCCCAGCGAGTAGAAGCCGTAACCCCAGACCATGGTCCAGGACGACACCTGGCCGTCCACGGCGCTCTGGGCGCCCAGGCCGTACATGAAGAAGCCCATGGCCACGGCGCCGAAGCCCAGCGCGAACTTGAACGCGACGGACGGGTCCTTGCCGATACGGCCCAGCGAGTTGTACGCGAAAACCAGGACCGGGCTCAGCAGCACGATCCAGATCGCGTTGAGGTTCTGGAACTGCTCCGGAATCCAGGTGAAGAGCTCAAAGCCGAACACCCGGAAGTGCAGGTCGACATTCTTCTGCGCGAACAGGTTCAGCGAGGTCGCCATCTGCGCGTAGAAGATGAAGAAGAAGATCGTCTGGAACGTCAGCACCAGGGCGGCAATCAGCCCTGCGCGTTCGCTGCGCTGGCTGCCCATGATGAGGTGAGCGAAGATGCCCAGGATCACGACGCCCGCGATGAACACGGCGGCCTTGGCCAGCAGCAGGCTCTGCAGGATGCTGGCCGAGAGAAACACCATGCCGATCGACGCGACGCCAACCATCAGCGCGCGCTTCATGTCGACTGGCTTTTCGTCAGGCGCCGAGCCGATGTGGGACAGCGTGCGGCTCATCAGCTTGTAATTGCCCAGGCCCAGCACCAGGCCGATCGCACAGGCGCCAAAAGCCGTGTGCCAGCCCATCGCGTCGCCGTAATGCTCACCGACGTAGTTGCGGATCCACGGCGTGGCCGTCATCGACAGCATCGAGCCGACGTTCACCGCCATGTAGTAGATGGTGAAGGCGCTGTCGATGCGGGTGTCATCCCCCTCGTAGATCTTGCGCACGAGGTTGCCCGCGTTCGGCTTGAAGAAGCCGTTGCCGACGACGATCACGCCCAGCGCGCCGTAGAGCAGGGTGGGGTTGTTCGACGGGATCCACAGCATGGCGTAGCCCAGGGCCAGCACCACGGCGCCGGTGATCATGGTGCGGCGCGTGCCGATCAGCTTGTCGCCGATCCAGCCGCCGATCGCGGGGGTGGCGTAGATGAGGGCTGCGGCAGCGCCCCAGACCAGGTTCGCGCGGGTATCGGCGAAGCCCAGCTTTTTCATCATGTAGGTGACCATCAGCACCTGCATGCCGTAGAAGCCGAAGCGCTCCCACATTTCGATCAGGAAAACGGTGCTGAACGACCTCGTCTGCGAGACGGGCGGGGTGTGTACTTTTGCCATGTGCATTCCGAAACACGGTCAAGACAACGACCGCGCTGCGGCCGACCATTTGCGAGCCTGAACGGATCGCAACGGATAAAGGGTAACGCAACAGGCATCTCATGACCCGCGCGACGCGCGACGAGATTTCTTGCGGCGGCAAAGGGTTGCAGTGATCAGCCTGTTCCGCCTTCAGGCATGGGCGCGGCCGGTGCCAGGATGACAAGACGGTTGTGGCATCATGTCGCGCTTCATTTCCGGCCCAGGATCGTTTCCCGTGGCCCGCCTCCGCAGCCATGGCTGCCACGACCCTGGACGATCCTGCATGGCAGCCTCTGGCATTCGCGGACCCAAGCAAATCTGGAATGCCTTCAAGTGGTCGATGAAGGGCTTGCGCGCCGGTTGGGTGCACGAAGCTTCCTTCCGCCTCGAAGCCTGCCTGGCCGTGGTGCTGGTTCCGGCGGGTCTCTGGCTGGGCAATGGCGCGCTCGAGAAGCTTGCGCTGGTCACGCCGGCCATTCTGGTCTTGTCCGCCGAGCTGCTTAATTCCGCTGTCGAGGCTGTTGTCGACAAAGTCAGCCCCGAATTCCATGAACTGGCGGGCCGCGCCAAGGACATGGGTTCCGCTGCCGTCTTCCTTCTGCTTGTGCTGACGGGCCTGGCCTGGGTGCTCGTGCTGGGGCCGCGCTTCTGGTGAGGGGTGAACCCTCCGATTGCGCCGTACCCACCCACAATGCTGCAATGCTCCCTTCCACCGGATTGGAGCACCCCCATGAAATTCCTCCGTGCCGTTGCACTCCTGTTGGTCGTCGCCGGTCTTTCCGGCTGTGGCTACAACGCCATGCAGCGTCAGGACGAAGCCGTGAAGGCGGCTTGGTCGGAAGTGATCAACCAGTACCAGCGCCGCGCCGACCTGGTGCCGAACCTGGTCAATACGGTGAAGGGTTACGCCCAGCATGAAGAAAGGGTGCTGACGGAAGTGACCAATGCGCGTGCCAAGGTGGGCACGATGCAGTTGTCGCCGGACGCGCTGAACGACCCCCAGAAGCTGCAGCAGTTCCAGCAGGCTCAGGGTGAGCTGTCCAGTGCGCTGTCGCGCCTGATGGTGGTCAGCGAGAACTATCCGCAGCTGAAGGCTGATGGCCTGTTCCAGAATCTGCAGGCCCAGCTGGAAGGCACGGAGAACCGCATCACCGTCGCGCGCAATCGCTATGTGAAGGAAGTGCAGGAGTACAACTCCATGATCCGCACCTTCCCGAACAACCTCACCGCGAAGATCTTCGGCTATCAGGTGAAGCCGAACTTCACCGTGGATAACGAGAAGGCGATTTCCGCCGCGCCGACCGTGGACTTCGGCAACAGTGCCTCCCCGGCACCGGCCGCGACGACTCACTGAGATGTTCCGGCGCCTCGCACGGCTGCCGTTCCTTGGCCTGGCCCTGCTGCTGTTCGCGGCAGGGCCGGGCCTTGCGCAGGCACAGGACGCCGCGGTCCCCAAACTCACCCGGCATCTCACCGACCTCACCGGCACGCTGACGCCGCAGCAGGTCGATCAGCTCGATGCGCAGCTCGTCGCGCTGGAGAAGCGCAAGGGCGCGCAGCTGGTGGTGCTAATGGTGGGCACGACGCAGCCTGATGACCTCGAGGGCTACTCGCTCGCGGTGGCCGAGGCCAACAAGGTGGGGCGCAAGGGCACGGATGACGGCGTGCTGTTGATCGTCGCCAAGAACGATCGGCGCGTGCGCATCGAAGTGGGCTATGGCCTGGAAGGTGCCATTCCCGATGCCGCGACCGCACGCATCATCCGCGAATACATCGCGCCGAAATTTCGCGCCAACGATTACTTCGGTGGCATCAACGATGCCGTCGGTGCGCTGACCTCGCTGATCGATGGCGAAGCGCTTCCGCCGCCGGTGGAAAACGATCGTCGCGAACATCGCGGCCTCGATTTTGGGCATGTCCTGCTGATCGGCGTGTTCGCGGCCTTCTTCCTGCGTGGCATCTTCGGACGGACCTCCGTCTTCGTTCGTACACCGCTGGGTGCGCTGATCACCGGTGGCCTGTTGTGGCTGCTGGCCGCGACGTTTGGCGCTGCCATCCTGGGCGCCATCGTTGGCGGCGTCCTGATGATGTTGCCGGCCGGCGCCGGGCGCTCCATCGGCGGCGGTGGCTGGGGTGGTTTCGGTGGCTGGGGCGGCGGCGGTGGTTTTGGTGGCGGCGGCTTCGGCGGTGGCGGCGGTGGTGGATTCAGCGGTGGCGGCGGCAGCTTCGGCGGCGGCGGTTCTTCGGGGAGCTGGTGACATGGGTGTCGGCCAACGTTTCTTCATGAACGCCTTCGGCGGCTGGCTTCAGCTGCGCCGCAGTTTCCCGCCCGCGCTACTGGATGACATGACCCGCGCGATCGCGGCGGGCGAGGGCACGCACCAGGGTGAAGTCTGCTTCGCCGTTGAATCGCGTCTTGCGCCCATGGCCGTGCTCGAAGGCCTCGATGCACACAAGCGCGCCGAACACGTGTTCAGCCAGCTGCGCGTGTGGGATACCGAGCACAATAACGGCGTGCTGTTCTATGTGCTGATGGCCGAGCATCGCATTGAGATCGTCGCGGATCGGGGCATTGCCGCTCACGTCGACGCCAGTGAGTGGGATGCCATCTGTGCGCACATGCGCGAGTGCTTCGCACGCGACCAGTGGCGCGAAGGTTCGCTCGACGGCATTGCCGCCGCGCACGCCTTGCTGACAAAGCACTTTCCATCGGACGGCTCGTCGCGTCGCGACGAATTGCCGGATCGCCCCGTGGTGCTTTGATTTCGCCGTCAAGTCATCACGGACTAAAAAAAACGGGCCCGAAGGCCCGTTTTCTTTTCATCGCAATCAGAACTTCTGGTTGTAGCTCACATAGAAGTAGCGATCGATATCGAACGACGGGTTGTACGGCGGGCTGCCGCTGCCCGAGGCCGTTACGTTGTAGTAGTACGGACCCTTCTTGTTGAAGATGTTGTTCACACCCACGGAGAAGGTGCCCTTCCATGGTGCCGTGTAACGGAACTGGGCGTCGTTGAACGCCACCGAACCCTTGCGGCTGACGCCCACGCCAACCAGGCCCGGGGCCACGTAGTCAGGCATGTTGCACTCGATGTCCACATCCCAGCACTGGTCCTTCAGACCCGAGTAGTAGCGCACCGTCCAGCTTGCGCCGAACTGCTTCCAGTCCCAGTCGAGCTGCAGGTTCGAACGCAGGCGGTACAGACCCATGGTGCCGGCGTTGAGGTTGCCCGAACCGTTGGTCATGAAGCCCACCGCATTGACGCGCGGCATGCCCGGACCGCTGACGGTCTCGTACTTGGTGAGGTACGTGCTGTCCGACGCGATGCGGAAGCGGCCGAACGAGGTTTCCGGCAGGCGGTAGTGAATACCGACGTCGTAGCCCTCGGTCTTGAGCGAGCCCAGGTTGGTCAGGCTTTCGTTGAGCGAATCGACCACGCCGCTGCTGTTGCGCGTGAAGCGATCGCAGAACGACGGATCGTTCGACACGTAGCAGTAGTTGAGGATGCTCGACGCGTTGACGGCGGTGATGATGTTCTTCACGTAGATGTTGTAGTAATCCACGGTGAAGTCGAGGCCCGACACCTGGTGCGGGCTGTACACCAGGCCAACCGTACGCGTGATCGAGGTTTCCGGCTGCAGGTTCGGGTTGGAGCCCGAGATGAAGGCCGTCTTGGACTGGCCACCCTGCGAGGTCACCGGCTGGTTGCTGCCGCTGTCGATCTGGCGATAGTTCGCCGGCACGCCTGCGACGGCGCAACGCGCAGCCACGTCAGCGTTGCCTGCGGCCGAACCCACGACCGAATCGCACGGGTCGAGGTAGGTTTCGAAGCTCTGGCCGCTGCCACCGTACAAGTCGCTGATGGTCGGTGCACGGAAGCCTTCGGCATACGTACCGCGTACCATCAGGTCTTCGAACGGACGCCAGCGGAAGCTGTACTTGTTGTTGGTGGTGCTGCCGAAGTTGCTGTAGTGCGAGTAGCGCGACGCAACGTTGATGCCCAGTTCCTGGGCGCCCGGCAGGTCACGCAGCAGCGGGACGTCGAGTTCGAGGTAGGCCTCGTTGACGATGTAGCTGCCGTTGGTCGGGTTGCTGGCCAGGTTGGTGGTCAGGCCGGCCGAGTCCATCGCATCCGGGTTGAAGCTGCCCTTCTCGCGACGGTGCTCAATGCCACCGGCGATGCTGACGGTGCCGCCCGGCAGGTCGAACAGACCACCGGTGAGGTTGGCCGAGAAGTCATCGGTCTGCGTGGTCTGGCGCGAGGTGCCGATGTAGTTGACGTAGTTCCACACCGAGGACGGCGTGCCGCCCGGACCGGCGAGGATGTTCCACGGCACGCAACCCGCTGCGCGGGCCGAAGCGTCGGCGCACACGACCTGGCCGTCGACGATGCTCGTCGGGCCCAGCGCGTTCTGCGCGTTCGGCAGGTAGAAGTTGCCGTTGGAGGTCTGCTTAACCTTGGCCTTGGAGTAGTTGTACGTGGCGTCCCAGTTCCACTCGTGGCCGAGGAAATCGAAGAAGCCTTCGGCGCCTACGTCGATGTGCGCCAGCTTGGTCTTGGACCAGGTGGTGCGCGGCATTTCGACGGTGCGGCGATAGAACTCGGTCTCGTAGCCCGGGAACGGGTTGTAGGCGTTGTTCGGATCGATCACCAGGCCGGTGCTCGCCGTCTGCAGCGGATAGCCCGACAGCGTGCTGGAGGTATCGCGCACGCTGTAGCTGGCGGTGCCGCGCAACGTGATGTTGTCGGTGAGCTTGTAGCGTTCCTGCGCGAACAGGTTCTTCAGCTTCGTACCCGCGCGGAAGGTCATGTCGCCCTGCGTGTTGTACAGGTCGCTCGGAGCGCCCACGAAATCGTGGTAATCACCGATGTTGGCGGGATTGCCGCCACGGTTCAGGACATAGGCGTTGGGAACCCAGTCACCGTCCTTGTTGTACGAGCCGGCACCGGCAGTGCCTTCGGCACGCGGATCGGTGACACGGCCCCACGGACCGCCGCCCAGGCCGTCGTCGATGTGGCGCGGGCCGTACTGGTAGCGGGTTTCGTCGCGCTTGTTGTTCCAGACCGGCTGCTGATCCTGATACGACGCACCGAGGATGAGCGAAGACTTCTCGGTGTTGTGACCCCAGGTCACGTCGATGTTCTTCTGCTGGCCGTCGCCCTTGCCGTTCTGGCCGTAATAGGCGTTGACCTCGGTGCCGTCGAAGCGGTCACGCGTGATGATGTTGACCACGCCGCCGATGGCGTCGGAGCCATAGATCGACGAGGCACCGTCCTTGAGGACGTCGATGCGATCGATCATCGACACGGGAATGGTCGACAGATCGGTCAGGCCGCTCAGGCTGGTGGCCCAGCGACGACCGTTCACCAGCACCAGCGTGCGCTGCGAACCGAGGTTGCGGATGTTGACGTAGCGACCGCCGACATCGGCGCCCGAGGAGAGGGTGTCCTGCGGGGTGATGTCCGGCGTGCCGGCGGACGGCATGCGGGCCAGGATGTCGTTCACGTTGGTAAGGCCGGTGGCCTGGATGGCCTGGCGATCCATCGTGAAGATCGGCTGGGACGTTTCCACATCCACGCTGCGAATGCGCGAACCGGTAACGGTGACGGTATCCAGGCTCTTGGCGTTGGCCTGGTCGGCGGCAGGAGCGGGGGCTTCCTGTGCGGCGACGGACCACGCGTTCAGCGCGAAGGCTGCCGCGATGGCCGTAGCCAGCAGGGTCTTTTGCTTCATTGTTTTGCGAACTCCGAACAAACAATAGCCAGCCGCCAGCAACAGAGCTGGTCATCTGGGTATCGGGAATGGCACGCCCAGTCGGGGAAACTCGCGCGCCGCGGCATCGCCGGCGTCGTGGGGGAACGGGCGATGTAAGTCCGAAGTTAAAACAATGTGCAGGATGCCGCAACCTTACTGTCATGTAAGGTTAATCCCGCTAAGTGCTTGCACGGCATGAGAATCATCGCTCAGAAAAGGGAGAAGGGCGCCGGAGCGCCCTTCTCATGCCGATCTCGTCAGTTCTGAGATACCTGCGAAGCGGAGCCTCTGGCACCCGGCCCGATGTTCTTCTCGATGAACCCGGCGAGCTTATCCAGGAACTCGGTCTGGTTCTTTTCATCGTAGAAGCCATGGCCTTCGCCGGCCTTGGTGAACCACTCGTACTGCTTGCCTGCCTTGTCCAGCGCGGAGCGCAGGATCTTGGCCTGGGAGAAGGGCACGGTCTGGTCGTCTTCGCCGTGCACGATCAGCAGCGGGACCTTGATCTTGTCGACGTGGGTCACCGGGGACATGTCGGTCAGCTTGGCGATATCGTCGCCCAGCGTCGTCTTGTTGTAACTGCGGGCGCCCTTGCCCCTTTCGCGGTCTTCGTCCTTCTTGATCTTCGCCCAGTCATAGACGCCGCCGCCGCTGGCAGCGCACTTGAACATGTCCGGCTCACGCTCGACGGCCATCAGTGCCGAATAGCCACCGAAACTCCAGCCGTAGACGCAGATGCGTTTCGCGTCGGCGTACTGCTGCTCGATCGTCCATTTCACCGCGTCGATGATGTCGTCCTGGACGCGGGTGCCCCACTTGAGGTCGCCGGAGCGGGAGAAGTTCGGGCCACGACCGGTCGAGCTGCGGTAGTTGACCTGCAGGACGAGGTAACCCCGGCTGGCGAGGAACTGGGCATCGGAATCGAACGACCAGTCATCCGATGACTCCGGTCCGCCGTGCGGCAGCAGCACCATGGGCAAGTTGGTCTCGCCCGCACCTTTGGGCATCGTCAGGAAGGCTTCGAGTTCCTGGCCATCGCTGGCCTTGAAGCGCACCGGGCGGCGTTCGGCCATCGTCGCCGGATCGATCCACGGCCGGGTCGCAAACAGTTTGGTGACCTTATTGGTGCGTGTGTCGATGAGATAGAACGCACCGGGATTGCGGTCGCTGAACACGCTGAACAGCAGGATGTTTCCGTCCTCGGAGTAATTGAGGAACGAAACCTTTTGGCCCGGGAAAGCCTTCGACAGGGCCATATGCAGTTTTGCGGGTGCCGAGTCAGGCTTGATGTAAATCGGTTTGGGAATGCCTGTGCTCACGTAGGCAACGAATGGTTCGCGCGTGATGGGTGTCAGCATGAAGTCGCCAATCTCGCCGAAATCGGCTTTGGCAATCGTCGTGCGATTTGCGCCGCTTTCGTCTTGCTCGATCAGGTCATAGGGGCCACCGTCACGACTGTATTGGGCATAGAAGCGTGAGCCATCCGCCGTGTAGGCCACCGGCCAAAGCCAGCCTGGTTCTTCGAGCTTGGTCCAGTTGCTGCCGTCGCGCCGATAGATGACGTACTTGAACTGGTTGTTTGTACCAAACGAGAAACGGACCTTGCCTTCATTGTTCTGGATGAAATCGAGCCCGAATACGCTGATGTCGCCGACCAACGTGCGGACGCTATTGGTTGCATTGACGTCATAGAGGGACGAAGTGCTGTCGTTTCCCCACTCATGGGCGCGCATGTAGAAATGGCCGTTTGACCGAATCGGCATGCCGTCGATGAATCCCCAGCCCCAGTCGTTGCCGCGCGTGGTAGCTCGCGTGCCGTACTTTCCGGCCTCCGGGCCGTACAGATAGTCCTGGTGCTTGCCATCAACATCCGTGGCCAGGATCTCGCCAGTCGAGTAAGCCTTGTCCAGGGCGCCGAGCTGCTTCCCCTTTTCGACGATCAGTCGCGTATCGCTAACCCATCGAATGCCATAGGGAAGCTCGTAACGCGGCAGCCGGATGACGCTGATCGGCTGGCTCATGTCGCTGACCTTGTAGATATACAGCGCGTGGCTCTTGCCCTGGTCACTGTCGACGCGGGCCGCGATGTACTGGCCGGTGGGCGAAAGGCTGGGATTGAACACCTCGCCGTGCCGCGCAAAATCGACAGTCGGAATCAAGTCGCCAGCGGCAGCGACGGCAGGCAACAACAGACAGGCCGCGGACAGCACGGTCCGCACCAGACGATACGACATGAGTTTTCCCCTGAAGCGTGCCCCATTGCGATAGCCAGGCCGGCGGGGCATCGCGGCTGGCGGATGGTGAGGGCGCTTCTTGGGGTAAAAACCTGGCCTTCCTGCGTCGCCGCTCCCCGGCTTTGACGCGCCATCCACGGACGAGTGTAGCCATGATGCACCGCGATGCGGAAGGGGCGGTCATGGCGGCCCGGGCCGGCTACACTGTGCCTTTATCGCCATAAGCTTGCCCATGCTCGCGCCCTTTATCGTCGATATTCCCAAGGTGGCCTTCAGCCTTGGTCCCATCCAGGTCCACTGGTATGGCCTGATGTACCTCGGTGGCTTTCTTGGCGGCTGGCTGCTGGCTGAGCTGCGCCGTCGCCAGGGCCGGTTGCCGGTCACTCGCGATGCACTGGGCGACCTGTGCTTCTACGTGATGATGGGCGTGATCGTCGGCGGTCGCGTCGGTTACATGCTGTTCTACACGGACATCAACTGGATCTGGACCAACCCGCTGGCGCTGTTCCGCGTCTGGGACGGTGGCATGAGCTTCCATGGCGGGCTGCTGGGCGTGTTGGCGGCGATCGCGTGGTGGTCGCGTCGCCAGCAGGTGCATTTTTTCGACACCGTGGATTTCATCGCGCCGCTGATTCCGATCGGCCTGGGCCTTGGCCGCCTGGGCAACTTCATCAATGGCGAGCTTTGGGGCAAGCCCAGTAGCGTGCCGTGGGCGATGATCTTTCCCGACGCACCGGATCGCCTTCCGCGTCATCCCTCCCAGCTCTATGAAATGCTGCTCGAGGGTGTCGTGATGTTCACCGTGCTGTGGGTGGTGTCGATGAAGCCGCGCCCGCGCTACTTCATTTCCGGCCTGTTCGCGCTGATGTACGGTTGCTTCCGCTTTGGCGTGGAGTTCGTGCGCCTGCCGGATCCGCAGTTGGGCTACCTGGCGTTCGGCTGGCTGACGATGGGTCAGATCCTTTCGTTGCCGTTGATCCTGGTGGGCCTGGTGTTGCTGGCCATGTCGCGCAAGGCGCCGACGTTGCGTACCTATTCCGTGAGCCTTCCCGGCAAGGAGTAAGCCATGCGTGCCTATCTCGACCTGCTGCGTCACGTCCTGGAAAAGGGCACGGTGAAGGCCGATCGCACGGGCACCGGCACGCGCAGCGTGTTCGGCTGGCAGATGCGTTTCGACCTCAATGAAGGCTTTCCGTTGGTCACAACGAAAAAGCTGCATCTGCGGTCGATCATCCATGAACTGATCTGGTTTCTTCGGGGCGACACCAACATCGCCTACCTGAAGGAGAACGGCGTCAGCATCTGGGACGAATGGGCCGATGCCGACGGTAACCTGGGGCCGGTGTATGGCGAGCAGTGGCGCGCGTGGCGTACCGCTGACGGGCGCGTGGTGGATCAGATCCGCTGGGTGGTGGAGGAGATCCGTCGCAATCCGGATTCGCGGCGCCTGATCGTCAGTGCCTGGAATGTCGGCGAGTTGCCACGCATGGCACTGATGCCGTGCCACACCATGTTCCAGTTCTACGTCGCTGACGGGAAACTCAGCTGCCAGCTTTACCAGCGGTCGGGCGATATCTTCCTGGGCGTGCCGTTCAACATTGCCAGTTATGCCTTGCTGACGCACATGGTGGCGCAGGTGTGTGGTCTGGGCGTGGGTGACTTCGTGCATACGCTGGGCGATGCGCACCTGTACAGCAACCATGTTGAGCAGGCCATGCTGCAGCTGACGCGGGAACCGCGTCCGCTGCCGAAGCTGCATTTGAATCCCGACGTGGCATCCCTGGGGGACTTTCGCTTCGAGGATGTCAGCATCCTCGACTATGCGCCGTACCCGGCCATCAAGGCGCCCGTCGCGGTTTGAGATGAAGCGGCCCCAGGGCCGCTTTTTTTTGCGGGCGCGTCCCTGGCGCCAGGCGGTCGCCAAGTAGCTGCATGAGGCTCTGGTACAGGGTTAAACCGGCCAGCGACCGCAAGCGTTGGCCGAAAAACCACGGGAACGCAGGCACGTGCCCGGCCATCGGTACGACTTGTGCAAGCTCCCACCGGCCCCGGCTGACATGAAGATAAAAATAATCGTCATGGCACGAGTCCAGTAGTATCGTGCGACAGCGTGGTGGCTGGTCCCCACAGGCCGCGATGCCTCCCAGCTGCCAACGCCTAACGCTTTTGGAGAATCCATGGCCATTTCGTTGATTGCCGCGCTCGATGAGAACTTCGCCATTGGTCGCAAGGGCCAGCTGCCCTGGCATCTGCCCGATGACTTGCGATGGTTCAAGGAGCTGACGCTCGGCAAGTACGTGCTGATGGGCTACAACACGGCAGTGTCAGTGGGCAAAGCCTTGCCGGGCCGTACCAACCTTGTGCTGAGCCGCAAGCACGAAGCGCCTTTTCCCGGCCAGATCACCGTGCGTTCCATCGAAGAAGGCCAGGCGCGTGCCGGTGGCACCGGCCTGATGGTGATTGGCGGTGGCGAGGTCTATGCCGACGCGTTGCCCAAGGCGCGCCGCCTTTACCTGACCTGGGTGAATGCGGCTGTGGACGGCGCCGATACCTTCTTCCCCGGCGTGCATTTCAGCGACTGGACCGAAGTGTCGCGCGTGCATCACAAGAAGGATGCCGATCACGCCTATGACTTCGACATGGTCGAATACATCCGCAACACGTGAGCCTGGATCGCACCCACCCGGCCATCCATGTGCTGGCCGGGGTCATGGTCGATGGCGCCGGCAAGGTCTTGCTGGCGCAACGGCCGCCGGGCAAGCACCTGGCGGGTGCCTGGGAGTTTCCCGGCGGTAAGCGTGAGCCCGGTGAAGCGCCGCTGGCGGCCCTGGCGCGGGAGCTGCACGAAGAACTGGGCATCCTGCTGCAGGGTGCCGAACCACTGATACGGGTGCCCTGGCAGTACGACGACAAGTCCCTGTTGCTGGATGCCTGGATCGTACGGGCCTGGGCCAACGAGCCGGCGTCGCTGGATGGGCAGGCGCTGCGCTGGTCCGATCCGTGGAGCGTCGACATCGCCGACCTGGCGCCCGCCGACCGCGCCATCCTTCAGGCGCTTCGACTGCCTGCGACCTATGCCATTACGCCCGCCGATATCGAACCGGTCGATGCCGATTTCGTCGGGCATCTGGTGCGAACCGCGCTTGAACGCGGCGAACGGATGATTCAGTTGAGACTGCCGCGGTGGTTACCCGGGCAAGTGCGCGCCCTGGCGGCTGCCGTGCTGCCGGATGTTCGCCTGCATCGTGCACACGTGCTGTTGAATGGCGATATCGAGGGCGCGCTCGCCCTGGGTGATGGCGTGGGAGTGCATCTGCCCGCGCGTCTGGCGAGGGTGGTCAATGAACGACCGTTGCCTTGGGGGCAACTGGTGGCGGCGAGTTGCCACGATGCCGACGAGCTGGCGCATGCCACGGCGATCGGCGCCGATTTCGCGACGCTTTCCCCCGTGGCATCCACGCCGTCCCATCCCGGTAGCGCCGCCCTGGGCTGGGATCGGTTCCAGCAATGGCTGGAAGGCGCGGCACTTCCGGTCTATGCGCTCGGCGGGATGCGCCTTGACCACGTCAACCAGGCGCGTTCGCTGGGGGCGCAGGGCGTGGCCGGCATCCGCGGCTTCTGGCATTCAGCCGCCTGAGCGATGCGAGTCTGCGAGCGCCAGGTACCTGCGGTGCAATCGTTCGACCCTGTCATCCAGTTCTGATTCGTCGCCGGCGTTTTCGATGACGTCGTGAGCGTGCGCAAGCCGATGCTCGCGCGCTGCTTGCCGCTCGATCATGCGCTGCGCGAGCGCCGCATCGATGTTGTCGCGTTTCATCAGGCGTTCGAGCTGATCAGCCACCGGTGCATCGACAACCAGTACCCGGTCAACCCAGCGATAGTGGTCCCAGTTTTCCACCAGGAGCGGGATGGCCAGCATGCAGTACGGCCCGCGATCGGCTTCCACGTGCTGGCGCAACCACTGCCGGACACGCGGGTGGGTGATGGCTTCCAGCGCCTTGCGGGCGTCGTCGTCGCCAAACACGCGCTGGCGCATGCTTGCGCGATCGAGGGCGCCGGAGGCATCGAGCACGGCGGGGCCGAAATGGCGGACGATCTCGGCAAGTCCTTCGCTACCGGGTTTGACCACCTCGCGCGCCGCTACATCGGCGTCGTAAACGCCAATGCCGTGCGCCTCGAACCGCCGCGTCACCGCGCTCTTGCCGGAGGCAATGCCTCCCGTGAGTGCGACGACATAGGGCGAGCGCATCGACATCAGCGCATGCCGGTGAGATGCATGTAGGCCTGCATCAGCTCATTTCCCGCGATGAACCAGATCCAGCCAGCCATGGCGATGAACGGTCCAAAGGGCATGGGGACTTCCCGATCATGCTTGCGCAGGGCGATCAGGGTGCCGCCCATCACAGCGCCGACCAGCGAAGAAAGAAGCACGATGGGCAAGAGCGACGTGGGGCCCATCCAGGCGCCGAGCGCGGCCAGCAACTTGAAATCGCCGAAGCCCATGCCCTCCTTGCCGGTGGTGAGCTTGAACAGCCAGTAGACGCTCCAGAGACTCAGATAGCCGGCCGCAGCGCCGATGATGGCGGGGCCTGGCTGGACGAACATGCCGATCAGGCTGAGCAGCAGGCCCAGCCACAGAAGGGGCAGGGTGAGCTGGTCGGGCAGATACTGGGTGCGGAAGTCGATGCCGGACAGCGCGATCAGCGTCCAGGTCAGCGCCAGGCCGGCCGCGGCCGCCCAGGTCGGGCCGAACTTCCATACGACGATGGCGCTCAGGATGCCGCTCAACAGCTCGACCAGCGGGTACTGGATCGAGATCGGTTCTTTGCAGTACCGGCAGCGCCCCCGCAGGAGCAGCCAGCCAAGCAGCGGAATATTGTCTCGCGCCGCCAGCGGATGCTTGCAGTTCGGGCAGTGCGACGGTTCGCGCACGATGCCCGGCGGCAGCGCGTTCTCCTCTTCCGGGAGCGACAAAACCTCACGCGCCTGCTGGCGCCACTGGGCTTCCATCCGCGCCGGTACACGCAGGATCACCACATTGAGGAAGCTGCCGACCAGCAGGCCGAGTACGGCTGCGATGGAAATCCAGGCCCAGGGTGAAAGCTCAGGCATGCGTTGGCTCGTTGGCTATAAAAAAGGCCCCCCTCCCAGCGGGAGAGGGGCCTGGACTGAATGGAGATTACACCGTGCCGGCGAGCTTGAAGATAGGCAGGTAAAGCGAGATCACCATGCCGCCCACGAGCACGCCCAGGATCACCATGATCATCGGCTCGAGCAGGGTGGACAGCGTGTCCACCTGGTTGCTCACCTCTTCCTCATAGAACTCGGCCACTTTGAAGAGCATGTTGTCCAGCGCGCCGGACTCTTCACCGATGGCCGTCATCTGCACGACCATGTTCGGGAACAGACCGGTCTGGCGCATGGCCAGCTGCAGCTGGTGGCCGACGGCTACGTCGTCGCGCATCTGACGAATCGCGTCGCCGTAAACAATGCTGCCGGTCGCGCCAGCCACCGCCTCCATGGCTTCGACCAGCGGCACACCCGCGCGGAAGGTCACGCCCAGGGTGCGGGCAAAGCGGGCGATGGCCGACTGGCGCAGGATGTTGCCCATGACCGGCAACTTCAGCATCACGCGATCCATGAAGTGCGCGAACTTCTGGGAGCGTTTCTTGGCCATCACCACGGCCACAATGCTGCCTACGATCAGGCCAATCACGATGTACCAGTTGTGCTGCATGAACTGCGAAGCGCTGATCACGAACTGCGTCGGGGCGGGAAGCTCGGCGCCCGCATCGCGGAAGGTGGTTTCGAACACCGGCACCACGAACAACAGCAGGATCATGCTGACCAGCAAGGCGACGGCCAGCACCATCACGGGATAGAACAAGGCCTTCTTGATCTTGCTCTTGATGGCCTCCATGCGCTCTTTGTAGGTCGCCACCGTGTCAAGCACCGTGTCGAGCACACCGGCGGATTCGCCCGCATGGACCAGGTTGCGGTAAAGCTCGTCGAACTGCACGGGATACTTGCCGAGCGCCTCATGCAGGGCGGCACCGCCCTCGATGGTTTGCTTGACGTCCACCAGCATGTTCTTGAAGCGAACGTTCTTCTGGCCGTCGGCGATGATCTCGAAGGCCTGCACCATGGGCACGCCCGAGGCCATCATGGTCGCGATCTGGCGGCTGAAGATCGCCACGTCGCGCGCGGAGACCGAACTGCCGCTGGCGCCAAACAAGGGTTTGGCACGCTCGCGGACCGTCTGGGGGTTCATGCCCTGGCGACGGAGCTCGGCCTTGACCAGCGAAGCGTTCTTCGCCGGCATTTCGCCCTTCATGCGCTTGCCGCGTTTGTCCAGGGCGACCCAGTCGTACATGGTCAACTGGCTGACGGTGGCACGAGCGGCCCCGCGCTGGCGCGCGTCCTGTTTGAGTGCCGAAACAGTGGCCATACGGAATTCCCCCTTCCCCGGCGGCCAGGTCGCAAAGTGCGCCGGCCCGCTCATTTGGTGCAGCTTACGTCAAAAACCTGACCTATTCCGTGCCCGGGAACGCAACTCGGCTGCCTGCTGCGTCCCGTTCCGGCGGGTCGGTGGCTCTTAGTCCTTGGTGACGCGGTCGATCTCGGCAAGGCTGGTCACGCCGTTCTTGACCTTCAGCAGCGCTGATGCGCGAAGGTCGTTGACGCCAGCCTTCTTCGCCACCTCGGCGATTTGCAGCGCGTTGCCGCCCTGCAGCACGATCTTCTGGATGTCTTCGAGCATGGGCATCACCTGGTAGATGCCCACGCGGCCCTTGTAGCCCTCGTTGCAGCTATCGCAGCCCACGGCCTCGTAAACCGTCAGGCCCGCGTCGATTTCTTCTTGCGTGAAGCCCGCCTGGAGCAGCGTCTGCGCCGGCAGGTCCATGGGCTTCTTGCACTCGTGCAATCGGCGCGCCAGGCGCTGGGCAATGACCAGCGTCACTGACGAGGTGATGTTGTACGGCGCGATGCCCATGTTCATCAGACGAGAGATCGTCTGTGGCGCGTCGTTGGTATGCAGGGTGGACAGCACCATGTGGCCGGTCTGCGCCGCCTTGATGGCGATTTCGGCGGTTTCGAGGTCGCGGATTTCGCCGACCATGATCACGTCCGGATCCTGACGCAGGAAGGAGCGAAGGGCTGCCGCGAAGGTCATGCCGCGCTTGGTGTTCTGCTGGACCTGGTTGATGCCTTCCACGCGGATTTCGACCGGGTCTTCGACCGTCGAAATGTTGCGTTCGTTGGTATTGAGGATGTTCAGCGCCGTGTACAGCGACACTGTCTTACCGGAGCCGGTGGGGCCGGTCACCAGCACCATGCCGTAGGGCTTGTGGATGGCATCCAGGTACAGGTTCTTCTGGACTTCCTCGTAACCGAGCTTGTCGATGCCCAGCTTGGCCGACGAGCCGTCCAGGATACGCAGCACGATCTTTTCGCCGAACAGCGTCGGGAGCGTGCTGACGCGGAAGTCGACGGCGCGGCTCTTGGACAGGTTGAGCTTGATACGGCCGTCCTGCGGCACGCGGCGTTCGGCGATATCCAGGCCGGACATCACCTTAAGGCGCGATGAGATGCGCGAAGCCAGCTTCATCGGCGGGCTGGCCACCGCACGCAGCATGCCGTCCATGCGAAGGCGCACGCGGTACTGCGTTTCGAAGGGTTCGAAATGGATGTCCGAGGCGCCGCGCTTGATCGCGTCGACCAGGATCTTGTTGACGAACTTCACCACCGGTGCGTCGTCATTGGCGGTGGCATCGATGCCGGTGGTCTCGCCGCCGTCATCGTCGCCGGCTTCCAGAGCCAGGTCGTCAAGATCGCCGCCGCCGAGATCGGGCATGCTGTTGCTCATCGAGCTCAACGCCGATTCGATGATGCGATACAGCTGGGCCCGCTCCACCAGGATCGGTTCCACCATGCAATTGGAGTGGAACTTGATCTCGTCCAGCGCATGCGACTGCATGGGGTCGGCAATACCGACGAACAGACGCTTACCACGACGGAACAGGGGCAGGGCATGGTGCTTGTTGATCAGCGCTTCACTGATCAGGTTCAGCGGCATCATGGCCGGCTGAATGGCGGACACATCCATAGCCGGCATGCCGAACTCGGCCGACGCCACCTGGGTGAGCTTCGCGCTCTCGACCAGGTTGTTGTCCAGCAGCCAGGCCATGAGCGAGGTCTTGTTCTGCGTGGAATCGGTGACGGCCTTGCGGACGTCCGCCTCGGGCAGAACCCCGTCCGATACCAGTCGTCGGGCCATGCCCGACAGGCCAGCCAGCGACGGTTGCATTTGCGTTGACATAAAAAAGCTCGCCCAGCCCCCTGATTGGAAGGGAATTTACCCCAGATGCGATGACAGGTCACCCGGCGGATGGGGGAGTAGCGGGTGATTTTCTGCACAGTTTGGGGGTAGGGCCGGCGGCAGCGCCGTTCTGATGGCGGCGCTGGCGGACTTGGAGCGGCCATGACGGGCCGGAAGTGGATAAATCCCCCGGAATCCGCCGACTTCGCCACAGCCCAGTCGCTTCGGGCCGCGTTATGATCGCCGCTCACTCTCGGGGGAGTTATTTTGAGCCGTCTCAGCATTGTCCTGCCTGCCAAGAACGAGGCAGCCGCCCTGAAAGACCTGTTGCCGCGCCTGCGCGCCGCCCAGCCCGAGGCTGAAATCATCGTGGTGGACGACGGATCCACCGACGATACCCGCGACGTTTGCAGCGGTGCGGGCGTCCTGTGCCTGTCGTCCCCGTATTCCATGGGCAATGGCGCGGCCATCAAGCGCGGGGCGCGTGCGGCCTCCGGGGAAGTGATTGTCTTCATGGACGGCGACGGCCAGCATGATCCGGCGGATATCGCCCGGCTGCTGGGCAAGCTGGACGAAGGCTTCGACATGGTCGTCGGCGCCCGCGACTGGGGCAGCCAGGCCGGCGTCGGTCGCGGCGTGGCCAATACCATCTACAACTGGCTGGCGACGCGCATGACTGGCCACCAGGTGGCGGATCTGACGTCCGGATTCCGTGCGGTACGGGCCGGACGATTTCGAGAGTTCCTGCACCTGCTGCCGAACGGCTTCAGCTATCCCACGACCAGTACGATGGCCTTTTTCCGCAGCGCCTATCCGGTGGCTTATCTCCCCATCAAGGCGGCGCAGCGTATCGGCAAGAGCCATATCAAGCCGATTCGTGACGGCATCCGCTTCTTGCTCATCATCTTCAAGATCGCGACGCTCTACTCGCCGTTGAAGCTGTTCGCACCGGCAAGCGCCATCTTCTTCTTGCTGGGCCTGGCCAATTACGCCTGGACCTACTTCCATTACGGTCGACTGACCAACATGAGTACGCTCATGTGGAGCGCGGCGGTCATCGTGTTCCTGATCGGCCTGATTTCCGAGCAGATCACCGCCCTGACTTATCGTCGCGATGAGTGAAGCCGCCAAGCCGGCCTTGCTCGTGCTCGCGTCGACCTATCCGCGCTGGAAGGACGACCCGGAACCGGCTTTCGTGCATGAATTGTGTCGCCGGCTGACGCGATGGTTCGACGTGACCGCCGTGGTCCCCGACGCGCCGGGCGCGGATCCGCATGGCGACCTCGATGGCGTGCATGTGGTGCGCTTTCGCTATGCGCCCCGCGCGTGGCAAACACTGGTCAACGATGGCGGCATCGTCGCAAACCTGCGGCGCTCGCGATGGAAAATTCTGCTGCTCGCGACGTTCATCATGGGGCAGTGGTGGGCGGCACGCCGGATCATGCGCCAGTCCAAAATCCGGCTGGTGCATGCGCACTGGTTGCTGCCACAGGGCTTGATTGCTGCGTACGGGGGCAGGCTTCCTTTCGTCGTCACCTCGCATGGCGGGGATTTGTTCGGGCTCAAGGGGCGCATCGCCACGGTGCTGAAACGTAAAGTGGCGGCGCGGGCATCCGCTATGACGGTGGTCAGTTCGGTCATGGCCGAGGAAGCCGCACGCGTGGGACTGAAGCCGCCGTCGATCGATGTCATCCCCATGGGGGCCGATCTCGCTGAGCGCTTTCGTGAGCAGCCAGACGTGGTTCGGGCGACTGACGAACTTCTTTTCGTGGGGCGGCTCGTCAGCAAGAAAGGCGTCATTCACCTGATCGATGCCATGCCGGCCATCCTCGCCAGGCGCCCCGGCGTCCATCTGAAAATCGTCGGCTTTGGGCCTGAAGAAGCCACCTTGCGGCAGCGCGTGCAAGCGCTTGGCCTTGGCGACCGCGTGGTTTTCGTGGGCGCCATCGCGCAGAAGGAACTTCCCGCCTACTACGCACGAGCGAGTGTCTTCGTTGCGCCGTTTGTGCGCGATGCCTCCGGTGATCAGGAGGGGCTGCCTGTCGCCCTCATGGAAGCGGCGGGGTGCGGTTGCCCGGTTGTTGTCGGCGATGTGCCCGGCGTGAGGGATCTGCTGGGCGATCTTGCTGATCGCTGCAGTGTCGACGGACGGAACCCCGCAGCGATTGCACAGGGCGTGCTGGGTGTTTTGGCAGCACCGGCGGAGGCTGCGGCATCAGCAGCCCTGATCAGGCGCACGGCGACTTCGCTGGTGGACTGGGACACGATTGCCGCGCGCTATGCGCGATGCTTGCTTGGCGCTGTTGACTCTTCACGGTAGGCGACGAGGACTCATGGGAAAGAAGCAACCGAAGCTCGTCCTGCGCGAAAGTGCCGTGGCCGATGCCACGCGCGAATGGGCGCCAGGCGCTTTCCTCGAAATGGGAGCGGGTACCGGCCACATGTCGCAGCTCTTCCTCGATCGCGGCTTTACCGGCATTGCCTACGATCTGGGTGAGGACAGTCGCGAGATGATTCGCGCGAACTTTGCCCCTTATGGTGATCGCGCCCGAGTGATCGACAGTCAAGCGCTGATCCATCAGGCGATCAGCTTCCGAAGCTCCGGCTCGATGGCTGCGATCTGCTGCGACCATTGAAGCACGTCGATGGCCGGCAGCTCGCGATGATCAAGCTGGTGGGCAACGACCGTGGCCAGGCTTTGCGCATCTCCGCCCTTGAACCGCATCGACGGGTAGGCCGCAAACAGCGCTGCCATGGCGCCCACGTCGGCGACAGCGAGAGGTAGCTTGCACCCGAGCATCTCATAGGCTTTCTGCGGGAAGCAGTACTTGCCGAAGGGCGTGTCGAGGACGCTCATGATGCCGACGTCGAGCGCACGAAAGACATCCGCGACGCGCGTGTGCGGAAGCGCGCCGAGGTAGTGCACGCGATCACCTTGCGGCAAGGCCAGGGAAGGATCCGTCGGGCCTGCAAGCACGAGATGCACATCGGTGCGGCGCGCGGCGAGCAGCTTCCACGCTGCGTACAGCACTTCGATACCTTTGTCCTTGTAGAGGCCGCCCGCCGTTCCGACGAGCGATACATCTTTGGGCAGGCCAAGGCTATCGCGTGCCGTCGCCTGGTCGCCGGCACAGAAGACGTCCAGGTCGACCGAGCTTGGCATGGCGATGACTTTGCCCTTGGCGTGGTACTCAAGCGTTACCAGCTGGGCGAGCAAATCGCTGGTCGTCAACACCAGTTGCGCATGGCGCACGGCATGGCGCAACGCGGAAACAAAGCCCGGAATACGGCCCTGGCCAAAACCTTCAAAATTGTCGTAAAGGTCGGCGACATAGGGGCGCCCCAGCTTTCGCGCGAGCCAGCCTCCCAGCACGACCTGCGGAATGTCTGAAGCGCCGATCACGATATCCGGCTGAAATGCTCGTAGCTCCCGCAGCATGCGCGACGGATAACCCAGCGCTCCCGGCACATGCCATTTTCCAAGCGATGCGGATTGCCAGTGCAGGGAGCCCGGCGCGGCCTCATGTTCCCAGCTGCCTTCGTCGTGCCCCTGGTAACTTAGACAGTAGCCACGCACCTGATGCCCGAGGCGTGCCAACTGGAACGGGATCTCGTACAACCTGGCATAGCGATCCAGGATGACGTCCTTGCCCATGTATTTCCGTTTGCAGAGAAACGCAACGCGCATCGGTCAGCCGCCAAGGATGGTGCGGGCAGCGGCAAGTGCAGCGCCCACCACCTGGTCCATGTTGTAGTAGCGGTACTGGGCCAGTCGACCGACAAAGGTAACGTCAGTCCGTTCCCTGGTCAGCGCTTCATAGCGCTTGAACAGCGCCTCGTTCTCCGTGCTGGGCACCGGGTAATAGGGGTCGCCCGCTGCCTCGGGGTACTCGCGCACGATGGACGTGCCCGCATGGACCTGACCCGTGAGGTGCTTGAACTCGGTGATGCGGGTAAAGGCGTGATCATTCGGGTAGTTGATCGTGCCCGTTTCCTGGTACTGATCCACATCCGGCAAATGGTCATGCTCGAAGCGGAGTGAGCGGTAGGGCAAGTGACCGAACCGATAGTCGAAGAACGCGTCGATCGGGCCCGTATACACCGTGTGCGCCGGCTGCATGCTCTGGCGCACTTCGAAGTAATCGATACCCAGTTCCACGGTGATATTCGGGTGGTCAAGGAGGTTTTGGAACATGGCTGTATAGCCATCTGCGGGCATGGCCTGGAACGTGTCCGTGAAGTAGCGGTCGTCGGAGTTGGTGCGAACCGGAATGCGCGCCGCGACACCTGCCTTCAGCTCGGAGGGATCCATGCCCCACTGCTTGCGCGTGTAGTTCAGGAAGAACTTTTCGTAAAGGTCGCGCCCCACGGAATTGAGCACCACATCTTCACTCGTACGGACTTCCTCGACAGGAATGCGCACCTGCTCGTAATAGGCCTCCGCCCCAGCCTCATCGAGGTCGAGGCCATAAAGCTGATTCAGCGTGTCCCTGTTGATGGGGAACGGATAGCGCACGCCATCCACGACGCCACGCACGCGATGCTCGTAAGGGCGCCATGCAGTGAATCGGGACAAGTACTCGAAGATCCGCTGGCCATTGGTGTGGAAGATATGCGGGCCGTAGCGGTGGATCAGAATGCCATGCGCGTCGGTTTCATCGTAGGCATTGCCGGCAATGTGCGGGCGCTTGTCGATGACATGAACCTTGCGGCCAGCCTCGGCCAGTTCGCGCGCGACGACGCTGCCGGCGAAGCCTGCGCCGACGATGAGGGTGGTGTCTTGACTGAGGAAAGGTGCCATCGGGTCAGCGCTATGGAGTGATACGCCAGGTGGAATGGCGAATGCCCTTCCTGCCCAGAAGTCCGTCAATCATGCCTGCAACCACGGCCCGAAGTTGGGCCCACTTTCTCGGTTCGCTCCAAAGCGCCGCCACCAGCCGGACGAAGGTGCCGGGAAGGGCTCGCGTGATCAGCCCGACGGGGTCATATTGCCGTGCATTCAACAGTCGGTTGCGGGTGTCGTAATAGCGTTTCCAGGGGGGGATGCTCAGGAACGCGACAGAGACGCCGAGAACATGAAGCTTGCGAACAACCGAGGCTGGATGCTCGATCCTGCTCCTTCCCGCGATATAGATGCGCGCACCCGCGCGGCGGGCACGAAGGCAGTACTCGATGTCGTCAGCAGCAATGAAGTAATCGCGATCTGGCAAGCCCAGGCGGCCGGCCAGCTCCCGATGAATGAGAAAGCCGAGGAACGGCAGCGAAAGCGTTTCGGCAAGGGCGGGGACGAGCCTGGCTTCCCGTACCTCGACGGGTTCCGGCGTCAGCAGGGTCGTGGTCCAGGCGGATCGATCACCCGCTACTGCCAGGGACCCATACAGGTGCTCCCGGCTTGGGGATACGGCGAGTAGCTCGGCGAGCGCATCGTCATGAGGCTCTGCGTCGTCGTCCATCATCCAGAGCCAATCCGCGCCGAGTTCCAGTCCCAGGCGCATCCCATCGGAGAATCCTCCTGCGCCTCCGCCATTGAAGGGGAGAGTCACTGCGGTCATGGCCACGGTCGCGCTACCCACGCGCTCAAGAAGCCACGCACCGGTCCCATCAGTCGAGGCGTTGTCCACCACGAGGATGTGATCAGGGGGGCGGGTCTGTCGTTCCAGAGCAACGAGACACCGCGCAAGCAAGTCGCGACGATTGAACGTCACAACAACAGCGACAATGTTGGATGAAGTGTCTTCGGGCATGGCAGCTGTTCAGATTTTTCGGCGGTAGTCGTCGCCCACCAGGCGACGGCGCAAGTCACGCCAGAATGTTACCGCCCTCCTGGCCGGAAGCAGCAGCCATTCGATGACAAGGGGAGGGATGTGGCGAACCACGGGGAGGTGAAAATGAGCCGCGGCGGGGCGGGAGCCAGGCTCGAGGCGCCTGGCCTCCCCGGCGACGCCTGCCCAGTGGAGCGGAGCGTAAGGAAAACCCCGGTGTACGAAATGCCAGATGGCTGATGCTATGGCTTCCTTGCGAGCGCCCTCCATGCGCCCCGTCGCCTCAAGCCGGTCGCTGAGTTCGATCAGCAAGTCCACCGTGCTTCGGTCGCGCGAGCGCATGGCCGACGTTGGCGAGACTCGTTCCTGGCTGTGTTGGAACCAGACACCCACGGGTTGATTCAAGTGAACCCATTTCCACTCCCGATGCATGGCCAGGGAAACCATCCATGCGTAGTCCTGGCCGCGGCGAACGGCAGGGTCCCACGTGACGTTGCCCAGGGCCGACCTCAGGAACAGGTTTCCCACGGGCAATTGAAATCCGGAATGTCTGACACTGGCGCAAACGAAGTCGGTGGAGCCGGCGGTAGCGGCGTGGCCCAAGGGTCTTTGCAACTCGTCGATCAAGGCAACGACACCGGACGACATGTCAGCTTGCGAATCCTCGAGTGCCTTCAGTTGCTCGGCGGCAGCGGGCAACAGGAAATCATCATCGTCCAGGAAGCGAACATACTTCCCTTGCGCCATGGTCAGCCCGTGGTTGCGCGCGGCATTGCCATTAGCCTCAGCCAACGGACTAAAGACAACCCTGATGTCCTCCTCGTAAGTGGCTGCGACACGAAGCCAATCCGAATCGGGGCCATTGGGAACCACAATGACTTCAGTCGCGTCACCGTACGTATCGATCGAACTTTGGATGGCGCGCGAAAGGAGTTCCGCGCGTCGGTGCGTAGGTATGACGACGCTAACCAGAGGAGGGTGCATTCGAGTGCCCGGTTAGGAGTGCTTGATGTGGAGCAACTCGAGCACGGTGCGTACCCAGGTGCGATTGATGAGGAAACTAAGTGCGAGGTAGCCCAGTCCGAAAACAATGCCGCCGACCGTTAACCGAAGCAGGGATTCATGGAGATGATCCAGCGCGAAGTACGCCAGGACGCCCGCCCCGAACGCGCCAAGCATGGGCGCCGAAATCGCCAGAAAATTGGCCATCAACGACAGGCCGCACGAGGGTTTTACAAGATAATGCCAGCTTGGCGCCAGCTGCAGTACCTGGATGATTAGCAGGGTCCACGCCAGACCCTGCAGGCCATAGTGACTGGCGGCCAGCCACAGCAATGGCGGAACAACGGCAAGCATCACCAAATTCCACCAAAGAGCGCGTCGCGCACGTCCGGTCGCGTACAAGAGGCTACCGGTGGGATTGATAATGGATCGTACTGCTCCCCAGGCAGCGAGTAGCTGGAGATACGGCACGGCGCCGGACCACTGGCTCCCGTAAAGGACAGAGATGATGTCCTGCGCAAAAAGTCCCAAGGCGACATAGGCCGGAAAATTGATCGACGCCGTCATGATCAGCGTCTGTCGGTAGACCTCCGCAAGCGCCTTCTTGTCGGATTGAAGTCGCGCCATGACGGGAAATCCAATTCGCGTAATGACTGGATTGACTACGAGCGACAGCTTCATGCTCAGGTCGCGCGGCAAGGAATACGTGCCCAGGGCCAATGGCGTCGCAACCAGTCCACCCACGAACAGGTCGGATTGGCGAAGCAAAGTGTTGGCGACGTTTTCTGCCGTCAGGTAGCCGCCGTAGCGAAGGAATGGGGTGACTTCTCTCAGATCCCACACTCGCCGTGGCACGTTGCCATGTGAAAGGCGGAGCCAGGCCAATAGTGAGCCCGCTGTTGCCGTAGCCAGAGCGCCAAGCACGAGTGAATAAACACCGCCGCCACCGACCGCAACAGCAATGGCGATCACCAGTCCAAAGGTGGTTGCAACAATTTCATTGAAAGCCAGTGTTTCAAAATTCAGTGACTTCTCGGCAAGCACATTGAGTTGTTGGCCCAATGACAGCACGAAGAACATCGGGCTGACGGCGAAGAGAAGCGGAGTTAACGCAGGCTGCCTGTAGATCAGCGCCATCACAGGGGCAAGCATCGCGAACGAGATACTCAGCAGCGCGCCAAGCGTCACGTTGAAACAAAAGAGACTTCCTTTAGCCCGCTCCGAGACGTGTTCAAAATGGATCAGTGCGCGGCTCACTCCGAAGTCTGAAAACAGGGTCGCGATCGCGAGCATTGCACCTACAAGCGCCATCAGACCGAAGTCGGAGGGGTGAAGCAGGCGCGCCAATGCGACTGTCTGTAAGAGCTGAAGGGCCGTACGGATGACGGCCGAGATTGCCGTCCAGCGACTGGCGGAGATCGCTGTCTTACGAAGGCTCATGGTTTGCGAGCCGTGGCAAAGTAGCCGGCGGTTTCACGATCATCGTGCGATATGGCATCAAGCAGCCTCCCTGCCATTTGGTTAAGCCACCAAAAAGGAACTAGAAGGCTGCGCGCAATGCGGCGGACGAGCAAAGGCCCTCGTACAAGGCGCAGCGTCTGATAATTCAGCTTAAGTAGCCACATGGACCAAAAGCCAGTCGTTGCCTGAACGCTAATGTCGACGAATCCCGCCTTGGAAAGCTGGTACTCAAGTCCATAGCGCGTGAAACGCTGGTAGTCCCAAGGCGCCTCGTGCACCCACCATTGGAAGGGTGCGGAGACTATGAATTGCCCACCACGTTTCAGGATTCGTTCTGCCTCCCGCATCATGACTTGAGGCTCTTTGAGGTGCTCAATGACTTCAAGCGACACGACGTTGTCGATGGATTCACTGGCTATCGGCAACGGGCGATTCAGATCGGCAAGAACATCGCCTCTGAACTCGTGAAGTGAGTTTGCCCAGTCGATGCCATAGTAATGGTCAGCAACCGACAGGAAATCCTCTCCAAATGGTTTGGGGCCGCATCCAAGATCTAGGACTACGCCGCGCACACTAGGAAGGGTTGCGGCGATCAAGTCATTGATCCGCTTCTTGATTAGCCAGTTGTGAGTCGTGCGTCGCTCTGGATACATGAATTCTATTTGTCACAAAGGTCAGCCATAGATCAAATGCTTCGGAGACATTCGAGGTTCGGAAGCGTCGAGGTCTAGAAGATCAAACTGATCAGGTCCCATAAGGAAAGTGTTGAAGTGAGCGCGCTATCTCCTATGCGCGGCATGGGTCAGGCTTGACTTAGGGTAGGGCGGCTCGTGATACAGGCATCAATCAAAGCTCTGGTGCGCCTGAGCTGGTTCTGCCGGCCAAAATGATCACTGACTATTTTTCGAACCGAATTCAAGTCGCATTGAGGTGGTGGCGAAGCGGGGTCAAAATCGGTGACAGACACAACGGGAAGGTCAAGGTTTCCCAGCGAACAAAAGAGTGGATTTTCTTCGCGAAGGACCACCGTAGTTCCTGCATAAAGCGCCATGAGAATATTCCCCAAGCCTTGTTGGCGGCGCTGATTCATGTACAGGAATCTGGCGTTAGACATAACGCTTTGATAGGTAGAAATGTCCATGAAACTCAAGAGTGGCTTGAAGCGACCGGCAAATCGGCGCTCCCCCTCCTGTACGACCAGATTTGCGTATTGAGCGGAACCATAGCTCAGGGGGCACACCACGACACCGTCGAACTGCAAGTCTGAAAGATGGGCGAACGCGTCGAAGTGATTTGACTCCGGCGTGGCACTGTTTCCAACAATAATTGCGTTGGTGCCTTGATTCGTTTGTCTGGTGGGAAACGAGGCAATGGTTTCGTGCACGCCGTAATTCCAGTCACGCAGCGAGAAGTGCAGGTCGCCTCTGTGCAGGATTGACGTGCCTTCCTCAGGCAAGACGGGTGCAAAGTGATGGATCTTGTTCAACATGGATACTTCAACCGATCGGCCAGGCCCCACTTGCGACAGCACTTTGTCCAGCTTGAGCCTGGACTTTAAAGATGACAGGCGCGCAAATGCCCTCTTGATCCTCGCGTTGAAGTGAACTCGATCCAGGTTGGTCGACTCAGGCGATTGCGTTGCATTGGCAACCGCGGCGGCCGTCAGGGGGAGGATGCGATCGCCGCGCTTGGAGATAAGTTCGTAGTAGTCGAATCCCCATCCGATCCAGCAAAAGTTGACGGATTCCGGTGCCTTCGCAACCACTGCCCTCGCATGGTCGGTGAGTGCATGAATGAACACGACGTCAAACGTCGCCAGACTGGAGAGAAAGTTCGAGCCGAGCATCGTGGAAATTGATACGCGCTCGGGCTCAAATCCCCGTATGTACTTCAAGGTTGTGGGTGGGTCGAGAAGAAAGTAGCGGCTATCCCCTGGCGCAACCGCTTCAAAGGAGTCGTGTGCTGAGTCTATGAACTTCTCGTCAATGAACAGGTGAGCGAGCGTTGCCATGCGTCATTGCCTATTTCAATCGAACAGCGGGCACGCCGCCGAACACCGCGCCCGAAGGGACGGATTTGGTAACGCATGCCCCTGCGGCGACAGTCGCTTTGTCACCAATGACCAAGGGTTCGCTGGGAGTGCCATTGATAATCGTGGCGCCTGCGCCGATGAACGCCCCATTCCCAATATGAACATTTCCGCAGACCGTAACGCCGGGGCAAAGAGTGGAAAATTCGCCGATGCAGACGTCGTGACTGATCGTTGTTCCGACGTTTATGTACACGTGCCTGGCAATGCGTGTATTGACGGAAACGACGGTGGATGCGCAGATCAGGCAACCGTCCTCGATGTGGGAGGAATCCGAAACCTCGGCCCTGGGGTGCAATAGAGTCATGGGCTGCAATCCCAGCGTTTCAAGGCGATGGCATGCAAGCTCTCTCAAGGTGGGGCTCCCCACTGAAATGGCGTACGCGGCCGACGCTTCGGTTGCAATGGTTGATAGCAGAACGACGGGGACGCCATTGATGTCGGAAGTTAGAAATTCGGGCTTGTCGACCACGAATGTCATTTTGACGTCTGAAGAGAGAGTCTGTCGCGCGAGCCAGAGTATTTCTCGGCCAGCCCCTCCCGCACCGAATATGTAGAGAGCATTCACCTTCTGCATGGGGTCTATGGCTCTGCAATCGTGCGAATAATTGACACAATGGTGTTGATGTCTTCTATGGAGATCATTGTGCCGGTCGGTAGCACTATGACGCGAGATGCGACGTCCTCAGTGTTTCTCAGGGCTTGCCCAGCAGTTGGATTCAGCGTCCTATAGGGCTCCATCAAGTGGCAGCCTGGCCAGAAGTACTTTCTCGCGAGTATGTTTTCCGCGTGCAGGCACTTGATGATGTCATCCCGCGAGAGGTGGCTTTCGCGGGCAATCTCCAGGACGACATACTGATAGTTGTTCCGTTCACTTCCATCAAATGGAAGGATGCGTAGGCCGGGGATTGAAGCAAATCCTTCCGCATATGCTTGGTGGTTATCGCGATTCTTGCGAACTACGCTGTCCACGACCTCGAGGTTGGTAAGGCCCATGGCAGCGCATATCTCAACCATCTTGCCATTGGTGCCGGGATGAATGACGTTGTCATAGCCTGCGAATCCAAAGTTCCTCATCAGACGAGCTGTTTCGGCAAGGCCGTCGCTGTTGGTGACAATAGCGCCACCTTCAAACGTGTTGTAGAACTTGGTTGCGTGAAAGCTCAGTACTTCGGCCTGCCCGAAACTGCCAATCATGGTTCCCTTGTACGAACAACCAAACGCATGTGCCGCATCGAAAATGAGCGAAAGATTGTGCTCGTCCGCAATTGCCTGCAGGTCATCAACGGGTGCGGGACGCCCCCAGAGGTGCACGCCGATGATTCCGGACGTTCGCGAGGTGATCGCATTGCGTACAGATGATGGATCCAGGTTGTGTGTGTCAGGGTCAATATCGGCAAACACTGGCGTAATGCCTTGCCAGTGAAGCGCGTGAGCGGTTGCTACAAAGGTGTAGGAAGGTACGATGACCTCGCCCGTCATGCCAGTAGCGCGGATGGCAATTTCGAGAGCAATGGTTCCGTTGCACATGGCAACGCAGTGTTTAACACCAAGATACTCGGCAAGTCGGGACTCAAGCTCACGAACCATGGAGCCATTGTTCGTGAGCCAGCGAGACGACATGATGTCGCGAGCTCTTGCGAAGAAGACGTCTTCCGGCCCAATGTTCGGACGACCCACGTGAAGCGGCTGCTTGTATGCCGGCGCTGCACCATTGATCGCGAGATCGGATTTGCCAAGAATGCGCTTATGAGCGGACATGTCCGTTGATGTCGGGTGCGAGTTCATTTACGGGTCCTGGTTGGGCGCGCTGCTGCTTGATGCTGTGCCGGGTGTCTTTGGGCCTGATTGCGCTTCGGATCTGTTGCGAAGATCGGAGATGGCGTGATCAAGGCTCCCGCCGACGTTCATTTGGGCAAGATAGTCAATTTCATGGCTGGCTTCATTGGTCTTTCCGAGGGCGATTAGCATGCGCGCGTGCGTGATCCTGTAGGCAGGCTCATTTGGTGCCCGGATGATCGCGTCCCGAATGGTTCCTTCTGCGAGATCACGTTCACCCAGAACATTCCAGGCGTAGTTGCTATAGATTGCGAGCAGGCGCGCACTGGGTCGCTCGTGCGAGAGCGCAGCAAGAAATACTGAAGTCATTCGCTCCTGCGGGAGTTCGCAGCGCTTTTCGATCATGCACTGGGTAAGTGACTCGAGCGAACTCTCATCCTGAACGCCTGGCTTTTTGCCTTTGAGCTTTGCGTACATGCTCGACCACCACCGATCCTGAAGTGGCACGCCCATTCTCGCATTCATGAAGATGAGTGCCTGCTCAGGAAGAATGGTTGAGCCAGGCAACGAGGCGGATTTCTCCAGCGGTTCATAAGCCGCTTTCGTATAGGGGGACTTTGGGTTGTACTGCGAAAGCAAAATATACATGCGGCCTAGCTCATATTGCGCCCTGGGGGAGTTCGGCCCGCGGGCTGCAAGATCGATCGCCAGGCGCAGTGGGGAGCCCCATGCGTATGATGTGAATGACGTAAGCGCAATCCAGTATGCGACGAGCACGCCGAAGAGCAGGTGTCGCGGCGCAAGGCTAATGCGGCTGGATGCTGTTTCATGCTGCTCGGGCTTTGGACTGGAAGCCAGAACGGGAACTATGGTCAGCATTAAGCCGAATGTGGCGAAGTAGTTTCGGTGCTCGTAGACCAGTTCAAGCGGAAGTACGGTGCCTGTTAGCAAATGACAGCCAAGGAAGTATGCGATGCCCAATGAGGCCGCTGGGTAACGCTTTCTTAGCTTCCAGCAAGTTAGTGCAAGGGCTGCAAGGAAGACTATGGACGCCAGTGTGGTCCACGGGTTTAGCAGGCCAGCCGATACCGGGTAGTCGTCATGATAGAAGGACAGGCCGCCTGGTGCGGGTGCTAAGGTCCAAGCGATGTAGTCAACGACAACTCTTGCTTCCGTGAGTAAGCGCGTGCTCAGGGTGAAGTCCCTGTTGCTCCAGTGCGATGACTGAATCAATGCGGGAGCCTGCCACGCTAAGCCGAGAATCAAGGGAACGCCGAGAGTGGCGATGAAAATTGTCGAGATGGTTTTGTCTATCCGGGACGAATTTGCGCGGAATCGAAACACGATCCATTCGGTCAGGAATGCGTAGAACGGCAACATGACTGCCGTTTCTTTGGCAAGCAGGCCGATCGACGTGCAGCCGACTATGCTCGCAGCGCATAGAAACGATCCTCCTTTGCGCATCGAGAGCATGCGCTCCCTTCCCTGCAAATAGAGAGCGAGACCAAGGAAAATGAACGTCGCTGCAAGTGCCTCCATTCGCTGCACAACATAGAGCACCGATGTGAGGTTTATGGGGAGGACCAGCCATGCGAAAGCGATCCATGCCGCAGTAAGGCGGTCTGCTTCTGAGGTCGTTGTTGTCTGGATATGCGGCCCGCGACTTGCGCGAATTGACCGGAGAATCGAGCCGGCCAGGAAGTAGGCCAGGCAGCCGTTGATTAGGTGAAGCCCCAGGTTGGTGAGCTTCATCCAGAACGGGTTTAGGCCCGAGATGAGAAAGTTGATGGCGAAACTTAGCGATGCTAGTGGTCGCTTGAACTCACTGGATGGTGATGACAGCGCTGCTCGTACGAGCGATCCAAGTGATGCGTCGGAAGGTTGTACCCCTTTGTTGTCGACGATGTTGGGGAAGTCGTCAAATAGGTAGGCCCCGCTCAGGCCCGGCGCGTAGATCACGATGGTCAGCAGCAGGCCAATCAGGAGCAGCCAGCGGTTGGCATTGGGCAACGGTTTGCGCATCATTCCTTGCTTCTCGCTTGGGCCGCGATGTCTTGCGCTAGCGTAGCGCGCAGCCGTACCAGTTCGCGATTCCAGTAGTCCTGGCGCTCAAGTACCCAGGCATGGATGCGTGGCATGCCGAACGGCGGCCGGGACTCCCTTAGTCTTCTGGCTTCGAAATAGTCCAGGTGCGCCAGTGCCAGGGCAGGGTAGCCCGCGGTGGCCAGTATCCCGGCGTGCTGGAACGCCGCCGATGCGCGAACCTGTTCGTCGAGCGCTTTGTTGAAATTGTTCAGGGCAGCCTGTCCCCCGCCGCCCCGGGCGAGTATCCATTGTCCGCGCAGGGAGTAAAGGTCCTGCCTCCGTCCAGGTTGACTGGTCAGATAAGGGTTGGATTGCGCTGCGTCGAGCATGTTGCCAAGAGCATCCAGTCCGAGCGCGGGGCAGCTGCTCTCGCGTGCTTGCCAGATCGCTGAGCCCATCCACTTCATCAAGAATGCGCCCGGGTCCCGGGTGGTACGCAGGGCGTTCAGTGCGGCATCAACGGTGGAGTTGTCGACGCTTCCCATGCTGCAGCGTGCAGCCAGAAGGTTGAGGGCGATTTGCACCTCATTAGGTGCCAGCTTTTGTGCGGGCACCAATCGTGCGACTGCTAGCTCGGGATGACCCATTTGCATTTCAACCAACGCAGCGTTGGTCATGGCGCGTGGGGAGCCGGGATTCATGCGTGCCCACAGCAGTGCCTGCTCATTCTCGTTGCCCCAGAGATCCGCGCGGGCCCATGTCATGCAGGCAAGGCCGGCGATGAGGATGCAGCCGAGCGTCGCGCGGAGCGCCATCGGTGGGGCAGTGAGGCTGGCGATTGGCACCGCCGGGGTTGTCGACCGGACTCCGCAAAGCCAAAGCGACAACGGCCAGAACATCAGAGCCGCAGGCAAGTAGTTTCGATGTTCGAAGTAAAGTTCCAGCGCGACTGTGGAAGATTCGAGCAGGTGAGCTACGAAAAAGAACAGGATCGCCAATGCAAGCGCCGGCCGTGTACGGCGTAGCTTGATTGCCATGGCGATAAGGGCGGCCACGCAGATCAAGGAAATTAGTGTGGTGATCGGCGAGATCAGCGATGTTGAGGCATGCACCTGGTCGTTGAAAAGGCCTGTGGTGTATGGGCGCGGCAGCCATAATAGATCCAGGTACTGCATGAGCACGCGTGGCTCGGTCATGAGGCGTTGCACAAGCGTCCACGGACGCACAGCGGAAATGCCACGAAAGATGCCGTGCCAACCCTCATAGGCGAGATAGGCAAAGACGAATAAGGTTGGAACCACCGCGAACAAAGTCATGCCGACGCGATAGCTGCGCAACGTGGGTCGTTGCGGAATGAAGCATTCGATCAGCAGGATCAATGCGGGCAGAAGGATGCCGTTGGCCTTGCAAAGAATGCCTAACAAGGTGCAAAGCGGCAGGCCTGTGATCAGCCAAAGCCAGGCGCGAAGCTTATCGTTGCGTGATGCCGCATCTCGGCCCTTGAGCCAGCATAGCGCGCCGATCATGGCGAAACTGAAGGGCAGCATGGCCTCACGCTGCACCACGTACAGCGTGGTCGACACTAGTAGCGGATGCAGCAACCAGAAGGCGCCACCAAGCACGGCGGCCGCTTCGATCTGTCGCGTAGCGCGCTGATTTTCGACGGTGGGCGAAAACAGGCGCAGGCCCAACTGACGCAGCAACAAGGCCAGCAGGGTGCCGTTGAGCAAATGCAGGATCAGGCCCGTGCGCTTGAACGGATAGGGTGAAGCTGGCCAGTCTTGGGCGTCGATCAGAAAGCTGAGCAGAGATAGCGGGCGCCCCGTAGGGTCAGCCGTACCCGAAGTGATGTATCGCCAGAACGCCGGCCAGTTGTCGATGGGGCCGCTGGCACCCAGCGAGGGCAGGTTGGCGAAGTCGTCGAACAGAAAGGCGCCATGCAGTCCGGGTGCATACACGAACCAGGCGATGCAGATGATGGCGAGGCCGGCGAGCAGGGTCAGCCAGCGCGAAGACAGCGACGCAGTAATGATTATCCCCTCCCAAAACATCTGGGGCCGCACAAGGCGGCCCCAGAGAAACTACCGTGCTGCTACCGATTAACGGCAGGAGGCGGGCAGGTACTTCGCGTCGAGCGGTTTAGCGGCACCCGTGACCTTGCAGGTCCAGGCGACCGAGCCCACGCTGGCGGTCGGCGAAAGGATCAGTTGCTTGCCAGTCGCCTTGGCGTTGATCTTGGTGCCGAAGGCAGGGTTCTGGTCGGGACCGTACTTCACGGTGATGATGCCATTGGCCACCGTCACGCTACCCACGTAGTTGCCGCCGATGCTGGACGGGCTGGCGAGGCCGGCCGAGGCATTGTTGGTCGGCAGGGTGCCGTGGTTGGTGAAGAACTCGGCGATGCCGGTCTTGGAACCGTCAGCCAGGCTCAGACCTTCCGAAACCTGCGAACGGATGGTGTAGTCCTGGTAGGCCGGGATGGCGATGGCGGCGAGGATCGCGATGATCGCAACCACGATCATCAGTTCGATCAGGGTAAAGCCCTTCTGCACGTTCTTCATGATGGTTCCTCTGTTTCTTGGTTAGCTAACCGTAGTGATGCCCCCTGAGCCCCAGTCCCGAATCCCCCTAGGCGGGATTGGACCCCATAACTTGCGGTCGGAACGACCAGGAAGCTCGCGGCAAATTCAAGCAGCTTATATGCCATGTTTGCCGCCTTTATATTCCCGCATGAGAGCGGGAGCGGCGATTGTGCCCCGCGTCACGAATGTCCACAAGCTGATGGGAACTGTGCCGGCGGATACCCCAAAATGTGACATGTAAGACGTCTGGGCCGGGGTGTCGGCGCAGGGCATCAAGTGACGTTTTTTGTCACCGGCTGCCCTTGTGACTGCTTACTTGCGGCAGCTTGCCGGCAGGTACTTGGCGTTCAGGGTGCTGGGAACGCAGGTCCAGGTGATGCTGCCGGTATGAGTCACTGGCGAAAGAATCAGCAGTTGACTGGCAATCTGCTTGTTGGCCCTGGGGCCCTTGAACGCAATGGAGATCTTGCCCATGGAAGCATCCACGCTCGACACGTAATTGCCTACGATCGATGTACTGCTCGCCAGGCCCGCCGAAGCATTTTGACTCGGGTAGCGGCCGCGATTGGACAGAAAGTCCCATACGGCTGCCTTCGCACCGGTACTCAGGCTCATGCCTTCGGAGACCTGCGCGCGGATGGTGTAGTCCTGATAGGCCGGGATGGCGATTGCCGCCAGGATGGCAATGATTGCCACCACGATCATCAACTCGATCAGTGTAAAGCCTCGAACTGGCCGCAACGGCGACATGGACATATCCCCCTGGAAGATGTCGCATGGCCTGCACGAGGTGTACCAACGGGCTCAGTCGCGGTGAGCCTCGTCAGAAATTGTGAATTAGATCACCGCTTGGGCGACTATTGCCTGGCCTTCGTTTTTGGACCCGCGCAGAAATCCAGTCGGGGCCTCGCTCAGAAACAAAGCTACTGATCGTCACGCTAGGGGGCGTCGCGCCGTGAGCCATCCGGCGCCTGTCAATCTGCGCGCTGGTACGCAGCGACGACCAGCGGCCATTCGCAGCACGACGGTCAAGGCATCTGGCAAGACCTGGCAATGAGGGTCAATGAATGCCGGTCGATAGAGTCGTCGAAAAGATGCAGCCGGACCGACAGGTAGGGGCTATCGGACGTCGCGAAGACTGTCGGCGACGACAGTCGCTGCATGTGCCATAGGCATCCTTAAGGGCACGCGCTCGCTTCGAATCACTCATCGCTGCGCCAAGTCCCTTTATCCGATACGTTCACTGCCGCTCCTGGTGTCGAGTGAGGCGACTCATGCCTCACCTCACCCCATGCATCCACTTCTTGACAACGGGCGCCATCACCAACGCCACCACGGCCGACCCCAGCCCCAGCCACACCATATGCTGGAACAACTCCCCATATTTCGCCGTCGCCACCGCCAGGTCGATCTTCCCAACCGGCGGAATGTCGAGCGCCGCGAACTTGCCGAAGATGGCGGCCAGCTGTTCCGACAGCGACGTGCCGAGCCACCAGGCGCCCATCATCAGGCCGGTCACGGCGGGCACCGATAGCTGGGTCACTGCCGAAAGGCCGATCGGTGACAAGGCCACCTCGCCAATCTCGATCAGCAGATAAGCCAGCACGATCCACCACACGCTTCCCAGTGCATCCGGCGTCACCGTCTGGTTCGCCGCCATCAGCGGCAGGAAGGCCAGTCCCGCAAACGCCAGACCAATCGCGCTCTTCACCGGCTTGGACGGATTCATGCCGAAGCGATCAAGAAACGGCCACAGCCACGCCATGATCGGAGACAGCAGCACGATAAAGAGGGCACCGAGGTAGGTGAGCGAACTGGCGTTCTGCGGCAGCACCACGCAGTCGCGCACGATCAGCACCATGCCCATCAGCGTCAGCGAGCCGAGCAGGAGACCGGGCAGGCGGCCGCTGCGCATGCGCAGGGCGGCAGCCACCATGAAGGGGCTCAGCACCAAAGGAATCACCGACCACGGCACCGGATGCCCCTCGCGCGCCACCAGGGACGGGAACAGGTCCTTGGTCAGCATGCGGTCGTTGAACAGCACCCACGAGCCGTACGTCTGCTCATACAGCGAAAAGAACAGCAGGCAGATGGCGACGAAGAACACGCAGGCGATCATCTGCTGTCGCTGCACCTTCGTGCAGCGCACAGTGACATACCAGCCGAGCCAGCCCAGCCAGCCGGCCATGGTCGCCAGCTGCAGCCAGAGCACGGCGTGGCCGAGCTGCATCAGGCCCCAGAGCAGCGGCAGCGCCAGCGCCGAGCACAGGTAGATCGTCCACTCGAGGTTGATCGGGCCGAGTACCTTGCGGCGCAGGGCTTCCGGGTTGGTGGGTTCCGCGTGGCCCTGCAGGTACTTCTGTCCGGTCAGGAAAACCGTCAGGCCCGCCAGCATACCTATGCCCGCCGCGCCAAAGCCGTAACCCCAGCCGAAGCGGCCGCCCAGGTAGCCGCAGATCAGCGCGGAAAACAGAGCACCCACGTTGATGCCGGCATAGAACAGGGTGAAGCCCGAATCCAGGCGCGGGTCGTCCTTGGGATACAGCTTGCCGACGACGGTCGAGATATTGGGCTTGAGGAAGCCGACGCCGCTGATGATCAGCGCAAGCGACAGGTAAAACACGCTCAGCGCGAACAGGTCACGATGGACGATGCCATCGGGTCCGATGGTGGCGGCGTGGCCCTCCACGGCCATGCCCAGGTGTCCCAGGCAAAGCAAGACTCCGCCGAGGACCACCGCCTTGCGCATGCCCAGGAAGCGGTCGGCCAGCAGGCCGCCGAGCACCGGCGTGGCGTATACCAGCCCGCCATAGGCACCGATCACCGACAGGCTTTCAACGTCGTTGAAGCCATGGTGCTTGATCAGGTACAGCGCCAGCAGTGCCTTCATGCCGTAAAACGAAAACCGCTCCCACATCTCGGTGAAGAAGCAGACGTAGAGCCCTTTCGGGTGGCCGAACAGCTCGTCGGCGCGGGTATCCGGGAGGGATGGGATGGCAGGGGCGTGCGACTGGGTCATGGCAGGGCGGGCGGCACAAAAGAGCCGAGTATAGCCAGCCGGACCCGCCTTGCTTCCGGCCCGCCGCCCCCGTACCGTCATGACTTTGCAACGCCAAGGGAATCCCCCGATGAAACCCCTGTACCTCGCGCTGGCGCTTTCGCTGGCGTCCACGGCCGCCGTGGCCGCGGACCGTGGCCCCCATCCATTCAATATCCGCGACCTGGTGATGATGGATCGCGTCGGCGATCCGCAGCTGTCCCCGGATGGACGCTATGCGCTGTACACGGTGCGCAGCACCGATTACGCCGCCAACAAGGGCAACACCGCCATCTATGTGCTCGACCTGGAGCAGGGTGGCCAGCCGAAGAAGATCATCGAGAAGGGTTCGTCGCCGCGCTGGGCGGCCGACGGCTCGGTGTATTACCTCGCCGCGAAGGATGGCGTGTCGCAGCTGTGGCACTGGGGCTCGAAGGAGCCGGCCAAGGGCTTGCTCGGCAAGACCGCTGCGGCACCGAGCCAGGTCACGCATGCGCCCATCGACGTCAATGGCTTCAAGCTGTCGCCCGATGGTAAGCAAGTCCTGCTGACGTTCGACGTCTTCACCGATTGCGCCGACCTGGCCTGCACCAAGGAGCGCCTCGACGGTCGCGAAGCCGACAAGTCGACCGGCACGGTCTACACCAAGCTCTTCGTGCGTCACTGGGATACCTGGGCGGACGGCCGTCGCGCCCAGCTCTACATCACCGACGTCCATGGCGCCGAAGAACAGCCGCGCCTGCTGACTCGCGGCATCGACGGCGACGTGCCGAGCAAGCCGTTTGGTGGCGATGACGAATTCAGCTTCTCGCCCGATGGCAAGACCGTGTACTTCGGTGCGCGCATCGCAGGCAAGACCGAGCCGTGGTCGACCAACTTCGACGTCTACAGCGTGCCGTCCGACGCCTCCGAAGCGCCGAAGAATCTGACCGCCGCCAATCTTGCCTGGGACGCCGGTCCGGTCGCTTCGCCGGATGGCAAGACGCTGTACTACCTCGCCATGAAGGAGCCGGGTTCGGAAGCCGATCGCTTCGGCATCACTGCGCTGGACCTGTCCTCGGGGCAGGCCCATGAAGTGGCACCGAACTGGGATCGCTCTGCTGGCGGCCTGAAGATCTCCGCGGACGGCAAGACGCTTTACGCCACCGCCGACGACAACGGCCAGCATCCGCTGTTTGCCATCGATCCGGCCACCGGCAAGGTGACCAAGCTGGTGACCGACGGTGCCATCGGTGGCTTCGCCATCGGCAAGACGCGCCTGCTGCTGTCGCGCGATGACCTCAAGCGCCCAGCCGATCTCTATGTCGCCGACCTGCGCGGCAAGAGCCTCAAGCAGGTCACGCACTACAACGCCGAACGCCTCAAGAACACCCAGATGGGCGAGCCGGAGTTCTTCACCTTCAAGGGTTGGAACAACGAGACGGTGCAGGGATATGTGGTGAAGCCGGTCGGCTACAAGTCGAGCAAGAAGTACCCGGTCGCCTTCATCATCCACGGCGGCCCGCAGGGTGCGATGAACAACGCCTGGAGCTATCGCTGGAACGCGCAGACCTACGCGGGCCAGGGCTTTGCCGTCGTCACGGTGAACTTCCACGGTTCGACCGGTTACGGCCAGGCCTTCACCGAATCCATTTCGGGCGACTGGGGCGGCAAGCCGCTCGATGACCTTAAGGCCGGCTGGAAGGCCGCGCTCAGCAAGTACAGCTTCCTCGATGGTGATCGCGCGTGTGCACTCGGCGCCAGCTACGGCGGCTTCATGGTGTACTGGATCGCCGGCGTGTGGAACGAGCCGTGGAAGTGCCTGGTCGACCACGACGGTGTGTTCGATGCGCGCGCCATGTACTACGAAACCGAAGAGCTGTGGTTCGAAGAGAAAGAAAACGGTGGCACGCAGTACGAGCACCCGCAGAACTACGAGCGCTTCAATCCGGTCAATCATGTGAAGGATTGGCGCGTGCCGATGCTCGTCGTGCATGGCGGCAAGGACTATCGCATTCCCGACACGCAGGGCCTGAGTGCGTTCACGGCCTTGCAGCGCCGTGGCATTCCCAGCCAGTTCCTGCACTTCCCCGATGAGAACCACTGGGTGCTCAAGCCGCAGAACAGCGTGCAGTGGCATGAGACGGTGAATGCGTGGTTGAAGCAGTGGACGGCACCTAAGCAGTAACGATGCGAGTCAACGAAAAACGGCGGCCCATGGCCGCCGTTTTTCTATGGGTCATCACTGATCGACTAAAACCACTTCGCCCGCCTCAAGCCCACATAGATTCCGCCCACCAGACAGACCACGGTGATCATGATCGCCGGATAGGCCCACGGCTGGCTCAGTTCGGGCATGTGGGTGAAGTTCATGCCGTACCAGCTGGTGATGAGCGTCGGCGCAGCGAGCATGGCGGCCCAGCCGGCGAGCTTCTTCATCACTTCGTTCTGGTTGAAGGTCACCAGCGAGAGGTTGACGTTGATCGCCGCGGCAAGCATTTCGCGCATCGCGCTGATGGATTCATTGACGCGGAAGACGTGGTCGTACACGTCGCGGAAATACGCCCGCAACTCGTCCTGGATCAGGTGCGGGTGCATGCGCACGAGCTGGCTGATGATGTCCTGCAGTGGCGCCACGGCCAGCCGCAAGGTCATCAAGTCACGCTGCATGTCGTACAGGCGACGGACCGTGGCGCGACGGAAGGTGTCCGCGAAGATGTCTTTTTCGAGCTCCTGCAATTCTTCCCGGAACTCGCGCACGATCGGCAGCAAGTTGTCGACGATGAAGTCGAGCACGCCATAGAGGCCATAGCTCGGGCCGAGTGCGAGCAGCTCCGGGGTGTTTTCACAGGCGCGGCGGGCTGGCGCGTAAGAGAGCGAGGCTCCGTGGCGCACGGTTACCAGATAGCGCGGCCCGAGGAAGATATGCGTTTCGCCAAACGCGATGTGGCCGTTGACCAGCTGCGCCGTCTGCACCACGACGAACAATGAGTCGCCGTACGTCTCGATCTTGGTGCGCTGATGGGCGTGCTGGGCATCCTCGATCGCAAGATCATGCAGGTCGAACTCCTCCTGCATCTTCAGCAGCAAGGGCTCATCCGGTTCATGCAGTCCGACCCAGACAAACGTATCTGGCTCCTTCAGGACATCGCTGATCGCATCAAGCGTAATGTCGCCGATACGCTTGCCGTCGCGCATGTTGTAGGCGACGCAGTTGATGACGCCCGACTTACTGTCGGGTGCGGCGGTGGTGATTGTCGTCGGAGCCATGCGCACATGATGCCTAGCGCATCATGGCGGGGCAATTGCAGTGTGACTGGCGTGTGATGGCGACGGTCAGCCGACGCGCCGCAAGCCTCGGCGCAGGCTCCAGGCGAGCGCCAGCCAGACCGGAAGCCCGAACAGCAGCCACGGCTGGTTCTCTTGCACCACACCCGGCAACAAATGGAGGCCGAGCGCAACCAAAAGCGCGATCAACTGCATCGCGATGACGGCATCGATGCGGCGGCTGGCGGCCACGCCGCGGCGCGCGCGCCAGACGGAGGGGATCAGCACGAAGGCCAGCGGGCTGAACATCAGCAGGTTGGCGTTGGCCCAGGCGGAATGGTGCGTGGTGAGCGTCCACAGGATGATCAGCAGCAATCCGACGACACCTGCGGCAACCAGATAGACCGTACCGAGCAGCGCGTAGCCGAGCGGCCAGAAGCGGGCGCATCCAAGGATAAGCAGCGCAAGGATCAGGCCGGCAAGGGCGAGGGTCGGTCGCAGGTCGGGCGCTTGCTCCGGCGGCACGTCGAGGCGATTGGGCGAAAGGATCTCGCCTTCACCTGCGAGGGCACGCTGGCCGCCATGGCCGTCAGCCACCATGACATGGGCGACTTCACGCTGCAGCACCATCGGCAGGAAGCTTTCCTCCCAGGCAGTGAGCGGGCGATCGGCATAGGGGCCGAGGCCCAGATCCAGGACCAGCATCAGCCAGGGCTGCGCGCTCATCAGGCGGGCGGTTTGCTGGCGGTATGTCATGCCGCCGGCACGCGCCTGCATCTGTGCCTTCAGTACGCCACCCAGGGCCTTGTCGAGCGCATCGCGCACGCGCGTGGTGCAGTTGTCGGCGTAGTAGTCGTAGTCGTAGCGCGCGTTCTCGGGCTTGAGGTTCCACAAAAGGAAATCCCGCAGCGCGGCCGTTTGATCGGGCGTCAGGTTGAGCACCTGACGGGTGATCGAGCGGCCGGATTCACGGTAGTAGCGCTGGTCGGATTCGCTGTAACCGGCATCCATCAGGTAATGCATGCGGCCGCGGGCAAAGTTGAGCAGGAAGCCGCGTTCGTCGAAATCGAAGACGCCGTAGTTGAAGTCGACGGATTCACCGCTGACGGTGTCGCGCACCTGGATCGCATCGTGGCCGAAGCGTTCCCAATAGGTTTCGCCGGGTCCGTAGGTGATCAGCGACACTTCGAGATTGGCGCCGGGTGCGTTCGACACGCTTGCATGTGCGATGGACGCCCATCCCAGGAAAAGGGTGAGGACGCAGCACAGTCGGGCAATCAGGCGCATGGACGGTTCCGGCAAGGCAATGGCGGGAACTGTAGCGGGGCCAGGTCGGGGTGAGAAGTTTTGAGGATCAGGCTCGTTCCCGCAGGGGGAACGAGCCGTGGGCTATTCCGCCGCCAGACGGCTCACGCGGAATTCCTGGACGCGACGATCGTCGGCCTCGGTGACGTGGAACAGGTAGTCGCCAATGGCGATTTCCTCGCCGACCTCCGGCAAATGACCGAACTCGGAGGTGGCCATGCCACCCACCGTGTCGAACTCCTCGTCGGAGAAGCTGGAGCCACTTTGTTCGTTGAAGTCGGCGATCGGCGTCAGCGCGCTGACCAGCCAGCCGCCGCCGGCTTGTTCGTGCATCAGCTCCGGCTCTACCTCGTCGTCATGCTCGTCGTCGATCTCGCCGACGATCTGTTCGAGCACGTCCTCGATGGTTATGAGGCCTGCGACGCCACCGTACTCATCCACCACCAGCGCCATGTGGTTGCGGGTGTGGCGGAACTCGGCCAGCAGCACGTTGAGGCGCATGGCCTCGGGGATGAGCACGGCAGGGCGCAGGATGCTGCCGATGCTGAAAGGCTCGTCGTTGCCGACGAATCGCAGCAGATCCTTGGCCAGCAGGATGCCAAGGATCTCGTCCTTGTCGTCGCCGTGCACGGGGAAGCGGGAGTGGCCGGATTCCACGACGGTGTCGAGGATCTCGCGCAGGGGGGCGTCGGCCGAAAGCATCACGATCTGCGCGCGCGGGACCATGACATCGTCCACGCTCAGTTCGGTGACCTTGATGGCACCCTCGACCATGGTCAGGGTGTCGTTGGACATCAGGCCGTTGGCCTGTGCCGTGCGCAGCTCTTCAATGAGCTCCTGGCGATTGCGCGGTTCGCCGGAAAACAGGTGGCCCAGTCGATCCCACCACTTGCGGTGAGCCGGGCCGCTGGTACTGCCAGGGTCCTCGTTCATTACTCTTGCGGATGCTGCCCGGAGACGGGCGGAAAGGTCAGTCTAGCCGAAATCTTGTGACAATTCAGGATCTAAGGCTGGGACAAGGTCTCGGGCGGTTGTGCAGAAGCCCTTCACGGGCTTCGCCGGGCACCCGCGCCACCTTGTCCGTCAGTGCTCCTGATACGGATCGGCGATCCCCAGGCCCGCCAGCACGCGGGTCTCCAGTGCCTCCATTTTTTCCGCCTCGTCGTCTTCGATGTGGTCGTAGCCGAGGAGGTGGAGCACGCCATGGACGGTCATGTGAGCCCAATGGTCGCGGGGCTTTTTGCCCTGTTCGACGGCCTCGCGGGCAACGACCGGCGCGCAGATGGCGAGGTCGCCGATCAGGGGAAGCTTCACCCCCGGCGGCAGTTCGGCGGGGAAGGAGAGCACGTTGGTGGCGTAGTCCTTGCCGCGGTAGTCACGGTTGAGGGCCTGGCCTTCCCCGGCATCGACGATGCGGATCGAGAGTTCGGTGGCCTTGCGCCGGCGCGCGCCATGCAAGGCCGCCTCAACCCACTGCCGGAAGCTGGCGGCCGAGGGCACGCCGGCGCGGGGTGCGCCATAGCCTACGGTCAGCTGGAGCTCGGGGGCTTCGCGGCTCACCGCTGTTCCTCGCTGGCCTGCTCGAAGGCCTCGTAGGCGCGGACGATCTTGGCCACCAGCGGGTGGCGAACCACGTCACGCGAGGTGAAGAACGTAAAGCTGATGCCGTCGACGCCACGCAGCACTTCGATGGCATGGCGCAGGCCCGAGCGCACATGGCGGGGCAGGTCGATCTGGCTGACGTCGCCGGTGATCACGGCCACCGAGCCGAAGCCGATGCGGGTGAGGAACATCTTCATCTGCTCAACAGTGGTGTTCTGGGCTTCATCGAGGATGACGTAGGAGTCGTTGAGCGTTCGGCCGCGCATATAAGCCAGCGGCGCGATCTCGATGACGTTGCGCTCGATCAGCTTGGCGACTTTTTCGAAGCCGAGCATTTCGTAAAGCGCGTCGTAGAGCGGGCGCAGGTAGGGGTCGACTTTTTGCGACAGGTCACCCGGCAGGAAGCCAAGCTTCTCGCCGGCTTCGACGGCGGGGCGCACCAGCAGCAAGCGCTGGACGCGGTTGGCTTCCAGTGCTTCGACGGCGCTGGCGACGGCAAGATACGTCTTGCCGGTACCGGCGGGGCCGACGCCGAAGTTGATGTCATGCGACGTAATGGCATGCAGGTAGCGCGCCTGGTTTGGGCCGCGGCCCTTGATCACGCCGCGCTTGACCTTGATCACCACCTCTTGCGCGCCTTCAGCGGCTTCGGCGGTGATGGCGTCGATACCGGATTCGGCCAGATGCAGATTGATGCGCGCGCCGGTCAGCGATTCGTTGTCGGTGGTGGCGTAAAGCGCCTGCAGGACCTTTTCGGCGGCCCGCGTGGCCGCCTCCTCGCCGATCACCTGGAACAGGTTGCCGCGATGGTTCAGTTCCACGCCCAGGCGCAGTTCGATCTGCCGCAGATGTTCGTCAAAGGGGCCGCAGAGGTTGGCGAGGCGGGCGTTGTCTTCGGGTTCTAGCGCGAAGTCGCGCTGATTGAGCTCAGTCATAGGCGCGCGAGAGTAGCGCGGGCGATGTGTAGGCGGCTACTTCCCGTTTCATCCGCCGTGGATGGGGTGGACGCCAATCTCAGGCCCGGAAGCGGCACTTGCGATTAATTAAACAGGTAATTAATTTAAGTTACATGACTTCAGCCAAGACCCCTCGACGCGCCAGCGGCAAGCGTGGCGCCGGACGCCCCGGCCGGGACGAGCCGGACCTGCGGGCGCGCCTGCTGGACGTGGCGATCAATCGCTTTGCCCAGGAAGGCATTGCGGCCACGTCGCTACGGACGATTGCGCAGGAAGCCGGGGTGACGCCGGCCATGCTCCACTACTACTTCGGCGACAAGCAGGCACTCAAACAGGCCCTGATCCAGGAGCGCCTGTTGCCGGCGCTGGCTCCTACCCGTGCGGCGCTGGCGGAGAAGCTCTATCCCGCGGACCTCATCGCCACCTTCGTGGGCGGCATGAGCGAAGTGGTCTCCCGCAATCCGTGGCTTCCGCCGCTTTGGGTGAGGGAAGTCCTCTGCGAAGGCGGCGAACTGCGCGAGATCCTCTTCAGCGAGATCCTCCCGAACCTTCCCCGCATGTTGGCGCAGCGATTCGCGCAGGCGCAGGAAAACGGCCTGCTCAATCGCGCGCTCGATCCGCGTCTGCTGGTCGTGTCGCTCGTCGGCCTGACGCTGTTTCCCGCTGCAGGCGCACCCATCTGGCGACGCGTATTCGAGGCGGACGATCTCGATCCCCAGGCCATGGCCCGGCACACGCTTGCCTTGTTGTCGTCAGGCATCGCCGCTCCAAACGAGGAGTCCTCTCCATGAAGATTCGCCCCTGGACTGCGGTCCTCGCCGTCCTGCTGTTGTCGGCTTGTTCGAAGTCGCCCCCGCAGGCACTTGGCACGCTCGAATTTGATCGGATCACGATGCCTGCTCCGGTCGCCGAGCGGGTCGTCGATATCAGCGTGCGTGAAGGCGACACGGTGAAAGCCGGCCAGCCCCTGCTGAAACTCGATCCTGCGCAGACGCAAGCCAACCTCGCGGCCGCCCAGGCGCAGGCCACGCAACAGCAGGCCGCACTGCTTGAACTGCAAGTGGGGCCGCGCAAGGAGGACATCGCCAAGGCGCGGGCCGATCTGGCTTCCGCGCAAGCGCAGGCGCGTGATGCACGTGCCTACTACCAGCGCTTGCTACCCCTGGAACATGACAATTACGTCGCTGGATCCGACATCGACCGGGCACGCGCCGCCGCAGGAAACGCCGATGGGCAGGTGGCGGCGGCGAAGGCGGCGCTGGATGAACTGCTCAACGGTACGCGTCCGGAACAGATCGCCCAGGGCGAATCCGCGCTGGCTGCCGCGAAGGCACAGGCGCAGGCACAGCAAGTGGTGCTGACCAAACTCGACGTGGTCGCGCCACGCGAAGCTCGCGTCGATAGCCTCCCGTATAAACTCGGAGACCAGGCTCCCATCGGTGCGCCCTTGGTGGTGCTGCTGGCGGGCGATGCTCCCTATGCGCGCATCTATGTGCAGGAACCCATGCGTGCGAGCGTGCATGTTGGCGATCGCATGCGGATCCATGTCGACGGGCGCGACCAGGTGTTCGAAGGCAAGGTGCGCATGATTCGCAGCGAGCCGGACTTCACGCCGTACTACGCACTGATTGGCGACGACGCGCAGCGCTTGAGCTATCTGGCTGAAGTCACGCTTGGCGCCGACGCGGCGCAGCTTCCCGCGGGTTTGCCCATTCGAGCCGAGTTGGTCGGGGGCGGCAAATGAGTGCGGACATGCGCGAGGAGATGGCGATTCGCGCGCGCGGGCTGACCAAGCGTTTCGGTGAGTTCACGGCCGTCGATCATGTCGATCTGCAGGTCCCTGCCAAACACGTCTATGGGTTTCTCGGGCCGAACGGTTCGGGTAAGTCCACCACGATCCGCATGCTTTGCGGCTTGCTGACGCCGACAGAAGGTGACATTGATGTGCTTGGCCTTCGCATCCCGGAGCAGGCCGAACAACTGCGCTCACGCATCGGCTACATGACGCAGAAGTTTTCGCTCTTCGAAGACCTTTCCGTCCGCGAAAACCTGGAATTCATGGCCGCGGTGCAAGGCGTACCCAAGGCGAAGATGAAGGGACGCGTCGACGAACTGATCGAGCAGTACCACTTCAGCGATCGCCAGAAGCAACTCGCCGGCACCATGAGCGGTGGCCAGAAGCAGCGCCTGGCGCTGGCGTGTGCCGTTATCCAGGATCCAGAGTTGCTGTTCCTCGACGAGCCGACCAGCGCGGTCGATCCCGAATCGCGGCGCGACTTCTGGGAAAAGCTGTTCGAACTGGCGGACGCCGGCACCACGCTGCTCGTGTCGACGCACCTGATGGATGAAGCCGAGCGTTGTCATCGGCTGGCCATTCTCAACCATGGCGTCCTCGTCGCGGATGGCACGCCGGCGGAGCTGACTGGCAAGCTCGAGGGGCGCGCGTTCGTCGTGGAAAGCACCGATCCGCGCCGCGTGCAGAAGGCCTTGGTCGATCAGCCAGCCGTGCTTGGTGTGGCGCAGGTGGGCAACGTGCTTCGCGTCCTGATGCAGCCGCAGGAGCAGGGCGACGGCCTGGGTCAGCTCAAGCAGATCATCGGCAAGTCGGGCCTGCAGGCGCAGGTGCAGGCCGCAGAGCCCAATCTGGAAGACGTCTTCGTTGCCGTGACACGGCAGGCCGGACAGCGCGAGGACCAGGCAGCATGAGCTGGCGTCGCCTCTGGGCCATCGTGGTGAAGGAGTTGCGGCAGATGAGCCGCGACCGCGTGACGCTGGCGATGATCGTAGGCATTCCGGTCATCCAGCTGGTGCTGTTCGGGTATGCGATCAACACCAACTTGCGCGGACTGGATGCCGGGATCGTGGATCAGGCCAATACCAGCGGCTCGCGCGCGCTGGTGATGGACATGCTCGCTACGGGCGTCATGTCGCCCCGTTATCACGAGACCACGCCCGAAGCGTTGATGGCGCTGCTTCGACGCGGCGACATCAGCCTGGGCGTGACGATTCCGCCGGACTTCGAGCGACGTCGCATCGACGGCCGTCCCGTTGCGCAGATCCTGGTCGATGGCAGCGACAATGTGGTGCAAAGTGCCGCGGCCCAGCTTGCGCAGGTGCCGGTCAACAGCGCTGCGCCGGACACGCGTTCGCCCATCGTCAGTACGCCGCCCCAGGGCGCGATCAGTATCGTCAGTTTCTATAATCCCCAACGACGTTCTGCTGTGAACATCGTGCCGGGACTGGTAGGCGTCATTCTCACCATGACCATGGTGCTGTTCACCGGCATTGCCATCGTGCGCGAACGCGAGCGCGGCAACATGGAACTGCTGATCGCCACGCCGCTGACCAGTGCGGAACTGATGATCGGCAAAGTGCTGCCGTACATCGCCATTGGCCTGATCCAGGTGTCGGTCATCCTTGCGCTGGGTCGCTGGCTTTTTGACGTGCCGATCAGCGGCAGCCTGCTGGACGTCTATCTGGCAGCCATGTTGCTGATCCTTGCCAACCTCACCCTGGGCCTGCTGATCTCCACGCGCGCGACCTCCCAGTTCCAGGCCATGCAGATGACATTCTTCATCTTCCTGCCATCGATCCTGCTTTCGGGTTTCATGTTCCCGTTCGCGGGCATGCCGCGCGTGGCGCAGTGGATTGCCGAGGTGCTTCCGCTCACGCACTTCCTGCGCCTGATTCGCGGCGTAATGCTGCGAGGTGCGGGACTGTGGGAGATGTGGGTGGATGTGCTTGCGCTGGTGGCCTTTACCGCCGTGATGATGACGGCGGCGATCCTGCGGTTCCGCAAGCGGCTAGATTGAGCGGCTGCTGGCGCAGCCTGTGAACGGTAAACAGTAAACGGTAATAGCTGAGGCAGCGAGCACTGGCTCTTACCGTTTACCGTTCACAGGCTGCGCCAGCAGCCGAATTCACAGCGAGCAAAGCGAGCGACTTCACCCCGCTGCGAGGCGGCCGCGCAGGGAATTCGTCATGGCTTCGGTGATCACTACGTCCACGAACTGGCCGATCAACTTCGCTGGCGCGGGGAAGTTCACGAAGCGCATGTTCTCGGTACGGCCGGTCAACTCGTGCTCGTTCTTCTTGCTGACCTTTTCCACCAGCACGCGCTGCACCGAGCCGACCATCGCTTCGTTGATCTGACGCGCGTTGTTGTTGATCGTCGCCTGCAGGCGTTCGAGACGCTGGTGCTTCACCGCCATCGGCGTGTCGTCGGCCAGGTTGGCCGCCGGGGTGCCCGGGCGCGAGGAGAAGATGAAGGAGAAACTCTGGTCGAAGCCGACGTCATCGATCAGCTTCATGGTCTTTTCGAAGTCATCGTCAGTTTCGCCGGGAAAGCCGACGATGAAGTCCGAGGAGACGCAGATGTCCGGGCGCACGGCCCGCAGCTTGCGGATCTTCTGCTTGAACTCGATCGCGGTGTAGCCGCGTTTCATGGCACTGAGAATGCGATCGGAGCCGGCCTGCACCGGCAAGTGCAGGTAGTTGGCCAGCTGCGGCACGTTGGCGTAGGCCTCGATCAGCGAGTCGGAGAACTCCAGCGGATGCGAGGTGGTGAAACGGATGCGGCCGATGCCCTCGATCTGGGCGATGGCATGGATAAGCACGGCAAGATCGGCCACGCCGCCGTCATGCGTGGCGCCGCGGTAGGCGTTCACGTTCTGGCCGAGCAGGTTCACTTCGCGCACGCCCTGGGCGGCCAGCTGAGCGACCTCGACGATGACGTCGTCGAAGGGGCGGCTGATTTCTTCGCCGCGGGTGTAGGGCACCACGCAGTACGAGCAGTACTTGGAGCAGCCTTCCATGATCGACACGAAGGCGGTTGGGCCTTCAGCGCGCGGCTCGGGCAGGCTGTCGAACTTCTCGATTTCCGGGAAGCTGACGTCCACCTGGGCCTTGCCGGTGCTGCGCTTGGCTTCGATCAGTTCCGGCAGGCGATGCAGGGTTTGCGGGCCGAACACCAGGTCCACGTACGGGGCGCGCTTGATGATCGCCTCGCCTTCCTGGGATGCCACGCATCCGCCGACGCCAATCAGGACCGGCTTGCCGCCCTGTTTGTGCTCCTTCCAGCGACCGAGCTGGCTGAACACCTTTTCCTGGGCCTTTTCGCGGATCGAGCAGGTATTGATCAGGATGACATCCGCCTCGGACTCGTCCTGGGTGAGCTCCAGGCCATGGGATGCCTTGAGGACGTCGGCCATCTTGGTCGAGTCGTACTCGTTCATCTGGCAGCCGTGGGTCTTGATGAAAAGCTTGCCGCTCATGGCTTGGTACCGGTGGGAGTCTGAAGGGCGGGAGTCGCCGAACCGCGTAGTTTACGCCGGGGCAGGGCTGGCTGCCACCCGTCTCGCTTGTGGGATCAGGGACTTGCGCAGGTTTGTGGAGGGGCGCCGATTGTTTGTCCGGGCGCACGAATCGGAATGTTTCCGCTTGGCGGCGGCCTGCGCGTGGGCGCACACTCCGCGCCATGTTGGATGCCGTGCGACATGGGGGAAGCGGCGCACCCTCGCGGAGTGGACGCTCCCGGGCCCTTGGAGGCCGGGTGGCGCGCCTGTGCGTCCTGCTCCTGGCGGCGGGTTGGCTTGCTCCTGCGCATGCGGGCGGGCTTTACCGCTGTACCGGGGTATCGGGAGAGGCGGTCTATAGCAGCAGCACCCAGGGCTACCAGAACTGCCAGCGCATGGCCTCGGTGCCGGACGCGCCTGTCCGCCGAAAGGCTGCGCCGGCCTCCTTGCCCGCGAAACCCGCCGCACCCACCGCCTCGCTGGCCTGGGTGAAGGGGAGCGTTACCACCACGGCCCAGCCCGTTCCGCCGGGTCAGCTGGCGTCCACCGCCGAGGTCAGAGGTTCAGCGCAAACCCGTTCGCTCGAAGACAAGGTGCCGGCGGGCAAGGCCGGACAGTGGGCATACAGTGAATCGCGCAAGCCGGATGCGGATGCCGATGCGCAGACCGCCACCGTGTCGGTATCGAGTGGCGACCGCGTCCTTCGTGGCGCGGTCTATCGCGTGGTGCGCGCCGATGGCAGCGTGGAGTACACCAACCTCACGCCAAGCGGTCAGAAGGGACGTACGGTGACCATGTTGTTCACCTACATCTCGACGTGCGTCGCCTGCAATCTTCATTCGCCGATCCACTGGGACAGCGTGCGCCTCAACATGACGGCGTACGCCGACACCATTCGCTCGGCGGCGATGGAGTTTGGCGTGGACGAGGCCTTTCTTCGCGCCATCATCCATGCGGAAAGTGCCTATAACCCGCGCGCACTGTCGATCAAAGGTGCGCAGGGCCTGATGCAGCTGATGCCAGGCACAGCAGGCGACATGGGTGTGCGCGACGCTTTTGATGCTGACCAGAACATCCGCGGCGGCGCGCGTTACCTCGCGTTGCTGCTCAGGAACTTCAAGGGTGACGAGCGCCTGGCGGCGGCGGCCTACAACGCAGGCGCTGGCGCCGTGCAACGGTATAGCGGGGTGCCGCCCTATGCCGAAACCCAGGTTTACGTCGAGCGCGTGGGTACGTTGCGCAAGCGCTACGGTCTGGCCATCCGTCAGCCGACCACCGCCAGCGCCGCGGGTGTCGGAGCGGGACAGGGCTAACTGGCTCGCCGATGGGTGCGTTCACCCATGTGGTTTTTTGACGCAGGTGCTGATGAGGGTGGTGCTTATCTAGCCATCCAGTGAGGCCGTCGGCGTCATGGGTGGCCGCTGCGCCAGAGTGACTTCGGCATGGAACGGCGCGCCATTGCGCAGTCCCGAGACCTCCACCTTGCTGCCGGGCTGAAGCGCGGCCTCGCGACGGCGCAGGTCGGCAGGGTCGACGATGTCGTTGGTGCCGATGCGCAACAGGATGTCATGGGGCTGGAGGCCAGCCTGGGCGGCCGGGCCGCCCGGATAGACGTCGGTTACCTGGGCGCCACGCGCCGCCGCCGGAAGCCCGCTGTCGGCGGCGACCGGCACGAAGGTGTAGTCCACGCCCAGCCAGCCCCGCACGACATGGCCGCTGTCGATGATCTGGTCCAGTACCCGCTTGGCGCTGCCCACGGGGATGGCGAAGCTGATGCCCTCGGCGTTGGCGGCCTTGCCGATCAACAGTGTGTTGATGCCGACAAGCTCGCCGTCGGTATTCACCAGCGCACCGCCGGAATTGCCGAGGTTGATGGCCGCATCCGTCTGGATGAAGTCCTCCGGGCTGGAGCTGCTGAGCTGGCGCCCGATGGCGCTGATGATGCCCATGGTCACCGTCTGGTTGAGTCCCAGGGGGTTTCCGATGGCCAGGACCACGTCGCCCGTGCGGGCCGGGTGGTCCTCGGCCGTCCGGATCACAGGCAGGTTCGGAACGTCGATCTTGAGGACGGCAAGGTCGGTTTCGACGTCGGCGCCGACCAGTTGGGCGCGCGCGACGCGGCCGTCATAGAGCAGGACCTGGATGTCGTCGGCCTTGGCAATCACATGGTTATTGGTGAGCACATAGCCCTGCTGGCTCACGATCACGCCTGAGCCCAGGCTTTGTTCACGCCGCTTGTACAGGGCAGGGCGGCCACCGAAAAGGCGCTGCAGCACGGGGTCGGAATACATCTGCACGCCCTGCTCAGTCACCATCTTGTTGGCGTAGATGTTGACCACCGATGGGGCTGCCTTGCTTACCGCATCGGCGTAGGATGCCGGGCCTGATGCGCGTGAAGGCGCTGTCTGGCTCGATGGCGCGGAGGCCGCCGGGCTGTGGGGCAGCCCCACCGCGGACCGCAGACGATCCCCTACGCCAGGCCAGATAAGGCTGACCACGAAGGCCAACGCCAGCCCAAGGATGACGAAGCGGGCAATGAAGGCAATCGTGCCGGCGGCATGTTTCATGTCGTGGGATGGTCGGTGGCGAGCGGAAGTGGATCGACGCAGGCGCCTGTCCAGTTTTATTGTACGAGGCAGGGGCTGACGCTACACTAACGCGATTTTTGCGGCCCCTAAAGCCGCACCTCAATGGCATGCAATACCGGAGAGCCTGATGGCGAACGAAGTCGTCGATCACGGCCGCCGCCGTTTCCTCACAGCGACCACGGCAGTGGTTGGTGGTGTTGGAGTCGTCGCGGCAGTCGTGCCCTTCATCAAATCGTGGGAGCCCAGTGCGCGGGCTAAGTCCGCTGGCGCGCCGGTCACGGTCGACATCAGCAAAATCGAGGCAGGTCAGAAAGTGACCTACCCGTGGCGCGGTCTCCCGGTGTTCGTGGTCAACCGTACCAAGGAACAGCTGGACGCCCTGCCGAGCCAGGACGGCCGCCTCGTCGACCCCAAGTCGAACGGCAGCTCGGCTGAGCAGCAGCCTGCGTACGCCCAGAACGAAACGCGTTCGATCAAGCCGGAATGGCTGGTCATGGTCGCGCTGTGCACCCATCTGGGTTGCGTGCCGGACTTCGTGCCTGTCATGAAGCCCGAGCCGTTCGATCCGGAATGGAAGGGCGGTTTCTACTGCCCCTGCCACAAGTCGCGCTATGACATGTCGGGCCGCGTGTATGCGGGCGTGCCGGCGCCGAAGAACCTGCTGGTGCCGCCGTACCACTTCGTGGACGACACGCACATCCAGATTGGCGTGGATCCGAAGGAGGCCGGCTGATGGCTAACGTGTTCACGCGCATTGGCGATTGGGTCAACGAACGCGCGCCGAATCTGGCGCCGACCTATCGCAAGCACATGACCGAGTACTACGCACCGAAGAACTTCAATCTTTGGTACTACTTCGGCTCGCTCGCCCTGTTGGTGCTGGTCAACCAGATCGTCACCGGCATCTTCCTCACCATGAACTACAAGACCAGCGCGGCGGAAGCCTTCGCCTCGGTCGAGTACATCATGCGTGACGTGGAGTGGGGCTGGCTGATCCGCTACATGCACTCGACCGGCGCCTCGCTGTTCTTCGTCGTCGTGTTCCTGCACATGTTCCGCGGCCTGATGTACGGCTCCTACCAGAAACCGCGCGAACTCGTGTGGCTGCTGGGCATGCTGATCTTCCTGGTGCTCATGGCCGAAGCCTTCATGGGCTACGTGCTGCCGTGGGGCAACATGTCCTTCTGGGGCGCCAAGGTGATCATCTCGCTGTTCGGCACGGTGCCTTACATCGGCAGCACCCTGGTCGAATGGATCATGGGTGACTACCTGCCGGCGGACGCCACGCTCAACCGCTTCTTCGCGCTGCACGTGATCGCGCTGCCGCTGGTGCTGCTGCTCCTGGTGGTCCTCCACCTGGCCGCACTGCACGAAGTGGGCTCGAACAACCCGGACGGCGTGGAAATCAAGAAGGGTCCGAAGGGCAACCGCTGGGATGCGAACAAGCCGGCTGACGGCATTCCGTTCCATCCGTACTACACGGTGAAGGATCTGTTCGGCGTTGGCTTCTTCCTGATCATCGCCGCCTTCATCATCTTCTTTGCGCCGACCTTCGGTGGCTGGTTCCTCGAGCACGACAACTTCGTGCCGGCGAACAACCTCGTGACGCCGTCGCACATCAAGCCGGTGTGGTACTTCACCCCGTTCTACGCGATTCTCCGCATGATCCCGTCGTTCTTCAGCACGGCGATCTGGGGCGTGATCGGCATGTTCGGCGCCATCGTGCTGCTGTTCCTGATGCCGTGGATCGATGCCGGCAAGGTGCGCTCGATCCGCTACCGCGGCACGGGCTACAAGGTCTCGCTGGGCCTGTTCGTGATCTCCTTCTTCGCCCTCGGTGCCGTCGGCGCCGGCGTGGTGGCGGAACTGATCCCGGCCTGGTTTGGCAACAGCGTTGACGTGACCTTCTGGGAAAACCTGTTCGGTCGCGTGATGACGCTGATCTACTTCGGCTACTTCGTGTTCCTGTGGGTCTACTCCCGCGGCAAGGAAAAGACCAAGCCGGTTCCGGAGCGGGTGGTGTTTGACCATGACTAAGCGACAGACCTTGATGAAGCGATATATCACCTCTCTCGCCCTTGCCGTCGGCCTTCTGGCCGGCAGCGCCAACGTCATGGCGAACGAGGAAGGCGGACTGCCTTCGGCCAACACCAACGTCGCCGACAAGGCGTCGCTGCAGCGTGGTGCGAAGCTGTTCTTCAACTACTGCGTGGGCTGCCACTCGCTGAAGTACGTGCGCTATTCGCGCATCGCCGAAGACCTCGGCCTGAGCGAGAAGGAAGTGATGGACAACCTCAACTTCACCGGCGCCAAGTTCGGTGAGGCCGTGGTGTCCCACATGCCGGAAGAGTCGGCCACGACGTTCTTCGGCAAGGCACCGCCGGATCTCTCGCTGGAAGTGCGCGCCAAGGGTGCGGACTGGGTGAACGCGTACCTCAACTCGTTCTATCTGGATCCGAGCCGCCCGGTGGGCTGGAACAATACCGTATTCCCGAACGCCTCCATGCCCAATCCGCTGTGGGAACTGCAGGGCCTGCAGGTCGCTCACATGGGCAAGGAAGGTGGTGAGGAAGTGGTTGAGAAGCTCGAGCTCTCGCAGCCCGGCAAGCTCACCCCGGCCCAGTTCCAGCAGGCTACCCGTGACCTGACCACGTTCCTGGAATACGCTGCCGAGCCGGCCGCACTCCAGCGCCAGAAGTACGGCATTTGGGTGCTGTTGTTCCTGGCGGGCTTTACCTTCCTGGCATACATGCTAAAGAAGGAATACTGGAAGGACGTCCACTAAAGACGTCGCTCCGTAGTCAACATGCGGCGGCCCTGGGCCGCCGCATGTACATTGTCGATGGGGAGACAGCGCATGGTCCAAAGCGCACGTTCGCGATCCGTACTCACCCTCTATAGCACCGCCGACGACGTGCAAAGTCACCGCACGAGGCTGGTACTGGCGGCAAAGGGCGTCACCTACGACCGGGTGATCGTCGATCCGAACAAACCGCCCGAGGACCTTATCGACCTCAATCCCTACGGTGGAACACCCACCCTGGTGGATCGCGATCTGACGCTGTATGGACCATCCGTCGTCTGTGAGTACCTGGACGAACGCTACCCGCACCCCCCGCTGATGCCAATCGATCCGCTGTCGCGCGCGCGCCTGCGCCTGGCCTCACTCCGCGTGGAAATGGACTGGCTGCCCGAACTGGACGCGATCAGGAGCGGCTCCCGAACCGCCGATGCCTCCCGCAAACGCCTGCGCGATCATCTGCTTTCCTCACTACCGCTGTTCAAAGCCGCCCGGTTTTTCCTGAATGCGGAGATGAGCCTGGCCGACTGCCTGGTGGCGCCGGTCATATGGCGGTTGCCCTGGCTCGGCGTGGATCTCGGGCGTGAGGGCAAGCCGATTCTCGACTACGGTGAGCGGTTGTTCCACAGCCAGGGATTCTCGCGCAGTCTCACGCCCGAAGAACGGGCCATGCGGCCCTAGGATGCGTCGCTGCGGTGCACTGATGCTTCCCGGGGGCCATGACGTGAAGGTCAAAGCGTGCTGGAATGCCCGAGTCAGGCGCACGACGTAATAGCAAGGACGAGTAGAGCCTCCGAAACATGGCCGCCCGGACGGGGTGGATCGCCCAAGGCGATGCGCCCGATCAACGAAGGTGCGGCAGGCAAGTCAAGCAGATCAGGAACGGCTCTCGAAATGAGCAACAACGAAAAACACGTACCCATGACCTCCAACCGCCCCTACCTCCTTCGGGCGATCTACGACTGGATCACCGACAACAACCTCACGCCTTATGTTCTGGTGGATGCTGCGCGCGAAGGCGTGCGTGTGCCGCCGCAGGTGGTAAAGAACGGCCAGGTCGTCCTCAACCTCGCCATGCGTGCGGTCGCCAATCTCGACCTCGGCAACGAATGGATCAGTTTTCAGGCGCGCTTCTCGGGCGTGAGCCACGCCATCCTGATTCCCGTCCAGGCCGTGCTGGCGCTGTACGCGCAGGAGAATGGCCAGGGCATGATGTTCCCGGCTGACGAGGGTGGTGATACGCCGCCGCCAACGCCGGAGCCGCCGGACGATCAAGGGCCGGGCAGCGATGGTGAGGAGTCAGGCGAGAAGCCCAAGCGCGGTGCGCCCTTCCTTCGTGTGGTGAAGTAATTCCGAGGCTTCAGGCCTTCTCTCCCAAGGAGAGGAGGTCGTTTGAAGTGCGAGAGGGGTGGTGGGTTGTAGTGGGACCGGAAGTTCGGCGCCTCGCCCACGCCCCGGGGCCGCTGCCGTACACATCTGCGCATCCCACCCACTTGCGTACCCGGGTCGGCCTCACGGTGCCACGGAATCCACTCAGTGAAGTCGCCGCGTGTCGTCCGGCAGTTCGCCCAGGCGGCGGAACGGAACGACGTTGCTGCCGGTCTCGCTGCCCTCCGCCGTGCGCGTCTCAATCGTCGGCAAGCTCACGCCGGTGAGTTGGCCGCCAGCGAACCAGATACGTCCCGGCTCCCGATCGTTGCCGTCGATGCTGACTTCGAACGCATAGCCGCGTTCGAAGACGCGCTGGCCGTCCAGCTTGCGTAGCCGAATGCCTCGCAGGCCAACGGTCTCGTCGAGCAACTGCAGCCCATGGCGTTCGCACTGGCGTCGGGCCTCGGCAATGGCCAGCTCGCGCAGGCGACTCATCTTGAGCCACAGCCCGGTGATGGCGGCCAGGACGATCAGCCAGATCAGGTCGGAATACTTTCCCATGCGCCGAGTGTGTGGTCGGGCAGGGCGGCCTGCAAGGCCGCCGACCCATCAGTCGAGCTGGAGCCGCAGCGACAGGTCCACGGCGCGGACGTGCTTGGTCAGCGCGCCCACTGAGATGTAGTCCACTCCCGTTTCGGCGTAAGCGCGAATCGTGGTCAGGTCGACATTGCCCGACACTTCAAGCGCGGTCCGCCCTGCTGTGACACGGACGGCTTCGTGCATGGTCGGAATATCGAAATTGTCGAGCATGACGCGGTCGACGCCCGCCTCCAGCGCCTGGTTCAACTCGTCGAGATTCTCCACCTCGACTTCCAGGAGCAGCGTCGGATGCAGGCGCCGCGCCTGCGCAACGGCCGCCGCGATACCCCCCGCCGCCATGATGTGGTTTTCCTTCACCAGGATGGCGTCGTACAGACCCACGCGATGGTTATGACCACCGCCGCAGCGAACCGCGTACTTTTGTGCGAGGCGCAGGCCCGGCACGGTCTTGCGCGTATCGAGCACTTTGACACCCGTGCCTTCGACGGCAGCGACGTAGGTGGCCGTTGCGGTCGCGGTGCCTGACAGCAGCTGGAGGAAGTTAAGCGCCGAACGCTCGGCCGTCACCATCGCGCGCGCGTTGCCGCGCAATTCGCAAATAACGCTGCCGGCCCGCGCGCGCATGCCGTCTTCGAGCGACCAGCGAATGTCGATGGTCGGATCGAGTCGGCGAAAGCACGCGTCGAACCAGGGAATGCCTGCCATCACGGCATCCTCGCGACATGTCAGTCGAGCATGCGCGACGCCGTCGGCGGGCAGAAGCGTGGCTGTGGCGTCGCCGGTGCCGATATCTTCGGCGAAGGCGCGTTCGACATCCGCCTGCACGAGGTCAGCGGGCAGTGGGGCAAGCATCGATTGGGAAGTCATCAAGGAGCGGGCGCGGGGGCCGTTACGGGTTGGCTGAGGCGACCGACAATAGCGTCCAGCGCGCGATCGAACAACGCCGTGGATTCGAGAACACGGGCCCGTTGCTTCACCAGCTCGTTGGCCAGTTCCTGCGGCGCGTAGTCCGCCACCTTCAGGCCGCGACGATTGACGAAGAGATAGCGGCCGCTCATGGGGCTGATCCACGACAGCTTGGCGCGCTCGATGGTGTCGCCGCCCGTGACGAACTCCAGCCAGATACCCGGCTTCAGGTCGAGCACCAGACGCAGCTCCGGCGAAGCTTCCATCTGCTGCGGCTCAATCGGCGCCGGATCCGGCTCGGCATCGCTTTCGGCGATGGGCTGGATGTTGTCCGGGATCGGCAGCGTGGCGGCTTCTTCGGCAGCCTGCACTTCGGCGATCGGCACGGCTTCGCCGAGCTGGTGGCGATAATAAGTGTGCAACTGGGCGAGCAGACGCTCGATGTCGTTTTCCTGGAACGCGACATTGGCGAGGCCGCGACGCAGCGAGCGCTCGATACCCGGAAGCATCTGGCGCAGCGCGCGACGATCGTCCAGGCTGCGCGCAGGGCGCGTGCTGGCAATGAAGTCGTTGACGAAACGCAGCGCGTCACGGAACTCGTTGGACTCATCACCCTGGCGCAGGATGGTGAGCACCATGTAATTGGCCCACGCGCGCGACAGGATGCCGTGGATCAGTGGCGGCAGCGAGTGATCGCCGATTCGCGTGAGGATTTCGCGCGCGGCGCGACGGCGCGCCTGGTCGAGCTTTTCGCGGCCGCGGGTGGACTCGGCCACGCGCTGCTCGGCGAGCTCGGCGCGACGGCGGCTGAGGTCCTGGAATTCCTGAAGTTCGATGTTGAGGCGATCGAAGATGCCCAGGTCGTCGTCGAATTCCTGCAGCAGGGCGTCGACGATGACCTTGATCTTGTCGTGCAGGCGATGATCGCGATCGGCTTCCGGCGACCAGGCCTTGGCGGCATCGGCAAGATTGTCGAGCAGGCGGCGAGCCGGATGCTGGCGATGCGCGAACAGGCGACGATCAAGAATCGCAGCCTTGAGATAGGGGATCTGCAGGCGCGCGAGCATCACCTGCATTTCGGTCGGCAGGTTGCGGTCTTCGAGGATGAACTCGAACAGCATGCCGACGAGATCGATGGTGTCCTCGTCCATCGTGGCAACCTGGCCCGGCCGTTCGCCGCGCAGGGAGCCAATCTGTGAGAGCAATTGCTCCTTGAGGTGCACCACTTCCTGCAGCACGTTAGCGGTGGGCTGCGGGCCGCGCGGCGGCAGCGGGGCGACCGTGGCCGCCTGGCTTTGCAGCACGCTCAGCGCGCCGATCAGTTCATTGACCGTGGGCACCTGCAGCGGGCCGCCAACGGGCAGGTTCTCCGGCATGCCGCCACGGCGCGCGCTGAACAGCGTGCGCAGCGTCTGCAGCAATTCGTTGGACGCGCCATCGTCGGCCAGCGGCATGGACGCGTTCGCCGAGCCTTCGGACGCGGTGGCACCTCCGGCGGGCGCGCCACCACTGCGCTGAACCTCGTGGCGAAGCTGCGGCAACACGCCGGCATTGATCAGTTCCGCATTGATCTCCTGGTACATCTCATCCAGCGAGGCCAGCACGTAACGATCGAACAGCTTGTAGATGATGAGTTTGACGCGCATCTCCGCCGACAGTTCGCGCATCGCCTGGCGGAACGCCTGGGTCAGCGCGGCGGGTGCCACCGGGTTGATGGCGTCGTCAACGCGCGTGCCGCCGTAGATCACCGAAAGGCGCTGGTTCACCGCGAACAGATCGCGGGTCAGGCGCGTTTCGTTCTTGCCGATCATGCTGGTGATCGCAAGCGATTCTTCCAGCTCGTTGTCGGCAACGAGGGTCAGCTCGACCGAGCCGATCGGCAGCGGCACGCCCGAAGGCGAGGTGCGCTGCTGCGAACTGAACTCGGCCAGCCCGCGCGCGACGTAGGTGATGAACTGGCGCTCGATGGCGGGGCGGCGCTTTCGCACCTCACGCATGCCGTCGAAGTAATGCATCTGCGCGGCATTGTTCTCGGCCTTCTCGGCGAGATCGAACAGGGCGTCATCGACGTGTTCGAACATGCCGTTGACGAGGAGCTGCAGACGGCGGGATGCGATGTCGCGTACGGTGTTCAAAAGGGCGCCACCGCGCTCGCTGGAGGGGTCCAGGCGCTGGCTAAGGCTCACGATGTTTGAAGGCTCACTGGCGTCTTTCATCGCCACACCCCTGAAGTGCTGCCAACGCGCGATGCCGGCCTACTGGCCGCATGGGCAAAAAGATACGCGAAAACCGGGCGCCATGTCATTCGCCAAAAGGCTATGAACGCCGACTGGATCACATTTGTTACGGTTGGGCCGGATGCGTCGAAAGTCCGGCGTAAGTTCACGCGGCGGCGGGAAAATCGCG